>NZ_CP023445.1:2179166-2780000 GCF_002354875.1 Actinosynnema pretiosum
CTGGACCCCGGTGGCCTCGGCGGGCCCGAACCCCTGCGCCGACCCCGACGAGGCCGACGTGGACGTCCCGGTGAACCCGGACGTGCGCCTCGCCCTGCGCGGCAGGCCCCTGGCGGCGGGCGACCGCAGGGCGCTCGAGGGCGCCGCCGGTCAGGCGCTCCTGGCCCTGCGCCACCAGCGCATGTCCGCCCAGGCCGAGGACGCCCGCCGCCTCGCCGAGACCACCCAGCTGCGCACCGCCCTGCTCTCGGCGGTCGGCCACGACCTGCGCACCCCGCTCACCTCCATCAAGGCGTCGGTCGGCAGCCTGCGCGACCCGGAGCTGACCCTGTCCGCCGAGGACACCGCCGAGCTGCTGGAGGCGGTCGAGCTGTCGGCGGACCGGCTCACCGGCCTGGTCGACAACCTCCTGGACTCCTCCCGCCTCGCGACCGGCGCGGTGACCCCGGTGCTCAAGGCGATCGGCTGCGACGAGGCGGTCGCGGCGGCGCTCGCGGGCATCGACGAGCGGGACCGGGTGCTGGTGGAGGTCCGCGAGGACCTGCCCCCGGTCCGGGCCGACCTCGGCCTGCTGGAGCGGGTGGTCGCGAACGTCGTGGACAACGCCCTGCGCCACGGCAGCCGCAGGCCCGCGCCCCGCGCGGGCGGCGACCCGGAGGCGACGGCCGCGACCCCCGCGGTGGCGGTCCGGGCCAGCGCGCACGGCGACCGCGTCGAGCTGCGGGTGGTGGACCACGGCCCCGGCGTCCCCAGGCACACGGCGGAGGCGGTGTTCGCCCCGTTCCAGCGCCTGGGCGACCGGGACGCCGCGCCCGGCGTCGGCCTGGGGCTCAGCGTGGCGAAGGGCTTCACCGAGGCCATGGGCGGCGCGATCACCGCCGAGGACACCCCCGGCGGCGGCCTGACGATCGTGGTGTCCCTGCCCGCAGCCGGTCCGCAGGCCCCCTGACCGCCCGCGCGGGACCCGGTCCGGGGCCCGCCCCGCGCCCGGCGGTTACGATCGGTGCTCCTGCAAGGCGTGCGACGTTCGGGGTGGCTCGATGGCGGATCGCGAGGCTGGCGGCGACGGCCGCGAGGAGCCCGACGACGGTGAGTACGACGAGTACGACGACGACTTCGAGTTCGAGGGCGACGACGAGGCCGACGACGACTTCGACGAGGTCGTCGACGAGCTGGAGGAGGACGAGGACGACGAGGACGGCCTGTTCACCGTGACGGCCGAGGCCAGGACCATCTGCCACCTCTGCGGCGGCGCGGGCTACCTGGCGAACCCGGTGGCGGCGGTCATCGGCGGCGTCCCCAGGACCGTCGACAACGGCCGCGAGTGCCCGCACTGCACCGGCTCGAAGACCTTCCCCGGCATGATCATCCCGGTTTGAGCCCGCCCCCGGACCGCGCAGGTCCGGAACGGGACGGCCCCGGACCGCGACGGCCCCGGAACTCGACGGCCCCGGAACGCGAACAGCGGTGGCCCGGCCCCCTGCGAAAGGGCCGGGCCACCGCTGCTCCCACGACCGGCGAGCGGTCCGGTCGCGGACGTCGGCGGACCCGCGTCCCCCAGGGAGGCGGGTCCACCGGCCGGCGCCGTCGGGAGCGCACCACCACCCCGACCGCGCCGGACGCCTCCCGTCAGCCGCCGATCGCGCGCAGCGCCCGGCCGTCCTGCGCGGCCTCGCGCTGGTGGTCGGCCACCGACGCGATCGTCGTCTGGAACGAGTCGATCAGCGTCACGATCTGCTTGATCTCCTGGATCGCGGAGACCGCGCGCGTGGTGTCCTCCTTGATGACGTCGACCTTGTGGCCGATGTCGTCGGTCGCCCGCGACGTCTCGCTCGCCAGCTCCTTGACCTCGTTGGCCACCACGGCGAAGCCGCGCCCCGAGTCGCCCGCGCGGGCCGCCTCGATGGTCGCGTTCAGCGCCAGCAGGTTCGTCTGGTCGGCGATCGTGGTGATGAACTGCACGACCTTGCCGATCTCCAGGCTGCTCTCGCCGAGCTTCTCGATCGCCGAGACCGCCGTCTCGGTGACCGACACGGCCGTCTGCGTGGTGTCCGACATGCGGTTGCTCACCTCGGACAGCTCGGTCGCGCTGTCGCCGAGGCGGTCCACGAAGCCCAGCGCGGCGGTCATCAGCGTCTTCTGGGTGTCGATGTCCAGCAGCGCGCCCGCGACGCGCAGCGGGACGCCCGCCTCGTCCCGCCGGGTCGTGCCGCTGGCGCGGTACCAGCGGTACTCGCCGGTCTTGCGCTTGAGGCGGTACTCGATGTCGTAGGGGATGCGGCCGGTGCGGTCGTTCAGGTGCGCGGCGAACGCGCCCAGCACGGAGTCCTTCTCGTCCGGGTGCAGGCGTGAGGCCCAGCTGTCCAGCACGTTCGGGAAGTCCCGCTCGTCGGTGAACCCGAGCATCTTGCGCAGGTGGTCGGACCACCAGAACTCGTTGCTGGCGTTGACCGGGTCGCCCGCGACGACCGACATGTCCCACAGCCCGATGTCCGAGGCCTTGATCATCAGGCCGTAGCGCTCGTTGACGAACTCCAGCTCCTGCTTGAGGGCGGCCACCTCGTCGCGCAGCGCGTCGGCCTCACCGGTGTCGGCGGCGGTCCGGGGACCGGGCTCGCGCCCCTCGGTCCCCTGCTGGGCCCTCCGGGACTTCCAGCCGAGCATGGGGCCTCTCCTCTCGCTGTCGCGGCGGGCGCGGCACGCGCCACGGGACCCGGCGGCGTTCGGCGGGACCACGTCGGGCGACGGCAGCGGGGAGGGGGAGCTGAGGAATACCCGGCGGTAGCGCCGGGGGAACGGCCTGCGTCACCCGGCTGGGGCGCACTCGCCCCGGACCGGGCCTGCCGCGCGGGCGGACCCCCGGTGGCGGGTGCGGCCGACCCCCGGCACCGGGCGCCCACCGGTCCCGTTCCCGCCGCGCCGCAAGGGGGCGGGGACCCCTGCGCCCGGAGCAGGGGGCCGCGTGCCCGGCCACCGCCTGCTGGACTCGCGTCGAGGACCGCGGGCCTGGTGGACGTGGCCTGCGTCCGGGCGCGCTAGACCGGTGGGGCCCCGCCGTCGGCGGCGCTCGGGTGTCGGCAGCCCTCGGGCGCGGGCAGGGCCGAACCGCCGGGGCGCAGGCCGTCCCACAGCAGGGCCAGGTTCCGGAGGCGGTCCGGCAGCTGGGAGACCGCCAGCGCCATCATCAGCAGCCCGCCCAGGTCGCCCACCACCACGTCGTCGCGCACCTGGCCGAGCCGCTGCGCCTCCAGCAGCAGGTCCGCCATCTCGCCGAGCAGCCGGTCCAGGGTCTCCGGCTCGATCAGGGCGGCGTGCTTGGCCGCGACCACCAGCGAGCGGTGGTCCGCGAACGCCTCCACCGCCCCCGCGACCACCAGCCGCAGCCCGGCTCCGGGATCGGAACCCGCCTTCGCCTCCAGCACCAGCGGCGCCACCCGCTCGGCGAAGAACAGCTCGAACGCCGCCCGCAGCACCCCGTCCCGGTCGCCGAACAGGCGGTACACCGTCGCCACGCCGACCCCGGCCAGCGCCGCCACGTCCTCCAACCTCGGCCCCTCGGGCCCCCGGCGGCCGAACGCCTCCACGGCCGCCCGCGCGATCCGGTCGTGGTTGCGCCGCGCGTCGGCCCGCCTCGGGCGCACCGCGCCCGCCGCCCCGCCGTCCGCGCGCGCCGGTCCTCCCGGCGACGACCCGGCGGGGGGACTCGACGGGACGAACCGGTCCTGCGGGGATCTTGCGGGCACCCGCGCACCGTACGTCGGCAGGTCAGCCGGTGACCAGGCGCAGTGCCCCCGACGGGCAGTAGGCCACCGCGTCCCGCGCCCGCGCCGCGTCGTCCCCACCCGGCTCGCCCTCCAGCACCACCACGATCCCGTCGTCGTCCTGGTCGAACACCGCGCCCGCCGTCATCACGCACATCCCGGCCCCGACGCACACGTCCCGATCCGCCTCGACCCGCTCGCCCACCACGCACCTCCAGCTCGACCGCACCACCGGACCGGCGCGCGGGCCCACCCGAACCGGACGGCCCGCCGCGCCGAACACCCACCGGCGGGAGGCGCGACACCCCACGACGCGCCTCCCGCCACTCACCCGGAAACCACCAGGGTCACCACCGCACGGGCAGCTCGCTCAACCCGTACACCACGTGGTACGACCGGAACGAGGGCTCGTACCCCTCCACCTCCCGCAGTCCGGGGAAGCGCCGCAGCAGCGCCGGGAACGCGATCCGCATCTCCATCCGCGCCAGCGGCGCGCCCAGGCAGTGGTGCAGCCCGTGCCCGAACGCCACGTGCCCCGGCGACCCGCGCCGCACGTCCAGCCGCTCCGGGTCCTGCACCAGTCCGGGGTCCCGGTTCGCCCCCGGCAGCGCGCACACCACCCAGTCGCCCTCGGCCAGCACCTGCCCGCCCAGCTCGACCTCCCGCAGCACCTTCCGCCCGCTGCCGGTGTGCACCACGCTCAGCCACCGCATCAGCTCCTCGACGGCCCGCTCGGTCACGGTCTCGTCGTCGCGCACCAGCGCCAGCTGCTCGGGGTCGCGCAGCAGCGCCAGCGTGCCCAGCCCGAGCATGTTCGAGGTCGTCTCGTGCCCGGCGATCAGCAGCAGCGACGCGATCCCGATCAGCTCGTCGTCGTCCAGCTCGTCCTCGCGCACGAGCGTCCCCAGCAGGTCCTCGCCGGGATCGGCCTTCGCGCCCGCGACCAGCCGCGCCATGTAGGCCCGCGACTCCTCGGCCACCCGCCTGCGCTCCGCCATCGGCAGCGACATGTCCAGCAGCAGGTTGCTGCGCCGCTGGAAGTCCTCCCGGTCCTCGTAGGGCACGCCGAGCAGCTCGCAGATCACCAGCGACGGCACCGGCAGCGCGAAGTCGCGCACCACGTCGGCGGGCTGACCGGCCTGCTCCATGGCGTCCAGGTGGTCGTCCACGATCTGCTTGATCCGGGGCTCCAGCCGCCGCATCCGCCGGATCGTGAACTCCGGCGTGAGCAGCCTGCGCACCCTGGTGTGGTCGGGCGGGTCGAGCGCCAGCAGGTTCCCCGACAGCCGCCTCCTGCGCTCCTCCGGCGGCATGTCGGCGAGCGTGGGCAGGTCCTCGCTGTTGTTGCTGAACGTCGAGGTGTCCGACAGGACCCGGCGCACGTCCTCGTGCCTGCTCACCACCCACGCGTCCAGCCCCATCGGGGTGCGCTCGCGCCGGATGCCGCCGGAGTCGCGCAGCTCGGTGAGCGCGGGGTGGGGGTCGAAGCCGTTCCTGCGCATGTGCACCGGCAGTTCCGGCGCCGGACGCACGGCGGTCTCGCTCACGGTGTTCTCCTGCCATCAGGCGACGAGCGTTCTGATAGATGGCTATCACATAAGCGGAGCGCGGTCGACCCTGTCGGCAGGGTGACCATCGGGTGGTCGCAGCGCCGCCGCCCGACCGGAGCAGCGCGCTGCGGGGGGAGGAGCCCCGCACCCCGCGCCCACCCCACCCCCGGTCGTACCCTCGTCCCATGCGGACACGCCCGACCCTCACCTGGACCGCCACCGGCGACCCGCTGCCCAGGACGACCTCGCTCACCCCGCTGGTCGACCTGCTGCGCCCCGGTCGCGCGCTGGTGCTCAGCGGGGCGGGCCTGTCCACCGAGTCCGGCATCCCCGACTACCGGGGCGCCGAGGGCAGCCTGCGCAAGCACACCCCGATGACCTACCAGGACTTCACCGCCTCGGCCGAGGACCGCCGCCGCTACTGGGCGCGCGCCCACGTCGGTTGGCGCGCCATGCGCCGCGCCGAGCCCAACGACGGCCACCGCGCCGTCGCCGCCCTCCAGCGCGCGGGCCTGGTCGACGCGGTCATCACCCAGAACGTCGACGGCCTGCACCAGGACGGCGGCGCCACCGACGTCGTCGAGCTGCACGGCAGCCTCCACCGCGTGATCTGCCTGGACTGCGGCGCCACCACCGACCGCGCCGAGCACGACGCCCGGCTGCACGAGGCCAACCCCGGCTTCACCGCCACTGCGGACCGGGTCAACCCGGATGGCGACGCCGACCTGCCCGCCGAGGCCGTCGCGGGCTTCCGCGTGGTGGACTGCGCCCGCTGCGGGGGCGTCCTCAAGCCCGACGTCGTCTTCTTCGGCGAGAACGTCCCGCCCGAGCGCGTGCGCCGCTGCTACGACCTGGTCGACGCCGCCGACACCCTCCTCGTCCTCGGCTCCTCGCTGACCGTCATGTCCGGCCTGCGGTTCGTGCGCCACGCCGCCAAGTCCGGCAAGCCCGTCGCCATCCTCAACCGGGGCATCACCAGGGGCGACGACCGCGCCGCCGTCCGCGTCGACCGCGAGCTGGGCCAGGCGCTGGGCGAGCTGGTCGACCTGCTCGGCGCGCGCTGAGGCCGGGCCACGGGACGAGCCGCAGGACGAGACCGAGGACGCGACGTGCCCCCACACACCCCCGGCCCCACCGCCGACCATCACCCGACCGGGCACAATCAGGTGCACACCTCACCTGGAATGGCGCGCGCATGTGGATGGTCTGGCTGCTCGGAGCGGCCGTGCTGGTGATCGCCGGTTTCGGCGCGGCGTTCGTCCCGCGCGCCCGCGCCAGCGCCCGGACCGCCGTCGTGGCCCGCTCCACCGCGCTCGCCGCCATCGACAGCGCCGCGATCAGCCGCGACGCGGGCGGCTGGTACTGCCCGGAGGCCGAGCGCCTGCTCGCCCGCGCCGAGCTGCTCATGGCCAACCGGGGCGGCGCCGCCTCCGCGCGCGTCGCCGCCGACTGCGCCCGCCGCGCCGAGCGGCTGTGGCGGGGGAGCTTCCATGGCTGAGGCCCCGGTGCTCCGCGCGGTGCGGTTCGCCGCGCTGGCCATCGCGGTCGTCGTGCTCGTGGTGTTCCTGCTCGCCCAGCGCCGCGCCGTCGACGTCAGCTACGGCGAGTCCCCGTCACCGCGCGAACCCGTGCCCGAGGGCGCGGCGGGCGAGCTGGCGGGCCTGACCGTGCCCAGCGTGGAGGAGATGACCGCGCTGGTCGAGGCCGCCCCGGTGGTCCGGCTGCCGGGGGCCACCGCCACCTGGGACGAGGCGCTGGTCGACGCCGCCGTCGCGGGCACCGACGTGCGCGTCCTCGTCGCCCCCGCCGGGCTCGACGAGGACGAGCGCGACCGGGTCCGCGACGTCGAGAACGCCACCGTCCTGGTCATGGGCACCGAGGTCACCGACGGCGTCAACCAGGCCTACCCGGACACCATCCCCGGCTGGCGCGCCCAGTTCGCGCTCGCCGACGTCACCAACGAGGTGCTCGACCTGGTCGCGCTGCACGTCGGCGGCCTCGCGCCCGCCGACGTCGACCCGTTCCGCAGGCGCGAGCCGACCCCGCAGGAGCTGGAGGCGGTCGCCGCCGACCTGCGCGACGGCCTGCCGCACGTCGCCCCCGGAGCCGCGCTCGACGAGGTCCCGGACAAGCCCGACGCGTTCCCCGGCGACGCGCTCTACGCGGTGTTCCCGGTGCAGGAGCGCGACGCGCCCGTCCCCGACTACGGCTCCGCGCTCACCGCGGTGTTCCCGGACCGGCCCGTCGTGGTCATGTACGGCAACTGGGTCGAGTACCACGGCCCGCACGCGGACGACTTCGCCGAGGTCGCCGCCGCCAGCTTCTACGGCCAGTTCTCCGACCGCATCGACGCCTACGCCTACCCGCAGGCGGTGATACTGGCCGCCTACCTGGACCGGGTCACCGACCTGCGCTACGCGGGCCTGTTCGACCGCCCCCTGCCCTACCGGGCGCCCGACCCGCTCGACATCGCGCTGCCCGCGCTGCCGTGGGCGTTCACCGGCTGCGTCGCGGCGTTCCTGGCGCTCAGCGCCCGCGCCGCGCGGGTGCGCCCCGGCGAGCCGCGCACCAGCCCGGCCCGGCTCGCCGCGCTGTCCGCGCTCGCCGTCGAGGTGTCCGCGCTCAGCCGCGACGCCTCGCTCACGCGCGGGCTCGCCCGCCTCGGGTCGGCCCGCGAGGCGCTGGAGACCGGGCTGCCCGAGGCCCACGTGCGCCGCCTGCTCGACGCCGCCGAGGCCGAGCTGGACACCACCGCCAGGCAGCTCGGCCGACCCGACTACCGGCCGTCCGCCTACCTGCGCGGGAGCCTCGCGTGAGGCGCGTCCCGGCCGCGTGCGCGGCGGTCCTCGTGGCCTGCCTGGCCCTCGCCGGGTGGGCGGTGTGGAGCGGCGGGCTGTTCGACGGGCCCGCCGCGCGGCAGGTCGCCCAGTCCTCGGTGTACGCGGCGCCCGGCGTCGAGCTCGACCAGGCGGCGGCCGAGCGGATCATCGGCAACCGCAGGCTCGTCGTGGTGTTCCTGGAGCCCGAGGCGGACCTGCGCGACGGCTGCGACGACCTGGAGCGCGCCGCCGACGGGACCGTCGTGCTGCTGCTGAGCCGGGAGGGCGGCGAGTACGCCAGCTACGGGTGCGCGCTGCTGCCGGGGCGGGGCGAGGAGAACTTCGGGCGGGCGTTCGTGGCGGAGCTGGCGATCCGCCGGGGCGTGCACCAGTTCGCCGACCGGCCCCTGGAGGCGCTGAAGATCGTCGCGGTGAACTACGACCAGCTCGTGCGCGCCGGGACCGTGCCCGACGGCGGCCGGGTGCTCAGCCCGTCGCCCGCCCGCCACCTGCTCGCCGCCGCCGCGCTGCTCGCGGTGCTGGTGGGGTCGGCGGCCCTGTACCTGCTGGGCGGGCGCGCCGGTGGCGCGGTGGCCAGGGGGCGGGCGCGGGCCGAGGGGGAGCGGGACGCCCGGTCCCGGCTCAGCGCGGCCACCGGGGAGCTGGCGCAGCGGATCGTCGAGCTGGACGACCTGGTCACGCCTGCCGCGCGGGCCGAGTACCTGGCGCTGGTCACCGACTGCGCCGACCTGGCGGGCTCGGCCGCCGACGCCGACCGGCGCGGCGGCGCGGACCCCGAGCCGCTGACCCGCAGGGCCGAGGCGCTCACCGCCCGCGCCGACCGCCTGGCCCGACGGCTGGGGCAGCCGGGGCCGCGCGCGTGGGCGTGATAGCCGGTTCCCGGCGGCGGCGCGAATCCTCGGCGATGCGTTCCCACTGATTGGGCACGGGGCGTTCACCTGTTCATTGTTTGACGTCCTAGCGTTCGGTCGTGCAGGATGGGGGCACACCGGACGAGGAGTGCGCAATGGCGATCAGCCCGCTGAGCGGAGTTCTCCGCCCGCGCGGTCGCCGTCCCCGCTGAAGCTGCTCTGAGCTGCGAGGACGTTCCTCCTCCCGGTGGTCGACCACATCGCGCGGGGAGCTGTCCGTCGTGAACCGACGGACGGCTCCCCACATTCTTCGCGCCTGTCGCACCTGCGCTCCCGGTAATACCCCTGACCGGTGATCGTGTTGTTCCGGGCGTCCCTGCGGTGTTCCACGGGATTTTCTCCGGGTGCGCTTCAGGTGTTGTTCACCCTTTTCCCGCCGCCCGTTCCGCCGCCCGGTCCCACCTCCCCTTCCCGCCCCGTCCGCCGGTGTGATCTCCCGGACAACTGGCCGTCCGGCGGAGCCCCCGAGCCGCGCCCTGCTCTACCGTGGTGTGCAAATGGTTGGCACACAAAGCAACGCCGAGGACCCGCTGGCCCTGGAGCGGCAGGTCTGCTTCGCGCTCTCGATCGCGTCCAGGACCGTGGTCTCGGTCTACCGGCCACTGCTCGAACCGCTGGGGCTCACCCACCCCCAGTACCTCGTGATGCTCGCCCTCTGGCAGGGCGCGCCGCTGTCGGTCAAG
The DNA here is from genome assembly GCF_002354875.1 of Actinosynnema pretiosum. GTDB lineage: Bacteria > Actinomycetota > Actinomycetes > Mycobacteriales > Pseudonocardiaceae > Actinosynnema > Actinosynnema auranticum. The sequence continues at coordinate 2,188,912 of NZ_CP023445.1, forward strand.
GAGCTGAGCGGGCTGCTCGCGCTCGACCCCGGCACGCTGTCCCCGCTGCTCAAGCGGCTGGAGGCGATCGGGTACGTGCAGCGCGGCCGGGACGCCGACGACGAGCGCGTGCTGGCCGTGACGCTCACCCCGCAGGGGCAGGCGCTGCGCCAGGAGGCGCTGAAGATCCCGCCCGCCGTGGTCGACCGCCTCGGCGTGGAGCTCGACCAGCTCCAGGACCTGCACGGGGCGCTGACCCGCCTGATCGCCGCTGCCAAGGAGGCACCGTGAACCGCCCGCCCCTCGCACTGCGCCTGTGGTACCTGATCGGGGGCAGGCTGCCCCAGCGGTACCGCGAGTGGATCTTCGAGCAGGCCACCAAGCCGTCCTGGCTGGTGTGGTTCACGGTCCGGGCGTTCGTGCAGGTCCTGCCGCTGACGATCATCATCGCCGCCGGGCTGGTGCTGGGCCTGGGCTCGCCGCTGCCGCTGGCCGTCGCGTGCGGTTCGCTGGGGCTGATCGTGGGCGTGTACTTCGCGATGTCCTACGCGATCGAGAGCACCGAGAACCGGGTGTCCAAGTACGGCTACGAGAACGGCGACGCCGGTCGGGCCAGGAAGGCGCGGGCCGCCGCGCAGGACGAGCTGCGGCAGCAGCGCTACGACGCGGCCTGGAAGAGCGAGTAGCGCCCGCTCACCCGTCCTCGCCGCCCACCACCGCCAGCAGCTGCCACATCAGCACGGACAGCAGGCCGACCACCCCGGCCGCCACCCACAGCGGCCCCGTGACGCCGAAGGCCCGCGCGACGAGCCCGCCCTGGATCGCCCCCAGCGCCGCGCCGCCTGAGCTGAACAGCAGGAACGCGCCGTTCACCGACCGGCGCAACCGGTCCGGGACCACGCGGGCGCGGGCCGTCCTGGTGATCGTGCCCCACAGCACCGAGTGCGCGCCGAACGCGACCAGCACCGCGATCGCGGCCGGGAACACCCGCACCAGGGCGAGGGCGACGTGGGCGAGGGTCTCCACGACCAGACCGGCGCGCAGCAGCGGGACCGGGCCGAAGCGGTCCACCAGGCGCGGCGCCAGCGGGACCACCAGGACCCCGCCCGCGGCGGTGGCGGCCAGGAGCAGGCCGAAGGCGGCGGGTCCGGCGTCCAGGCGTTCGCGGGCGTAGAGGACCAGGACGCCGAGGAAGCCGTAGAGCGTCATGTTCATCAGCAGCAGCGCCAGGGCCAGCAGGCGCAGCAGGCGGTTGTGCCACAGCCAGCGCAGGCCCTCGGCCAGGCTCGGCGGCGGTGGCGGGGCGGCGCGCGTGACGACCTCGATCGGCGGCGCCTGGGCCTGGCGCCGCCCGCGCAGCAGGACGGCCGCGACGGCGAAGCCGAGCGCTTCGACGGTGAACGGGGCGGCGGCGGCCACCGCGAACAGCCAGGCGCCCAGCGCCGGGCCCAGGAGCGTGCTGCCCGCGAGGGTGCCCGCGCTGACGCGCGAGTTCGCCGCGCCCAGGTCGGCGGCCGGGACGAGCGCGGGGAGCAGGGCGGAGATCGCGCCGTCCGCCAGCGCGCCCGCCGCGCCGAGTGTGAACAGCAGGGCGTAGACGACGGGGACGGTGGCCAGGTCCAGCCAGACCAGCACGGCCAGGGCGGCGACCACGGCGCAGCGGGTGGTGGTGAGGGCGGTCAGGAGCAGGCGGCGGTCCGGGCCCCGGTCGAGCAGGGCCGCGCCCAGCGGGGAGAACAGCAGCCAGGGGGCCTGCTGGGCGAACAGGGAGGCGGCGACCAGGAGGGGGTCCGAGGTGAGCGAGGCCAGCAGCAGGGGGCCCGCGGCCACGGACAGGCCGTCACCGAGGTTGGCCACCGCGTTGGACAGCCACAGCCCGGTGAACTCCGAACCCAAGCGGATCTTGGTCTTGGCCACGGCCGGACGGTACCGACTGGGCCGAGTCCGCAGGGGAGTTTCACACCGATGGACCAGCGGGGGAGGGGCTCGGAGCGGGTAGCGGCCCCTGCGGGCGGGGGAGCGTGCGCCGGGCGGCGGCCTTCCCGAGCGGGGCGGGCACGGGCGCGGCCCGTGCGGCGGCCTTCCCGAGCGGGTGCGGGGGTGGCGCGCGGACCGGGCAGCGGCCCCCGCGTGCAGGGTGCGGGGGCCGCTCCGGGGGCCGAGCGCGTCGCGGGTCGGGGTGAGCCGTCGGCTCTCCGCGCGTTCCGGCCGGTGGTGGTCCGCCCCGCCCGACCCCGAGGGCCGGGTCGGGCGGGGCGAGTCCGGTCAGCTGTGCGGGCAGGTCGCCCGGTACTCCTCGATCAGCGAGCTGGGGGAGGGGGCCGGGCAGAGGAACTGGTCGTAGCGGGTGTCGTCGTCGATGAACCGCTTGAGCCAGGAGATGCTGTACTTCGCCACCGTCGTGTTCGCCGAGGTCGGGGCGGAGTGGCCTGCGTTGTTCAGCTCCAGGTACGCCTTCTCCGGCGCGGAGGTCATGCTGGTGTAGAACGGCTCGGAGTGCGAGGAGACCGGGGCGGTGCTGTCCGACTCCGCACCGATGATCATCGTGGGGACCCGCGAGCTCGACCAGTTCTTGGTGGTGTGCCACGGGGTCAGCGGGATCGCGGCCTGCAGGGAGGGCCGGGACACCGTCGCCCGCAGCGAACCGCCGCCGCCCATCGAGTGGCCCATCACGCCCAGGCGCGAGGCGTCGATGCGGGTGCGCACGGAGCTGCTGGTGGTGAGGTAGTCGAGGGCCGCGAGCAGTTGGGAGCCGCGGCTGTCGGGCTGGTCGAGGGTCGACAGGGTGTTGATCGTGATCACCACGAACCCCTGGGACGCCAACCGCGGCCCGAGCCAGGCCACCGACGACTGGGTCGCGGTGAAACCGGGCGAGATCGCGACCGCGCCGAACGTGCCCTCGGCGGTGCTGGTCGGGTAGTAGATCGTGCCGCCGCCGAAGCCGGACACCGACGACACGGTCGCCGTGGCCGTGGCGAACGGCCCGCGCGCGGCCTCGACGCTGGCCGTGGTCGGGGCGGGCCCGCGCTCGTAGGGGCTGGCGGCGGCCAGCGCGGCGGGGGGAGCGGCCACGGCGCTCGCGGCCAGCAGGGCCATGGCGGGGAAGAGTGCGCGCAATCGCACGGGAGCACACCTCGTTCGTGCAGGGGGGCAGGGGAATCCGACCTTCCGGCACCCGCCTCGGTTCGTGCATCGGTACGACCACCTGCCCGACCCGCGCTCGTCGGGGGTGCGGGCCGGTGGGAACACGGGCCTGGGAGAGGGGGCGGTGAGGGCTCGACCACCGGTGCCGGGGAGCCTCCCGGTGAACGGTCCGCTCACTCGAAGACCGCCCCGACCCGCACCCGCCACAAGCCCCCGCCGCTCGCGCCCCCCGGCTGCTCCCGGCCCTGGTGAGTGGTCCTTTCATCTCTGGCGAACGGTCCACTGATCCCCGGTGAATGGACCGCTGATCCCCGGTGAGTGGTCCGTTGGCTCCCGGTGAATGGGCCGCTGATCCCCGGTGAGCGGCCCGTTGGCTCCCGGTGAGTGGTCCGTTCATCCCTGGCGAATGGGCCGTTGGCTCCCGGTGAGTGGTCCGTTCATCCCCGGTGAGTGGTCCGTTGGCCCCCGGTGAAAGGGCCGCTGATCCCCGGTGAAAGGTCCGTTGGCCCCCGGTGAGCGGCCCACTGATCCCCGGTGAGCGGTCCGCTCACCCCCGGCGAGCGGTCCGCTCACCCCGAACCCCCACCCACCCGGTGTCAAGAGTCAGCCACGCCCACGCTCTTCCACCCCACCCTCCCCCTGGTGAGACTGGACCAATGCTGCTCGGACGCGACCGGCAGCGCGTCGCCGTGGACGCACTGCTCGACCACGCCCGCGCGGGCCGTGGGGGAGCTCTGGTGCTGCGCGGCGGTCCCGGCGCAGGCAAGACCGCGCTGCTCCGCGCCGCCCGCCGAGCCGCCGCCGACTTCGCCGACGACCCCCGCCTCGTCCTCCTCTGCGTGGACGACGCGCACCTGCTCGACCTCTCCGCCCTCCTCCCCCTCCTCCCCGACCTCGCCACCGAACCCGTCGCCGTCCTCCTCGCCTGCGAGACCGACCTCCCCCACCTCCCCAGCGTCGAGCTCACCCCCCTCACCCACGCCGACTCCCTCCGCGTCCTCCACGACCTCCGCCCCGGCCTCCCCGCCGACCTGGCCGCCGACCTCGCCCACCTGGCCTGCGGCAACCCCCTGGCCCTGGTCGAACTGGCCGCCGCCCTCACCGCCGAGCACCTCGGCGGCACCGCCCCCGCCCCCACCGCCCTCCCCGCCGACAGCCTCCTCCGCTCCCGCCTGCGCGCCCGCTTCCACGCCCTCTCCCCCCGAGCCCGCACCGCCGCCGCCCTCTCCCTGGTCGACCCGGACCTCGACCCCGACACCCTCGCCCGCCTCCCCGACGTGGGCCCCGCCGCCGTCCAGGAGGCAGCCCCCCTCCTCATCCCCGGCCCGCTCACCCGCACCACCCTCGCCGCCGAACTCCCCCTCTCCGAGCGCTACGCCGCCCACACCACCCTCGCCAAGGCCCTCCCACCCGGCCCCCGCCGCACCTGGCACCAGGCCGCCACCGCCCCCGGCGCCCGCGACGCCCAAGCCGAGCGGTTGCACGCCGAGGCCCGGCGCGCCCGCCGCTGCGGCGACCACGTCCGCGCCGCCCGCGACCACGACCGCGCCGCCGCCCTCACCAGCGCCCCCGCCCTCCGCGCCCGCCGACTGGTCAGCGCCGCCGCCGACCACTGGACCGCGGGCTCCGCGGGCCCCGCCAGGTCCGCCCTCACCGCCGCCGCCCGCCTGTCCGACAGCCCGGAGCTGCGCGCGCTGGCCGACCTGGTCCGGGGCGGCCTCGACCTCGGCGGCGGCCAACCGGACGGCGCCGCCCGCAGGCTCCTCCGCGCCGCCGCCGACCTCGCCGGGGCGCACCGCGCCCAAGCCGCCCTCGCGCTCGGCTTCGCGGGCGAGGCCGCGTGCAGCGCGGGCGACCACGCCCTGCACACCGAGATCGCCCGCGCCGCCGCCGACCTCCGCGCGCCCGACGACCCCGACCCGCAAGCCCTGGTCCTCGACCACGTCCTCGGCATGGAAGCCACCTTCCGGGGCCGCCACGCCGAAGCCGTCCCGCTGCTGCGCGCCGTCGTCGCCACCGCCGAGCGCACCCCCGTCCCGCAGGCGGGCGTCTGGGGCGGGCACGCCGCCTACGTCCTCGGCGACTCCGCCAAGGCCCACGAGCTGGCGGGCGGCGCGGTGGTCGCCACCCGCGAGCGCGGGCTCACCGCGTTCCTCCCGTGGGCGCTGATCTACCAGGCCCTGTCGGCGCTCCTGCTCGACCGCCACGCCCTCGCGTTCTCCGCCGCGTTCGAGGGCCTGCACGCCGCCGAGGCCGTCGGCCAGCGCAACGCCGCCGCCGACCACCTGGTGATCCTCGCCCTGCTGTCCGCCCTGCGCGGCGACTGCGACACCGCCCTGCACCGCGTCGACACCGCCGCCGAGCAGGTCTCCCGCCACGGCCTCGGCCGCGCCGGGACGCTGGCGGCGTGGGCGCTGGCCTGCGTCGACCTGGCCCGCGAGCGGCCCGTCGTCGCGCTGGAGCGGTTGCGGGCGCTGGAGTCCGGGGGGCGGTACGGGGGCGTGCACGAGGGCATCCGCACCATGGCCGTGCCGCACCTGGTGGAGGCGGCGGCCGGGTGCGGCGAGGTCGGGTGGGCGGAGCGGGAGCTGCGGCGGTTCCGGCGGTGGGCGGACAGCGGGGGCAGCGCCGCCCGGCAGGCCGTGGTGCGCCGGTGCCTCGGGGTGCTGGCCGACGGGGACGACGCGCGGGAGCACTTCACCGAGGCGCTGCGGCTGCACCGGGTGAGCGGCGGGGCGCTGGAGCTGGCGAAGACGCAGCTGGTCTACGGGCGGTGGCTGCGCAGGTCCCGGCGACCGAGGGTGGCGCGGGAGGTGCTGCGGGAAGCCGCGGACATCTTCGAGCGGCAGGAGGCCGAGCACTGGGCGGCGCGGGCGCGCGCCGAGCTGCGGGCGGCGGGGGAGACGGCGCCCGGCGCCGAGCGGACCGCCGAGCGCGCGGGCGAGCGGCCCGGCGACCGGGCCGGCGGGGGCTTCGCCGAGCTGACCCCGCAGCAGGCCAGGATCGCCCGCCTGGTCGCGGAGGGGGCGAGCAACCGGGAGGTCGCGGCCCGGCTGTTCCTGAGCCACCGCACCGTCGAGCACCACCTGCGGAACATCTTCGCCCGCCTCGAGGTGCGGTCGCGGGTGGAGCTGGTCAAGCGGTTCGGCTGAGCGCGCGGCCCCGGCCCCCGCGATCGACCGCGCCACCCGTTGGCAATTCCCACCACCGCCCCCACCTGCGCTTTCCCGACGTTTCGGACCCGTCCCTGTTAGCGCTAACAACGACCACTGCCGAGGTGGAAAAAGCAGGCATCGCCGCATGTCAAGAACCCGCTCGGCCGCAGCACATCGCCTTCCGGGAGGGGGTTGACACTCAAGTTGTGAGCGATCACACTCGTCCGCAACATCCCGGTAACCGGCCGCCGCCCGCCCCACCTCGCCGGACACCCCCGCACCACCGGACACGACACTGCCGTCGCGCGCCGATGTGAGCGTGAACATCGACGACGGCGGTGTCTGGGAAGGAATGTCGTGGTCAGTACCCGGTCCCTGGGCCGCCGGGCGGCGCCGCTCCTCGCGACCCTGCTGCTAGCCGTCGCGCCGCACCAAGCCGCCGCGCAGCACACCGTCGCGCGGCACCCCGACCAGCCCGCCGCCGAGTCCTCGCACCCCACCGCTCAGGCGACCTACGCCGCCTACGTCATGGGCTACTTCACCGAGTCCCCCGGCATGACCGGCGCGAACTACGGCCTGCACCTCGCGGTCAGCGGCGACGGCCTCAACTGGACCCCGCTGAACCAGAACAACCCCGTCGTCACCCCCGCGGCCGGGACCAAGGGCCTGCGCGACCCGTTCATCCTGCGCAAGCAGGACGGCACCTTCGTGGTCATCGCCACCGACCTCAACGGCACCGACTTCACGCAGAAGAACCAGTACATCCACGCCTGGGACTCCACGAACCTCACCGGCTTCAGCAACTACCGCAGGCTGAAGATGCACTCGATGGACACCCACACCTGGGCCCCGGAGGCGTTCTACGACCCGGCGCGCGGCCAGTACGGCATCTTCTACTCCGCGCACAACGGCACCCGCGACGTCTTCATGGTCAACTACACCACCGACTTCGTGAACGTCGGCTCCCCGCAGGTGTTCTTCGACCCCGGCTTCAACGTCCTCGACGGCACCGTCGCCACCAGCGGCGGCACGAACCACCTGTACTACAAGAACATGGCCGACGGGAACATCTACGGCGCCCGCTCGTCCTCCTTGAACCCCAACAGCTTCAGCACCTACACCAGCCCCCTCAAGCAGGCGAGCGGCATCGAGGCGCCGATCGTGGTCAAGTCCAACACCTCGGACACCCACTACCTGTGGTGCGACTCGTACTCCCCGGTGAACGGCGAGTTCTACGCCTGGTCCACGGCCAACGTGAGCGCGAACTCCTGGTCGGTCCTGAACCAGCGCGCCTACACCCAACCGCTGAACTCCAAGCACGCCACCATCTCCCCGATCACGGCGGCCGAGCAGTCCGCGCTGCTGTCCCGCTGGGGCGCCCCGTCCTGGAACCGCCTGAAGTCCTGGAACTTCCCGGACCGCTTCGTGCGCCACCAGAACTACCTCGCCCGGATCGACCCGTACCCGTTCGACCCGCACACCGACCAGCTGTGGAAGCTCGTGCCCGGCCTGTCCGACGCCTCGGGCGTGTCGTTCCAGTCGGTGTCCGACCCGACCCGCTACCTGCGGCACTACGACTACGCGATCCGCTTGGACGCCAACGACAACACCGCCGCCTTCCGCGCCGACGCGACCTTCCACCGGGTGCCGGGCCTGGCCGACTCGTCCTGGTCCTCGTTCCGCTCCGCGAACCTGCCGGACCGCTACCTGCGCCACTCCGGCTACGCGCTGCGCGTGGACCCGATCAGCACGAGCACCGACCAGCAGGACGTGACCTTCCGCGTCGGCTCCTGACCCACCGGGCGCTTGTCCCCCGAACAGCGGGAGGACGCGCCACCAAGACTCGCGCGGGCGGCCCGGCACCGGGGCCGGGCCGCCCGCGCGACCCCCACCGCCCGGCGCGGGTCAGCGCGGCAGCACCCCGTGCAGCACCGTCTCCACCACCGCGTCCTCGCACCCCGGCGGGAACGCCTCCGCCGAGCCCAGCCCGAACAGCCGGGGCACCGCCAGCTCGTGGCACGCCCCCACCACCAGCGTCGCGACCGTCTCCACGTCCGCGCCCGCCGCCAGGTTCCCCGCGTCCCGCTCCGCGCGCAGCCTGCGCGCCAGCAGCTCCACCATGCCGAGCCCGCCGCCCATCGGGTTGCCCAGCGCCTCGAACCGGGCCGCCAGCTCCGGCTGCCCCACCAGCCCGGCCAGCGCGGGCAGCACCGCCCGGTGCACCGCCACCGCGTGCGCCACGAACGCCCGCAGGTCGGCCGCGAGCCCGCCGCCCCAGGCGAACCCCCGCGCCTCCTCGACCCGCCGCACGTGCCGGTGCAGCGCGAGCGCCAGCAGCTCCTCGCGGTCCGCGAAGTGGTTGTACAGCACGCCCGGCGCGAGCCCGGCCGCGCGCGCGACGTCCCGCACGGTCAGCCCGGCCGTGCCGCGCTCGGCGACCAGCCCGGCCGCCGCGGTGATCAGGTGCTCGCGCGCGGTCACGCCCTCGGGCAGTGCCGCGGCCCTCCGTGGTGCCATCACCGCCCATCGTAGGACGGCCCCGCGACCCGGTAGCCCTCCAGCGCCCCCAGGAACGCCTCCGGCTCCACCACCTGCTCCACGTGCCACCGGCCCACCGGCACCGTCGGCAGCAGCTCCACCAGCGCCGCCGCGATCACCCCGGTGGCCCGGCTCTGCCCGTTCCCGCTGAACGAGCAGGTCATCCCGCCCGCCGACGCCACCACCGCGAACCCGTCGCCACCCAGGCGCACCGACGACGCCAGCGGCCCCAGCCAGCGCACGGCGGGCAGCAGCGCCGTCGCCAGCCGCGAGTCCAGGCACAGCCCGGTGCGCACCCGGTCCACCGGCAGCGTGGTCGGCAGCGTCACCTGGTCGGAGAACGGGAACCCGCGCACCCGCCGCTCCCCGAAGGGCTCCGGGAACCGCGCCCGCCACGCCCCGCCCATCCCGGCGACCCCGGCGGCGGTCCACTCGACGGCGGCGGCCCCGTGCCGCTCGCCGCCGCCCAGCAGCACCCCGATCTCCACCTCGCGCGCCCCGGTCGCCGCCACGCACCAGCGGGCCAGCAGGTTCGTCACGCCGGGCGCCAGGCCGACGCTGAGCAGCGCCGTCGTGCCGGTGGGCTCCTCGATCGACGCGAGCACCCCGGCCGAGGCGGACACGTCCAGGTAGTGCGCCCCGGCCTCGGCGGCGGCCCGCGCGACGGCGGCGTTCGCGGTCTCGGCGCACATCAGCACCACGTCCGCGCCCGCCACGGCCCGCCGCACGTCGTCCGCGTCGCGCAGGTCCACCCGCACCCCGGTCGCGCCCGGCGCCGCCGACGCCCGCGCGAGGTCCCGCCCCGCGACGACCACCTCGTGCCGCCCCGCCAGCTCGGCGACCGCGTGCCGCCCGACCGCGCCGTACCCGCCCAGCACCAGCACCCGCGCCATCAGGCCACCGCCGTCAGCAGCAGGGCGCTCGCGCGCAGCCGGGACCCGCGCCCGGCCAGCTCCGCGCGGACCAGCGGGCGCAGCTCGGCCCCCGCGGCGTCCGGCCGCACCCGCGTGATCGCCTGCCACGCCCAGGACAGCAGGAACTCCGCCGCGTCGTCCGGGTCGCCGCCCCACACCTGCCAGGCGTGGACCTCCTCGGCGGCCACGTCCGCGAACCCGGCGTCGGCGAGCACCCGGCGCGCCACGTCCGGCTCGGACAGCGACAGCGGACCGGCGCTCAGCGGCTCCCAGCCGGGGACGACGCGGGTCAGCAGGTCGCCGACCTCGCCGAGCCCGTGCGGGACGAGCGCCGCCAAGCGGCCCTCGGGGCGCAGGGCGGCGCGGAGGTTGGCGAACGCGGCGACCGGGTCGGCGAAGAACAGCACGCCGAACCGGCTCACCACCAGGTCGAACCCGCCGGGGGAGAAGTGGTGCGCCTGGGCGTCGGCCAGCAGGTACGCCGGGGCCGGGTCGCCGCCCAGCGCGCGGGCACGGGCGAGCATCGGCTCGGACAGGTCGACCCCGGTCGCCGCCCCGGCGATCCGGGCCGCGCCCCTGGTCAGCGAGCCGGTGCCGCAGCCGACGTCGAGCACCCGGTCGCCGGGGCGGACCAGGTCGAGCACCGCCCGGTCGAACCCGCCCCAGACCGCGTCGAACCGGTCGGCGCGCTCGGCCCACCGCTGCCCGGCCGGACCGTTCCAGGCCCGCGCCTGCGCGGTGTCGACCACCTCTTCGGACACCCTGCACCTCCGTTGTGAACGTGTGTTCATGAACAAGCGTTCATAACCTGGGGTGCGATTGTCAAGCCTCCGGTGGTGGAGGTGGTGTGGGTCGCACGAAGGCGATCCCTTGCCCCATCACCCCGGCGCCGTTTAAGTTCAACGAATAAACCAATTGGGTCGACGGCGACCCAGGACCCTCGGGTGGGTGACCGGTGAACGGTTCTCTCGGTGCGGCCGAACTGCTCCCCGACGTGCACCCCGCCTGGCTCCCGCCCACCGCGTTCCGCGCGCTCGGCGCCCGCCGCGTCCGCGTCGTGGGCGACGGCCCGATCGCGGGCGCCGTCCGCGCCGAGGCGCTGGCCGCCACCACCGCCCACGGCGGGGCGCTCGTCACCGAGGACCCCGAGCTGGACCTGGTCCTCACCGCCCCGGACGACGACCCCGAGGCGTTCACGATCACCCGCGACGCGGCAGGCACCACCACCGTCACCGCCTCCGGACCCGGCCTGCTCTACGGCCTCCACCACCTCGTCCGCGGCGGTGAGAGCGCTTTCCATGAGACCGGCGAGCACCGCCCCGCCTACCCGATCCGGATGCTCGACCACTGGGACAACGTCGACGTCCACCCCGTCATGGGCCAGGTCGAGCGCGGCTACTCCGGCGGCTCCCTGCTCTACGCCGACGGCGCCGTCCGCCCCGACCTCACCCGCGTCGCCGCGTACGCCCGCCTGCTCGGCTCGATCGGCGTCAACCGGGTGGCGCTCAACAACGTCAACGTGCACCGCACCGAGGCCCGCCTGCTCACCGACCTGCTCCCCGAGGTCGTCCGCCTGGCCGAGGTGTTCCGCCCGCACGGGATCCGCGTGCACCTGTCGGTGAACTTCGCCTCCCCGATCCTGCTCGGCGGCCTGGCCACCGCCGACCCGCTCGACCCCGAGGTCCGCGCCTGGTGGGCCCGCACCACCACCGCCGTCTACGCCGCCGTCCCCGACTTCGGCGGCTACGTCGTCAAGGCCGACTCGGAGGGCCAACCGGGCCCGTTCAGCTACGGCCGCGACCACGCGGACGGCGCCAACGCCCTCGCCGAGGCGCTGGAACCGTTCGGCGGCACGGTGTTCTGGCGCGCCTTCGTCTACGACCACCACCAGGACTGGCGCGACCGCACCACCGACCGGGCCCGAGCCGCGCACGACCACTTCACCCCGCTGGACGGCGAGTTCGCCGACAACGTCGTGCTCCAGGTCAAGAACGGCCCCGTCGACTTCCAGCCCCGCGAACCGGTCTCCCCGGTCATCGGCGCCATGCCGGCCACCCGCCTGGCCGTGGAGTTCCAGGTCACCCAGGAGTACACCGGCCAGCAGCGGCACGTCTGCTACCTGGGGCCGCAGTGGAGCGAGATCCTGCGCTTCCCCTTCGGCGACCGGGAGGTCCGCACCCTCGCCGCCGGGATCACCGCGGTCTCGAACGTCGGCGACGACCCGTTCTGGACCGGGCACCCGCTGGCGCAGGCCAACCTCTACGCGTTCGGCAGGCTCGCCTGGGACCCGACCGCCGACCCCGACGAGCTCCTGCGCGAGTGGATCGCCCTCACCTTCCCCGACCCGGCCGCCCACGCCCCGCTGCACGGGCTGATGTCCGGCTCCTGGCGCGCGTACGAGGACTACACCGCCCCGCTGGGCGTGGGCTTCATGGTCCGGCCCGGCGACCACTACGGCCCGGACGTCGACGGCTACGAGTACACCCGCTGGGGCACCTACCACTTCGCCGACCGCGACGGCGTCGGCGTCGACCGCACCAGGGCCACCGGCACCGGCTTCACCGGCCAGTACCCGCAGCCGTGGCGCGACCGCTACGAGGACCTGAAGACCTGCCCGGACGAGTTGCTGCTGTTCTTCCACCACGTCCCGTACGGGCACGTGCTGCACTCCGGGAAGACGGTGGTGCAGCACATCTACGACACCCACTTCGCCGGGGTGGAGGCCGTCGAGCGGATGGTCGCGACCTGGGAGTCGTTGCGCGGCAAGGTCTCCGACGACGTGCACGGGCGCGTCACCGAGCGGCTGGTCGAGCAGCTGCGGTGCGCGGTCGAGTGGCGCGACCAGGTCAACACCTACTTCCTGCGCAAGTCCGGAGTCCCCGACGCGCACGGCCGGACCATCCACTGATCCCCGGTGACTCCCGGCGGGACCGGACGGGGTGCTGCTCGACGGGGCCGACCCGGATGAGCTCGGCGCCGGACGCGACCGGCTCCCGCCGGACGGCGCCCTCTGGCCGCTCGTCGCGGTCACCGGCATCGCGGGCGCGCTCACGACCGCCGCCCCGCGCGGCCCACGCGCCGCCGCTGCGCCGCGCGCGGGGCCGCTCCGCCTGTGCCGCAACGGTTCCCGCGCTGCCCGCACCCACGCCGGCCGTCATCCCGGCGGCCGGGGCGGTGGCCGTCACCCACCCGCTGTTCACCCGACCCGGCCAGCCACCCGCCCCGACCCGGTCTACTCCTCCAGCGCCGCCGCCAATCCTCGTGCTCGCACGGGTCGCCCCGGTCACGGGCTGACCCGCACCACCAGCACCGCCGCCGGGGCCAGCTCCAGCTCCGCCCCGGCCACCAGCTCGCCGCCGCCCAGCAGGTCCACCCCGCTCACCGGGCACCCCACCACCCGCGGCGCCTCCCCGTGGTGCAGCAGGAACACGTACCGCGTCCCGTCCGGCGCCACCCGCTCCGCCACCTCCACCTCGGGCACGTCCGCCAGCGCCCCCACCAGCCCGTGCTCGTCGAGCACCGCCCGCACCACCGCGTCCACCCCGTCGTCGTCCAGCACGGTCGCCACGTGCCAGGCCGCGCCGTCCCCGCGCGAGGCCCGCGTCACCGCGGGCGTCCCGGCGTAGAAGTCGGCCCCGTACGACCCCAGCACCTCGGCCGCCGGACCCTCGGGCCCGTCCTGCGGGACGACCACCTCGAACACGTGCCGCCCGGCGAACTCCGCGCCACCGAAGGACACCGGGTTCACCACCTCCGGCCGCTGCGCGTCCGTCTCCTCCACCCGCAGCCCCAGCAACCCGGCCAGCGGGCCGGGCACGTCCGCCAGGAACGCGTTGTCGTCCTCGTCCACCCGCCCCGACAGCGCCGTCGTCAGCAGCGACCCGCCGCGCCGCACCACCGCGCCCAACCGCTCCGCCGCGTCGCCCTTCACCATGTGCAGCAGCGGCGCGAGGACCACGTCGTACCCGGACAGGTCGGCGGTCACCGGCAGCACGTCCACCGGCGCCCCCGCCCGCCACAGCGCCCGGTGGTAGGCCGCCAGCACCGGCACGTACCGCACGTGCCTGCTCGGCCCGTCCGACATCTCCACGGCCCACCAGCTGTCCCAGTCCACCAGCAGCGCCACCCGCGCCGGGGTGCGCGCCCCGAGCAGCGCGCCACCGACCGCCGCGAACTCCGCCCCCAGCGCGGCGACCTCCCGGAACACCCGCGTGTCCGTGCGCCCGGCGTGGTCGAGCACCGCGCCGTGGTACTTCTCGCTCGCCCCGCGCGCGTGCCGCATCTGGAAGTACAGCACCGCGTCCGCCCCGTGCGCGACCGACTGCCACGACCACAGCCGCAGGACTCCGGGCCGCTTCACCGGGTTCACGTCCCGGCACGCCGTGGTCGACGGCGTCTGCTCCATCACCCAGAACGGGTCGCCGCCCTTGAGCCCCCGCACCAGCCCGTGCGCCAGCGCCATCCGCGCCGCCGTGCGCAGCGGGTCCGCGTCCTCCGGCGGGTAGTTGTCCCAGGACGCGAAGTCCAGGTGCTCGGCCCACCGGTGGTAGTCGACCGGCTGGTAGAGCCCCATGAAGTTCGTCGTCACGGGCGTGTCCGGCACGTGCTCCCGGATCGCCGCCTTCTCCGCGACGAACCCGCCCAGCAGCGCGTCGGTCATGAACCGCCTGTAGTCCAGCGTCGTGCCCTGGAACGCGGTGTGGTCCGGCCCGCGCCAGTGCTCGGACAGCGCGTTCGGCGGCTCGATCTCGTCCCAGTCGGTGTAGGTGTGCGACCAGAACGTGGTGTTCCACGCGTCGTTCAGCCGCGCCAGGCTCCCGTACCGCTCGCGCAGCCACTCCCGGAACCCGGCCGCGCACAGCCCGCAGTAGCAGGCCCCGCCGTACTCGTTGCCCACGTGCCAGGCCACGACCGCCGGGTTCTGCCCGTACCGCCGCGCCAGCTGCCCGGCCATCGCGACGGAGAGCCGCCGGAACGCGGGGGAGGACGGGCAGGCGTTGTGCCGCTGCCCGTAGACGTGCTTGCGCCCCTCGAAGTCCACCCGGCACGCCTCCGGGTGCGCCCGCGCCAGCCACGGCGGCATCGCGCCGCTCGGCGTGGCCAGCACGATCCGCTTGCCCTCGGCGGTCGCCCGCTCCACGATCGCGTCCAACACCGTGAAGTCGTACCGGTCCTCGGCCGGTTGCAGGTGCGCCCAGGCGAACACGCCCACCGTGAGCGTGTCGATCCCGGCCAGCTCGAACGCCGCGTAGTCGTGGTCCCAGACGTCCTCGGGCCACTGCTCGGGGTTGTAGTCGCCACCGTAGGAGATCTTCCCGGTCATGCGGTGAACCTCTCCGTCGCGTCGCGCAGCGCCGGTTCGGCGGTGCGCAGCAGGGCCAGGGCGAGCGGCGAGGCCAGCAGCAGCGGCGCCCAGTCCGAACCGAAGCGCACCGCCCCCAGCACCACGACCACCAGCGCCAGCGCGCCCACCGCCGTCGACGGCCGGGCGAACAGGTAGTAGGAGGCCAGCCGCACCAGGTCGCGGGTGCGCAGGGCCAGCACCGACGACAGCGCCAGCGCCTGCGCCGACCACACCAGCACCCCGGCGGCGGCCAGCGCCAGCAGCAGCGCGTACCAGCGCGGCACCCCGGCCAGGTCCACGGTGGACAGCGTGAACCCGACCAGCGACAGCACCAGCAGCGCGGGCAGCCACCAGCGCAGCACGTCCACCGCGTTCAGCCGGTACCCGCGCCAGAAGTGCCGCGCGGGGGACAGGTCCCTGTCGGTCAGGAACCGCCGCCACGCGAACACCGCCGCCGACAGCGCGGGCCCCACCGGCGCGAGGCACAGCCCCGCCAGCACGGCGTTCCCCGGCCCGTCGGCCAGGAACAGCAGCCCCACCAGCGCGGGCGCGCAGGTCAGCGCCAGCAGCAGCTCCAGCACCACGAACCAGTGGACCACCGCCGACACCCGCGACAGGAACCCCGGACCGATCTCGGCGGCCGGGTCGCGCCGCCCGGTCACGGCAGCTCGTGCGCGGCGACCAGCCGCGCGTCCGAACCGCCGAGCAGCCTGCGGTCGTCCAGGCCCTCGTGGTGCTCCGGCCGCACCGGCAGCACCTCGGCGAACGTCACCTCGTGCCGCGACAGCGCCAGGTCCAGCTCCACCCGACCACCCGCCACCGGCGGCGCCGAGTGCTCCACCGCCGGGCGCGCGCAGTCCCGCAGCAGGTCGAACTGCCGCTCGGTGGGGGAGAACGGCCGCCCCAGCTCCCGCCACGCGGCGAACGCGTTGCCGTCGTGCTCGCCCACCCGCTCGCGGCGCAGGAACGCGGCGGGCGCGTCCACCGGCACCGACAGCCGCACCCGGTGCCGCTCGGCCGCCGCGGGCGCGTCGCTGCCGCCCACCGGCTGCCAGGCCAGCACGCTCACCCGGCCGTCGTCGTCCTTGCACACCAGGTGGTCCTCGCCGCGCGCCAGCACGTGCGCGCCCATCCGCGCCAGGAACGCGTACAGGTGGTACGCGGGCTTGGGCACCTGCCGGTGCGCGAGCAGCCCGAACCCGCCGTGGAACACCGAGGTCGGGACGTTCTCCTCCTCGAACACGTCGCAGAACGTCCAGTAGGAGAACGAGTCCACCAGGTCGTTGCCGCCGGTGACCACCGGGGCCAGGTAGGCGGCGTGGAACGCGGTGTCGTGGATCGGGTTGTCCGACCGGTAGGAGCTGTTGAACTCGGTGATGTGCACCGGCAGCCCGGCCAGCGCGGTGCCCGCCAGGTGCTCGCGCGGCGCGGCGAACTGGGCCAGCAGGTCCTGCGGCGCGGACAGCGTCTGGTAGGTGCCGAACGGGATGTGCTGCGCGGGCCCCGAGGTGTAGGCGTGCCTGCTCACGAAGTCCACCGGCGAACCGCTCGCGGCGGCGAACTGCGCGAACGGCGCCCACCAGTCGTCCGAGCCGGGGGAGATCGCCGGGCCACCGACCAGGAGCCCGGCGTCCACCTCCTTCACCGCGCGGGCCGTGCTCTCGTAGAGCCGGAAGTACGCGTCCTGGTCGGCGTCCTTCCAGAACTGCGGCAGGTTCGGCTCGTTCCACACCTCGATCGGCCAGGTGCGCACCTCGGCGAGCCCGTACCGGTCGATCAGGTGCCGCAGCAGCGCCGTCACCAGCGCGGCCCACTCGCCGTGGTCGCGCGGCGGCGTGATGTTGCCCTTCCACCAGAACACGGTGTCGTCGCCGGACGCGAGCAGGCTCGGCATGAAACCCAGCTCCAGGAACGGTTTCACGCCCAGCGCGAGGTAGCCGTCGAACACCTGGTCCAGGTAGGTGAACGAGCACCGCCGCACGCCCGAGCCGGACTCGCGCAGCACGCCGAGGTCGTCGGACAGCAGCCCGTGCCCCCGGATGTGGCGGAACCCGATGTCCCGCTGGAGCACCGCGAGCGACTCGCGGTAGTCCGAGCGCAGCGCCAGGTTCAACCTGCCCGTCCCGACGCACTCGCGCCAGGTCTGCGGCATCGGGCCGATCGGGTGGTCGGGGACGGTCGTGCGGTCGGCGCCCACGCGGCTCAGCCGTTCTTCTGCTTGTAGCGCTGGTGGGCGCTGTTGGCCAGGTCCACGAACTGGGTCCGCCCCTTGGCGTCCAGCTCGCTCACGTACGCGTCCCAGGTCGACAGGTCCCGGTCGCCCAGGATGAACTGGAGCGCGGACTGGTTCGCGTAGTCCTTCAGCGGGGTCTCCCAGAGCGAGGCCCGCTCGCGCTCCTCCTCGGTGAACGGGTACGGCGGCACCAGCGGCGCGGGCGTCTTCTTCGCCATCTCCTCCTGGAACGCGATCTCCTCGTCGGTGAACGTCGAGCGCAGCAGCTCGGTCGGGCCGCCGTAGGCGAACACGCCGCCCGCGAACCCGAAGTCCTTCTGCAGGTGCTTGGGCGCGCCGGTGTTGGTGCCCGCGTAGGTGATGCCGGGGTTGAGCACCCGCTTGCCGGAGGCGTCCTTGTCGTAGGTCGTGCCGGGCACGCCCCACTTCACCAGCTCCTGGCCCTCCTCGGAGTACCAGACCCAGTCGACGTACTGCATCATCGCGACGAAGTGCTCGCTCTCGGCGGCCTTCGCCGGGATCATCAGCCCGTTCTCCAGCCGCGACCCGGTGATCAGGTTCCCGGCGGGCCCCGCGGGCAGCGGGATCTTCGCCACGGTCGCGCCGGGGATGCCGGAGATCCCCGGCCGGTAGTCGTTGACCACGTTCTGCGCGTTGGCGCTGATGGCGAACGACTCGCCGTTGGCGAACTTGCGGATCGCGATCTGGTCGTCCTTGCGCGTGAAGCTCTCCGGGTCGAGCAGCCCCTCGGCGACCAGCTTGCGCAGGTACTCCAGCATCGCCCGGTACTGCGGGCTGGAGGCGCTGTACTCCAGCTTCTGCGCCTTCTCGTCCCAGGTCGCGTTGACGTAGCCCCACCCGGCGGCGGTGCCGTAGGTCATGCCCAGGACGTTGAGCAGCGCCTTGCCCTCGAACCGGTCGGACAGCGGGTAGCTGTCCGGGTGCGCGGCCTTGATCGCCTTGAGGGCGGTGTAGACCTCGTCCCAGTCCTTCGGCGTCGCGATGCCCAGCCGGGTCAGCTCGTCGGTGCGGAACGCCAGCGTGTAGTCCTGCCACGGGGCCTCGTGCAGGCCCGGCAGCACGTAGAACTTGCCGTCGTCCTGGCGCAGCGCCTCCAGGTCCTTCTTCAGCCCCCACTTCTCGACCTTGGCCTTGAAGTTCGGCATCAGGTCGAGGTAGTCGCTGACCGGCAGGATCGCGCCGGAGGCCACGAACGGCCGCTCCATGCCGGGGTAGGTCTTGGAGATGATCTCCGGCGCGTCCCCGGCCCCGATGACCAGGCTGCGCTTCTGGTCGTAGTCGCTGTTGGGCACCACCGTCGGCTTGAGCGTGACGTTGGTGCGCGAGGTCAGCTCCGACCAGAGCAGCCACTCGTTCTTGATCGGGTAGTTGGCGTGGTCGTTGTAGAGGATGCCGAAGTCCAGCGGCTCGGTGGCCCTGAACGGCGTCCCCGCGGCGAAGTCGGCCATGGCGCCCACCCGCTTGCCGTCCAGGTCCACCGGCCCCGAACCGGGGTCGTCCCCGCTGCAGGCCACCAGGCCCGCGACCAGCCCACCCGCCACCAGTGCGGTGAACGGCCTCTTCCACTTCGTGCGCATCGGGCAACTCCTCGGGTGCGACAGCGTCGTCAACGGGCGAGAGCGCGCTACTGCTTGACCGCGCCGAGCATCACGCCCGACACGAAGAACCTCTGGACGAACGGGTAGACCACCAGGACCGGCAGGACGGTGAGCACCATCGTCACGGCCTTGATGTTCGCCGACACCTGCGCCACGTCGGCCGACCCGCCCGCGCCGACCGCGTCGGCGCCGCTGGCCCCGGCGAGCATGTTCCGCAGGTACACGGTCACCGGGAACATGTCGGCCCGGTCGAAGTACAGGAACGCCCCGAACCACGCGTTCCAGTTCGCCACCGCGTAGAACAGCACCATCGTCGCCAGCACCGCCTTGGACAGCGGCAGCACGATCCGCAGCAGCACGCCGTAGGCGCTCAGGCCGTCGACGACCGCCGCCTCCTCCAGCTCGGACGGCAGGTTCTCGAAGAACGACTTCATCACCAGCAGGTTGAACACGCTGATCGCGTTGGGCAGCACCACCGCCCAGATCGTGTTCTTCAGGCCCAGACCGGAGATCAGCACGTAGTTCGGGATCAGGCCGCCGTTGAAGAACATGGTGAACACGGCGATCCCGATCAGCAGCCCGCGCCCCTTCAGCCGCCGCTTGGACAGCACGTAGGCGTAGACCGTGGTCAGCGCCATGGCGATCGTGGTGGCCACCACCGTGTAGACCACGGTGTTCAGGTAGCCGGTCCAGAACGCCGGGTCCGCCATGACGAACCGGTAGGTCTTCAGGTCGAACCCCTGCGGCAGCAGGTTGACCCGCCCGGTGCGGATGGCCTGCTCGTCGCTGAACGACTGGGCCACGACGTTCAGGAACGGGTACAGCGTCACCGCGACCACGCCCAGCAGCAGCGCGGTGTTCACCACCCGGAACACCCGGTAGCCCGGCGTGTCGTCCAGCCCGCGCGGGGCCGCGCGCACCACCGGCTTCTCCGGCTCCCCGGCCACCTCGGGCGTCACCACAGGCTCGTCCCCACCGCTCGGCGCGAGATCGCGTTCGCGGACAGGATCAGCACCAGCCCCACCAGCGCCTCGAACAGGCCGATCGCGGCGGCGTAGCTGAAGTTGTTGGACACCAGGCCCACCCGGTACAGGTAGGTCGACACCACGTCGCCGGTCGGGTACGTCAGCGGGTTCTGCAGCAGCAGGATCTTCTCGAAGCCGACCGCCGTGAAGGTGCCCGTGTTCAGGATCAGCAGCGTCACCATCGTCGGCCGGATGCCCGGCAGCGTGATGTGCCAGGTCTGCCGCCACCGGCTCGCCCCGTCGATCCGGGCAGCCTCGTACAGCTGCTCGTCCACGGTCGTCAGCGCGGCCAGGTACAGGATCGTGCCCCAGCCGACGGTCTGCCACACCTCGGACGACACGTAGATCGTGCGGAACCAGTCCGGGGACTGGATGAACGGCACCGCCTCCGCGCCGAACAGCCGGGTGACCTGGTTGACCGTGCCCTCCACGGACACCAGCTGCATCACCATGCCCGCCACGATCACGATCGACAGGAAGTGCGGCAGGTACGCCACGGTCTGCACGAACCGCTTGAAGTAGCGCGAGCGCACCTCGTTGAGCATCAGCGCCAGCACGATCGGCAGCGGGAAGCAGAACAGCAGGGTCAGCGCGCCCAGCACGACGGTGTTGCCGAACACCGACCAGAAGTTGGGGTCCTTGACGAACATCCCCACGTACCGCAGGCCGACCCACGTCTCGCCGAACACGCTGCCGCCCGGCACGAACCGGCGGAACGCGATCACGTTGCCCAGCATGGGCAGGTAGCGGAACACCAGGAAGAACAGCAGCGGCAGCACGGCCAGCGAGTACAGCTGCCAGTCCCGGCGCAGCGCCCGCCGCCAGCTCTCCCGCCTGCCCGCGGGGCGCCCGCCGGGCCGCTTCCCGCGCCTCGGCCGCGCCTCGGCCACCGTCTCGGCGACGAGGGCGGTCTCCGGTGCGGCGGTCATGCCCCCGGAGCCTCTCCGGCGGCCACGCCCGCGAGCGCCCCCGGCGCGGCGGACCCGACCGGTCCCGGCGCGCCCTCGGACCCCACCGGCTCGACCAGCGCCGTCGCCGCCCACCGCCGGGTCGCGTGCGCCACCTCGCGCACCCCGCCCACCAGGTCCACCACCAGCTCGCCGTGCACGTCCGCGCTGGAGCGGGACACCCGCAGCCGGACCTCGCCCGGCTCCACGACCACCCGCCCGTCCAGCCCGGTGAACGCGGCCACGTCGGCGGGCACGGTCAGCACCACCCGCGCCGCGGCCCCCGCCACCAGGTCGACCTTCGCGAACCCGACCAGCCGCACCACCGGCCGCGTCACCGACGCCACCGGGTCGTGCAGGTACAGCTGCACCACGTCCGACCCGTCGACCCCGCCGGTGTTGCGCACCTCCAGCTCCACCCGCACCTCGCCGTCCACCGGCCACTCCGCCGCCGACACCGAGGGCTCGGACCAGGTGAACCCGCCGTACGACAGCCCGTGCCCGAACGGGAACGCGGGCGTGGGGTCCACAGTGGACACCGCGGTGCGCCGCCCCAGCGGCGGCGACAGGTACGTCCCCGGCTGCCCGGACGGATCGGCCGGGACGCCCACCGGCAACCTGCCTGACGGGTTGACCGCGCCGGTCAGCACCTCGGCGATCGCCCGCCCGCCGAGCTGGCCGGGGAAGAACGCCTGCACCGCCGCCGCCGACCCCGCCACCAGGTCGCCCACCGCGTAGGGGCGGCCGGTGATCAGCAGCAGCACCACCGGCGTCCCGGTCGCCAGCACCTCCCGCACCAGCTCCGCCTGCACGCCCGGCAGGGTCAGGTCGGTCGCGTCGCAGCCCTCGCCGGACGTGCCGCGCCCGAACAGCCCGGCCCGGTCGCCCACCGCCACCACGCACACGTCCGCGTCCCGCGCCGCCGCCACCGCGTCGGCGAACCCGGACCGGTCCTCGACGTCGACCGGGCAGCCCACCGCGTGCGCCACCTCGACGCCCAGCTCCCGCAGCCCGTCCCGCACGGTCGGGATCTCCAGCCCCAGCCCGGCCTCCGGGTGGTGCACGCCGATGTGCGCGGGGAACGAGTAGCAGCCCAGCACCGCCATCGGGTCGTCCGCCAGCGGCCCGACGAGCGCGACCCGCGCGGACGGCCGCAGCGGCAGCGCGCCGCCGCCGTTGGCCAGCAGCACCACCGACTCGCGCGCCAGCTCCAGCGCGATCGTCCGCGAGCCCGCGTCGTCCAGCTCCAGCGAGTCCACCGACTCGGGCAGCGGCGACCAGTCCGGGTCGAGCAGTCCCAGCTCCGCCTTCTGCGCCAGCACCCGGCGCGCCGCCCGGTCCACCAGCTCCTCCGGGACGTCGCCGCGCGAGACGGCGCGCAGCAGCGGTTCCCCGTAGCAGCGCACGGTCGGCAGCTCGACGTCGATCCCCGCGCGCAGGGCGAGCGCGGCGGCCCGCTCCTCGTCGCCCGCGACGCCGTGCAGGGTCTGCAGGAACTTGATCGAGAAGTAGTCCGCGACCACGGTCCCGGTGAAGCCCCACCCCTCGCGCAGCAGCCCGGTGAGCAGCCCGGCGTCGGCGGCCGACGGCACGCCGTCCAGCTCGCTGTAGGAGTTCATCACCGACCGCGCGCCGCCGTCGCGCACCGCCATCGCGAACGGCGGCAGCACCACGTCGGCCAGCTCGCGCGGCCCGATGGACACCGGCCCGAGGTTGCGGCCCGCCCGCGAGGCCGAGTAGCCCGCGAAGTGCTTGAGGGTGGCCACGACCCCGGCGTCCTCCAGCCCCCGCACGTACGCGGCGCCGACCACGCCGACCAGCAGCGGGTCCTCGCCGATGGTCTCCTCGGTGCGCCCCCAGCGGTAGTCGCGGGTCACGTCCAGCACCGGCGCGAGCCCCTGGTGCACGCCCGCCGCCCGCATCGACGCGCCGATCCGCCCGGCCATGGCCCGGACCAGCTCCGGCCGGAACGAGGCGCCCCAGGACAGCGGGGCCGGGTGCGCGGTCGCGCGCCAGGCGGCGAACCCGGTCAGGCACTCCTCGTGCACCAGCGCGGGGATCCCGAACCGGCTGGCTGCGGTGATCTGCTCCTGCGCGGAGGCCAGCGACCGCGCGCCGAGCGCCGGGTCGACCGGCCTGGTGCCGAACGGCCTGGTCAGCTGGCCGAGCCCGGCGGAGATCACCTCGGTCCAGTCGACGGGGTCGCCGGTCAGCTCGGACTGGTGCGGCGCGACGTCCCCGCCCTCGGGGTCGGCCCCCACCCAGACGCCCACGAGCTGGGCGAGCTTCTCGCGGAGCGTCATGGCCGAGAGCAGCGCCTCGACCCGATCGGCCACCGGCAGGCGCGCGTCCCGCCAGGGGGAGCCACCGTCCGCCGTCCTGTTCGCCATCGACCAGGTACCTCCGCTTCACGTCCTCGTGAATGGCCGAAAGTATCGAAAGCTAGCCCGACATGCCGGCCCGGTGGGCAGACCGTAAGACCCGTGATCCACCACGTCAACACCCCGTGACCCTTTTGCTTCCAGGGCATTCCCGGTCATTCTGTGACCGTTCGTTGGCAAGCGGAGTCGGAAGCTCTACGCTCTGGCACCGAAACTTTAGGTCCGGCGCGTGCCGGGCTACTCGGCCGAACGGGGTACCGCATGAGCACGCCGCCCACACCGGACCCGGAGCCCGGCCACCCCGCCTCGATCACCTCGATCGCGGCCGAGGCCGGGGTGTCCGTCCCGACCGTCTCCAAGGTCCTCAACGGCAGGCCCGACGTGGCCGCCGAGACCAGGGCGCGGGTCGAGGGCCTGATCGAGCGCAGCGGCTACCGGCGCAGGCGCGCCCGCCAGTCGTCCCGGCCCGCGCTGGTCGACCTGGTGTTCCACGAGATGAACTCGGTGTGGGCCACGCAGATCATCCGGGGCGTCGAGCGGGCCGCCGCCGAGGAGCGCGCCGCCGTGGTGCTGTCCGAGCTGGGCGGCGCGCACCGGCCGCCCGGCGAGTGGTTCGACGACCTGCTCGCCCGCCGCCCGCTCGGCGTGATCCTGGTGCTGGCGGAGCTGGACGAGGAGCAGCGGGCCCGGCTGACCGCGCGCAGCATCCCGTTCGTGTTCGTGGACACCGCGGGCGAGCCGCCGCCGGGCGTGCCCACCGTCGGCTCCACCAACTGGGCGGGCGGACTGGCCGCCACCCGGCACCTGATCTCGTTGGGGCACCGGCGGATCGCGGTGATCTCCGGGCCGACCGCCGTGCTGTGCAGCCGGGCCCGCGTCGACGGCTACCGCAGCGCGCTGGAGTCCGGCGGCATCCCGGTCGCGCCGGAACTGGTGCGGTACGGCGACTTCTACGTCAACGGCGGCTACTCGCACGGCATGGACCTGCTCACCCGCCCCGACCGGCCGACGGCCATCTTCGCCGGGTCGGACTTCCAGGCGCTGGGCGTGATGCGCGCGGCGGGCGAGCTGGGGCTGTCGGTCCCCGGCGACCTGTCGATCGTGGGCTACGACGACCTGCCCGTCACCGAGTGGATCGGGCCCGGCCTGACCACGGTCCGCCAACCGCTGCCCGAGATGGCGGCGACGGCGGCGCAGATGGTGTTCACGCTGGCGCGCGGCGAGCGGCCCGCCGTGGAGCGGATAGACCTCGCGACGGAGCTGGTGGTGCGCCAGAGCACCGCGCCGCCGCGCGGCTGACCCCGGCAGCCGGAGCCGCAGCCGGACCCGCCGCCGGAGCCCAGCCCGTTGCCGGAGCCGGACCCGCCGCCGGAGCCGAACCCGCTGCCGCAGGCCCTCCGCGGACTCGCCCCGTCGCCGGACCGCCGATCCCCGCCGCCGCCCGCCCCGTCACCGCACCGAGAGGACAAGCGCCGTGCCCCTGTTCGACCTCCCGCTCGACCAGCTGCGCGACCACCGGCCCGACGTCCCCGAGCCCGCCGGGTTCGACGCCTTCTGGAAGTCCACGATGGACGACGCCCGCTCGCGCGAACCGCTGCTGTCGCTGGACCCCGTCGACACCGGCCTGACCCTCCTGCGCACCTGGGACGTCGCCTTCACCGGCTTCGGCGGCCACCCGATCCGCGCCTGGTACTCCCGCCCGCCCGGCGACGAGCCCCTGCCCGCGGTCGTGGAGTACCTCGGCTACGGCCGGGGGAGGGGCCTGCCGCAGGAGCGGCTGCTGTGGCCGTGCGCCGGGTACGCGCACCTGCTGGTCGACACGCGCGGTCAGGGCGGCCAGCACGGCAGCGGTGGCGACACCCCCGACCCGGTCGGCTCCGGCCCGTCCACGCCGGGCTTCCTGACCAGGGGCGTCGAGGACCCGGAAACCGCTTACCTGCGCCGGGCGCTGACCGACGCGGCCCGCGCGGTGGACACCGCCGCCGTCCTCCCCGGTGTGGACCCCACCCGGATCGCCGTGGTGGGCAACAGCCAGGGCGGCGGGTTCGCCATCGCCGCCGCCGGGCTCAGCGGCGGCGCGTCCGCCCTGCTGGCCAGCGCGCCGCTGCTGTGCCACATCGCCCGCAACGTGCTGATCACCGACGCGCACCCGTACGGCGAGATCGTCCAGCACCTCGCGGTGCGCAGGCACCTGGCCGAGCGCGTCCTGGACACCCTGTCCCACTTCGACGCGGTCCACTTCGCCCGCCGCACCACCGCCCCCGCGCTGTTCGCCACGGGTCTGCGCGACACCATCTGCCCGCCTTCCGGTGTGTTCGCCGCGTTCAACGCGCTGGCCGGGGACGACACCGAGATCGCCGTCTACCCGTTCAACCACCACGAGCACGGGGAGGCCGTGCACGCCGAGCGCCAGGTCCGCTGGCTGGGCGAGCGGTTCAGGCCAGCGCCAGCACGATGAGCAGCGCCAGCACCACCACCCGCGCGCTCACCCCCGCTGCTCCAACCTGCTGATCCGCTCCACCAGCGGCGCCAGCTCCCGCCGCACCAGCCCGGTCACGGCGGCGAGCGCGGCGTCCTGGTCCGGCGCGGGCGTGTTGGCGCGCAGCTGCTCGTACCCGCTCAGCGCGGCGGTCACCGCCCGCCGCGCCGACCGCACGTCCACCCCGGCCTCGCGCAGCGCCCGCCCGCCGCCGCCGCCGGGCTCGACGACCAGCCCGAGCAGCAGGTGCTCGCAGCCCACGTAGTTGTGCCCGAGCCCCAGCGCCTCCACCACGGCCAGCTCCAGCGCGCTCGCGGCCTCCGCGCTCCAGCTCGACCCCCCGGCGGCGCCGGACCGCTCGGGGAGGGTCCTGCGGAGCGCGGCGACGTCCACGTCCAGGGCGGGCAGCACGCGCAGCGCGAGGTTGTCGCCCTCGGACAGCAGGCCGTGCAGCAGGTCGGAGGTGCCGACCTCGCCGGTGGCGCGCCCGACGGCCAGCCGCAGCGCGCCCCGGAACCGGTCGGTGGCGCGGGCCCCGTCGAGCGCGGACAGGTCGGCGGGGTCGGCGGCCCGGATCGCGGCGACCCGGCGCACGGACTGCTCCAGCGCGCGCTGGCAGATCGCGGAGACCGGCACGTTCAGCGAGCGCACGGTCTCGGCCAGGTCGTCCGGCAGGTAGACGTTGATCTTCGGCATGACCGCCTCCTCGTGGGGGTATGGACGTACCCCCACAGGTAACCCCACATGGGGTCACACCGTCAAGGGAGCCTGCGCCGCCCGGCGAACCCGATGTCGGCCCGGTGGTACCACTCCAGCGCCCGGTCTCCCTCCAACCAGCACAGCAGCACCGGGACGCCGTCCAGGTCGGCGGGGAAGTCGACCAGCAGCGGGGCGAACCCCTTCAGCTCGGCCCCGGTGTCCTGCACGGCGGTCATCAGCTCGTCCAGCCGGGCCTGGGCCGCCTTCAGCTCGGGCAGCCCGCCCAGCGGCGAGGGCGAGCCCCCGTCGGCGCGCGAGGCGGCCAGCTCGGCGGCGTCGGCGCGCAGGGCGACGATCTCGTCGAGCACGGGCATGAGGGCGGTCAGCTCGGCCTTGGCCTCGTCCACGGTGAACAGTCCCACCGGGGCAGCCTAACCACGCGCGCCCGACCGCCCGCCCCGGCCGCCGCCGCCCCCCGCGCCGCCCGACCGGCCGGTAACACCGCGCGCCCGCGGCCGATGGTCGTGGTGGAACCGTTGCGGAACGAGGGGGAGCAGAACGTGCGGGAGAACTCCAGCGAGGGTTTCTGGTTGTTACCGGGGAACCTGCCGGTGCCGCTCACGGGGGTCGAGCAGCACCAGGACGTCCTCGCGGCCTACGACGCGCCCCCCGGCGGGCACAGCGAGGTCCAGGTCGAGCTGGTCGTCCTCGCGCCCGCCGTGGGGGCGCGGACCGTCGAGGCCAGGATCGGGGGGAGGCGGGTCGGCCAGCTGAACCCGGCGATGTCCCTGCGCTACGCCGGGCTGCTGGAGCGGGCGGCGGCCAGCGGCGTGCGGCCGGTGTGCGAGGCGAAGGCCAAGCGCGGCCGGTTCGGCATCGAGCTGACCGTCATGGTGCCCGCCGACCCGGACTCCCGGCACCCCGGCGCCGGGGCCCCGAAGCCGCCGCGCGCGGCGACCCCCGTGCCCGCGGCGAAGTCGCGCAAGCCGCTGTGGATCTCGGCGGGGGTCGTGCTGGCGCTGATGATCGCGGCGCTCGCGGTCAACGCGCGGCAGCAGAGCAGCCAGGCGGGGAGCGTCGCACCGCTCGTCACCTCCAGCTCGGTCGCGCCCACGACCACCACCACCACCACCACCACGATGCCGGTCACGACCGCTCCGGTGACCACTACCGCTCCGGCGGCCGCGGAGGAGCTGATCCCGCCGGTCTCGCTGGTGGTCCCGCCCCTGGGCGGCACCTCGGCGGCCCCGGCCGACGACGGCTGCCACCCCAACTACGCCGACGCCTGCGTCCCGATCGCCGAGGACGTCGACTGCGCGGGCGGCAGCGGCAACGGCCCGGCGTACGTGCGGGGCCCGGTCCGCGTGGTCGGCGAGGACGTCTACGACCTGGACCGCAACAACGACGGCGTCGCCTGCGAGTGAGCCCGCGGCGAGGTCCCGCCCCGGAGCGGGACCTCGCTACGCCCGCAGCGCCGCGACCACCAGCCCCAGCACCCGCTCGGCCTGCCGCTCGCCGTCCGGCCCCGGCGGCACCCGCCACATGCCGCCCATCAGCAGCAGCACGTCGTCGGCCGCCAGCCCCGCGCGGAACACCCCCGCCCTCGTCCCGGCCGCCAGCAGCGCCGCGACCGCGGCGGACACCTGCGCGTAGGACTCGCTGACCAGGTTCTCCCGCGTGGCCGCGCTGAACGCCTCGCCCAGCCCGTGCTTGACCTTCACGTACCCGGCGAGCCCCGAGGCCCACCGCCGGAACGCCTCCTCGGGCCCGACCTCGGCCAGCAGCCGCGGCGCCCGGTCCACCAGCCGCTGCACCTCGTGCCGGTACACCGCGAGCACCAGCTCCTCGCGGGTCGGGAAGTGCCGGTAGAGCGTCCCCGCGCCGACGCACGCGCGCTTGGCGATGGAGTTCAGCGAGGCGCACCCGGACTCGGCCAGCGCGTCCCGCGCGACCTCCAGGATGCGCTCGCGGTTGACCAGCGCGTCGGCCCGTCTGGCAGGGGGCATGTGCGGACTCCTGGGGTGGTGGTGGCGGAGAGCGCTCCGGTTCCGGGTCGGGCGGCCACAGGATACGGACAATTCGCCCAGAAAGGGGTCACCGGGGTGTGGCGCGGCGCGGCGCGACCGGCGCCCCGGCCCCCGCCAGGCGTCCCCCGTCCGAGCCGGGGTGAGCATCCCCACAGGCAGGTCGTCACGCAAGGTGCTTGTTGGGTCACCGAACGGTGTGGCAGGGTTCCCGACCGGATCGCTCGCGTCCGGCCGGGCGGAGTGAGGAACCCAGCGCATGGCCGACGGCTTCACCGCCCTCTACCGGACCGGCTGGTCCCCCAGGCGCGTCGAGCGCCCCACCGCCTCGCGCGCGGTGGCGGTCGCCGACCGGGGCGTCCGCTGCGCGATGCGCCGCGTCGCGCCCGAGGCCGTCGTGGAGGAGTCCCCCCTGGACGCCGACCCCGACGCCCAGGACCGGCTGATCACCCTCGTCCTCACCAGGGCCCGGCAACTCGGCGACGCCCTGCTCGGCCTGGCCGTTGACCGCGGCGGAACCACCCGCGCCCTGGACCTCGACGGTGTGGTCCTGGGCCGCCCCGTCCCCGTCGACCACGTCCCCGACCTGCTGATCCTGCGCCCCGAGGTGGCCGTGCGGCACCCCGAGCTGTCCCGCTGCGGCCTGCGCGTCTGCGGCCCGTTCACCGCCTTCGACCCCGCCGGTCTCCTCGACCGCCTCTGACCGGCACACTGTCCCCGTGGACGACTGGACCCCCGTGACCACCGGCCTGTCCGGCGCGCGGGTGCGCCGCAGCCCGGACGGCCGCCACCACCGCAAGACCTCCGCCGACGTCGCCGCCCTCGCCGCCGAGCGCGACCGCCTGCTCTGGCTCGCGGGCACCCCGGTCGGCGCGCCCGAGGTGGTCGACTGGTCCGACACCGGCGTCCTGGTCACCACCACCCTCCCCGGCGTGCCCGCCTCCGACCTGCCGCCGTCTGCCGTCCCCGCCGCGATGACCGCGCTCCTGGCGTTCCTCGACGTCCTGCACGCCCTCCCGGACTGCCCGTTCGACCGCCGCCTCGCGGTCACCGTCCCGGAGGCCGAGGGCAACGTCGCCTGCGGGCGCGTGGACGAGTCCGACTTCGACGACGCCCGCCTCGGTCGGTCGGCGGGGGAGCTGCTGGACCTGCTGCGCGCGGGCCGCGACCGGGCGGCGGCGCACGAGGAGCGCGACCTCGCGGTGTGCCACGGCGACTTCAGCCTGCCCAACGTCCTGCTCGACCCGGACACCGCGCGCGTCACCGGAGTCCTCGACGTCGGCAGGCTCGGGCTCGCCGACCGCCACCAGGACCTCGCCCTGCTGGCCCGCTCGGCGGGCGCCCCCGACCTGAACCCCGCCTACGGCGCGAGCCCCGCGGCCCACCAGGTCCTCGCCCGCACCGACCCGTGGCGCGTGGACTACTACCAGCTGCTCGACGAGTTCTTCTGATCCTCCCGGCCACGCCCGCGCGACTGCGGGAACGCACACCGCCGCGCCGCGCCGACCCGCCCCACCCGCACTACGGTGGGGACACGTGGACAACGACAGCACGTTCGACGCCGTCCTGTTCGACTTCTCCGGCACCCTCTTCGACGACACCGGCGTGCTCGACGCCCGCGGCCTCGCCGCCCGCACCGGCCTTCCCGAGCCGGAGGCGGCGACAACCCTGAGCCGGGTGCTCGCTCACGTGGACTCGCCGGCCTCGCTCAAGGCCCGCAAGGGCGGCGACCTGTCCGTCGAGGCGCACCGCGCGGTGTGGACGGGCCTGATCGCCGAGGCGGGACCGTTCCCGGACGGCGTGGTGGAGGCCGTCTACGCGGGCCTGACCGACCCGGCGGGCTGGCGCCCCTACCCCGACGCCCTCCCGGTGCTCACCGAGCTGCGCGCCCGCGGCCTCAAGCTCGGCGTGCTCAGCAACATCGGCTGGGACCTGCGCCCCGCGCTCGCGGCGGCCGGGGTGCTGGAGCTGCTCGACGTCGTGGTGCTCTCCTGCGAGCACGGCGTGGAGAAGCCCGACCCCGAGCTGTTCGCCGTCGCCAGGCGGGAGCTGCCCGGCCGGGTGCTGTACGTGGGCGACGACCCGGTCAAGGACGGCGCGGCCGTGCGCGCCGGGATGCCCGTCTACCTGCTGCCCAGCGAGCGCTCGGTGGACCGGCCGCGCGGTCTGTCCGCCGTGCTGCGCCTGGCCGCCTGACCACCCGCCCGGCGCGCCACCCCTGGGCGCGCCGGGCCACCCCTCACCTGCCGACCCTCACCTGCCGCGCCGCGCCAACCGCCACACCAGCAGCCCCACCGCCACCACGCCCGCGACCACCGCGGCCGGGTGCTCCCTGAGGGCCCGGCGCGCGGGCGGCGGCAGCTGCTCGACCGCGTGCGAGGCCCGGCCCCGCGCCTGGTCGGCCACGACCGCGGCCCGGTCCGCGACCTCCGCCGCCTTGACCTTCGCCTCGTCCGCGACCGCGCCGACCTTCACCTTGGCGTCGCCCGCGACCGCGCCGACCTTCTCCGCCGCCCTCTCCGCGACCTCGGCGGCCTTGACCTTGGCCTCCCCGGCCAGCTCCTCCGCCCGCACCCGCGCCTGACCGGCCACCGCGGCGGCCCCGTCGGCGAGCTCCTCCGCCTTCACCTTCGCCTCACCAGCCACCTCTGCCACCTTCCCCTTGACCTCGTCCACCACGTCCGACGCCCGCGCCTTCACGTCCTCGGCCGCCTCCCGCGCCCGCGCGGGCACGTCCACCTTGTGCACCAGGGCCTCGACCGTGTCGCCCAGCTCCCGCCGGGTCAGCTCGATGTCGAGCTCCAGCTCCCGCCGGTTCTCCGGGATGCCTCCGGGCCCGGTCACCGGTGCGCCCGCTCGCTCACGGCGGCCAGGTCGCGCTTGACCCCGGCCACGGCCTGCTCGGGGATCGGCGGCGCGGCCCGCCGCAGCTGCCCGCGCCCGATCAGCGCCAGCGCCCCGGCCACCACGAACACCCCGCCCGCCACCACCAGGGCGGCGCCCCAGGCGGGCATGACCTGCGCCAGCGCCAGGATCAGCGCGGCGACCAGCGCCATCACGCCGAACCAGGCCAGCACCCCGGCCCCGCCCAGCAGCCCGGCGCCGCGCCCGGCCTTCTTGCCCTTCTCCTGCACCTCCAGCACCGCGAGCCGGATCTCCTCGCGGGCGAGCCTGCTCACCTGCTCGCTCAACCTGCCGACCAGCTCCCCCGTGGACGGGTCCGCCCGGTCGGCGGCGGCGGTGACCTGCTCCATGACCGTCTCCTCTCCCAAGCCTCCACTCCGACTACCCCGGTCACGCCGGGTCAACCGCGTGGTGTGGGTGACCTCCGTTCGGGCAAACCGCCGGTCATGGCCCAATCACCCGCCGCGCCCACCGAGCTGCCCAAGCGGTCCTGGTGGGCCGTCCTCAAGCGCACCGCAACGGAGTTCACCGAGGACGGCCTGATGGACCGCGCCGCCGCGCTGACCTACTACGCCGTGCTGTCGCTGTTCCCCGGAGTGCTGCTGCTCACCGGTCTGCTGGGGATCCTCGGCCCGGACGCCAAGCAGACCCTCGTGGACAGCCTGTCCGCGCTCGGCCCCGGCCCGGCGCGCGACATCCTCGTCCAGGCTCTGGACAGCCTGCGCCCGTCCGTCGCCGGACCCGTCGCGATCTTCGGCCTGGCCACCGCGCTGTGGTCGGCCTCCGGCTACGTCGGCGCGTTCATGCGCGCGGCGAACGCCATCTACGAGGTGGACGAGGGCCGCCCGCTGTGGAAGCTCCTGCCGCTGCGCGTCCTGCTGACCCTCGGGGTCGTGGTGCTGCTCGCGCTGGTCGCGGCGGGCACGGCCCTCACCGGCGACGTCGCGGTGTGGGTGGGGGACCTGGTGGGGCTGGGCCGCGAGGCCGTCGCGGTGTGGGACCTGGCGAAGTGGCCGGTGCTGCTCCTGCTGGCCAGCGCCGCGATCGGGCTGCTGTACTGGGCCTCGCCGAACGTGCGCCAGCCGAGCTGGCTGTGGATCACGCCCGGCGGGCTGCTCGCGGTGCTGCTGTGGGTGATCGCCTCGTTCGGCTTCGGCTTCTACGCCACCCACGCGGGCTCGTACGACAAGACCTACGGGCCGCTCGCGGGCGTGGTGGTGTTCCTGGTGTGGCTGTGGATCTCCAACATCGCGCTGCTGCTCGGCGCGGAGCTGGACGCCGAGCTGGAGCGCGGGCGCCGCATGGAGGCGGGGCAGGCCGAGGACCACGAGCCGGTCGCCCCGCCCC
The DNA here is from genome assembly GCF_002354875.1 of Actinosynnema pretiosum. GTDB lineage: Bacteria > Actinomycetota > Actinomycetes > Mycobacteriales > Pseudonocardiaceae > Actinosynnema > Actinosynnema auranticum. The sequence continues at coordinate 2,221,644 of NZ_CP023445.1, forward strand.
GCGACACCAGGGCCATGTGACCCGCGGGGGCGACCTACCGGCGGACCACGACCTTGCCGAGCTGCCGACCCGACACCAGCTCCCGCAGCACGTCCGGCAGCTCGGCCAGGCGCACCACCCGCGTCACCAGCCGCTCCACGCCCAGCCGCTCGTCGGCGACGGCCTCGATCGCGGTGGCGAAGTCCCGCGGCGCGGTGCCGTAGCTGCCGCCCAGCACCACGGGGGAGCCCCGCCACCCCGCCTCGACCCGCAGCTCACCGCGCCGCACCGCGTCCAGGTCCACGTCCAGCCCGGCCAGCCGCTGACCGGCGCGGGTGCCGCCGTACAGCAGCACCAGCCCGCCGGGCCGCACCAGGTCCAGCGCCTGAACCAGCAGCTCGTCCACCACGAAGCTCGCCGCGACCACGACCGCGTCCGGCCGCTCCCGATCACCCGCACCACCCGCGGCGGACGGCAGCACACCCCGCTCCCGCAGGAAGTCCACCCGGTCCGCCGACCGGTTCCGCAGCGCCACCCGCGCCCCGGCCCGCTCGGCGAGCGCCGCGATCAGCACCCCGGCGATCCCGGCCCCGAGCACGTGCACCGACCGGCCCGCGACCTCGGTCCCCAGGTGCCGCCGCACCGCGCCCAGGCAGTGCGCCGCGCACGCCGCCGGTTCCGCGAACACCAGCCGCTCCGCCGGAACCCCTTCCGGCACAACGGGGAGCGCGAGCCGCACCTCCCCGGCGTCCCCGCGCACCCGCACCAGGTCGGCGAACCCGCTGCCCCGCGCCACCGGCCGGTTCGGGTCCAGGCACACCCGCGCCCCGACCGCCAGCCCCGGCACGTCGCTGTCCACGACCCGCCCGACCAGCTCGTGCCCGAACTGCCCCGGCCCGCCCCTGGTGCCCGCGACCTCCTTCAGGTCCGACCGGCACACCCCCATCAGCTCCACGTCGACCAGCGCGCCCCCGCCTGCCCCGGCGTCCCCGGTGACCAGCACCGGACCCGCCTCGGCCAGCTCGACCACCCGCCCGGCCGCGCCGGAAACCCCTCGCGCGCCTGCGGAACCGCGCGCGGTCGCGCCGGGGGAGCCGACCCCCGGCGCGCCCCGGCCCGTCGTCCCACCGCTCACAGCCCGTCCAACGCCTCTCCGAACCGGTCCGCGACCAGGTGCGCGTCCTCGACGCTCAGCACCAGCGGGGGCCGCAGCTCGATCACGTTGCCCTCGCCGTGCTCGGACACCCTGGTCACCACCCCGCGCGCGGCCAACCGCTCCTGCAGCGCGGTCGCCAGCCTCGGCGAGCGCGACCCGTCCGGCTCTGCCAGCTCCACCCCGAGCATCAGCCCGACCCCGCGCACCTCGTCCAGCGCCGGGTGCTCCAGCGCCCGCAACCGCTCCAGCAGCACCGACCCGACCTCCCGCACGTGCGCCAGGAACTCCGGCCGCCGCACGACGTCCAGCGTCACGACGGCCGCCGCGGCGGACAGCGTGTGCCCGCCGTAGGTGAACCCGTGCATCGAGCGCGGCATCCCCACCAGCTCCTCGGTGGTGATGATCGCCGCGAGCGGCAGCCCGCTGCCGGTCAGCCCCTTCGACACGGTGATCACGTCCGGGGTGACGCCGAAGTGGTCGGCGGCGAACACGCTGCCGGTGCGCCCGAGCCCGGTCTGGTTCTCGTCGAACACCAGCACGATCCCGCGCTCGGTGCAGAACTCCCGCAGCCGCGCCAGGTATCCCGGCGGCGGCACGATGTTGCCGCCCACCCCGCTGATCGGCTCGACCACCATCGCCGCCACGCTCCCGGAGGAGGCGTAGCGCAGGAAGTCCTCGATCCGGTCCACGCACCACAGCCCGCACGAGTCCGGCGTCTTGCCGTAGAAGCACCGGTGGCAGTAGGCGTCCGGCACCCGCACCGCGCCCGGCAGGTGGTACGGGAACGGCTCGCGCATCCGCGAGGTCCCGTTGTAGCTGGCGGTCGCGATGGTCTGGCCGAGGTGCCCCCGGAACGGCACCACCACGTCGCGCTTGCCGGTGTGCCACTGGGCCATCTTGATGGCGCCCTCGTTGGCGGTGGACCCGCCCGCGCTGCGCAGGTTGACCCGGTCCAGCCCGTCCGGCGCCAGCTCCGCGAGCAGCTCCAGCACCCGGTTGGTCGGCGCGGTCTGGAACGAGGAGCTGGCGAACACCAGCTCGTCGGCCTGCCGCTTGACCGCCGCCACCACCTCGGGGTGGTTGTGCCCCAGCACGAGGTTGAACGTGCCGGACACGCAGTCCAGGTACTCGCGCCCCGACTCGTCCCACACCCGCACGCCCTCGCCGCGCACCAGCAGCGCGTCGCCGAGGCCGTAGTAGGCGGCGTCGTGCGCGGCCTGACTGCCCTGCCTGACCGCGTCCCGCGCCGTCATCAGCGCAGCCCCAGGCTGGCCAGCTGGTCGTCCACCCACCGCTCCAGCGTCCACGGCCGCGCGGTGTCCCGCCGCACCTGCGCCGCCCGCGCCCGGTCCTCGCGCGGGGCCAGCAGCCCGGCCGCGATCGCCTCGGCCTGCTCGGCGACGTCCTGCGGGTTCACCTCCCGGCACACCGGCCCGAGGATCTCCGCGGCGCCCGCCAGCTCCGACAGCACCACGTCCGCGTCCCGCCGGTTCACCAGCGGGGCCTCGAACACGCTCAGGTTCTGACCGTCCACAGTGGAGTTGAACACCAGCAGGTCGGCCCGCTCGAAGCAGCCGAAGGTGTGGTTCACGTCGTTGTCGCAGTGCGTGCGCACGGTGTCCGCGCCCAGCTCGGCGTTGGCCCGCTCGACCTCCTCCTCCACCCGGCGCACGTAGTCGGCGTTGGCGGGCACGTACAGCCGGTTGGGGTTCATCCGCACCAGCATCCGCGTCCCGCGCAGCTCCGGGTTGTCCTGCACGGCGCGGGTGAACGCCCGCACCGCCCGCCAGCCGTTCTTGATCGGGTCGGTGCGCCCGGAGTGCACCACGAGCTTCGCGTCACCGGCCCACTCGGCGATCCCCGGCGGCAGCGCGGACTCCCGGCGCCGCACGGTCTCCGGGCTGTACCCGAGCGGCTGGGCGAGCACCCGCGTGGTGCGCCCGCGCCGGCGCACGGACGTGCCCTCCACCTCGGCGTCCGGCAGCAGGTCGGCTACGCAGGCCAGGAAGTTGCGCACCCAGCGGGCGCTGAAGAAGCCGATGACGTCGGAGGCGAGCATCCCCTCCAGCACGCTCACCCGCACCTGCTTGGGCATGATCCGCCAGTAGTCCGCGGACGGCCAGGGGATGTGCACGAACAGCAGGATCGGCGCGTCCGGCCGCGCCGCCCGCACGTGCTGCGGCACCCGCACGAGCTGGTAGTCGTGCACCAGGAACACCGGCGAGTCCACGCCTTCGGAGCGGCGCAGCAGCTCGTCGGCGAAGTCCTCGGTGAAGCGCCCGAACAGCTCCCACACCTCGCGCGTGGACCCGTCGAACGTGGGCGTGGTCCACCGGTCCCAGCCGTAGTTGTTGCCCGCCCACATGAGCTCGGCGGTGAACAGGTCCTGCACCGCCCGGAACACCTGGCGGTCGTGCCGGATCTGGTGCAGCCGGATGGACCGCCCGGAGGGCAGCTCGACGACCGCGCCGTCCGGGTTCTGCTCGACCGCGCGGTGGTCGTCGTCGGTGTCGGCGCTGGCGATCCAGGACACGTCGAGGTACCCGGCCTGCTCGGCGACGACGTTCCCGGTGCCACCGGGGGCGAGCCAGGCGCGGAGCTCGCCGGCCTCGTCGGGCGCGTAGGTGACGACGGCGCGCTTGCTGGCGAGGAACAGGTGCTCGGCGCGGAGGGGGGCGGCGGGGGAGGCGTCGGGCGTGGCCCGCGCGCCCGCCTGGGTGGTCGGGGTGGGGATCGGGTTCCGGGCCGGGTCCTGCGCCGCGCTGCGGGCCGGGGCCGGGGCCGTGCTCTGCGCCGGGTCCGGGTCCGGGTTCGCTGCGCCGGTAGGGTCGGTGTGCTGCTGCGTCAACGGTCCTCCACTGCTCGGACTTCCTCGGGTCGTCCTGCTCCAGCTGGTCCTGCTCCGGGCCGCCCTCCCCGCGTCAGCCCTCCCGTGGCAGTCGGCGCGCGCTCACGTCCACCCCTTCCGGCGCCAACCCGGCCAGTTCGGGCAGCAGCGCCGCGCGCTCGCTGTGCAGGCAGGCGTTCTCGGGGCGGCAGGCGTACGCGCTGTCCGCGCGCCGCACCGGCCGCAACAACCCGGCGTCCAACCCCTGCGCGGTGGCGATCCGCCGCGCCCACTCCAGCCTGCTGAGCCGGTCGGGCCCCCCGAGGTGCAGCACCCCGGTGCGCCGGGTTCCCAGCAGCGCCACCACCCAGGCCGACACGTCGTCCACGTGCACGGGCGTGTTCCAGTGGTCCTCGGGCACGTCCAGCTCCCGCCCGTCCCGCAGGGCCCGCAGGCAGGTGGTGGCGAAGTTCGGCCGCAACCCGTCCGGGTCCCACCCGTGCACCAGGCTGACCCGGAGGGCCAACGCGCTGCCCCGCTCCAGGAACGTCCGCTCAGCGGCGAGCTTCGCCGCGCCGTAGGCGTTCGCGGGCGAGACCGGGTCGGATTCCCCACTGCTGGCACGGGTCCCGTCGAACACGTTGTCGGTGGATATCAACACCACGTGCCGCCCCTCGACGGCGTCGGCGATGTTCCGAGCCCCACCGACGTGAGCCTCGCGGGCGAGCGCGGGATTCGCCTCGCACCAGGTGATGTCGGACGGCCCGTGCACCACCACAACACCCTCAGGCGCGAGCTCCGCCACGAGCTCCCGACAGGCCCGCCCATCCCGAACGTCCAACTCCCGCCAAGGCGCCCCACCAGCAGCCCTCGCCCCAGGCCGCCGCCGCGAGCACACCACAGCGTCAACACCACCAGCCCGCAGCCGCCCAGCGACCGCACCACCCAGGTACCCGCTCCCGATGACCAGCACCCCCATCACGTACCCCCGTTCCCAGCCCACACGCTGCGGCCTCCCGCACCCTCCCGGCGGGCAGGGGGCGGGGAAGTGTGATCAAGCTCCTGAACAGGGGGAACGGCGGCAGGGCAACTAACGATCACCCTCGTGGACCCTCCGGTCCCACCGCACCCCCAACCCGTTTCCCCACCGCACGACCCCACACCCCGCACCCGCCTCCCCGACGACCGGGTCGTTCACCCGAACCCGACGAACGGGCCACTCACTCACGGCGACAGCCCGCTCACTTGCTCGGCTGCCTTTTCGCCGCCCGCCTCGCTGAGCCACCGCCGACCACCCACTCGCCACAGGCCGCCCGTCCACTTGGTGAATGGTCCGTTCACTCATGCTCGGCAAACGGCCCGCTCACCCGCCGGACCATTCCTCAGCTGCTCACCCACCAGGCCACTCCCTCGCCGCTCACGCACCGCGCCGCCCATCCGCCGCGCCGCTTCCCACCGAGCTGCCATCGGTCAGCCGCTCACCGCAGAGCACCTTTCCCATTCGGTGAACGGTCCATTCACCGAATGGGATCGCCTCTTCGCCGCTCCTGCCGGGCCTACTACTCCTGCCGGGTCCTCTGCCAGACAACTGCTGGACCGCCGCCAGGCAACTGCCGGGCCTGCCGCTCCTGCCGGACAACTGCCAGACACCTGCTCGCCATAGGCCGCCCGTCCTACTCGGTGAATGGTCCGTTCACCGAGTGGGACTTGCCCTTTCGCGCTCGCGTTGCCGAGCCACTGTCGGCCAGCCGCGCGCTGCGAGCCGCTTGCCCATGTGGTGAACGGTCCGTTCGCCCGCCGCACCACCTGCCAGCCGTGCCCGCCAACCACATCCGGCCCGCTCATCCGACCGCGCCCGCTCACTCGGCTGCGCCGGCTCACCTGGCCACGTCCGCCGACCCCCCACCGCCAACTCCATCCCCACCAACCCGCTCCCCACGCCCCCCACCCGGCTCCCGCACCACCACCGAAGCCACCGCGACCACCAACCCCCCGCAGGCCAACACCCCCAACGCCGCCGTCAACCCGATCCCGCCCGCCAACAACCCCACCAGCGGCGGGCTCCCCAAGAACCCCAAGTACGACACCGTCGTCACCGTCGCGATCGCCCCCGGCCGCCGCTCGTCGTCCACCGACGACCCGGCCAGCCCCATCAGCGTCGGCACCGCGGGCGCCATCCCCACCCCCGCCAGCGCGAACCCGGCCAGCGCCAGCAGCGGTGACAGCTCCAGCGCCGCCGCCAGCGACGCCACCCCGATGCCGATCGCCGCGAGCACCCCGCCGCCCATCACCAGCACCCGCCCGGAAACCCGGTCGCCGCGCCACTGCGCCACCATCCGCCCCACCGCGAGCCCGGCCATGTAGCACGCAGGCGCCGCGCTCCCCAGCAGCGGACCGGTGCCCATGCCCTGCTCCAGGTGCAGCGCCCCCCACTGCTCGACCGCGTTCTCCAGGAACAGCACCACCGCCGCCAGCAACCCGAACGCCAGCAACCCCGGTGCAGGCAACCGCCGCCCCGAACCGGCGCCAGACCCCGAACCAGACCCCGAAGCCCCAGACCCAGACCCCGAAGCCCCGGACCACCCGCCCCGATCCACCGCCAACCCCGCACTCACCAGCACCAGCGCCGAAACCACCACCAGCACCGGCAACGGCGCAACCCCCTGCGACCGCGCGAACCCCACCGCGGGCGCCGCCAGCACCATCGCCAACGGCGTCGCCGCGTGCACCCGGTTGAACAACCGCGTCCCGTCCCGAGCCTCGTGCGCCGCGACGGTGCTGTTCAGCGCCACCTCGATCGCCCCGGACGTCGCCCCCACCGCCGCCAGCGCCGCCCCGAACGCGAGCGCCCCCGACGCCAACCCCGGCAGCGCGCAGGCCACCGCGAAGGCCACCAGCACCACCGGCAGCGTCCACTGCCGCAACGCCCGCGCCAGCGGCGCCGTCAGCACCATCCCGGCGAGCGCCCCCATCGGGATCCCGAACAGGACCAGCCCGAATTCCGCGTCATCCACGCCCACGGCGGTTTTCAAGTCCGGCAGCAGGGCAGCCCATCCACCCCAGAACAATCCCCAGCTGGCCGCCGCCGCGATCAGCCCGAGCGACGAGGAACGACGTTGTGCGGTTACAGGCACCCGGTAACCCCCGATTGACCACGTAACGTTACGGATTTGTGGCCCCAACGTAACTCTGAGATGGTCGAGGTGCCAACACGTCCCCTTCTCAGGCGATCCCCGGAGGAGCGTATGGACAGTCCCGCTGGTTACCGGATCCACGACAACATCCCCCTTCCCGGCAACCTCGACCAGGTCGACGTCCACGTCACCCGCGACGACGACTACCGCATCCACGTCCTCCCCGACGTGGACCGCGCGGTCGACGCGCTGCTGACCGAGCTGGACGGTCGCCGCGCCGTCGTCATCACCGACGACGTCGTCGCCGACCTGCACGAGGGCCGGATCAGCGCCGAGCTGGCGGCGCGCGGCCAGCTCATCGGCCGCACCGCGATCCGCGCCGGTGAGAAGTCCAAGTCCCTCACCACCGCGTTCGAGCTGATCGACTGGCTCGCCGAGGTGGACCTGGCCCGCCGCGACGTGGTCATCGCGCTCGGCGGCGGCGTCGTGGTCGACACCGTCGGCTTCGTCGCCAGCGCCTACATGCGCGGCGTCCCGTACCTCAACATGCCGACCACCCTGCTCGCCCAGGTCGACGCGGGCATCGGCGGCAAGGTCGCCGTGGACCACAGCGAGGCCAAGAACCTCGTCGGCGCCTTCTACCAGCCCAAGGCCGTCATCTCCTGCCTGGAGCACCTGCGCACCCTGGACACCAGGCAGATCCGCTCCGGGCTGGCCGAGGTGGTCAAGAAGGCCGTCATCGCCTCGCCCGAGCTGTTCGACTACATCGAGGCCAACGCCGACGACCTGCTGGCCTGCGCCTCGCCCGCCATCGACGTGCTCGTGCACGCGGCGGGCGCCATCAAGACCAAGCTCGTCGGCCGCGACCCGTACGAGATCGACCTGCGCCGACCGCTGAACTTCGGCCACACCACCGGCCACGCCGTCGAGACCGTCACGAACTACGGCCCGGTGCTGCACGGCGAGGCCGTCGCGTTCGGCATGGTCGTCGCGGTGGACGTGGCGCGGGCGCGCGGCCTGGTCGTGCCCGAGGTCGCCGACCGGATCACCGCCCTCATCCGCCGCCTCGGCCTGCCGGTCGCGCTGGAGGAGCTGGGCGCGGTGCCGAGGGTGGACGACGTGGTGGCGGCGCTGCTGAAGATCCGCCAGATCCGCGACGGCAGCCTGCGCTTCGTGCTGCCGGTCGAGCTGGGCGCCACGGTGATCGCCGAGGACGTCACCGAGGACGAGGTCCGCGCCGCGCTGGTGAGGCTGCGATGAGCCTGCTCGACGACTCCGGCCTCCGGGCGAGCCCGCTGTGGGCGGTGGACGCGGGCGGCAGCGACACCGCCGTCGTCGGCCCCGGCGGGCTGGCGCGGCGCGGCAGCGTCAACCCGGCCTCGTCCGACGACGCGGACGCCGAGTGGCGCGCGCTGCTCGCCGACCTGGCCGAGGTCGGCGGCGCGGGCTGGATCGCCACCGCCACCCTGGACCCGGCCGCGCCGGACGGGGAGCTGGCCAGGCTGCGCGACCTCGCGCTCGACGCGGGCCTGCGCGGACCGGTCGTGGTGTCGAACGACGCCCTGCCCTGGCTGGTCGCGCTGGGCGGCCGGGGCGTGGTCGTCGTGTGCGGCACCGGGTCCGGCTTCCTGGCCTGCTCCGGCGACGCGCCCCCGGTGCGGGTGGGCGGCTGCGAGTACCTCGGCAGCGACGAGGGCAGCGCGTTCGACCTGGGCCTCGCGGGCCTGCGGGCGGCCGTGCGCGGCGCGGACGGCCGCGGCCCCCGCACCGCCCTCACCGACGCCTACCGCCCCTCGCCCGCCGCGCTCGCCCGCGAGCTGGCCGACCGGTCGCACCCCAAGGCGGCGGTCGCGGCGCTGGCCCCGCAGGTCTGCCGGGCCTGGGTCGACGGCGACGAGGTCGCGGCGGGCATCGTCGACCGAGCGCTCGACGACCTGGTCACCGGCGCGCGGGCGGCGGCCGAGGCGGCGGGCCTGCTCCCCGCGATCGCGGGGGCGCGACCGTTCCCGGTCGCGGTGGGCGGGGGAGTGCCGCACGGCTGCCCGGAGTTCCTCGCGGAGCTGGAGGTCCGCCTGCGCGCCGCGCTCCCGGTCACCGAGGTCCTGCCGGTGGACGAACCGGCCCGCACCGTCCGGGCCGCGCTCCAGTCCTGCGAGCGCGCGGGCGAGATCGTGCTGCCGCGCGCCATCGAGGACCACTCCGCCTGGCTGCTCGACCTCGCGGAGGCCCCGAGGCGGCGGGAACCCGAACCGTCCACAGTGGACCCGAAGCGGTCCGCTCCCATCGGGTTGGGCCTGTGCCTGGCCTCCTGGGGCGGTTCGGGCCTCACGGCCGCGCTCGCGGCGGCGGCCGACGCCGACGTGGTCGACCTGCCCACCGACACCACCTCGGGCCTGTTCGACGCGGTCCGCTGGCAGCGCGACCCCCGCTACCGCGAGGAGACCGCCGAGGCGCTGCGCGGCGCGCGCGTGGGCTGCCTGAGCAACAGCCGCGACACGCAGCTCCTGCTCGGCCCGCACGGCCCGCACACCGACCCGGTCCACCGGGGGAGCGCCGAGGACAAGGCCGCCCACGCCAGGCGGCACGCCGAGGCCACCCTCCGCGCCGCCGCCGACCTGGGCGTCCCCCAGGTGCGGCTGATGCTCGGCGTCCCCGACCTGTCCCGCTGGTTGTCCTGGTGGCACAGCGACGTCTCCTGGTCCGACAACGTCGACCGGTGGCGGGCCGCGGCGACCCCGCTGCTCGACCTGGCCGCCGACCTCAGCGTCACCGTGCTCGTGGAGCCCCACCCCAAGCAGGTCGCCTACGACCCGGCCAGCGCCGAGGCCCTGCTCGACGCCACCGGGGACCACCCGGCCGACGTGCGCCTGTGCCTGGACGTGGCGAACCTGGCGGCGGTCGGCCACGACCCGGTGGCCGCGGTCCACCGCCTCGGCGACCGGACGGCGGCGGCCCACGCCAAGGACCTCCAGCGCTGGACCGGCCCCGGCGACCCGCGCGGCGCGGGCTGGTCCCGCTACGGGCCCGGCCCGGCGATCCGCTTCCGCACCCTGGGTGCCGGCGAGCTGCCCTGGCCCGCCATCACGGCCGCGCTGCTCGACGTCGGCTTCACCGGGGCCCTCTACGTCGAGCACGAGGACGCCCTCGTCCCCAGGGAGCAGGGGACGGCCACCTCGGCGCGCCTGCTGCGCGAGCTGCTCCCGCAGTCCCGCCCGCAGGGGAGGACCTGGTGACCGCCGACGTCCGCGCCGCCCTGCTCGCCGGAGGTCTCGGCGAGCGCATGGGCAGGCTCACCGACCGCACCTGCAAACCGCTGGTGCCGTACGCGGCCTCGTGCAGGCTGGTCGACTTCAGCGTCGCCAACGCGGTCCGCTCGGGCATCCCCGAGCTGGTGCTGATGTCGCTGCACCGCGAGCGCGACCTGATCGACCACCTGCGCCGCAACTGGGACGGCAACGGCCTGAGGGTCCACTTCGGACCGCACGACGCCCTGGTCCGCTCCGGCCACGACGGCCCGCTGCCCGAGCGCCCGCCGGAGCGCGGCACGGCGGACGCCCTGCTGGCCAACGCCGAGCACGTGTTCGCGCCGGGCGCGCGGGACGTCCTGGTGCAGCACGCCGACCACGTCTACGACCTGGACTACGGCCCGATGGTCGCGGCCCACCGGGCGGCGGACGCGGACGTCACGATCGGCGTGCAGCGCATCGAGCGCCGCTACGTGTCCCTGTTCGGCATGGTCGAGGTGGACGACGCCCTGGCCGTGCGCAGGCTCGTGGAGAAGCCGCGGAACCCGACCTCGGACCTGGTGTTCACCGCGTTCTGCCTGTTCAAGGCGGACGTGCTGGAGCGGGTGCTGACCGAGCTGGACGCGCAGCCGCAGGACGCCTGGCAGCACGACATCAGCCGCGACGTCCTGCCGCACATGATCGCGCAGGGCCACCGCGTCCTGGCGCACCCGATCTCCTGCTACTGGGCCGACGTGGGCACCGTCGCCCGCTACCGCGAGGAGCACCTGAAGCTGCTGACCACCCCGTCCCCGCTCCCGCCCGACGCCCTGCCGAGGACCCTGGCGGGCGAGCCGCCGCGCTTCGACCCGCTGACCGGCAGCCTGCTCCCGCACCGCCTCCCGGACGGCGTCGACCTGCGCGGCGTCGACCTGCGCGACAGCGTCGTGTTCCCCGGCGCGGTGGTCGAACCGGGCGCGCTCGTGCACGGCTCGGTGCTCCTGCCCGGCGCGGTGGTCCCGGCGGGCGTGGCGGCCAGGGACACCGTGGTCGACGACCACCTGGCCGAGTCCCGCGAGGGGGTGAGCGCCCTGGAACCGGCCAACCGCTGACGAATTCCCCTCGCGCGCGGGAGTAGCGGCCACAACCTGGCCGCTACCCCTGCGAGTGTCGTCCCCACAGCACGACGGCACACCGAGGAGAACCACCGATGACCGTGAACGTCACCCCCCACCTGAACTTCCGCGGCGACGCCCGCGCGGCCCTGGAGTTCTACCGCGAGGTCTTCGGCGGCCACCTGGTCGCGGTCACCTACGCGGACGCCCACGCCGCCGAGACCCCGGAGCAGGCCGACCAGGTCATGTGGGGCCAGGTCACCTCCCCCGAGGGGTTCGCGGTGATGGCCTACGACGTCCCGCCGTCCCGCGAGTGGGACGCGGGCGCGGCCCCGTTCTTCGTCTCGGTGCGCGGCGACGACGAGGCCGAGCTCACCACCCGCTGGAAGGCGCTGTCCGAGGGCGCGCAGGTCCTCGCCCCGCTCGCGCCGTCCGCGTGGGCCCCGCTGTACGGGATGCTGAAGGACCGCTTCGGCGTCACCTGGGTGCTCGACATCGCGGCCCCCTACCAGGGCTGATCCGCGCCCGACCGCTCCCCGGCGCGCAGGGGAGCGGTCACCCGGCGGGGCGCAGCCCGTCGACCAGGAACCCCACCACGCGCCGGGCGTCGTACGACGGGTCCAGGTCGGCGCCGATGCACAGGTTGCCGATCGCCATCAGCACCTCCCGCGCCACCAACCCCTCCCGCACCTCGCCCGCCGCCTCCGCCGCCGACAGCAGCCGCTCGAACACCGGGAGCAACCGCTCCAGGAAGTGCGCGTGCAGCGCCTGGAACCCCTCGTCGTCCGACCGCATCGCCGACGCCAGGCCGTGCTTGGTCACCAGGAAGTCCACGAACAGGTCGGCCCACCGGCGCACCGCCTCGTGCGGCGACGCGCAGCAGGTCAGCAGCGCGGGCCCGGCCTCGGCGCAGGCGTCCACCTGGTGCCGGAACACCGCGATCACCAGGTCCGCGCGGGTGGGGAAGTGCCGGTAGATGGTCCCCACGCCCACCCCGGCCCTGGCCGCGATGTCCCGCACCGGGGCCTCCACCCCGGACGTCACGAACACCGCCGAGGCCGCGTCGAGCAGCGCCTCCTGGTTGCGCCGGGCGTCGGACCGCTTGGCCCGCCCCGCGCCCCCGCCACCGGACTCCACCGAACCCACCCCTCGACCCCGCCCCTCGAACCCCTGCGACCGGCCACGCCACCGACATGGTGCCACCCCCGCCGCCCCGAGCCCCGGAGCACCCCGCGCGACCAGCCCGAACGCGGCGAGGGGGCGGCCCCACGACGCCCCCTCGCCCGCCACTACCCGCGACCGGCCAGGTGCCGGGCGTAAGCCCTGGTCGTGAAGAACAGCGGCAGCCGCTCCGCCAGCGCGTTCTCCGCGAACACCTCCCGCACCGCCTCCCGCCGCTCCGGGGCCACCTCCAGCAGCTCCTTCTCCAGCACCTCGCGCACCAGCCCCTCGCCGACCACCCCGCCCTCGGCGAGCGGCGTCCCGTGCCGCACCCACTGCCACACCTGGCAGCGCGCGATCTCCGCCGTGGCCGCGTCCTCCATCAGCCCGCCGATCGCCACCGCGCCCACCCCGGACAACCACGACTCCAGGTACCGCACCGCGACCGACACGTTCCCGCGCAGCCCGGCCTCGGTCACCCGACCCCCAGTCCGGTCCACCGCCAGCAGGTCCGCGCCCACCACCGCCACGTCCTCCCGCAGCCGGTCCAGCTGGTCGGGCCGGGTGAACGCCGCCGCGCACACCCCGACCAGACCGGGGTGCGCCACCCACGAGCCGTCGAACCCGTCCGCGGCCTCGCGCCGCTTGTCCGCCGCGACCGCGTCCAGCGCCACCGCGTTCGCCTCGGCGTCCCGGCTCGGCACGAACGCCGCCATCCCGCCGATCGCGTGCGCTCCCCGCTTGTGGCAGGTGCGCACCAGCAGCTCGGTGTAGGCCCGCAGGAACGGCGCCTCCATGGTCACCAGCGCCCGGTCGGGCAGGACGAACCCCGGCCGGTCGCCGAGGTTCTTGACCAGGCTGAAGACGTAGTCCCACCGCCCCGCGTTCAACCCCGAGCTGTGCTCCCGCAGCTCGTGGAGGATCTCCTCCATCTCGAACGCCGCCGTGATCGTCTCGATCAGCACCGTCGCCCGGATCGTCCCGCGCGGCAGCCCCAGCTCCTCCTGCGCGAACAGGAAGACGTCGTTCCACAGCCGCGCCTCCCGGTGCCCCTCCAGCTTCGGCAGGTAGAAGTACGGCCCGAACCCGCGCTCCACCGACCGCCGCCCGCAGTGGAACAGGAACAGCCCGAAGTCGAACAGCGAGGCCGACACCGGCCGCCCGCCGACGATCAGGTGCTTCTCCACCAGGTGCCACCCGCGCGGTCGCACCACGATCGTCGCGGGCGAGTCGCCGAGCTCGTAGCGCTTCCCGCCCTCCGCGGTGAACCCGATCCGCCCCTCCACCGCGTCGAGCAGGTTCACCTGCCCGGACACCAGGTTCCGCCACGTCGGCGAGGTGGCGTCCTCGAAGTCCGCCATCCACACCCGCGCCCCGGAGTTGAGCGCGTTCAGCGCCATCCTCCGGTCCGGCGGCCCGGTGATCTCCACCTGCCGCTCCGCCAACCCCGGCGCGGCAGGCGCCACCCGCCACGACGGGTCGTCCCTGACGTGCGCGGTCTCGGCCAGGAAGTCCGGGACGGCCCCGGCCGCGAACTCCTCCCGCCGCTGCCGCCGCTCGGCCAGCAGCTCCGCGCGCCGGGCGGCGAACCGGTCGTCCAGCCGCGCCACGAACGCGATCGCCTCCGGGGTCAGGATCTCGTCGAACCGGTCGCCGGGCGCCCCGACGACCTCCGTCCTGCGGTACTCGTGCACGGCGCTCTCCCCACTGCTGGAACGGATTCCCGGACTCAGGCGAACTGGGCCTGCTCGGTGGACCCGGACAGCGCCGTGGTCTCACCGGTGGGGTTCAGCGCGGTGCTGACCCGGTCGAAGTAGCCGGTCCCGACCTCGCGCTGGTGCTTGACGGCGGTGTAGCCGTCCCGCTCGGCGGCGAACTCCCGCTCCTGCAGCTCGACGTACGCGCTCATGCCGCTCTCGGCGTACCCGCGCGCCAGGTCGAACATCGAGTGGTTGAGCGCGTGGAACCCGGCCAGCGTGATGAACTGGAACTTGTAGCCCATGTGCCCCAGCTCCCGCTGGAACTTCGCGATCGTGGCGTCGTCCAGGTGCTTGCGCCAGTTGAACGACGGCGAGCAGTTGTACGCCAGCATCTTCTCCGGGTACCTCGCCTTGACCGCCTCGGCGAACTCCCGCGCCACGCCGAGGTCCGGCAGCGAGGTCTCCATCCACAGCAGGTCGGCGTGCGGCGCGTACGCCAGCCCCCGCGCGATGCACGGCTCGATCCCGCCCCGCACCCGGTAGAACCCCTCGGCGGTGCGCTCGCCGGTGGTGAACGGCCGGTCCCGCTCGTCGACGTCCGTGGTCAGCAGCGTCGCGGCCTGCGCGTCGGTGCGGGCGACCACCAGCGTCGGCACCCCGGAGACGTCGGCGGCCAGCCGCGCGGCGTTGAGGGTGCGCACGTGCTGCCCGGTCGGGATCAGCACCTTCCCGCCCAGGTGCCCGCACTTCTTCTCCGACGCGAGCTGGTCCTCCCAGTGCACCCCGGCCGCGCCCGCCGCGATCATGGCGCGCATCAGCTCGAACGCGTTGAGCACCCCGCCGAACCCGGCCTCGGCGTCCGCGACGATCGGCGCCAGCCACTCCCGCTCGCCGCCGCGACCCTCCGCGTGCTCGACCTGGTCGGCCCGCAGCAGCGCGTTGTTGATCCGCCGGACCACCTGCGGCACCGAGTTGACCGGGTACAGGCTCTGGTCCGGGTAGGTCTGCCCGGACAGGTTCGCGTCCGCCGCGACCTGCCAGCCCGACAGGTAGATCGCCTTCAGCCCGGCCCTGACCTGCTGCACCGCCTGGTTGCCGGTCAGCGCGCCCAGCGCGTGGACGTAGTCCTCGTCGTGCAGCAGCTCCCACAGCCGCTCGGCGCCGCGCCGGGCCAGCGTGTGCTCCTCCACGACGCTGCCGCGCAGGGCGACCACGTCCTCGGCGCCGTAGGCGCGCTCGATCCCGGCCCACCGCGCGTCGGTGGCCCACTGGTCGGCGATCTGCTCCGCGCTCAACATCACAAGGCCCTCCACGTCGTCCGTCCCGCCCACTGCCACCAGCTCGACTTCCGCTGCGGTGAACGATGCGCGAGCGGCGCGGCCGGGACGACCGGCGCAACCTGCCAATTTCCGAAAATCCCCACCCCCGGTTCTGCTAATCCTGCGAATGCGCACGTTCGCGAAACTGCCCTACCCTGGGTCCTCACCACGGAGGTGCGACATGGCCAGGACGTTCGTCGGAGCACGCCTGCGCAGGTTGCGGGAGGAGCGCGGGCTCACCCAGGTCGAGCTGGCCCGCGCGCTCGGCATCTCGGCCAGCTACCTCAACCAGATCGAGCACGACTCGCGCCCGCTGACCGTGCCGGTGCTGCTGCGGCTCACCGAGTCGTTCGGCGTGGACGCCTCGTTCTTCGCCACCCACGACTCGGCCCGCCTGTTCGCCGAGCTGCAGGAGGCCCTGTCCGGCACCGACGTCTCACCCGGCGACCTGCGCGAGGTCGCCACCTCCCGGCCCGAGCTGGCCAGGGCGGTGATCGACCTGCACCGCCGCTACCGCCAGGCCGACGAGCAGCTCACCGCCGTCGCGGGCGACCGCTCCGGCGAGCTGGTCGTGGGCGCGCACGAGCGGGTGCGGGACTTCTTCTACACGCACGCCAACCACTTCGCCGAGCTGGACACCGCCGCCGAGCACGTGGCGGGCCGCACCGGCGTCCGCCCCGGCGAGATGCGCTCCGCGCTGGCCGCCCGGCTCGCCGACCGGCACGGCGTGCGCGTGCAGGGCATCGCGGGCGAGCTGGCCAACCACAACTCGGCGGGGGAGCTGCACCACTACGACCCGGTGAACCGGGTGCTGCGGCTGTCCGGCAACCTGCGCCCCGGCCAGCAGGCGTTCCGCATGGCCACCCAGATCGCGCTGCTGGAGTTCGGCGACGAGCTGGACGCGATCGTCCAGGAGAGCCGCGAGCCGGAGGGCCCGGTGCGGTCGCTGATCCGGATCGGCCTGGCCCGCTACGCCGCCGCCGCGCTGCTGCTGCCGTACCGCTCGTTCCACGAGAGCGCCGAGGAGCTGCGCTACGACATCGAGCTGCTGGCCGACCACTTCGCGCTGAGCTTCGAGACCATCTGCCACCGCCTCACCACCCTGCAGCGGCCCGGCGAGCGCGGCATCCCGTTCTCGTTCGTGCGGGTGGACCGGGCGGGCAACGTCTCCAAGCGCCAGTCCGCCACCGGCTTCCACTTCTCCCGCGCGGGCGGAACCTGTCCACTGTGGAGCGTCTACGGCGCGTTCTCCTCACCGGGCAAGGTGGTCGCCCAGGTCGCCGCGATGCCGGACAACCAGCGCTACCTGTGGGTGGCCCGCACCGTCTCGCGCAGCCGGGGCGGCTACGCCAGCCCCGGCAAGATCTACGCGGTGGGCCTCGGCTGCGAGATCCGGCACGCCTCGCGCCTGGTCTACTCCACCGGCGTCGACCTGGAGGACGCCTCGGCGGCCACCCCGATCGGCCCCGGCTGCCAGACCTGCGACCGCCCGCTGTGCCCGCAGCGCTCGATGCCCCCGATCGGCAGGCCGCTGCGCGTGGACGCGAACCGCAGCACCTTCATCCCGTACCCGCTGGAGCCGGGGAAGGTGCGCTAGCCCGCGCCCACGCGCGGCCCGGCCTCAGTCGCCCCGACCGGCGCGGGCGCGCGGCCCGGCCTCAGTCGCCCCGACCGGCGCGGGCGCGCGGCCGGGCGTCCTCGGGGGTGTCCACCTCCAGCGCCAGCGCGAAGTGGTCGAGCGTCGCGGGCAGCGGCTCGCGCAACCGCTTGCGGAACACCAGCTGCTCCCGCAGCACCTCCACCGCCAGCCCGGCGCTCGCCAGCACCAGGTCCCGACCGGGGCACACCGCCGGGCCGCCGCTGAACGGCACCACGCCCGGCGCGCCCTGCGGCCACAGGTCCGGCCGGTAGGAGTCGCCGTGCGCCCGGTGGAAGTACGGCGTGAAGACCACGAACGTCGTCCCGGCGGGCAGCGCCTCCCCGTGCCAGTCGGTCTCCCGCGTGCTCTCGCGCAGGATCACCGGCGTGGTCGGCCACAGCCGCGCCGACTCCAGCACGCTCACCGACCCCGGCTCGTCGCCCGCCGCGCCCACCGCGAGCGCCCGCATCGCCACGATCCCGGCCGCGTCGAACGCGAACAGCCAGTGCGGCGCCTGCTCGACCACGTCCTCGACCGCCCGCCCGTGGGCCAGCCCACCGGCCTCACCGCGCTCGGCGTGCCCCCGGACCCGCTCCTCGAACCGCCGCCGCAGCCCCTCCCGGCGCGGCCGCAGGTACGCCCAGTTCGCGGCCGACCGCAGCGCCCCCAGCTCGGCCGTCAGCTCCTCGTCCCCCCGAGCCCCGCTCCCGAACACGATCCGCCGGGCGACCCGCCACCACGCCTGCGAGAACGCGTCCCAGGTCAGCACCCCGGTGCTGCGCGCGTGCCGGACCAGCAGGTCCACCTCGTCCCGCACCACCCGCTCCCAGTCGGCGTTCCCCGGCCGCAGCGCCTCCTCGTTGAACCGCCGCCGCTCCGCCCGCTCGGGCCCGCGCGTGGCCAGCGACCCGTGCGGCTGGAAGTGCCGCAGCGCGGCCCGCTTCTCGAAGGTCGCGGGCGCGAACGGCTCGGGTGTGCCGTCCAGCAGCCGGACCACGTCCTCCACCGACACCACCAGCGCCACGCTCCGCCCCGGCACCCGCAGCCGCACCGGCCCCGGCCCGTGCTCGGCGCGCAGCGCGGCCACCGTCCGGATGGCCGCCTCGTCGGCCTGGACCCGCTGCTCCAGCGCCAGCACACCGGGCCGCCGGACGATCACCCCCTTGGCCAGGGTGGGCAGCAGAACCCGCCCGAACACCCGCGCCGTGCCCATCCGCGATGCCAGTGCCACGCCACTCCTCCGTCCCTGGCGACCGGCCCCGCACCACCTCGCGCGGACTCCCGGCTGCCGTCCGGAGGGGGCTATCCGCGCCGGGCCCCGGTAAACCGGCGCCGCGCCCCCGGTCGCCGACCACCTCGCCCACGAGCTGCGACATCCCCCGATCGTGCGGCGCGGCGGTGGCCCACCCGCCGGATCTACTACTTTCGTCCGACCCCGATCCCCTGTCCCCACCTGCGTGAACTCGTTAACCTGAACGGACGAGCGGCGCCCGCCGCCCCCCGGCACACGAGGAGCCCCAGGCGTGGACAGCGCGGCACCCCCCGAGGCAGCCCCGCCCCGCCCGAGGACCTCCCGCCCGCCCCGCCCCGCGCTCTGGTCCCGCGTCCCCTGGCTCGACACCACCTGGCAGGGCCGCCGCTCCCTCTTCCTCCTCGACCTCGCCGTCACCGCCGCGATCACCGGCGGCGCCGCCCTGGAGGTCGTGGCCAGGGGCGGCCCGTCCTCCGTCGTCACCCTCCTGCTCGCCGCCCCCGCCCTCCTGCTCCGCAGGCGCTGGCCCCTGCTCACCGTCGCGACCGGCCTGCTCCTCTCGGTCGTCATGGGCGTGCTCGGCGTGTTCCTCACCGCCCCCCGGACCGTCCTGGTCATCGGCCTGCACACCACCGCCGCCCGCCACGGCTTCACCTGGCGCACCTGGCTCGCCGCCGTCCCCGCCTACCTCGCGCTCCTCGTCCCCGCCTTCCTCTCCGACCGCCTCGACTGGCCCTCCTACCTGATCACCAACGCCGTCTTCACCCTCCTGCCCCTCCTCACCGGCGTCTGGGTGCACCAGCGCGCCAAGGTCCTCGACCTGCTGCGCGAGCGCGCCGAGACCGCCGAGCGCGAGCGCGACCTGCTCGCCGAGCGCGCGGTCACCGCCGAGCGCCGCCGCATCGCCCGCGAGATGCACGACGTGGTCGCCCACCGGGTCAGCGTGATCGCCCTCCAGGCGGGCGCACTGACCGTGATCGCCGACGGCGAGACCGCCGAGGTCGCCGAGGTCATCCGCAAGTCCGGCTCCGCCGCGCTCGCCGAGCTGCGCGACGTGCTCCGGGTGCTGCGCGAGGACGAGTCCGAGGTCGTCGCGCCCGGCCTGCCCGGCATCGAGTCCCTGGTGGCCGACGCGCCCGGCCGGGTCGAGCTGGCCCGCCCGGACCCGCTGCCCGAGGTGGAGCCCGCCGTCGGCCGGGCCGCCTACCGGGTGGTGCAGGAGGCGCTGACCAACGCGGGCAAGCACGCCCCCGGCGCGCCCGTGCAGGTGCTGCTGGAGGTGGGGGAGCGGCTGGTGGTGCAGGTCCGCAACGGCGTCCCGGAACGCCCCGGCGGCGCGGTGCCCGGCTCCGGGTACGGGCTGCTCGGGATGCGCGAGCGGGTGACCCGGGCGGGAGGGACGGTGTCCGCGCGGCCGGAGGGCGGCGGGTACGTTGTGCGTGCTGAGTTCCCCTGCTGAACGGACGGCGCGGTGGCGGTCAAGGTGCTCCTGCTCGACGACGAGGAGCTCGTGCGCGGCGGCATCAGGCTGATCCTGGAGTCCGACCCCGACCTGCGGGTGGTCGCCGAGGCCCCGGACGGCTCGGACGTGCTCGACCTGGTCGACCGCTTCCACCCGGACGTGGTGCTCACCGACGTGCAGATGCCCGGCGTCGACGGCCTCGAGGTGGTGCGCCGGGTGACCGCCCTGCCGGACGCGCCCGCCGTCGTCGTGCTCACCACGTTCGACCTGGACGAGTACGCGCACTCGGCCCTGCGCGGCGGCGCGACCGGCTTCCTGCTCAAGGACACCCCGCCCCGCGACCTGGTGCGCGCGGTGCACGTGGTGGCGCGCGGCGAGGCCATGATCTCGCCCGCCGTCACCAAGCGGCTGCTGCTGGAGTTCGCCGCCGAGCCGGCCGGCCGGGCGGAGGCGCGCCGCAGGCTGTCCGGCCTCACCCCGAGGGAGCGCGAGGTCGCCGAGGCGGTCGGCCGGGGCGCGAGCAACGCCGAGATCGCCAAGGAGCTGTTCCTGAGCGAGTCGACGGTGAAGGTCCACATCGGACGGATCATGGCCAAGCTCGACGCGGCCAACCGGACCAGGGTGGCGATCACCGTGCACGACGCGTCCCGCTGAACGGTCCACAGTAGACAATCCGATACTTCTCGTCCCGCAAAGGTTTTCGCCCGGCGACCTCACCCGTTAGCCGGAGACGCCCACCCGCCCCTCGTCGGTAGCTTCCAGGTGACGGTCCCTGCCGCCCGCCCACGAGAGGTGGAAACCCCATGCGCACACCACTGGGAGCACTGGCGATCGCCCTCCTGTTACCCCTGCTGGCCGTCCCGCTCGCCCAAGCGGCCCCCGAGGCGTCCGACTACTGGACCCCGGACCGGATGCGCGCCGCCGCCCCGCTGGACCTGCCCACCGTCGCCCCGTCCGACGTCGAGGACGTCCCCGCCGCCCCGCCCGCCGAGGTCGCGCCGCAGGCGATCCCGAACGGCGGCGGCCCCTGGACCGGGGGCGGCGCGGTCACCACCACCGCGGGCCGCGTCTTCTTCACCTACCAGGGCCGCACCGCCTCGTGCAGCGGCAACGCCGTGACCAGCGCCAACAAGAGCACCGTGATCACCGCGGGCCACTGCGTCAAGCTCGACGGCGCCTACCACACCAACGTCGTCTTCGTCCCCGCCTACGCCAACGGCGCCACCCCGTACGGCACCTGGACCGCCCGCGCGACCTACAGCACCCCGCAGTGGAACGCGTCCGAGGACATCAACTACGACGTCGGCGCGATCGTCGTCAACCAGCTCGACGGCCGCAACCTCACCGACGTCGTCGGCGGCCAGGGCATCGCGTTCAACCAGCCGAAGGCCGCCCCGACCTACGCCTTCGGCTACCCGGCCGCCGACCCGTACGACGGCACGAGGCTCATCTACTGCAGCGGGACCACCTTCAACGCCTTCCTCAGCTCCGGCATCGGCCTGGGCTGCGACATGACCGGCGGCGCGAGCGGCGGCCCGTGGTTCCACGGCTTCTCCGAGGCCACCGGTGTCGGAACGCTGATCTCGGTCAACAGCTACAAGATCGTCATCCTGCCGTTCTGGATGTTCGGCCCGTACTTCGGCGCGGACGCCCAGAACCTCTACAACCAGGCCCAGGCGGCCTGACCGGCGCGGGGGGCGGGCCCGGCCCGCCCCCCGTTCGGCAACGCGCACCAACCTCCCCGATCCGCCCCCGCGCCCCCTGCCGGACCTGCCACCCTCACCCGACTTGATCAAGGGAGGCGTCCGTGGGACGTGCAGGGATCGGCGTGAGAGCGGTAGCGGGTTCGGTGCTCCTGGCACTGGCCCCGCTGGGGGCACCGGTGGCGCAGGCCCAGGAGGTGAGCATCACCCTGGCCGCACCGGGAACCGCCATCGAGGGCAGCTACCTGGTCGTGCTGGAGGACGGCGCGTCCGAGACCGCGCAGGCCCTCACCGAGGAGCACGGCGGCCAGGTCACCTCGACCTGGAAGTCCGCGCTGAAGGGCTTCGCCGTCAAGGCGTCCGAGGACGAGGCGAAGCGCCTGGCCGCGGACCCGGCCGTGCGCGCCGTCGCGCAGAACGCCGCGTTCACCGCCACCGACGTGCAGTACAACCCGCCGTCGTGGGGCATCGACCGGATCGACCAGCCCGGTCTGCCGCTGGACCAGGCGGTCCACACCGACAACAGCGCGGCGACCGTGCACGCCTACGTCATCGACAGCGGCATCCGCACCACCCACCGCACCTTCGAGGGCCGCGCCAGCTGGGGCGTGGACCTGGTCGACGGCAGCAGGCAGGACTGCGCCGGTCACGGCACGCACGTCGCGGGCACCATCGGCGGCAAGGAGTTCGGCGTCGCGAAGGACGTCAAGCTGGTCGCCGTCCGCGTCCTGGACTGCGACGGCGGCGGCACCCTGGAGGGCGTCGTCAGCGGCGTCGACTGGGTGACCGCGAACGCCGTCAAGCCCGCCGTGGTCAACATGAGCCTGTCGTCGCAGGCCCCCGGCGGCCCCACCCTGGTGGACGACGCGATCCGCAACTCCATCGGCTCCGGCCTGACCTACGCGCTGTCGGCGGGCAACCGCAACGCCGACTCCTGCACCTACAGCCCGGCCAGGGTCACCGAGGCGATCACCGTCGGCGCCTCCACCAGGACCGACGCGCGCGCAGGCTTCTCCAATTACGGCCCCTGCGTCGACCTGTTCGCGCCGGGCGAGGGCATCAACTCGGCCGACGCCGCCAACGACACCGGCTCGTTCGACGCCGACGGCACGTCCATGGCGGCCCCGCACGTGGCGGGCGCCGCGGCCCTCGTCCTCGGCCGCACCCCGAACGCCACCCCGGCGCAGGTCCAGGACGCCCTGAAGACCTCCGGCGTCGCCAACGTCATCACCAACCCCGGCACGGGCTCCCCGCGCACCCTGCTGCAGACCCGCCCGGCCCAGCAGGACGTCAAGCCGCTGATCCGCTACTGGCGCTCCCCGGACCACTACAGCTCCGCCACGGGCGTCGGCCGCCAGGGCTACACCGCCGAGGGCTCCCTGGGCGGCCTGCGCACCACCCCGTTCGACGGCGGTCGCGCCGTCTACCGCTGCACCTACGCCGGCTGGGACAGCTTCACCTCGATCCAGCCGGACTGCGAGGGCCACGCGAACGAGGGTGTGCAGGGCTACGCCCACACCACCGCCCAGCCGAACACCCACCCGCTGTACCGCTGCTTCGTCCCGGCCACCGGCGACCACATGGACAGCACGGACCCGAACTGCGAGGGCCAGGTGACGGAGGGCCTGACCGGCCACGTCCTGAACTGACCCGCCGCGTCCTGAACTGAACCGCCGCGCCCGCGCCACCGCACCACGTGGCGCGGGCGCCGTGCTCCCCGGCGCGCCGAAGCACGAGGTCGAACCGCTGAGAAGTCCCCGGAACCGGGGGAGGAGGACGGGACAGCACTCCCCGCCACTGTCAACGTATAGCGCACACCCCCTCTTGCCGCAAGACCCCCGTCCGGCCGCACAATCTCCGCCCGAAGCCCCCACGACCCCGGCGCGACCGGGGTCCCGCACCGCGCCCCACCGGGCGCGGCGGCGGGCTGAACCGA
Organism: Actinosynnema pretiosum; assembly: GCF_002354875.1. Classification (GTDB taxonomy): domain Bacteria; phylum Actinomycetota; class Actinomycetes; order Mycobacteriales; family Pseudonocardiaceae; genus Actinosynnema; species Actinosynnema auranticum. Next base: position 2,245,251 of record NZ_CP023445.1, read on the forward strand.
ACCACGGCGAACGGGCAACCATGATTGACGTGATCATCGTCGGAGCCGGACCGACCGGTGTCGTGCTGGCCGCGGAGCTGCGCCTGCACGGGGTCGAGACCCTGGTCCTGGACCGGGAGCCGGAACCGCCCGCGCACGTCCGCGCGCTGGGCCTGCACGTGCGCAGCATCGAGCTGCTCGACCAGCGCGGCCTCCTGGACGACTTCCTCGCGCGCGGCGTGAAGCACCCCCTGGGCGGCTTCTTCGCGGGCATCACCAAACCCCTGCCGCCGGACGCCCTGGACACCGCGCACGGCTACGTCCTCGGCATCCCCCAGCCCGTGGTCGAGTCCCTGCTCACCGCCCACGCGCTCAAGGCGGGCGCCGAGATCCGCAGGGGCGCCGAGCTCACCGGCCTGGCCCAGGACGCGGACGGCGTCACCGCCGAGCTGGCCGACGGCTCCACCCTCCGCGCCCGCCACCTGGTCGGCTGCGACGGCGGTCGCAGCACCGTCCGCAAGCTGCTCGGCGTCCCGTTCCCCGGCGAGCCCAGCAGGGTCGACACCCTCCTCGGCGAGCTGGAGCTGACCGCGCCCCCTGAGGAGATCACCAGGGTCGTCACCGAGGTCCGCAGGTCCCAGCTCCGCTTCGGCGCGGGCCCGCTGGGCGACGGCCGCTACCGCGTCGTCGTCCCCGCCGCCCACGTCGCCGAGGACCGGGCGACCCCGCCCACCCTGGAGGAGTTCGCCGCCCAGCTCAGGGCCACCGCGGGCACCGACCTCGGCGCCCGGAGCCCGCGCTGGCTCTCCCGCTTCGGCGACGCCACCCGGCTCGCCGACCGCTACCGCGTCGACCGCGTCCTGCTCGCGGGCGACGCAGCCCACGTCCACCCGCCCACCGGCGGCCAGGGCCTGAACCTGGGCGTCCAGGACGCCGTCAACCTCGGCTGGAAGCTCGCCGCCGAGATCACCGGCTGGGCCCCGCCGACCCTCCTGGACACCTACGGGGCCGAGCGCCGCCCGGTCGCCCGCGACGTCCTGGACAACACCCGCGCCCAGATGCAGCTGCTCTCCACCGAACCCGGCCCGGTGGCCGTCCGCGCGCTGCTGTCCGAGCTGATGGACTTCGAGGAGGTCAACCGCCACCTCATCGGCAAGGTCGTGGCGATCGACCTCCGCTACGACCTCGGCGACGACCACCCGCTGGTCGGCAGGCGCCAGCGGGACCTCCAGCTCGGCCGCTCCCGCCTCTACGAGCTGACCCGCGCCGGGCGCGGCCTGCTCCTGGACCAGACCGGGAAGCTCACCGCGTCGGGCTGGGCGGACCGGGTCGACCACGTCGTGGACACCGGCGACGGGCTCGCCGCCCCCGCCGTGCTGCTGCGCCCGGACGGCCACGTGGCCTGGGCGGGGGAGGACCAGGAGGCACTCGACGCCCGCCTCCGCGAGTGGTTCGGCGCCCCTCGCCCCTGACCCCGCCTGCGTCAGGCGACCGGGGAGCGCGTCACACGCTGTGCCTGCGCGCGACCGGCCGCGCGTAGTGCTTGTGCAGCGCGCCGACGTGCCCGGCCCAGAACAGCTGGCGGTCGGTCGCGTTGCCCGGAACCGGAAGGCCCTTGGCCCTGGCCAGCGCGTAGAACCCGGACCCCGCGTCGTTGGAGCTGAGGTACTGCACGAGCGCGCTGATCAGCAGCCCGCCGGTCTCCCGGAACGAGCCCTCGGCGATGTGCCCCAGCAGGTCGCCGAGCGCGGCCCGCTCGGACTCCGCGTCGAAGTCGAACGCGCGCAGGCCGGTGCGCCGCGCGATGGTCGCGTTGAACTCGGTGTACGTGGTCATGCGCTTCAACTCCGCCTGCTCGACGAGGAATCTCCTCCCCTCCTCCGCCAGCGTCTCCCACTCGTCGTCCGAACGCCCGTACCGCACGATGACTCCTCTTCTCACCGGCCGCCGCGAGAATCGGCGGACCACGGATGGAGTGGTGCGCGGAACCGCGTTCCACCCGGCGAGCGGGCGCCGCCCGGCGCATTCGGGACAGCGGGGAACCGCTCGCGTGCCGCGGGTCGTCCCCGCGGCACGACCGGAAGTGCTCCGCGCACAGCAGAACGCCCGGTAGGTGGATAACCACCTACCGGGCGCTCGGCCTTCTCCTGTGGACGATACTGGGATTGAACCAGTGACCCCTACCGTGTCAAGGTAGTGCTCTCCCGCTGAGCTAATCGTCCGAGGCGGAGACGGGAATCGAACCCGTGTACAGGGCTTTGCAGGCCCTTGCCTAAGCCACTCGGCCACTCCGCCAACTTCTCCGGAATGCTAGCACACCGAATATTTGGCCTGAGCCCAAGGGGCCCTCTGCCGAGCGGATGACGAGACTCGAACTCGCGACCCTCACCTTGGCAAGGTGATGCGCTACCAACTGCGCTACATCCGCACGCCCCTCGGAATTCACTTCCCTTTGCCGTTTCCGGCTCCGGTTCGCGTCTTCCTCGGTGCAGGAGGAACTTTATTACACACCTGGCCGCAGAATCAAATCGGGGGTCCCCCGGCCCTGCGACCTGCGCTTTCAGCTCAGGTCGTTGGAGATCAGGTGCGTCAGCGCCTCGTCCACGTCGACCCACAGGTGCTCGTTCCCCGGAACCACGACGTCGTACGTCCGGTCGAGGAAGTCGGCGAGCTCCTGGGCGGAGGCCTCGAACATGGCGTGCCCTGACGGCGAGCTGAGCTCGATCACCACCACCTCGGGGTCGTCGGCCGCGGGTCGGATCCGGACGTCGCCGTCACCGGCGTCCGCGATCAGCCCGTCGGCGAGGAGGTCGCGGGCGAACACCCACTCGACCCACCCGGCGCGGCCGGTGCGGAACGCGGCGATGACCGCGTACGGGTCCTTCGTGTCGTATCGGAGCTCCACCTGCACCGGAACAGCCGGGGTGCGTGGCGCCAGCAGGTCGAAGACCGCTGTTGAGCGGAGCGTGACGTGGTCATTGCGCATCGTCGTTACCCTCTTCTCCCTTCCCGGCCTAGCAAACGACCGAGTTCGCCAGATGTGACGTGTCTGTGGCGAGGAACGCTCGACATCGGGGCGTTTATCACCCTTCTGGGCTAACAAGACTTCTGTACGTGCCTGTTTTGTTGCTCTCTGTATCCGCTGGTGTCCCCTCTAGGGCTATCTTGCTCGGTTTAACCTGAACCCGGTACCGGCTGTTGCGCGAATGTTGGACGTGAGGACCTCTCTGGTGGCTTACCCGCCCGCACCGCCGCCGCGCCCAGACCCCCCGGCACCTGCCGCGACGGGCGAGCGGGCGTTCGACGCCGCCCTCGTCGCGCGGGTGGTCGAGGGGGACCGGACCGCGTTCGGACATCTGTACGACCGCTACGGTCGTCCGGCTTACTCCTTGGCCAGGAGGATCTGCGTCGACCCCGACCTCGCCGAGGACGTGGTGCAGGAGGCCTTCCTGGTCCTGTGGCGCAGTCCACAAGGGTACGACAGCGCCAAGGGCGCGTTCGGGACGTGGCTGATGACCGTGGTGCACCACCGCGCGGTCGACGCCGTCCGCAGGGAGAACACCCGCAGGGTCAGGTCCGTGCCGCTCACCGACGAGGTGTCCGAGCGCGCCGTGCCGCCCGCCGAGGGCGCGGACGGCGCCGCGCTGGCCGGGCTGGTCGGCGCGGAGGTGCGGGCCGCGTTGGGCAGGCTGCCCGAGGACCAGCGGCAGGTGCTGTCGCTGGCGTACCTGGGCGGGTACACGCAGGCCGAGGTGGCGGCGCTGACCGGGGTGCCGCTGGGCACGGTCAAGTCGCGCACGTTCGCGGCCGTGCGGCGGCTGCGGGGGTTGCTGCGGTCCGTGTGGACCGGGGAGAACGACGAGGCGACGGAGGCGCGGCGGTGACGGGGGAGTCGGGGCGCTGCTCCGGTGAGGAGCTGGCGGCCGGGTGGGCGCTGCGGGCGCTGGGGCCGGACGAGGAGGTCGCCTTCCTGGCGCACCTGCCCGGCTGCGCGCGGTGCGCGCGGGTGGTGCGGGAGACCGAGGAGGTGGCGGCTGCGATCGGCGGAGCCCTGGAGCAGCACGACCCGCCGCCACGGCTGCGGGCGAGGCTCCTGGCGGCCGTGGAGGCGGAGCCGGTCGACGCGCCCGCTGCGCCCTCTGCGCCCGTTGCAGTGCCCCTGAGGCCACGCCGACCCTGGCCGAGGCTCCTGACCGCCGCGGCGGCTGCCCTGGTCCTCCTGGCGGGCACGGGGGCCGCGGTGCGCCTGTCCCAGCTGACCGACCGGGTGGCGGAGGTCGACGCGCGAGCGGCCCGCTACCAGCGCGCCCTGGCCGTGGCGACCGACCCGACGGCGTCCCGCACCGTCCTGCGCGCGCAGTCGGGCGACACCAGGGCGGTCCTCCTGTCGGCGGACTCCGACGCCGCGGTGCTCCCCGTCGCCCTCCCCCCGAACGACGGCGCGGCCCAGGTCTACGTCGTCTGGGGCCTGAGCACCCCGACCCCGGCCCCCCTGGCGACCTTCGACGTCCCAGGCCCCGGCGAGGCCCCCGAACTCCTCTCGTGGAACCCGGAGGCGGCGGCGCACGACGAGTACGCGATCTCCCTCGAACCGGGCAGGACGGCGCCGTCCACCCCATCGGATGTGGTCGCCTCGGGCCTGGTGGCGCCGGCGTGAGCCATGATGGGCGAATGCGCACCGAGGAGGAAAGAACGATCGGCGCCACCCCGAAGTGGGTCCGCCGCAACCCCGCGCTGCGGCTGGCGTACCGCATCGGGGTCGGGGTCGTCGGCGGGCTGGTGCTGGTCCTCGGCGTGGTGTTGATCCCGTACCCCGGACCGGGCTGGCTGGTCGTGTTCGCGGGCTTGGCGATCCTGGCGACGGAGTTCGCGTGGGCGGGCAGGCTCCTGAAGTTCGCGAAGCGCTACTACGACGCGTGGGTCGAGTGGCTCAAGCGCCAGTCCGTCGTGGTCAAGCTGCTCGTGCTGACGTGCACCTGCCTGGTCGTCCTGGCGACCTGCTGGCTGCTGGGCGCGTTCTCCCTGGTGGGAGGCTGGCTGGGCCTGGACTGGCCGTGGCTGGGGAGCCCGATTTTTGGAAACCGGGGGTGATGTTGTACGGTATGCACACACCGCGAGAGCGGGGCGGGAAAACTGAATGAGGGCGATTAGCTCAGCGGGAGAGCGCTTCGTTCACACCGAAGAGGTCACAGGTTCGATCCCTGTATCGCCCACCGCAGGTCAGAGGCCCAGCAGCCATCAGGTTGCTGGGCCTCTGTCGTTGTTGCCAGCAGCGAAGTACAGCAGCGGCTCAGAAGTCGAGGCTTTCGCTGAGCTGTTGCAGCGCCTTTCGCGTCGTGTCGTCCGACACCTCGGTGTAGATCTCCATGGTGACCTTCATGTTGGCGTGGCGAAGAATGCGCATGACCACCCGAGGGTGCACGTTCAGCTCCGCCAGCAGTGAGGCGCAACTCCGCCTGCCGTCGTGCACGGTGATCTTCGGCACCCCGGCTTTCTCGCAACGCCGGTCCCAGGACCGGTTGAAGTTGCGCGGCTCGATCGGGGTGCCGTGCCGGGTGGTGAAGAGCAGCCCGCTCTCGTGCCAGGCCACGTCCGCCTCCTGGCGGTCGAGGAGGCGTTGCCGACGGCGGAGCCTGATCGCCGTGGCCGCGATCGGGGGCATGGGCAAGGTGTCCTCCGACGCCTCCGTCTTGGTCTCGCGGTGCAGGAGCTGCCCCCGGACGCGCTGGAGCTGGTAGCCGATGTCCAGGACGCCCAGGTCCTCGTCAGCGGCGCCCATCGGCAGGCCCAGGACCTCGCCCTTGCGCATGGCCATCGCGATGACCAGCACGTACCCGGCGTAGAACGGGTCATCGTCCTCGCGCGCCGAGACCAGGAACGACTTGGCCTGCTCGGTCGTCCACCGCTTGGCCTTGCGCTTGCGGGGTCGCTGGCTCACCCGTGGCACCTTGACCAGCTTCATGACGTTCTTGGCCAGCAGTTCCTCGGTCATGGCGTGGGTGAGCGCCGACCGCAGGCAGGCCCGGACGTCGTTGAGCGAGCGCAGGCTCAGGAAGCCCTTGCAGCACTCGCCCTTCGCGCAGCACCGCCGCTTGTCCTCGGCGCGCTTGGCGTCCTTGCCCTGGGCGCAGCACTGGCAGGTGCGGGCGAGCTTGTTCATCCACTGCTGTCCGACCCGGACGGGGAAGTTCAACGCCTTGTCGCCCAGCTCCGGGAGGATGTGCAGGCGCACGAACGTCTCGTAGGTGGAGTGGGTGAGCGGGGCCGAGTTCGGCTTGATCACCTCTTCCAACCAGTTGTGCAGGTACGGCCCGAGCTTGGGCACCGACGTGGCGACCGGACCGTCCGCAGCCTCGCCGTGGAGCTTGACCCACTTGGCGTGGACGATCTCCCGCGTCTTGCCGTAGACGTACTTGCGGGTTGGTCGCCCTGACGGCGTCTGAACCCACACGTAAGCGGCGTAACCGTTGCGGTAGGGGTAGATGGACCCCTCGCCGTTCTCCCGCGCTTTCCCGGCCATCTCAGGCCGTCCCGGTGACGCGCTGGATGTAGTCGTCCACCCACTCGGGCATGACGCGGCGGCTGCCACCGTCCTTGATGGACTGGATCTTTCCGTTGGCCACCAAGGCTTTGGTCTTGGACAGGCCGTAGCCCAGCAGTGCCGCCACCTGGGAGACGGTGTACCACTTGGGCGACAGTAGAACCGTCGTGCTGCGGACTCCTGTTTGTGCTTGCGTTGGCCTGCTCACGCGGCACCTCCCGTGTGGATGTTCCGGAACGGAGTGACGTTGTCGGTGTTGCCCGGCGCGGAGTCCTGCTCGTCCGGGGTGAGGATCGGGCAGTAGCGCCGCCAGGCGTCCGCGAAGTCGTCGCGGTAGTAGCCCTTGGCCTGGGAGCCGTCGGGGAAGCGGATGTTGCGCGAGGTGATGCGGTACTCGCGCAGCATCGCGCCCAGCCTGTGCCCGGTCAGCCCGGCGTTTCCGGAAGCGCGCCACGGGGCTTCCGGGTCGGCGTTGAGGCGCAGCAGCAGCTGCGAGGTGGGCATGGCGGGGGAGTCGGCGAAGATGGCGCGGCAGTCGCGCAGCAGGTGGACACCGGGGGTGCCCTCGTCGTCCTCTGCGGCTTCAGCGGTGAGGGCGAGCACGGCGGCGCGGGCGCGGTCGGGCCAGGTGCCCCCGGCGTGGTCGGCGACGATGACGAGCGGTTCCCAGGTGTCGGCGGCGCGGTCTTCGACGGGCATGGCGGGTTCGGCTTCCTCCAGGGCGGACAGGTCGGCGCGGAGCCACCGGTAGAGCTGTTCGGCGATCTCCCGCAGGCCGGGGCGGTCGCGGCGGTGGCGGTAGGGCGCGGCGTTCTCGCCGGGCGCGCGGCGGCGCATCCGCACGACCACGGCGCGGTCCTCGATGGTGTCGGGCATGGCGCCGATCCCGGCGAGCGCGGCCATGGCGAAGGTGGGGATGGATTCGACGGTGCCGGTGTTGGCGTCGTAGCGCTTGGCGGGCCGGTTGCGCTGGTGCCCGGCGTTGAGCAGCCCGCGCAGGTCCTCGTTGCCGTCTGCCTTGGGGCCGAAGATGGTGTCGGCCTCGTCCACCAGCATGGTGGGCGGGTCCTCGCTGATCGAGCGGTAGACGGCGGCGGAGGAGCTGTTGACGGTGATGAACGGGTCGTGGCTGGTGGCCTCCACCACGTCGAGCAACCTGCTTTTGCCGCAACGCTTCTCCGGGCCACGGATCACCAGGCGCGGGGCGTGCGCCCACGCGGGTTGGGCGTGCGTGGCGGCGATCCAGAGCGTGATGGCGTCGGCTGCCTCGGGCCGGGGCAGCACCACGTAGCGGGTGAGGGCGTCGTGCAGCGCGTCCAGCAGGGCGGCGGCGGTCGTGGTGGTCATGAGGCTTCCTTTGAGCGGGCGCGGTACGCGCGCTGGCGGCAGGCCGGGGAGCAGTGCCGTGGCCACCGGCCGGTGGCGGGTCGGGTGAGGGCGGTGCCGCAGTGGCAGTGACGCAATCCACCGGTGGCATCCGTCAGCGGTCCCGTCCGGTGTGGTGACGTTTGAGTCCTGGTCGCTTCCGTCACCGTGGCGGGGCGGTCGGGGTGGATGAGCAGTTGGGTGCCGATCCAGGTGGTGTAGGCGGGTGGGATGGCCTGGGTGAGGTTGTCCCAGGGCATCCAGTCGATGCCCATCGCCGTGCGCCCGCCCTCGGCACCGCCGTGGGGTGACGTTTCCTGGTCGACGTGCCCGCGGGGCTTTCGTCCCTGCCCGCGGGGCTTCCGTCTCGTGCGCTGGCCGTGGGTGCCGTAGACCGGCACAGCCGGGGCGTCGCGGTCGTGGTGGCAGTCGGTGCCGCGCAGGGGAACGTTGGACTCGAACAGCCGGTGTCGGCGCACCCCCAACCTGAGGGTGTCCCCGCACAGCCGGATCGGGTCCAGCAACGGTGCGCCGGGCACGTTCTCGATGACGTAGGCCCACGCGGTGCCGGTGGCCACGGCCTGCCGCAGGCGTTCGCGGATCGGGGCGACCAGGTCGGGGTGGTCGTCGCGGCGGTCGGCCGGGGTGGCGCAGCAGTAGCGCTGACACGGCGGGGACGCGGCGATCACGTCGTAGCCGTCCAGGTCGACGGTGAGGGCGTCGGCCCGGATGAACGGGAACGGGTAGTGCGGCTGGGGTTCGATGTCCACGCCGGTCACGTCGAACCCGGCGGCGTGGTACCCGGCGGACGCGCCCCCGGCGCAGCAGAACAGGTCCAGCAGTCTCGGTCTGGTCATGGCTGGCCTTCCGGTTCCGAGGTGGTCAGGTGTGGTCGGGGAAGCGCGCGGGGTGGTCGGCGGCGCAGCCTGGGCACAGCCAGTGCTGCCCGGCGCCGGGGTTGTTCCAGCCCTCGGCGCGGGCGTGGGCGGCCAGCGCGTGCCGGTCGGGCCGGGCGGGCAGGGTGAGCGGGACGCAGTAGGGCGCGGCGCAGGCCAGCGCCCACGTGGTGGCGTCGTGCGTGGTCGTGGGCGTCCAGCTCGGCCGCGCCCAGTGGAGGGGGCGGCCGTAGTCGAGCGCGGTGGTCAGGTCGAACAGCACGAGCTGCACCAGGTGGTCGAGCGTGCGGTCGGCATGGAGCGCGGTGGCGGGGCGGGTCCAGTTGGTGAGCGGGGACAGGGCGTCGGCGGCCTCGCGGGCGTGGGTCAGGCAGGTTGGCGGGGTGAGGTGGATGCCGCTGGGCTGGTGGGCGACGCGGTACTCGTTGGCCCAGGGCGGGGTGTCGCGGTCGCGGTAGGGGGTGATGACCAGGCCGGGGGCGGTGGTTGGGTGTCCGGTGTGGGTGGTCATGGCCTCTCCTCGGGCGTCAGGTACTCGCTGCCCCAGCGCTCCCACTTCTCGGGCGGGATGTGCTCCCACACGCGGGCGGTGCCGTGGCGGGGGTCGGGGTTGGTGGCGTGGTGTTCGGTGGGCAGGTAGCGGCGGGGTGCGGCGCAGTGGTGGCCGATGGGGTAGCGGCCTCGGCGGGTGGCCTGGCGCAGGGTCAGCCAGTCCCGGTAGGTGAACCAGCGGCCGTGGCAGGGGCCGCCGGTCAGCGCGACCAGGTCGGTACGCGGGTCGGTGTAGGCGCTCATGCGGCGGCGCCCAGGTCGGCGGACGGGAAGTTCGCGGACGGGTGGTCGAGCAGTCGGGCGCGCCACTGCTTGGCCCAGACCAGGCAGTTGGCGCAGTTCTTGGCCCCGCGCGGGTGGACGCTGCCGCAGAGCGGGCGCTTTTTGCGGCGGGCGTCCTCGGACCAGGCCATCGAGTCGGCGGAGTCGAGCAGGTCGCCGAACAGGCGCAGCCCCAGGGTCTTGACCCCGAAGCCGTGCAGGCGGGTCACGCCGTGGTCGCGGACGGTGCGCACGATCTGGTGGGCTTCCTCCATGCCCTGGCGGCGGCACACCGACCCGATCCCCACGAGCGGTTCGGCGGACAGATCGATCCCGACGTGCTCGTAGAGGTCGATGCAGTGGCGGTACTGGTCGGCGGTGTAGCCCTGGATGACCGGCAGCCAGGGCAGGTCGGGGGCGATCTCGCGCAGCTGCACCGCGCTGGCCACGGTGCGCCGCTGGTGTTCGGCCACGGACAGCCCGGTCCCGGCGAAGTGCATCCGTCCGGCCTGTCCGCCGGAGATGACGACGGGTTCACACATCCAGTCCTGGATGGCCGCGAACTCCAGGTGCCCGATCTCGTCGTGGTAGCGGCGCACCCGCGCCGTGTACTCGCGCGGCCCGACGGTCCAGCGGCCGTGCTTCTGGAGTTGGGTGAAGCCTCCGGAGTCCAGGCCCCACGGGGCGATCGCGCGGGGAAGGGTCTTATAGGGGCGTAGGCGGGTGTCGGAGACGAACAGCGGGACTCCGGCGGTGGCCAGCGCGCCGGGCTGGTGGAAGCCCAGCAGGAACCGGGCCCTCACGCCGTCCGCCGGTCCGGGGTCGGCCCCCGGCGCGGACGGGCCTCACCGGCACGCAGGCCATTGCGCACGGTGCGGGTGATCTCGCGTTCGGTGCAGCGGCATCCGGGGGTGCCGATGATGCCCAGTCCTGCGGTGATCAGGACGTCCTCTGCTGTAGCCGCTGGGAGTTCGCCCCCGCCCACCAGCTGCCCGAGCGCGACCCCGGCCACGAACAGCGTGCTGCTGTGCGCCCCTGGCGGGGCCTGTGCGACGCGGTCGCGCTCACCGGCCACCGCTGCCGCGACGTACGCGGGCACCCGCTCAGAACAGCTCACGATCGGCGCTGTGCGGGCCGTACGTGGCCTGGGAGACAGGCGCTGGACCAACCAGCCCGGCAGGGTGGCGACCGCGCCCGTGTCGTCCGGGCGGTAGTAGGCCCCGACCGGGGTGATCGAACCGACCGCGACCACGTAGCCGCCCCAGGCTCGGGTGTCCACCTTCCAGCCCAGCCCGGTCGTGCCGCTCTCGCCCTGGGTGTTGCGCAGCCGCACGCCCTGCGGCGCCCGGAAGTACAGGTGCTGCCCGCCGCTGGGGGTGATCACCTGGCGGGTGTCGTGGCCCTGGGGGTGTCCGGCGTCGGAGCACAGCAGCCGCCACACGTCCCGCCCGTCCCGTGCCCCCCTGCGGCTCCAGCCGTCCGGGACCTCCTCGGCCGGTGACTTGGCGGTGTCCAGGTCGACCACCACCAGGCTGCTGGGGCCGGTGGCCACGCCGATGTTGAACGGCCCGGCCGACCAGCAGCGGCGCACGACGTCCGGGTCGGTGGTGGCGCGCTGCTCCCACCCGAGGTGCCCGCCTGCGCACGGGCCGGTGCGCGGGCAGTGGGTCAGGCCGTGCAGGGCGGGGCGCTTGGTGCCCGGCCGCAGCGGGAAGACGTGCAGCCCTTCGGCGGCGGCGTCGAGTGCGTGCCGCATCAGTGATTCGCAAATGCGAATATCGGAGTCCATGGCGTCTCCTGTGAACTGACGGTGCGGAGTCCCACGCCGGGGACGTGAGCGGTCACGTCCCCGGCGTGGGCAGGATGAACGGGTCAGGCGAAGGTGTCCGCCGGGCGGATGCCGTCCGGGATCAGCGCGAGTGGTCCACGCCGCAGTCGCGGCAGCAGTCGCAGGTCCCGCAACACTTCTCCTTGTAGCACTGGAGGCAGCTCACGACGCCGGGGTACCAGCAGCGCATCTGCTGAACCCGCACGAGCTTGACGAGGGTGTTGCGCATGGCGTTCTCCTTGCTGTGGTTGGGTTTTCTTCCTGAGCTAGACGGTGTGGGCAGGTCAGAAGTAGTCGCAGGTGCACTCGTACGTGTGGCCGGGCTCCTCGGAGAAGCAGGCGCCGCAGTCCTCGCAGTGCAGGTCTTCGGGACCTCCGCAGCGGCGGCAGATGGGGCTTTCGGGCATGACGTTCTCCTTGCTGTGGTTGGGATTCCGGTGTCCGTCAAGTCACGTCCCTGTTGTGACCTGCGCAAGGTGTGTCAGCTGACCTGCTTGCCGTTGACGAACACACGACCGCTTCCGGTAGTGCTGAACCGGTCGCCTTTCCGATGGAAGGTGACGCCGGTCTGCTGCGTGACGATGTCGTCCCCGCTGGCCGTGTTGACGGCGCGGAACCGGCCCTCGGCAGCCGTGGCGGCCTGCACGGCGTGCTCGATCTCGCGCTGCACGCGCTCGGCCTCGCGCCGGATGTGCTCGGCCTGCCGGTCGTCGGAGGTGGAGTAGGTGGTCCTGCTGGTGGCGCGCCCGTCGCCGTACCGGACGTTGTACTGCGCGCCCACGCGGGCGTTGCCGCTCACGACGTTGGTGTTGTGCACCGTCACCCCCGGCCCGCCGGTCACGTCCCCGCCCTGATCTGCGTCGAAGGTGAAGTGCGCACGTCCGCCGACGGTGAAGGTGTGGGTCTGCCCGTTCTGGTTCATGTGGACAGTCGGGGCGTTGGACTCGAAGGTCAGCGACTCGTGGCGGTCACCGACCACCACCCCGGTCTCGCCCTGGCTGGCGAGCACGTCCCCCTGCGGGGACAACCAGACGGCGGGCCGTTCGGCCGCCTCGGGCGCGGTGGTCACGTCCCCCGCCTGACCTGCGGTCTCGTCCTGCGCGGCGGGGGTGGCGAGGTTGTCCAGGCGTTCTTGAGCTGCGGCGATGGCGGCGGCGTCCCCGCTGCTCTTGGCCTCGCGCAGCTTGCGGCGCGCCCTGCTGACGCGCTTGCGGTGCGTGGCTGCGCTGCGGTGGTGACTGCCGCCTCGGCAGCGGCGCCCTCCGGCACGGCACATGGGCTTCCTTCCGGTCGGTGGTCACGCCCCCTTGCTGTGCAGGGGTTTTGGTCACTTGTCAGCACCGCGCGTCATGAGGCGCGCGGAGTAGGCGGCGTTGCCGGACAGGCTGGGCAGCCGCAGGTCAACGGGGTGTCGTGACGCTTCCCCATCGACGTGCCCGCGGTGCTTCCGTCAGCGCCCGCGGTGCTTCCGTCAGCGCCCATTCCGCCGAAACGCATCACTCCAGTCACTGTGCGTGTCCGTTCGTGGGTGTGCGGGGTCGGGGCGCGTGCTGCGCCCTCGATGGCATCGGCGGTGCCGACAGGGGTGGGGTGAAGCGACCCAGGAGTCCGGCCGACCCGCACTTTTCGGGGTGGATCAGGCCGTGAGGCCGGGCCGCTTCACTCCTTCACTACTTCACTTTCCGCAGTTCAGAGCCATGATCAGCGGTTTCGGGTGTCGAGTGAAGAATTTCACTGCTTCACTGCCGATTTCACTCGGCCGCAGCGCCCTCACCGGCAGCGTCCGCGCCCTCTTCGGAGAGGTCGGAAATGGTCCCCCGCACTACGATCTGTTCACGCACCGTGTTCGGGTCGACGTTGTAGGCGCCCGCCGTGCTGGGCACCTTGACGCCCTGCTCGGCCAGCGCCTTGATCAGGACCATGCGGTCGCGCATCTCCTGGTAGGGCAGGTGGCGCGGGTGCGCGGCCTTGAGCGCGGCCAGCACCTTGGCTGCGGTCACGGGCTGGTCATCCAGCACACCGAGCACGTCCCCGAGCAGGTCCCGGACCTCCTTGTCGCTGCTGGGCAGGGGGGCGTGACCGTCGTAGAGCTTGAGGGCGCGCTCGGTGACCTCGGCGACGTCGTCGCCGCTGAGGTAGCACGAGCGCAGCAGACCGGGCTTGGCCATCACCCCGCGCGCCATCGCGGTGCCCACGTCGCCCGGCCCCTCGGCCGTCTTGGGCTCCAGCGACACCGCCGTGATACCGGACTTGTGCGACCCGGTGCCCAGCACCGCGTCGTTGCTGGTGTGGTCGCCGATGGCAAAGCAGCACTTGCAGCTGACCACCGCCATCATCTTGCGCGGCAACGAGGTCGTGGACGGTTCAGGCGTGGCGAAGATCAGGGTGACGGCGTACTTGCGGGCGGCGGAGATCAGCTTGATGGCCACGTCCGCAGCAGCCTCGCCGTGCTCCTTGTCCATGAACAGCGCCTGGCACTCGTCCACGACCACGATGCGGGGCCGCAGCCGCTCGTCCTTGGCCGCGAGTTCGCGGGTGACCGCGCGCTCGCCGTGCTCCTTGAGCGCCTTGCCCCGCACCTCCAGCTCCGCGTACAGGTCGTTCAGGGTGTCCACGCACGCCTTGACGACCTCCTCCCCGGCCCCGGTGCGCAGGGCCCGCAGGCGCGGGGCCATCGGGTCGTAGTCGGCGTTCTCGGCCAGCACGAACACATCCACCATGACCAGCGGGTCCAGGATCGCCCCGGCCAGCAGCGTGATGATGAGCGTGGACTTGCCCGATCCCATCATCCCGGCGGCCACCCAGTTGGCCTCGGACAACCGGCCGGTGACCAGCTCGCCCCGGATGTTGAACCCGATCGGCACCCCGGCGAAGTAGTCGGCGGTGCCCTCCTCCAGCAGCGGCCACGGGTCCACCGGGCCGGACAGGGCGCCGGGGTCGGCCACCCACAGGTCCAGCACCCCGGCCTGCCCCTTGGGCTCGGACGGCCACACCTCCACCGGCACGCGCACGAGGTTGTGGGCGAGCACGCCCTTGCGCTTGACGATCTCCTCCACGGGCACGCCCAGCGGCAGCAGCAGCTGCATCCGCCACCCCTTGCCGTCGCGGTGCGGCGGCTGCACCCAGCGGGCCTCGGCCGTGGTGCCCCAGCCCTTCTTGAACGCGTCGCGCAGCGCGGGCAGCCCGTTCAGGTGTCGCAGCGCGGTCAGCACCGCGCCCTCATCGGGGATGATGTCGCGCCCGTCCGCCGGGGTGGGCGCGTCGCGCAGCGCCCGCATCGGCAGGGTGCCCCGCTCCCGGCCGACCGGGATCGAGCGGGCCGCCCAGGTCCCGGCACCGGCCAGCGCCCAGGCCCACCAGTAGCCGCCGACCGGGGACGCCTCGGCCACGGTGGTCCAGAAGTCCACGATGTCCTGCCACCGGTCGGTGAGCGAGCCCGCGCCGACAACGGCCTGCACGGCGGCGATGCCCAGCAGCACCACGTGCCCGGAGGCCAGGACCACCACGACCCCGCCGGAGCAGCGCAGGATCTCGATCCGGCGGGCCCGAGCGCGCTCGGCCGTGCCGGTGCGGCGCTTCTCCAGGGTCTCCTCCAACTCCCGCAGGGTGGCGAAGTCCTCCGGCCCCTTGGCGTTGACCCGCAGGGTGGTGATGGCCTGCTCCAGATCGAGGTGCAGGCGGCGGGCGCGGCGCTCGGCGCGGCGGATGCGCGCCCCGGCCACCGCGTACCCGGTGGTGCGCACCACGGCCCGGCCCACCCGGCGGGTGCGCTCGTGGGTGGCCCCGGTGCGCACCACCCGCGCCACCGCCACCGCCGTGGCGCGCACGCGCTGCGCGGCAAGGCGGCGGTCCAGCGCCTCGGACTCCTCCGGGGACAGCAGCTCCCCGGCAACCCCCACCGGCTCCAGCTCGACACCGGGCGCGGTGTGCGCGGCGCGGTCGGCGGGGCGCAGCGGCACCACGTTGTCGGGGCGGTCGTCGTCGTGCTCGTGGTCGTGGGCGGTGTTCACGCGGTCACCTCGTCTCGGGTCGGCTGACGGTGTTGCGCAGTTCGCGGGCGTACTCGCTGCCGCAGCGCAGGTACGCGCGGATGGCGCTGGCGGACGGGGTCGGCGGCAGGTCACCGGCCTTGATGGCGGCGTGCAGTCGGGGCAGCAGATCGGACGCCCGCGCGGACAGTCGTGCCTGAACGATCGGGGTGTCGGGCGCGTCGTCGACGATCACCGGGGCAGGCGGCGGCGGGGCCGTGGCGGTCTCGGGGGAGGCCGTCTCGGGCCGGGCGGTCGGGCCCGCCGGGGCGGGGGCGGTGGTGGTGTGGTCGAGTCGGGCGAAGCCCTCCCAGATGATCGGCAGGACGGTGACCGCGCCGACCGCGACTAGGGGGCCGATGGCATGGGCGAGCAGGGTCATGGGCTCGAAGCCCTGGGCCACGTAGGGCAGGTAGGGCCAGACGTTGAGCGTCAGGGTCACCCCCAGCGCGCTGAACTCGACCACGGTCAGGTGCCGGTGGTTCAGGCTCAGCCCACGGGTGGTCAGGAACGCTTTCGCGCCCACGACCACCAGCAGGATGGCGGAGATGACCGGTTCGACCGCCCACGCGCCCCACCAGGCCGCGCTGTGCTCGACCAGGTCGGCGGACAGGGTGTGGTGCACCCCGGTGGTGGACCAGGCCAGCGCGCCGACCAGGGCCAGCAGTGCCACCACGGTGAGCACCAGGCGCACGCGCGCGGCCTGCCACGCCCGCGACGCCGGGTTCTGCCCGAGGGCGTGCAGGCGCGCGGCCTCGTTGCTGCGCTTGAGCGCGCGCCGCACGCGGCCGGTGTCCACCAAGAGCGGCGCCTGGTCGTCCTGCAAGGCCAGCAGGGCGTGGGCCTCGGCGACCTCGGCGCGCAGCCCGCGCACCCGGCGGGTGTCCGCGCCGTCCCGGCGCTCCACCTGGGTTCCGGTCGGGTCGGTGACGGATCGGTCTTGGTCGCTTCCGTCACCGTGGCGGGGCGTCGGGGCGTTGGGGGCCTCGCTGGCGACGTAGCGTTCCACGGCGGCCACGGCGGCGGCGAACCGGTCGGAGTCGTCGGGGCCGGGCAGGGCGGGGGTGGTCGTGCTCATCGCAGCCTCCTCGGAGGACGGTGGGTGGCGAGCGCCGGGCGGGTGACGAGTCGGAGCAGTAAGGCGGCGGTCACCAGGGCGGGCACGCCCAGGACCAGGACCACGACGGCGGGGTGCTCGGCCTGCGTGATCACGGCCCACTGGGCGAGGCCGATCAGCCCGGCGGTGGCGAGCACCTTCCACAGCAGGACCAGCAGCACCAGGGCGACCAGCGCCCCGAGGCCGATCACGGGCGGGGGGACGCTCACGCGGCCACCCGCTCCCGCAGCGCCTCGGCCTCGTCGCGGGCGGCGTCCAGCACGGCGCGCGTCGCGGGGGCGTCGGGGTCGGTGGGGCGCGCGGCGAGCGCGGCGGACAGGATGCTCACCACGAAGTCGTGGTGGTGCAGCCAGGCGGACACGGGCGCGGCCCCGGCGGGGGCGGCGGCGTCCAGGGCGGCGACGGTGGCCGCGAGCGACAGGGCAACGGGCATGGTCATGACAGGTCCGATCTCCCCGCGCGGGGCGGGGCATGGGCGGGCGGAAGAGGGCCGGACCGGCGGGCGCGGTTCGTGGCGGAATGGGCTCCCGCCGGTCCGGTAGTGCAGCTCAGGCGCGGTAGTGGCCGGATGGGCTACCGGCCCGCCGCGTCGCTGGTCGACCTGCGGCCGATGCGCTTGCGGGGCTTGGGGTCGGGCAGACCGGCGCCGATCCGGCGCATGAGGTCGACCATCGCCGCGCTCAGGTTCTCCCTGGCGGCCTTGGCGGCGAGCCTGCGGCGGGTCAGCTCCTCGGCGCTGCGGCCGGGGTACATCGCGGTGTCCATGCGGTAGGTGCCCTGCACCGCGCCCTCGATCTGCTCGGCCAGCTGCGGGCACAGCGCGAGCAGCTGCGCGTGGGGCTTGGTCACGGCGGAGCGGGTGACCAGCGTGGCCGCGAGCGTGGTCTCGATCTCCTGGGCGTCGCCGCGCAGCCGGGCGGCCTCCAGGTCCCACATGGTCATGTAGTGGTCGCCCAGGACCCGCATGAGGTCGCCGTAGACCTCGACCACGGTGACCTGCCAGTCGTGCACGCGCCCGGCCTGGTCGGAGCGGGTCTTGAGCGTGCTGGTGAGCAGGGCACCGCCGAACACGCCGACCAGGGGCGCGGTGGTGGTGATCAGGGTGGACCAGGTGGACATGGCAGATCCCGTCTCCCCGCGCGGGGCGGGGCGTGGGTCGGGTGGAAGAGGGGGCGGACCGGCGGGCGCGGTTCGTGGCGGAATGGGCTCCCGCCGGTCCGGTGGTGCAGGTCAGGCGCGGTAGTCGCCGGTCAGGCGCACGGGCTTGCCGTGGACCGGGCACGTGGCGTTGGCGACGGCCGTCCCGTGGCTGCCCCGCACGACAGTGGTGGGCATGTCGTAGGAGACCGGGTGACCGGCGGGGCAGGTGCCGGTG
This sequence comes from Actinosynnema pretiosum, assembly GCF_002354875.1. GTDB lineage: Bacteria > Actinomycetota > Actinomycetes > Mycobacteriales > Pseudonocardiaceae > Actinosynnema > Actinosynnema auranticum. The sequence goes on from NZ_CP023445.1 coordinate 2,263,193, forward strand.
GTGGGGACGGTGATGCTGATCGTGTCCATGCGCGCTCCTGGGGTGTCGGTGGCGGTGTGCCGGGTCAGTGCAGGTCAGGCGGGCCGCAGGTCCCGCCCGCTGGCGGTCAGGTACTCCCAGGTGCGGGGGCGCTGGCCGGTCGGGGCGGTGCCGTCGGCGGTCCGCACGAGCACGAGCGGGCCGCCGGGGCGGTCCTGGTAGAACTCGTCGCCGCTGCTGCTGTCCACGTAGTCGCGCTGGTGAGCCATGCCGGTCTCCTCTCGCCCCTGCTCGGGGCGCGGTTCGGGTGGAAGGGCGGTGCCGGGCGGGCGGTTCGTGGCGGAATGGGTCTGCCCGACGTGGTGGTTCAGGCGCCGGTGCTGTGGGTCTCGCTCGTGGTGTCGCGCAGCACGCGCGGCAGATGGATGTGCAGGTGCCGCACGGTGACCGGGTAGTCCCACACCTCGCGCAGCTGCTTGGCGATCTCCTCTGCCAGCGCCACGGAACGGTGTCGCCCTCCTGCGCACCCGACCGCCACGACGGCGGGCTTGCCGGACTCGACCAGGGCGGCGGTGAAGTCCGCCGCTGTGGTGGCGGCGTCGCGGGCGCCGGGGGTGTTCATGACCATGTCGCGCACGACCTGGTTCAGCCCGGTGCTGTCGAGCAGTCCGGCCGAACGCACGCGGGCCGGGTCGCGCAGGAAGCGGCGGGTGTCGATGGTGAGTTCCGCCTCGGGGGCGGGGCCGTGGAGGTAGCCGAACGACAACACGGTGATCATGCGGTTTCCCTTCAGTGGTGCGGGGTCAGGCGGCCAGTGCGCCGACCGGGTGGACGAACCCGGCGTGGCGCTGGGCGGGGATGGCAGTGCGTCCGGGGCAGGCCTCGCGGCCGGTGCCGCAGTGCACCCGCACGCGGCGGCCCGCGCCGTGGTCAACCAGCACCTTGGTCAGGCCGCATCCGTAGCGGCAACTGCGGGCGGTGTCGACAAGGACAGTGGCAAGGCGGTTTCCGTTGGTGTGCATGGCTTTTCCTGTTCAGAGTGGACACGCCGAAGGGGCGGTCAGCCGCGAGACAAGCGCCCGCGTGCGCTCTGCAACGCGAGCGCGGCCTGGGTCAGCTCGTAGTGCTGCTGGTGGACCTCGCGCCCAGAGCCGATCAACTGCCGGGACTGCCTGAGCAGGTCCTTGGACGCGCGGTCCAGGGCGCGGCGGGCGCGGTGCCAGTCCTCGGTCACCGTGGGCGCTCCGGACTCGTTCCGGATGACCACGGTGTTGCCGGGACCCGACCGCGTGGTGAATCCCAGGGCGGCGAGCACGCTGTCGGTGGTGGGCAGGTCGGACATGGTGGCTCCTAGGTGGTCGTCGGCGGCATGGCGGACGGGGTCAGGCGGCCTTCTTGCCCTCGGTCGCGGTCTTCTTCTGACGGGGCCCGGTGGCCAACCACCAGGCCTGGCAGCGCGGGTGCCCGCAGGTGGAACCGTTGGCGAACCGGCCACGCTGCTGTCGTCGGCCGCAGTGCCTGCCGGGCTTGCTCCCCGGCGCGTTGCAGTGGGTGGTGGAACTGGTCTTGAACAGGCTCGTGAGGGACACTGGTCCTCCTGGTCCCGCCCCTCGGGGGCGCGGGTCGGGTGGAAGAAGCCGGGGCGGCGGCGGTTCTTGGCGGAATGGGCGCCGCCCCGGCGCTGACGAAAGCCCCGCGGGGCGAAGACGAAAGCACCGCGGGCACGTCGACGGGGAAGCGTCACGCCACCCCGCCGCACGGCGGCTACAGCCGCCTACGGGCTAGATGCCGGGATCCTGGCACTCCCAGCAGCCGTCACCCCCGCACTCGATGCAGTAGTTGCCCTCGTCGTCCACCGGCTCGGGGTTGGCGTGCGGCACCAGGTTCTTGGGCATGGCGAAGTGGTCCTCTCCGGCGCGTGGGCGCCATAGGTGGGTGGAAGGGCCGAACCGGCAGCGGTTTCTTGGCGGAATGGGCACCGGTCCGGAAATCTGCGGGCTTGCTGTAGCCGGGGTCAGTCGGCGGTGACAGCCAGGTCGGCGGCGGGGGTGAGCACGAACGCGACCAGGTCCGCGCACAGCTGCGCGAGCTTGCGGGTGCGGCGGTGGCAGTCGCTGCGGTGCGCGGACTCCTAGCCCAGCATCGGCACGCCGCCGCCGATCAGCTCGGACAGGGCCTCGTCCACCTCGGCACCGCTCACCGCTGGCCCCGCTTCCTCTTGCCCAGCTTGGCGTCCTGCGCGTCCATCGCCCTGTCCAGCAACTCGCCGAACTCCTTCTTGGAGAGGCCGCTCTCCGCGAACGCGTAGTTCAACGCGGCCTCGCACGCGCCTGCGTCGTTCCGCCGCGAAGCCTCCATCGCCACGCCGAACTGCTCCCGCACGAACTGCTCACTCTCGGCCCTGCTCACGCTGCCTCCTGGCTCTGGTCGGTGTTCTCGATCTCGAAGCACGGCCAGCACAGGCGGGTGCTGGTCGGCAGGACGTAGAGCGGGTCCCGCCCGCAGCGGCGGCACAGCCGCCGGGCGAGGTTGGCCTTGGCCAGCGCGGTCCACCGGCCCGGCGTCATCGGCCGCACCGGCACGGCCCGCTCGATCAGGTAGAGCGATGCGAAGTTGACGCGCCCGGACCCGTTGTGCCGCACGTAGAGCACCGCGACCGGATCCGCACCGCCGGGCCTGAGGTCCAGCGCCCGCAACTGCCTGCGGGTGGCGAGCTTGTCCTTGGGGGCGCAGCCGTAGGACAGTAGCGGCAGCCCGTCGTGCGTGCCACGGGTGTACTGCGGGCCGGTCGCCCACGGCACCGAGTCGGTGAGCACCCACGAGAAGCGCTTCCCGGCCATGACATCAGCCCACCGGGACGGCGAGGATGCCCATCAGGCCGCCACCGCGATCACGGCCAGCGCCCCGGCGCCCAGCACCAGGCCCACGGCCGTGGCCGTGATCGCCACCTGCACCAGGCGGTAGCGGGCCACCGCCCGCTCCGACAACCGGGCCACGTCCTCGGCCAGCACCTCGGGCGAGATCTCCACCGCGCCCAGCGCGGCCAGCAGGTCAGCGGGGCGGTCCACGTGCTGCGCCCAGCAGGTCAGCCCCCACCCGGCCCGCCGCGACAACCGGGGGCTGATGGCACCCAGCAGGGTCAGGACCGCGACCAGCATCGCGCCCGCCGACGCCCACAGCAGCATCTCGGCCACCAGTGGAACGCCCGTGCCCTTGACCAGCGCGACCGCGCCCAGCAGGAACGTCGTGGGGAACGGCAGCAGCGGGAACGACTTCGAGTCGCCACGGGCGACCTGCGCCGCAGCCTCGGCCCCCGCCGCGTCCAGCCGCTTGAACAGCTCCGCCGACACGACCTCGGCCTGCGTCGTGGTGTTCTGCTCGGCCATCACGCGGCCCGCCCGAGGTAGAGCGGCAGCGGGGCCAGGGTGACCGGCACGACGCGGGTGGCCTCGTCCTGCCCAAGACGGCAGCCGTAGGTGGCGGAGTGCAGCAGGGCGTAGACCAGGCCCTCACCCTCGCGGCGAACGTGCAGCTTGCAGCCGTACCTGCACTCGCGCATGACCTGCACCTCGGCCCACGACCGGGTCGGACGCACGAACAGCACCACGTGCCGGGTGATCTCGGCGGCCTCTCGCCCGACGATCCGCACCGGACGCGGCCTGGGAAGAGGAGCCGGGGCGCTGACGGGCCGCAGCTGCGCGACGGGGGCCGCCTCGGGGGCGTCACCGGTCAGCACCGAGGCCAGGCCCTTGGGCAGGGCCTCCTCGGCGAGCGCCTGCGGCAGCGTCACACCGTAGGCCGGGACGATCCCGACGGCGGCACGAGCCGCGATGCGACGGTTCCGACGCTCCCGCGCCGACCCGTCCACGAACGCCCCCGTCGGCACCGAGGCGATCTCCTCGGACACCGTGAGTTCCTGGTCCACCTGCTGCTCCAACAGGGCGATCACTGCCGGAGTCAAACCGTCCGGGTAACCCGTGTTCTGCTTCGTGCGGGTATCCTTGTAGGACATCGCAAGCTCCTGAGGCTCGATGTGGTTCATTGCCCCGGCCGGTGTTGCAGCACCGCCGGGGCTTCTTGTTTTCGTGGCGACCGTTGCAGCGGTTGCCATGCCGAGAACCATATAGCCCTTCGCGAACAGTTGCAAGCTCTGGGTTGGGCTGACTTTATCGCCCTACGGTTAGGGTTGAGGCAGGTCGGGCAGCGGTGATCGCATCCTGCAGACCGAGAGGAGGCGGCTTGAGCAGCGAAAACAGGTTGGATGACTCGATGGGGTACGTGGTGGCACAGGGGGAGGGGGAGAGGGATGCGTGGGCGCAGGCAACGGCGGGTGCCCAGCGGTCCGGCGGGCAGCGATTGCGCGAGGTGGCCGAGGTGATTGCTCCGGTGGAGGTGGCGGAAGCGTTCAATCTGCCGGTTGGCGCCACTGCGGTGGTTCGTCGCCGGGTGATGCTGCTGGACGGGCGCCCAGTTGAGCTGACGGACTCCTACTACCCACTCGCGTTGGCGCGCGGTACGCGCTTGGCGCAGGCACGGAAGATCTCTGGCGGTGCGCCCACATTGCTGCGGGAGTTGGGGCATGAGGTGCGTCAGGTGGCCGAGGATGTGTCCGCGCGTCTAACGACCGATGACGAACAAGAGCTGCTGGGGCTGGCGAGGCCAATGCCCGTGATCCTGCTGCGTCGGACCTCCAAAACCGCTGTTGGAGTGCCGGTGGAGGTTAGCGTCATGACGATGCTCGCCGAAGGGCGGCACCTGCACTACGAGTTCACCGTGGGAGGTGACGACGATGCCCAGACGGGCCGATAGTCGACCGCTGCACCAACAGGTAGCCGCCGCGCTGCGCGCGCAGATCATGTCCGGTGACCTTGCGCCGGGTGCCCGGTTGCCCTCTACCTCGCAGCTCGTAGAGACTTTCGGGGCTGCCAATCCGACGATTCAAAAGGCGCAGGCGCAACTCAAGGACGAGGGCTACTTGCGTAGTCAACCCGGCAAGGGTGTCTACGTGCGCGAACGTGAGCCGTTCGTGGTGGAGGCGGGCAACTACTTCGCCCCCAGCCCTCGGGGCTATGCCTACCAACTTCTCGATGTCGCCGAGGTCGTCCCGCCCGCCGATGTGGCTACGGCCCTGGGGCTCACGGAGGGGGAGCGGGCGGTGTTGCGGCAACGGCTCATGACCCGAGACGGGGAGCCGGTTGAGCTGTCGTACTCCTACTATCCGGCACATCTTGCGGCAGGAACTCCGCTCGCTGGGCGAGGCAAGATTCGGGGTGGTGCGCCTCAGGTACTGGCTGAGCTTGGCTGTCCACAGCGAGAATTCGCGGATCGACTGTCAGCGCGTCAGCCCACCACTGAGGAAGTGGAGCTGCTGGACTTGCCTGCTGAGGTGCCCGTGATCCGCCAGTTCCGCACCATTCGTACCTACGGTGACCGACCGGTCGAAGTGACCGTGATGGTCAAAGGCGGACACCTTTACGAATTGCTCTACCGGGTAGAGGTCAGCGAGGGCTGAGCGGGTTGAGACTGCTTGAAGGACTGCGTCCATGGCTTGCACACTCGCCGATTGGTCTACTAACGCAGGCATCGTCGCCGTGCAGGGGGCTCCTATCCGTCCCAAGCGTCCCAAGCGTCCCAGTGCAGGTCAGCCCTGGGACGCTTTGAATCGTGGGACGCTTTGAAGCGTCCCGGCCAACTTGTCTGGGACGCTTCAAAGCGTCCCGCTTGGCGAAGCGTCCCAGGTCTGACCTGCGACGGGACGCTTGGGACGCTTGGGACGCTTCCTGTCGTCGCGGCGTGTGGAGCGTTGCTCAACTCGGCCGTTGGTCTGCTTTGAGGTATGAACGACGTAATGTTCGGCGCTTCACGTCCCGGAGGGGCGAGTCCGCCAGTCTCCCTGCGGGTTTGGCTGACCGCTGAGCCCTTAGGGCAAGGTGCGGTACAGCAGAGAAGTACAGCAACCCGGTTGGCCGGGGGTAACCGAGGGGGACCCGCATGGGCCTTCTGACCTCGGTAAAGACCCTCAGTGGCTTAGTTGCCGATATTTCACACCGAAGAGGTCACAGGTTCGATCCCTGTATCGCCCACAGTGCGCCAGATGCCCCTGACCAGTGATGGTCAGGGGCATCTTGCATTTTCCGGGCAGCGCGAATCACCCGGAAACTGGGGTTCGGTGCCCGAAATGGTGCCCGAAGCGGCTGTTAGCCCTCCTCCTCCGCAGGCGGCAGGAATAGACCACTGATGTCCTCGGCGGCCTGCCGGTCGAGGTCCGGGACGTCGGCGGAGTAGGTGTCGAGCGTGAACGCCACCGTGGCGTGGCCGAGTCGGCTGCTCACGATCTTCGGGTGGACCCCGGACCGCAGCGCGATCGTCGCGTAGCTGTGGCGCACGTCGTGCAGTCGGATGCGCGGCACCTTCGCGGCGTCCACGAGCCGGTTGAACCGCTCGGTCACCGTGTCCGGGTGGAACGCGCTCCCGTTCTCCCAGCAGAACACCCGCCCGTCGTCCCGGTACCCCGTGCCCCAGTCGGCTCTGTCCTGCTCGACCTGTCCGAGGTGGACGCGCAGGACCTGGACGGTGAACCTGTCCAGGGAGAGCAAACGGCGGCTCCTGGCGCTCTTGCCGCTGCCGTCCCTGGCCTTGCCGCCCGCCACCACGCTGGTGACGGTCATGCGCACCGTGGCGTTCGCCAGGTCGAGCGCCGACCGGCGCAGTCCGCACAGCTCGGAGCGCCGCATCCCGGTGGAGGCCGCCAGGACCCACAGCGCGTAGAACCGGTCGCCGCGGGCGGCCTCCAGGAAGCGGGTCATCTCCTGCGGTGACCAGGTGGCGTGGCTGCGGCGTGGGACCGAGGGCGCTTTCACGTGGTTGGTCGGGTTGCTGCCCACGTACTTCCACGCCACGGCCGTGCTGAAGGCCGAGCCGAGCATGATGTGCACGCTGGCCACCGTCTTCGCCGACAGCCCCGGCAAGGTCCGCGTGGGCACCCGTCCGGCCAGGTAGCGCTGCACCGCCTTGCGGGCAGCGGCGTAGCTCACCCCGACCTTGTCGGCGATCTCGCGCGGCCGGATCTCCCGCTTGGCCACCTGGGCGTCCAGCCACACCTGGTACATCTCCCAGTTGGTGTCCCGCTTGCGGCGCCCCTGGTTGAGTAGGTGCTCGTACAGCGCGGCGAGCACGGACGGGGTGATGTCCTTGATCGGGCGCTTGCCGATCCACGGGAGCACATAGGCGTGGGCGAGGTTGGCGTAGTTGTTCGCGGTCGTCGGCTCGGTGGTGGTGCGGACGTAGGGGAACCACGCCTCGAAGAAGTCGGCCACGGTGGCGCGGTTGGGCTTGACGTAGGTCTCGGCCTTGACAGCAGCGCGGGCCTCAGCCATCGCCTCCTCAGCCTCCTCGAAGGTGCTGAAGCCGCTCTGCCGGATCTTCTGGCGCTCGCCGGTCAGCGGGTGCGGCGGGCCGTCGAAGGAGTAGGCCCACTTCCGGCCGCGCTGGTAGATGCTGCCCTCTGGGCGCTTCGGCTTCTTGCGCTTGCTCACGCGGCCTCCTCGGTCGGGGTGGTGTCGGGGGTCAGGGAGGCGATGAGCTGGGCGTGCAGGACGTACACGCTGTTCTCGTACCTCTTGACGGGCAGCAGGCCCTTGCTGGCGTACCGGTAGGCGGTGGCCCGGCTGATGCCCAGGATCTTGGCTGCCTGGGTGACGGATATGAGGGCGGGCTGAAGGGCGGTCTCGTGCTCGCTCATGAGGTCTCCTCGTGAGGGGGTGGCTGGGGGTGGTCTCGCCGAGGTGCGGAGCCCCGGAAGGGCCGCTGGGGCTCCGCAGAATCCACAGAATCCGCAGAATTAGCCGGAAGGCTCGTTTTGGCTGGTAGCGGGCTTGCCTGTTGATCATGCTCAGATCCGCAGAATCGCCGCAAAACCTCCGCAGAATTCAGCGGAGCCCCTCGGGGTGGTCCTGGGCAGTCCGCGTCCGCACCCCTGTCGGGGGCGGGATCGGGCTCGGGCGTCGGACGGGGCCTGTGGGTGGGGCGTCGGCGGGCCGGTCGGATTCTGCGGAGGTTTTGCGGCGATTCTGCGGAGATCGGCCATGATCAACTCGCATCGTCGCTGACCTGCGCGGATGGTCTGATTCGGGCAATTCTGCGGATTGTGCGGATTCTGCGGAGGGATCACCGCCTTCCCTCCGCCCGGTAGGTCGGGTGGACGTAGTAGGTCGGGGAGGGCTTGCGGCCGGGCCCGCTCCTGGGCGGGGCGGGCGCGAGGTGGATGTGCCCGTGCTGCTCCAGCACCTCCAGCGCGGGGGCGAGGTCGCCGACCTTGCGGAAGCGGGCGCGGGTCATGGCGGTGAACAGGGTCCGCACGGTGAAGCTGGTCGGCCTGGTGCGCTCGATCCAGTCCAGGACCACGTGGGCGTCGTCCACGACCGGGTCCGAACCCATGCGGTCGAACGCGGCCAGGGCGTGGACGCTGGCGTAGTCGGTGATGCGGCGGGCGTTGGTGAAGGTGTCGGTGGTGATCGCCCCGGCCCAGCCGGTGTGGTTGTGGGCGATGTGGAGCAGGGCGGAGAGCCTGGCGGTGAGCCCGGCCTGCTTGCCGCCCCAGTCGCCCAGGTGGGCCCAGGACCCGGTGACCGGGTGCAGGCGCGGCTCGATCTCGTCCTGCAACTCGGCCATGAGGTCGTCGGCGGCGGGGGTGAAGGGGATGACGGCGGGGTCGGTCCACTCGGCCAGGTCGCGGACCAGGGCGCGGATGCGGCGGTCGTAGGTCTCGGCGATCTCGGGCGGGACCGGCGCCGGTCGGGCGATGCGGGAGCCGACGGTGTTGACGGGCAGGGAGTACATGATCCGGGCCAGCAATCCGGTGCCCCGGAAGGACTCGTGCCGGGCCAGACCGTCCAACACGGACGGCTGGATGGTCAGCCCGAGGGTGATGGCGGGCTCCTCCACGGCGGTGGCCTCGCGCCCTTGGCGGTCGACCAGGTGGAGGTCACCGGCGTGGCCCTTGAGGAACACGTCCAGGTTGGGCGTGCCGGAGTAGCGCCCGGCCAGGGTGCCGAACAGCCCGCCCTCGGCGCTCAGGACGGCGATGCGCCCGCCGTGGTCGGCCAGCAGGGTGGCCACGACCTCGGGGGTGGCATCGTCGGCGATCAGCCGGGGCACCACGGGCAGCGTCTCGTCCACCTCCAGCGCGGCGTTCACCGCGGCCTCCAGGGCGGAGTCCCGGTCGATGGCGTCGGCGGAGAGCACGGCCTTCTCGGCGCGGGCGGCGAACTCCTCGGCGGTGCGGCGCCCGATGCGGGCGGAGGCGATCGCGCCCTTGGCCTCCTCGATCAGTTCCTTCTCCACCAGGCGGATGGGCTTGGTCATGGCCTTGAACACGGCGGACTTGCGGGAGGCCGGGGGGAGCACGGTGACGGAGTAGAGGTTGACCGGCTCGTCCCAGCCGGGCCGGATCTGCACGCGGGCACGGCCACCGGCGGCGGTGGACAGGGCGAGCAGGGCCAGGCAGGCGGCGAGGTCGGGCGGGGTCTGGGTGAGTTCGGCGACGGCGGTGACGTGGCGGGCGATCCAGTCGGGCAGCGCGTCTACCGGGAACGGTGGCACGGCGCGGCTGGTGCCCAGGGGCATCGGGGCTTCCCACTCCGGCGCGGTGGCCGGGGCGGCCTGGTCGCCGTCGTGGACGGCGTGCAGCGGGCGGGCCTGGCTGGTCATGGTGAGGTTCCGTTCACGCAGCGTTCGTCGGGTTGGTGAGCAGGTGGCGCAGCAGGTGCTCGCTCAGGGACCTCAGGTCCTGGCCCGTGTTCTGGATGGCGTTCCAGTGGCGGACGTCGTCCCCGGCCAGTCGCCACGAGCCGTTCGTCCACGCGGTGTGCGGGCGGAGCGCGGCGAGCTGGTCTCGCAGCCCGGCGGGGGCGAGCCGCTCTGCGGGGGTGGTCTCGGTGAGCGCGTCCATCACGCACCCCAGGGCGATCACGCCCGCGCCGTGGGTGAGCCGGGACAGCCGAGGCGGCAACGCCCACTCGGTGGGCCAGGTCTCGCGCACGGCGGCCCAGTAGAGGTTCAGGTGGTTCACGGCCCGCTCGGTGTCGACGTCGCCGGTGACGCGGTCGCGGTACTGGTAGAGCCCGCCCTCGAACAGGCTGTTCTCCACCATCTTGAGTACCGAGGTGTCCTTGATCCGCCCGTTGGGCGAGGTGGGGGTGGAGATGGCCCGGTGGAACGGGCCGTGCTCGGCGTTGAGCCGGGCCATGATCGTGGCGGCGGGTCGTCGTCGTTCCAGGCGCGTGGGCATCCGGCCGGGGGCGTCTGGCAGCAGTTCGTGGATCAGTCCCGGTGGCAGCGTCTTGGTCGAGTTGACCAGGATGAACTGGGAGCGCTGCTCTTCCTCGGTGGCGATGAACCCGACGATGGCCACCGGGAACTCGGGGACCCGCGCGTCGCGGATGGCGGCCGTGCGTTGCTGGCCGTCGACGATCCACGCCGGGCGTTCCCATTCCGGCGCGGTGGAATCGAGGGGGATGACCAGCTCGCCTGGCACGGCGTAGGCCGGGGTGTCGCCGGGAACGAGGTAGGGCACGAACTCGACGGTGTCGTCGAAGGCCACCACGATCGCGTTGGGCAGCAGCGCGCCGCTGCTTTCCAGGTAGCGGCGGATGCCGCGCACGTGGGCCAGAACCTCGGGCCGCTGGTACCCGGACAGACCTTTGTCGTCGCGTCGTGCGCGGGAGATCGCGGCGAACTCGCTCAGGCGCTTGCCGTCGACAGCGGCGGTGTAGATGCAGCGGTCGCGCTGGCGGATCTGGATCGCGGGAAGTCGAAGGCAGGTGGTCGACATCGGTGAGGTCCCTTGCTCAGCAGTCGGTGGTGTGGACCCGAGCCCAGCCCTCGTGGGGTAGGGCGGGCAGGTCGTGGGTGATCGAGGTGTGCATGGCCCGCACGACCTGGTCGGGCACGCGCGGGCAGTGGCCGCACGCGCACGGTGTGGTGCTGCGCTGGTGGTTCTGGTGCAGCACGGTCTCCAGCGGCGGCAGGACCAGGCGGGCGGTGGCGGTGGCCCCGACCTCGGCGGTGAGCAGCAGCAGGGCGGCGCGGTCGGTGCGGTGGGCGTTGGTGGCGTCCCACAACACGTCCTGACCTGTGGTGAGGGCGTGGTGGGCGGTGGTGTGTGCCAGCTGCACGGCGAAGGCACGCAGCCGGTCGTCCTGGTTGTTGGCGCAGCCGCACCAGGACAGGGCACGGCGGTTGTCGTCCAGGCTGACCACCAGCGCACCGGGGTAGGCGTTGCGCAGGGTGGTCTTGCCCGCGCCCGGCGGGCCGACCAGCGCGGTCAGGTTCGGCGCGCTCACGCGGCACCTGCCTTGGGCAGGGTGCGCGGGCGGGAGGCACCGGCGCGCAGGCCGTTGGCGATGGTGCGCAGCACTTCGCGCTCGGTGCAGCGGCACTGGCCGTTGATCATGTGGATGGCGGCTGCGTGGAGGGCGTTTTCGGCTGTAGCCGCAGGGAGGGCCTGGGCTCCGACGAGTTGGCCGAGGGCGACGGCGGCGGCGAAGAGCACGCTGCTGTGCCGTCCTGAGGGGGCCGCTGCGACGTTGTCGCACTCGCCTCGGATTGCCGAGTCCACGTAGGCGGAGTGCTGCTTGGAGCCGCTTTGGGGGGCGGCTGTGCGGGCCACCACGGGCTTGGGGGACAGGCGCTGGTGCAGCCAGGTGGGCAGTTCGGCCACGGGCAGGTCGTCGGTGATCGTGTAGGAGCCGGTGGGGGTGCTGCTGCCGGGCGCCACGACGTAGCCGCCGTGCGCGCGGGTGTCGACCTTCCAGCCCAGGCCGTTGCCCTCCTCGCCCTTGGTGCTGCGCAGCTGCGCGCCCTCGCGTGCCCGGTAGTAGAGGTGGGTGCCGCCCCTGGTGGTGCGGACGCTGAAGGTCTCCCACGGCACGGGCTGCCCGGCCTGCTCGCAGACCAGGGCGAACACGTCGTGCCCGTCGTGAACCCCCTCCCGGTTCCAGCCGTCCGGGGCCACGTCGGCGGGCGACTTCGGGGTGTCCAGGTCGACCACCACCAGGCCGCTGGGGCCGGTGGCGATGCCGACGTTGAACTCGCCCGCCGCCCAGCAGCGGCGCACGACGTCGGAGTCGGTGGTGGCGCGCTGCTCCCACCCAAGGTGCCCGTCCACGCACGGACCGGTGCGCGGGCAGAACCGCACGCCGTGCAGGGCGGGCCGCTTGTCGCCGGGCCGCAGGGGGAAGACGTGCCAGCCGCGCGCGGCGGCGTGCAGGGCTGCGGTGAGCATGGTCATGGCGGTAACTCCTCCCAGGGGGAACGGGTGGCCGGACCCGCAGCCCGGCCACCCGCAACGCGGTCAGCGGATGGTGACGATCTGGCGGTCGACGGTGACCCCGTCGCCTTCCAGGGCGGCCAGGCGGCGGAACATGGCGGTGGGGGAGAGGAGCTTGAGGTCGTCGGCGACCGGCTTGCTGGTGTGGATCTGCCAGACCTCGACCTTCTGCGGCGTCAGGTAGCTGAACATCTCCTGCAACTCGCCGTCGGTGGTGGCCACGGCCTTGTCGTAGGGCCTGCCACCGAACATCGCGTGGGGCCCGTCGCTACAGATCACGTCGCTGAGCCAGCCCTTCCCCTCGGACGGGTGGGGGTAGAGCAGCACGGCGAAACGGACTTCGATGCTCACGGTTTCTCCTTGCCGATGTTGGGTTTCGAGGGTCAGGCGTCGCGGTCGCGGGCGTCCAGCTCGTGCAGCCGCCCGGCCAGGACCCCGAGGGGGACCAGGGCGCGGTCCAGCTCGCTGGTGCGCATCCGGGCGACGTGCACCCGCTCGCAGTTGCGGTGCTGGGCCTCGGCGGCGGACTTGGTGGTGCAGACCTGGGCCAGCCGGTGGGCGGCGTCGGCCAGGGCGTGGGCCAGCTCGGCGGTCAGGGAGGCGATGCGCTCCAGCTCGTCGGTGGCCTGCTCCAACCCGGCCGGGGTGAGGACCGGGCGGAAGCCGCGGTCCATCAGGTCGGCGGCGTCGGCCAGCATCGCCAGCGACTGCTCCCCGGCGGTCGGGCCGTACTTGCCCGGCCCCGGAGCACGGGTGCGCAGGGCGGCCTGGGCGCGGTCGCGGGCGGTCTCGAACGCTCGGAGGGCGGTGGCGGCCCGCTCGACCAAGGGGGTCGTGGCGGTCTCGAACTCGTGCGCCAGCTCGGCAAGGTCGGGGTGCTCGGTGGTCTCGGCCAGCTGCCGGGCGCCCTCGCCGCATCGGCGCAACGCCGTCCGGGTGCCCCGCATGACCGTGGCCAGGTGCTCCAGCGCGGTGACGAGCCGGTCGCGGGTGGTGTGGCCCAGCTCGCGCCGACCGGCGTTCGCGGCGTCCAGGGCGTCGAACACGCCGCGCAGGCAGTTGAGAACGTCCAGGTCCTTCACGGTTTTCTCCTGTGTGGACGGTGGGAATGGGGCGGGGTCAGGCGAGCGGGACGGCCAGGGCGATCAGGGCCAGGGAGGGCAGCAGCAGGTGCACGGCGGTGCGGATGCGGCGGTAGCGGTTCAGGGCGAGCGCGGACATGCCCACCAGCTCGTGCGCCAGCTCGGTCGGAGTGGCGTCGGCCAGGTCGGCGATGACGGCCTCGGGCTCGCGGTGGTAGGCGGCCCAGCGCAGGAACCCGCCGGTGCCCTCCAGCCACGGGCGCACGGTCAGCAGCAGGAACGCCAGCGCGGCGCCCATCGGGAGCGCGGCCAGGAACAGCAGCACCGTGGCCGGGAGCGAGACCCCGTCCCGGTACAGGGCCACCACCGCGGCCAGGCCCGCGCCGAACAGGGCCAGCAGCACCTGACCTTGGCGTCGCCCTTGCGCAGCTCGTCCTGCACCTCGGTGATCTCGGCGCGCAGCCGCAGCGAGCGCTCCTCGGCGGCGAAGTCGCGGGTGGTGGTGCCGGTGACCAGTTCCATGATCGGAACCTCCTTTTGATTACTGTGCGTAGCGTCAGATGGGTGTGGAAGGTCGACCCGACGTGGCGTCAGGTTGTGTCAGAACGGTGTTATGAAAGGCGGTTCGCGCGCAGGCGTGCGCGCGCACGCGTCGGACCGGGGTTCGCGGGCGTTCCTGACCCTGACGTCAGGCAGCGTCAGGAACGCCCGCGTCGGTCACGCTGCGTCAGCCTCCCGCGTGGGGATGCGGTAGCGGATGGCCTGCCCGTCCTGCCCGTCCTCGACCAGCAGGCCCTGGAGCGCGAACTGGCCCAGCTCCCCGGACAGCCACGCCCGCCCCCGGCCCAGCAGCGCCGGGTCCGGCAGGTCGCGCACGGTCAGCTCGGTGCGCCCCTGGGCGATCAGCTCCTCGATCGCGCTGTGCAGCATCGCGATCGCCTGCTTGCGGGTGGGCTTGCCACCGGGCCACTCGGTCTCCGGGAGCGTGGGCAGCTCGTCCTCCGGGCCGCACTCCAGGTCCGGGTCGTCGTTCTCCGGCAGCGGCGGCACGTCGTCGCCCTCGGGCAGGGGCAGAACGTCCAAGTCGTCGGTGGACTGGGTGGGCTTGGGCGCGGGCACGGCGGTTCCCTTCTCACTGGCGGGCTTCACGGGCAGGCCCAGGATTCGGGCGGTGGGCTCCCAGAGCGGCGCCCGGACGTCGGCGTGTGCCTGGATCGCCTCGGACAGCTCATCGGAGCCGACGTCGAAGGTGCGCGCGGGGACGGGGAAGCGCTCCTCCTCGATGCCGGGACCCTCCAGGTAGTTGCAGCCGGGGCGGCGGTTCTTCCAGCGGTCCGGGCGGGCACCGGCGTCGATGACCTCCTCGGACAGGGTGAACGCGGCGTCCTCGATCTGGCTGACCCCGAAGCACCACACCCCGCCCAGCTGCGAGCGGATGTCGGTGGACATCTGCCGGAAGCTGGCCTTCTGGAGCGAGAGCACCAGCGAGATCCCGGCCGAGCGGGCCTCCTGGGCGATGCGCGTGATGGTCCTGGCGTCCTCCAGCACGCGCGGGGCCTCCTCCACCCAGATCACCAGGTAGGGCATCCCGTGCTTGGCGTGCGCCTCGGGGGTCCACTGGTCGAAGCCCCACCGGCCGAGCTGGGTGGCCCGGTCGGTGATCACGTCGGGGACCTTGGAGATCAGGTCCTGGCACTGCTGCTGACCGATCACCACCGGCGTGTCGTCCCCGAGGAACCCGACCGTCTGCTCGCCCTTGGACGGGTCCAGCACCAGCAGGTTGACGTTGATCCGGGTCAGGATCTCCGCCCACACCAGCTTCGCCCCGTGGCTCTTGCCGGAGCCGTTCATGCCCTGCACCACGTAGTGCGTGGCCTGCCGCTGCGTCTTCTTGTCGCCGGGCAGGTAGAGGCACTGCGGCTCGTTGTCCTCGTACAGGCCGGACACGAGCGGGTCGGTGATCGAGCCGCCGGGGTGCGAGGGGCCGGGCCAGGGCTGGGGCTTGCGCAGCACGTCCTGCGGCACGATCGTCATCTCGCCGCGCGAGAGGTCGTCCGGGTCGCCGGTGATCCGCACCGAGCCCTTGTGCAGGCGCAGCACCTGGGCCACCTTGTCCGCGCTCTTCTGCACGTCCTCGATGGACACCTCACCGGCCTCAAGCGCCAGCGGCACAACGACCTTGTTCGGGGCCACCGCCACCTGCCCGGTGCGCACCCCGGCCAGCTTGATCTTCTCGAACAGCCCGCCCGTGCCGTCCTCACCGCCGTTGCCGCTGCCCCTGGACAGCACCCGGCGGATGTTCCAGGACAGCGCCACCGCCGCGCCGCCGTACAGGCACAGCCCGGTCATCGGCTGCGTCCACGGCGCCACGATCGAGGATGCCGTGAGCCACAGCCCGCCCAGGGCGGTGGTCGCGGTGGCGTGCAGCCGGGTGGACAGCCCGCGCGCCGCACCCGCCTTCCACGCCACCGCCGACAACCCGGTGCCCAGCAGCGTCAGCCCCGGCGTGACCCAGGGCAGCACTTCGGAATCCGCGCACAGCACGTGCGTGGCAGCCCCCGCCGCCCACATCCCGCCCACTGCGGCCCACTCACCCACGTACGGGGCGACCCGTGAGGCCCAGTAGCTGCGCGGCACGTAGTAGCCGAAGTCCTTGTTCTGCTCGTACTCCGTCGTGCGGGTACCGCCGGTACGCCTGCCCATCACCTGCTCCTCTCGCTGGTTGTTCTCGCGGTCACCGCACGAACGGCGGGTCAGCTGCTGTAGTCCCACTTGCGCTTGGGGCCCGAGGCGATCTCGTCCGGACCCGCGCCGACGAAGTACTTGCGGTAGGCCAGGTACGTCGCGACCAGGGACTTCTGGGCCACGATCAGGGCCTCGGCGGAGTGCGCCAGGTGCCGGGAGACCAGCTCGGCCCGCACCCAGTTCGGCATCCGCTTGTACTCCTCGGGGTTCTGCGGCCGGGTGTACTTCAGCGCCGCGCCCAGCTCCTCGCTGGCCACCACCAGTTGGTAGCCGTAGGGGCGCAGGATGTTCCGGGCGGTGTTGCAGTAGTCGTGCAGGGAGACGGTCCCGGTGAACTCGGGCTCCTTGAACTCGGGCCTGGCCATGAGGGGTCCTTTCCGGACGGAAGTGGTGCGGGGTGGTCGGGCCGTGGCCGACCGGGCGGCGACACCCACGCGGCGGGTGTGGGTGCCGCACCCGGAAGGTCAGGCCGCGACCCGGTCGCGCTCGGCCAGCACCGCGTCGTAGACCGCCTTGCGACGGCGACCGCCGACCGACAGGCCCGCCTCGCGCAACCCGTCCAGCAGCCCGTCCCGGTTGAGCCGGTCGCCCAGCCCGGCCGCCACGGTGCGGGCGGTGGGCATCAGGTCGGTGATGTCGACCCCGTCGACCACCACCAGGGCGCTCTCGCCGGTGTCCCCGGCCGCCGTCCCGGTCGCCTCGGCCGCGTGCTCGGGGGAGGCTGAAGCCTGGAGGTTGCGGCCCCAGCGCCGTGACCGGGATACCTTCCCGTCGTCCTCGGCCGGGACGGTGTTCGCGCTGGTCGGTCGCGACCGGGTCGCCTCGGTCAGGGCGCGCGGACCGAACAGCATCGCCGCCGCGCCGATGACCTCCTCGGCCTGCCGGATCACCTCCGCCGCAGCTGCGCGCCGCGCCACGTCGGTCGCCTCCAGCCGCTTGGCCACCACGCGACCGAACCTGCGCCGCGCCCGCCACCCCAACGCCCGGTGCGAGGCCCGCCGGACCTTCCGCTCGGCCGTCTCCCGATCAGCCACCGCCAACGCCTCGGCCGCGTCCGCCAGCCCGTGCCGCAACGCGGCCGACCACGCCCGCCACGTCCAGCCGGGGTACCGAACCCACCGCACCGCACCGAACCTCGGGCGCCGCGCCGGAAGCCTCCCGGCTTCAGCCAGAGCCAGCCGGTGCACCCGACGCTCCCGCGCCTCCCACACCGCCACCCCCACCACCGACAGCGCCCCACCGTCGGGTCACCGGCGTGCGCCCAGTTCGACGCGGCGGCGTACCCGACCACCGCCCACATCACCGACCGCTCCACCCACGCCGAGTCGTCACGGGTCACCTGCACCCCGTCCGCCCCGGTCACGGTGACCTGGCGGCGCGCCAGGTGCGCCAACCGCCCGCACACCACCCCGATGCACTCGATCCCGGTCGCCGCGGCGGCGGCCAACGGCACCGGCCAGGACAGCCGCTGGTGGAAGACCTGAAACTGCCCCCACCAGGCCCCGGCCATCGCCATGAGCACCGGCACCACGATCACCTTGTCGGCGAACCCGTCCAGCACCCCGGCCACCAGCTCCGCCCGCCGCGCCTTGCCCTCGGCGCGCCGCACCCGCCGCTCATCCCGGCGCCGCTCCGCTCGGCCCGCCGCTCGACGTCCCGCTCGGCCCGGCTCACCCGGTCGGCCTCGGCCTGCAACCGCTCCAGCTCGATCCGCGCCCGCTGCGCCTCCAGCTTCCGCGCGGCCTCGGCGTCGGCGACCCGGATCTTGGCCTCGGCGTCGGCGGCGATCCGCACAGCCCTGCGATCAATCACCGCCATCACCGCCTCCCCGCGCGCTCGTCACCGGTGAAGCGGATGCCGCTGCGCTCCAGCGACCGCGTCATGCCCCGCGCCCCGGCCCGGAACGCCGTGATGACGCCCGCCAGGTAGCCCGCCAGCCCGACCCCGACCACCAGGCCCCAGCCCTCCGGGGCCAGCAGCACCACGAACACCAGCACCAGAGCCGGGAGGAACAGCAGCTTCAGCAGCGACCCCACCAGCACGAACGGCGCGGACAGCATCCTGCCCAGGCACCCCATCGCCATCAGGCCACCCACCCCTGCTGCGGGCGCGCCGCGTCCCCGGCCAGCCGCAGGTACACCCGCGCCGTAGCCAGCAGCGGCCAGCTGTTGTTGGTCGTGACCGTCAGCGCCTTGACCAGGTGCTCCACGACGTGGTCGACGTCGTGGGCGAACTGGGCGCGCCGCTCGGCGGGCACCTCGGCGGCGCGCTCGACCACGTCGGCCACGTCCAGGTAGCGGCCAGCCGCCCTGGCCAGCAGGTCCTGGTCGGCGTCGGTCAAGGTCAGGACCGTGCGCGCGGCCTCGCGGTACTCATCAGGCCGCAACAGCGGCTTGTGGGACTTGTCCGTGCTCGACATGCTGGTGCTCTCCTCACTCGCCCCCTCGGGGCGTGTTGTGGGTGGGCCGGACCGGCGGGGTTGTTCTTGGCGGGACGTGCCCGCCGGTCCGGGCGAAGTCAGTCGTCGGGCTGAAGGTCGTAGCCGCTGGCCACCAGGTGCTCCCACGAGCGGGAGCGCTGCGAGGGCGGCGGGGTGCCGTCCGAGCTGGTGACCGGCTGGACCGGGCCGTAGGGGCGGTCCTGGGTGAACCGGTTGCCGGTCGTCGGGTCGATCAGGTTGCGCTGGTGCTTGCTCATGCGGCGCTCCAGGTCGCGTCGTCGGACTGGTAGCAGGTCGAGCACTGGCGCAGCGGACCGCGCACCACGTGGTCCACCTCGGCCAGGCAGGTACGGCAGAACCGGCGGGCGCGCATCGCCGCCCGGTGCGCCGACCACTTCGCCGGTGTCATCGGCCGCACCGCACGCGCGGTCTCCCGGAGCCACAGCGGGCACACCTCCACCGACCGCGCCGGACGCCGGTGGCCGAACACCAACAGCGCCACCGGGTCCGCCCCGCCGGGCCGCAACCCCTCGGCGCGCAGCTGCCGCCGGGTGCACAACCCGGCCGGGACCGCGCCCGGCCTGCCCCGCCACCCGAACACCGGCAGCCCGTCCAGCTCACCGCGGCAGAACACCGCCTGCCCGTTCCACGGCAACACCACCGTGACCAGCTCGAACCGGCGGCCCATCACGCCACCGCCCCGTGCGGCTCCAGCACCGCCAGCACCGGTGCGACCACCCGCTCCAGCTCGGCCACCACCACCCGCACCGCCCGCTTGGACGCGCCCAGCTCCGGCACGCCGTCCGCCCGGTAGCGCGGCGCGGGCAGCGCCTCCACCGGGACCGGCACGCGCACCACCAGGCTCGGCAGCAACGCGACCCGGTCCCAGCGCTCCGGTTCCAACCAGGACACCTGCCCGGCGGACCGCTTCCGCTCCCAGCCCAGCGAGCGGCGCCCCATCGGCTCCAGCGCGGCGGGCAGCGCCGACACCAGGGAGACCGCGAACACCAGCTCACCGGCGTCACCGCGCAGCGCGGACACGTCCTGCACCCGCGGGTGCTGCCACACGTAACCCGGCGACATCACCGGCGGCAGCGCCACCCGCACCACCGAGGTGGCGAAGCTGGCCGCGTCCTCCACGCGCTCGAACCCCGACCGCTCCAGGTAGACCCCGAACCGGGACACCCCGTCACTCGCGGCGGACCGGTCCCCGCCGTCATCGACCCTGAACGCCGAGGCCATCACGCCACCGCCTCCCGGTCCACGACCACCACGCGCAGCTGCCGCCGCTCGTCCTCGGTCGTGCCGCCCCACACGCCCTCCGCGTCGTGGTGCAGCGCGTGGGCCAGGCACGCCTGGCGCACCGGGCACCGCCCGCACACCGACTTCGCCGCAGCCACCTGGTCGTGCTGACCGGGGAACGGGAAGAACAGCTCCGGGTCCTCGCCGACGCACGCGGGGTGCGCGCCGAAGTCGGTGCCGGACAGGCTGCCCAGCAGCGTCCACAACGTGTCTCCCCTGTTCAGGGAGTGCGCGGTGGTCACGCCGCACCGCCGAAGATCCAGGTCTCCTGGACGCGCTCGGCGTCGGAGAGGCGGGCGCGGCGCTCCGCGCGGCGCAGGGTGATCTCGTCCACGGGCGGGCCGATGACCAGGCCCTGCTGCTGCGCGGTCAGCGCGTCCTGGAGGGCGCTGCTCAGCAGCTCCAGGGCGCTGATCGACTCACTGGCTTCCACAGTCTCAGTCCTCTCTGCTGCGTCTCAACATGCATCAACCTATGTCGACCTATGTCAGTTGGCCATACTCCAAACGGGTGTCCTAGGTCGGGCTAGGTCAGGGATTGGCCATGATTGGTCGCGGATTGGTCGTGAACACCTAGAATCCGGACATGGACACGAGGGCTGGGCTCGCTGCCTACCGGCGCGTTGTCGAGGAGATCAAGGATGAGATTCTCGCTGGCAACCTGAAGCCCAACCAGAAGTTGCTGGGCAACCGCTCCCTCGCTGAGAAGTACAAAGTCGCTCTCGCCACGCTGCAAAAAGCCTTGAAGGTCTTGCAGGACGAGGGTTGGCTGACCGCGACGCCTGGTGTCGGTGTTTTCGTCGCGCCGAGCTTGCCTGTGCAGGGTGGCGGGCCAATTACCGTGTCGGTGCTTGCTGAGCAGATCGGTAGCCTGCACGCCGCTGTCGAGGCTCTAGGGCAGCGTGTTCAGCAGCTCGAAGACGAGCGGCGAGATTAAGGGGCAGGTCGCGACGGGCGACCTTGACGAGCTGGGGCGGTGGCGAAGTTGTTGCCGTCGCTGGAAGTTCACCGGGTTCCTTTTCTGGCGGCGATGCTCTTATGGCTAGAGCATCGTCGCCAGAAGGGGGGAGAATCCAACAACGCCAGCTTGTACAACGTGGCGTTGTAACCGCTCAGGCGAGCAGCGCGCCCCGGTGCTCCCAGGCGAGCGCGAGCAGCGCGGCACCGGCGGCCTGGGTCGGCTCGTCGTGGACGAACCGGGTGACGACGTCCTCGGTGAACGCCTGTGCCTCCAGCACGCGCCCCTCCTCGTTGGCCTCCACCAGGTCGCCGAACAGCTCGTCGAACAGTGGTGCGTCGACCACGGCCGCGGTGAGCATGTCTGTGGCCAGCGTCAACGGGTCCACGCCCATGCCGAGGTAGAACACCCGCACCCGCTCGCCCAGCTCTGCGGTGAAGCGCGCCGCGAACGGCCAGGCGTCGTAGTCGATGACCGCGCCGCCGTGGTCCTCGGAGGTGCCCAGCAGCTCCTCGGAGAACTCCCGGATCATCGAGCGCCACAGCGAGAAGTCGTTGTCCACGTGCTCGGGCCCGTCCTCGGACGCCTGGAACACCCCGACCGGCAACACCTGGTAGAGCCCACCGGCGTGCCCGACCCGCTTGGGGTCGCGCCAGTGCAGGAAGAACGTGGCCTCGCCGGTCGTGCGGTCCAGGCGCAGGGTGAGCGTGCTGATCGCGACGTTCGTCGGGCGCCGCGTCGGATCGCACGGGTCGCCCACGGCTTGGCGCAGCGCGAGCCCGTCGACCAGGCCCAGCTCGCGCGCGGCGTACTCGTGGGCGCACGCCTCGCCGACGTCGATCCCGTCGAAGTAGGTGCCCGCGCCGAACGCCATGGTGTGCGCCTTGGCTAGGTCGGCGCTGAGCAGCCGGTAGGTCGACCGGTTCTGGAACACGGCGGGCGCGGCGAGCGCGGCCATCGCGGCGGAGTAGCGGGGGAAGCGCTCACCCTGGTCGTCGTCGGGCAGCTGCGCGGTGGCGACGTCCCCGGCACCGGTGACGCCGTGGAACTCGTGCTCGGCCCGGCGGAACAGTCGGATGGCGTCCAGCGGTACGGGCGCGGCGGGGGTCCACAGCGGACTGGTCAGCAGCGGGGTGCCCGCCAGCTTCGGGGTGTCCGGATACTCGTCGGCGGCCTGGACGGCGAAGGCGTGGCGGTGCTGGCCCAGGTGTTTGCGCACCTGGAGCCACTGGTCCGAAGTCGGCATCGCGTCCTCTCAGAGCCCCAGTAGGTGCTCGCGATGCTTCCAGGCCAGCGCCAGGCAGGCCGCACCAGGTGAGGCCATCGGTTCGGAGGCCAGCATGCGCGTCACCGAGGCCTCGGTGAACGGGATGCCCGCGGTCGGTGCGCCGCCGCCCACCGACACGATCTCGCCCTCCTCGTTGTAGCGCACGGCGTCGCCGAAGACCCGCTCGAACGTGTCGCCGTCGATCACCAGGACGGTGAGCATGGTCGCCGCGAGCGTCAGGGCGTCCATGCCGATGCCCAGGAAGAACGCGCTGACCTTGCCGTCGGCGCGGGCCTGCCCCAGCTCCCGGTACAGGTTCCAGCCGTCGTAGTCGATCGGCTGGGTGCGGGTGCCGTCGTGCTCGGGCTCGCCCAGCAGCTCCTCGGAGTACTCGCGCACGATGTTGCGCCACAGGTCGAAGTCGTTGGTCCGGTCCCACAGGGCGATGCTCGACGGCTGGAACTCGCCCGCCGGGATCACGTCGTACACCCCGCCCGCCGTGGCGACCTTCGCGGGATCGCGCCAGTGCAGCAGGAACGAGGGCTCGGCGGGGTAGCGGCGCAGTCGGATCGTGAGCGTGGTGATCGCGGGGATGATCGCGCGGCGGGTTGGGTCGAACGGGTCGCCGATCAGGTCTCGGAACGGCAGGTGCCCGCGCAGCTTGCCCGCGTTCGCCGGGATGCCGTCGCTCATGCAGGCCAGCGCCATCTCGTGGCCCAGCGCCTCGGAGACGTCCAGCTTGTCGAAGTAGGCGGCCAACCCGAACCCGAGTTCACGCTTGGGCAGCGAGGCGCTGAGCAGCCGGTAGCTTGGGCGCGACTCGAACAGCGACGGCGGGGCGAGGTGTCGGATCGCGGCGGTGTACCGCTCGAAGTGCGTAGTCCCCACTCGTAGTGGGCGGACAGCGCGGGCGGCGTCCTCGGAGCCGTCGACCGCCACTGGGCGCGGCTGCTCGGACAGGGTCAGTGCGAACGCACTCAGGTCGGTGGGGGCGCTGGACAACCAGTGAGGGTGGGTGATCAGCGGGGTGCGGGGTACGCGGCACTCGACTGGGTAGAGGCTGGCGGCGAGCTGCGCGAGTGTGGACCGGTTCTGGTTGAGCCAGCGTCGCTGAGAGCGCCAGTGCAGACGGCTGGCGGCGATCTCAGGGCTGGCGTCGTCGGAGGCGACGAGCCCGCGAGCCTGCCCGCCGGACAGGCCGAGGTCCTCGGGGGCGATGCCGAGGACCTCGACGAGCTTGCGGCGCAGGTCCAGTGAGACAGGACGGACGCCCTTTTCGATCTGGCTGAGGTTCTGCTGGGTGATTCCCAGCAGGCTGGCGACGGAGGTCTGGTTCTGCTTCGCCGTCGTGCGCCAGGCTCGCAGTACCGCACCCGCGTCGTCCTGAGCGCTGGTAGTCGTCCTGGTCAGCCAGTTCGTGTCGTTCATGAAGCCCCCTCGATCCTCCCCCATACTGGCAGCCTCTGGTGAGCTTGTGCCGGTGTTGAGCGGCTTGTCGCGCCGGGCTACACCAGTCGCCTCATCCGAGGCTGAAGCCGAGGGGGGATTCTGCGGAGGTTTTGCGGCGATTCTGCGGATCCGAGCATGATCAACAGGAAAGCCCGCTACCAGGCAAAACTGGGTGCTCTGTGAATTCTGCAGATTGTGCGGATTCTGCGGAGCGGTCCGGGGTGGTCGGGCTGGTTGGCTTGTGACTTGGAGGGCTACAGCGGTGCCCAGTCCGCGCGACTCCCGTCGGACCTGCGCGCGGCCAGTCGCCTCCCCCCTCGGCTCCAGCCCGGTGAGCCAGTCATGATCTTGACCAGGCGCACCTTCGCTAAGGACGGCACTCCTATCGAGTTCGCGCGCGGTGTCCACGCTGCCAGCCGGTTCGAGTGGTCCTACAGCTTTCAGATCCCCGACTGAGAGGGTGTTTCATGCCGTGGACCACCATCCCCGAGCAGCACCGTGACGACGTGCTGACCTTGTGGGACTACCACGACATGCACCACGAGGTTGGACCGGCGGACATCGGCATCGGGCTGGGTAGCCACGACATCGGCGTTGCGGTTCGCGCGGTCGAGCTGCACCGCGACGGCGTCGTGCTGCAGCTGCTGTTTACCGGCGCCAACGCGCCGACCACTGTTGCCCGGTTCCCGCGAGGTGAGGCCGTGCACTACCGGGAACACGCCTTGGAGCACGGCGTGCCGGACAGCGACATCCTGATCGAGACCGGGGCGACCAACACGGCGGAGAACTTCACGTTGAGCCGGGAACTGTTGGCGCGCGGGGGAATCTCGGTCACCTCTGCGGTCCTGGTGTCCCGGCCGTACCAGGAGCGGCGTGCGTACGCGACCTGTCGGAAGCTCTGGCCTGAGCTGGAGATCGTGTGCACCTCGCACCGTCCGCCGATCGATGACTACGTCGCGGGGATCGGGGACGTCGACTTCGTGATCAGCATGTTGGTGGGGGACACGCAGCGGATGACCCTGTTCGCTGAGGCTGGGTATGCCATCCCGCAGGAGGTCCCCGCTGAGGTGAACGCGGCCTTCGAACGGCTCGTCGAAGCGGGCTACACCAGCCGACTCGTCCGAGGCTGAAGTCGAAGGGGATTCTGCGGAGGTTTTGCGGCAATTCTGCGGATCTGGCCATGATCAATAGTCGGGCCCGCTACCAGCCGAAACTTGGTGTTTGGTGAATTCTGCGGAGCCCCTTGGGGCAGGCTTGCGGCTTGGCGGGCTACAGCGGTTCCCAGTCCGCGCAGCTCCCGCCGGTCCTGAGCGCGCCCCCCCGGCTCCAGCCTCGGGGTTACCCGCTGCCTCCGGGCCAGCCAGACAGTTAGACCTCCTTTCAGAATGAGTGGAGGCGTCGGTGGCAGATCAGTGCGCAGGCCAGGTTGAGGAAGCCTTGGTGCAGGTCGGCCCGGTGGTCCCAGCGGGTGCGTAGACGTCGGTACTGGTGCAGTCAGGACAGGGTGCGTTCGACCACCCAGCGCAGTGTGCCCAGTCCGGAGCCGTGTGGCTGGCCGCGTCGGGCGATCAACGGGACGATCCCCCGCCGGCGCAGGGTGTTCAGGTTGGCCCGGCTCTCGTAACCGCGGTCGGCGAGCATCACCTCAGGCCGCCACCTCGGCCGTCCGGGTTTCCCGGCGACACGGGGCATCGCGTCGACCATCTCGCCCAGCGTGCCGGTGTCGTGGGTGTTGGCCGCGCTGACCGCCACGGTCAATGGGGGCCCGGCGCCATCGACGACCAGGTGGTGCTTCGACCCGGTCTTGTGGCGATCGACCGGACTCGGACCCGTGAAGCGCCCCCTTTTAACGCCCGCACGTGGGAGGAGTCGATCGCCGCGCGTGACCAGTCGATCCGGTTGGCCGCGTGCAACTCGGCCAGCAGCACCTCGTGCAGGCGCTGCCAGACCCCGTCCTCGGTCCATTCCACCATCCTGCGGCGGCAGGTCGAGCCCGAGCCGAAGCCGAGCTCGGTGGGCAGGTCGGCCCACTCGATGCCGGTGTGCAGCACGAACAGGATCCCCTGCAGACACTCACGTGCGGGCAGCCGTTTACGGCCAGGGTGGCGGAAGTTCCTGGTCGGGACCGGGATCAGCGGCTCGACCAGGTCCCACAGCCCGTCATCGACGATCCACGGCGCAGCCATGCCCTATCGAGTTCCCCGCCAGCCAAACACCAACCAACTCATTCTGAAAGGAGCTATTAGTGCGATCTCGCGGTAATCGGCGAGGGTGGTTCGTGTCGCCCTCGGCCTAGTCGCCCTCGCCTGTAACCCACCTGCCACCCCGTGCAATACGAGCCCCCGTCGTCATGTGGTGCCGGGGGCAGGTTCTTGTCGCGCTGGGTGTCAGCCCTCGCGCTCGAACGGCAGTTCCAAGGTGACATCTCCTGATAGGCGCCACGCCTTGCCCTCGAAGGCAAGGGTGCCCTTCACCATCACGGGCTTTTTGTTCATGTGGGCGCGGACCGCGTTCTGGTAGTCATCGCCGCTGAGCGGGACGTACACCCGGCGGGAACGACCGTCCACCTCGGTCTGCAACTGGACGGTGCCCGTGTCGACACCGTCGGTCTCACCGTCTTCGCGTGTCAGTTGCCGTACGGTGCCGAACAGGGTTTGGGACCTCGGCGGCTGTTCCCGTCGTACCAGACGCTCGCGAACCTGGGGCAGGCCTTCGATTGCCCGCCGCTCGACTACAACCTGACTCGCGGGGACTGATGGTGGTGGTGCTGCGGCAGCCCAATCGAACGACAGGTCTACGGCCCGAATCGACTCAGGCTCGGCCAGTTCCATCAGCGACTCGACGAAGCTCGCGCTCAATCCGCTGCTGACTGCTTGCTCGGCACTCCACTCGTCCCAGTCCAGCGCGAGACGTCGACTGGCATCCAGCCCGCGGGCTAGTGTTTCCATCACACGGCGCGGGAACAGCGTGGTGGGGATATCTCCGACGCCTTGAGGGACAGGCGGAATTTCCCCCAGCCGGGTGACCACTGTGAATACGAAGCTGCCTCGCTTGGTGTGGCCAAGCCGAACGTCCTCGTCGAGGAAGTCGTTGACCATGCCAGCCCGCCTGCCCTTGTGCGAGTGGGTCGGATCATAGGCCGAGGTTGCGGCGGCCTTGAGCATCTTGTAGAGGCCTTCGAGGGTCCGCTCTGCCTGCTTGAACGGGATGGTGCCGTCTACCATTTCCTGGTCGATGCGTACGAAGAACAAGTCCGCGCGCGTGGCTGCGATGCGCTCGGCTAGCGTGGCGGCGTCGAACCCGGTGAAGCGAGTGAGCGCTTGGAGGCTGTCCTCGAAGCGGTGGGAGAAGTCGACGTAGTCAGTGGCCAAGGGAAGCATCACGCGCGGCCGTAGCTCTTCGAAGCCACCGCCTGGGGCCTGCCAGATCTCCTTCACGGACTCATCGCGGGCGATCAGGTCCCAGTGCTCGGCGGCTAGGTACTGGGATACGGCTAGAGGTGAGATGGTGGTGGCCAACTCTTTGTAGTCATCGAGCCGGAAGTTGCTCACCACTCACCTCCTTCCTCGATGGTCTCCATGATCTTCTGAAGCCCGTGTACGTCGAACAGGTTGCTCCGTGGCAGGCGTACCGTCTTGGTCTTCGAGCCTTCCTGGATAGTGCCCAATTCCTGCCTCCACTGCCAGTACATCCGACAGGTTGTGACCAGGCCGTCTTCGGAGATGCTCAGCAGATCGTCAATCCCTTCGGGGATGATGATCACGCCTAGCAGAGCAGGGATGTACCGCTTACCCAGAGTGAGCTTTTCGAACGGCTTGCGCTTCATGCTCCACGCCAGGTGGTCGGCTTTGAGCAGGCTCTGCTGGCGTGTGCACTTTAACTGCATCTCAAACTCAGGCTTGTAGCCCGAGTAGGGCCCGGAACCGTAGAGCGTTAGGTCGACGCCGTCGTAGTCGGTCTCGTGCCTCTTGATGGAGTAGCCGCCAGCAGCAGCGACCAGTTGGACGTACGCCAGGCTGAACTGCTCCTGTGCCGCCGATCTCGGCAGGCCGCCTCCCAGCAGCACCGCATCGGCGTCCGCCTCATCGCCGTCTACGGACATCCACCCGCCTCCTGCCGCCCCTCGGTCAACGGCACGATAGTGGCCTGGAGATCGGAGTCAGGCTCTTCGGTCTGCATTCACCCATACAGGTCAGAGGTGCGGGGTCGCCGCCTCGGCGATCGCCGTCGCCTACCCGTCGTCGACGGGCACCTTCAGCACTGCCACCGGCTCGCCGCCTAGGACGAGCCCGTCTTGGGCAGGGTGGATGCGTTGCGTGTCCGCGCCGGGGCGCATGGTTGGCAACCGGTTCCCGGCGCGCACGGGGTCGACGGCAGGCACCTTGGCCATGAGCGTGCCGAGAACCGGAGATGAAGATCGCGTGCAGCGGGCCCATCACCATCAGATGTCGGGCGGAGACCAGGCGGGGGAGGGGTGTTGTCGACCGCTCTGATGCTGGTCTAGTAGCCCTTGCCCTCCAGCGTGGTCAGCACCTCTTGGTGCCCGAGCTGCCCAGCAGTTGCGGCCAGGGGACTACTCGGTCGAACAGCGAGACGCGCGCGACGACCAGGTACACGTCGTTCTCGCTGACAGTGGGCACGGCAGGTGCCGTCGGGCCAGCAGCGAGAGCGGCTGGGAGTCAGGAGGAGGCAGCGGAGCCGGCGGCGAGCAGGCGCGTGGCCGGGTCGGTGACGTCCTCGTTTTTCGCGGTGGTCGCGATTTGCAGGCCGCGGAGGGGTGGTCCGTCGACTTCGTCCACCGTGGTCGGGATCGGCATATCTTCCCCGCGTACGCGGGGGTGGCCCGCGCTACCCACTGGGCGCCGCGCAGGCGACGGCGTCTTTACCGCGCAAGCGGGGGTACTAGACCAATTCGCAGTCAGCTACGTATGTCCAGCCAGCACGCCTGTAGTCGAACTGGTGACTAAGACGTGCTCGGAACCGCAGGTAAAGCTGATACGGCGTGAGACGGTTCGAACCTGTAAATGCATCTCAAACCGCTACAGGTGAGACCGTGTTAAACAGTCGGGATATACCTGGTCCCGTTCACACCGAAGAGGTCACAGGTTCGATCCCTGTATCGCCCACCGCAGGTCAGAGGCCCAGCAGCCATCAGCTTGCTGGGCCTCTGCCGTTGTTGCCAGCAGCGAAGTACAGCAGCGGCTCAGAAGTCGAGGCTTTCGCTGAGCTGTTGCAGCGCCTTTCGCGTCGTGTCGTCCGACACCTCGGTGTAGATCTCCATGGTGACCTTCATGTTGGCGTGGCGAAGAATGCGCATGACCACCCGAGGGTGCACGTTCAGCTCCGCCAGCAGTGAGGCGCAACTCCGCCTGCCGTCGTGCACAGTGATCTTCGGCACCCCGGCTTTCTCGCAACGCCGGTCCCAGGACCGGTTGAAGTTGCGCGGCTCGATCGGGGTGCCGTGCCGGGTGGTGAAGAGCAGCCCGCTCTCGTGCCAGGCCACGTCCGCCTCCTGGCGGTCGAGGAGGCGTTGCCGACGGCGGAGCCTGATCGCCGTGGCCGCGATCGAGGGCATGGGCAAGGTGTCCTCCGACGCTTCCGTCTTGGTCTCGCGGTGCAGGAGCTGCCCCCGGACGCGCTGGAGCTGGTAGCCGATGTCCAGGACGCCTAGTACTGCAACGGCACTTATGTGAGTGGGTAACCGCGTCGTTTGTAGTGACTGAGGCGGGTTTGGTATTGATGTCGTCGCCGCCAGCACGACCAGGACCAGATGTGCTCGGAGTTGGTGGCTGGTCGTAGGATCAGGCCGATCAGCAGGCATCGGATCTCGGGTAACGTAAAACCGATCATGCCCGTGTGACTGGTGCTGGTCCCCCCTTTGCCACAAGCGATCGTGTGACCGCCAGCCATGCGTGGGCGAGCATGGACAGGGTGATCTGGGCGTACCAGGCCCGCCAGGACCGGACCTGGTAATGGTCGAGCTCGGCCTCGTTCTTAGCCTGTTTGAAGCATTCCTCGACGCGCCAACGGCTCTCGGCGATCCAGGCCAGGTCCAGCAGCGTCGAGCGTCGCGGCCCGTAGCAGACGTAGTAGGCGATCTCGGTCGGGTCGGCGATCGAGCGTCGGGCGAGCAGCCAGTGCCCGCGACCCGGTTCCCACAGGATGCGCAGTGGCACCCTCGCCCAGTCGTACTCGCGTGGCCCGTGCGCCCCGGCGCCCTCCGACAACCGTCGCCAGGCCCTCGTCGGCAGCTCGGCGACCAGGGCGTCGGCGCGGGCCTGGCGGAAGTCGGTGGTGACCAGCGTGTCGTTGACCCTGGTCGCCAGCACGTGCGCGATGTCGTGCCGCTCCAGCGAGAACCGCAGGTACTTGGCCTGCCCGTAGGCCTCGTCGGCGGCCACCCACCCGAACGGCACACCGGCGGCCAACGCCCGCTCGATCATCGCCATCGCCTGGCGCGGCTTGGTGACGAACCCGGCCCCGTCGGGCACGTCGGCAGCCCGGCACCGCTCCCGGTCGCCCGTCCAGGACTCAGGCAGGTACAGTTCCCGGTCGATCAACGCGTGACCGCGGTCGGAGGCGTAGGCCAGGAACACTCCGACCTGGCAGTTCTCCGTGCGCCCGGCGGTGCCCGAGTACTGCCGCTGCACCCCCGGCAGAGCGGGTTCCCTTCTTCAGGAACCCGGTGTCGTCCACGATCAGCACCCCGTCCATGGCACCGAAGTGCTCCACGACGTAGTCGCGCAGGTCGTCGCGCACGCCGTCGACGCCCTAGTCCGCCCACCTCAACAACCGCTGCATCCCGTCCGGCGACACCTCGCAGGCCCGCTCGGCCAGCGTCCAACCGTTCTTGCGCTCCAACCCTGCGGTCAACCCGAGCAGATACTCCCGAGCCCGCAACCGGGGCTCCGAACTGGCGAACCGACCACCGATCCGGGCATGCACCCGATCCAACTCCGCCACAGCGACATCGACCACCACAACGAACATGATCCACCGCCGGACAAGCAAGTGCCGTTGCGGTACTAATAGCTCCTTTCAGAATGAGTTGGTTGGTGTTTTGGCTGGCGGGGAACCCGATAGGGCATGGCTGCGCCGTGGATCGTCGATGACGATCTGTGGGACCTGGTCGAGCCGCTGATCCCGGTCCCGACCAGGAACTTCCGCCACCCCGGCCGTAAGCGGTTGCCCGCACGTGAGTGTCTGCAGGGGATCCTGTTCGTGCTGCACACCGGCATCGAGTGGGCCGACCTGCCCACCGAGCTCGGCTTCGGCTCGGGCTCGACCTGCCGCCGCAGGATGGTGGAATGGACCGAGGCCGGGGTCTGGCAACGCCTGCACGAGGTGCTACTGGCCGAGTTGCACGCCGCGAACCGGATCGACTGGTCGCGCGCGGCCATCGACTCCTCCCACGCCAGGGCACTAAAAGGGGGGCCTTCACCGGCCCGAGCCCGGTCGACCGCCGCAAGACCGGCTCGAAACACCACGTCGTCGTCGACGGCGCCGGTCACCCGCTGACGGTCGCGGTCAGCGCCGCCAACACCCACGACACCACCACCCTGACCGAGATGCTCGACGCCCTGCCCCGCATCGCCGGGAAACCCGGCAGGCCGAGGTGGCGGCCGGAGGTGATGCTCGCCGACCGCGGCTACGACAGCGCGGCCAACCGGAAAACCCTGCGTAGGCGGCGGATCCTCCCGTTGATCGCCCGCCGCGGACAACCGCACGGCTCCGGGCTGGGCACGCTGCGCCGGGTGGTCGAACGCACCCTGTCCTGGCTCCACCAGTACCGACGCCTACGCACCCGCTGGGACCACCGAGCCGACCTACACCAGGGCTTCCTGAACCTGGCCTGCGCACTGATCTGCTACCGACGCCTCCACTCATTCTGAAAGGAAGTCTAAGCCTGGATGGATGCCGCAGTGGCCAGAGGCAACCACGGCGGCTAGCCCCCCGGCTCACCGGGCTGCTGGTCGACGAGCTCACCTCCGGCACCGCCTCCACCGCCTCCACCGCCCGCGCCGCTGCGCTCGCGGTCGGGTCGGCGCTCGCCGGTGGGCTCGCGGTCGCGCTGCTCTACCTCTGCGGGTACCTCGGCGACGTCGTGCGACACCGGGTCGCGCTCACCGTGGAGGACGCGCTATTTCGCCGGATCGCCGCCCTCCCCGGACTGCGCCACGTCGAGGACCCCGCCTTTCACAACCGGCTGCGTCTCGCCGAGGAGGCCGTGCAGGAGGTGCCCGGCGCGGTCTCGCAGTTCGCCCAGGAGGCGGTGCGCTCCACCGTGCTGCTGGTCGGGTTTACCGGCGCGTTGCTGGTCGTCTGGCCGCCGATGGCACCGCTGCTGCTCGTCTGCGCGGCCACCGCCGTGCTCGCGCGCCTGGCGACCGCGCGGCGCGAAACGTCCACCTAGGAGTCCTGGGTCGCCGCCGACCGGCGCCGGCTGTTCTACCGGGCACTGCTCACCGACGTGCGCGCCGCCAAGGAGATCCGGCTGTTCGGGCTCGGGAACCTGCTGCGCGCCAGGATGGTCGACTCGCTCACCGCCGTCTCCGGCGCCCGCCTCGCCGTCGCCCGCCGGGGGACCCTGGCGCAGGGCGCGCTCGCGGTGGTCGGCGGGACCGGCACGGTCGGCGTCGGGTCCGGGCGGGCCGCGGTCGGGTACCTGGTGCTGTTCCTCGGGACCGTCGCTGGCGTGCAGGACATGGCCTACGACCTCACCGCCGCCGAGAACATCGGTATCGGGCAGGTCCGCGCCTTCGGCGAGCGGGACCGCCTCACCCGAGCCGCGATCGCCGCCCGCGTCGACGACGTCGTGGCCGCCCTGTCTGACGGCTGCGACACGCTCCTCTCGCGCACCCACACGGACGGCGGGCGAGCAGGCGTCGCGCTGTCCGGCGGCAGTGGCAGCGGGTCGCGCTCGTGCGGTGCCTGATGCGCGAAGACACCTGGCTGCTGGTGCTGGACGAGCCCACCTCTGGCCTGGACGCCGTGGGGGGAGCGCCGGGTGCACGAGACCCTGCGGCGGCGCGCGGCCGGGCGGACCAGGCTGCTCGTCTCGCGCTGGCTGTCCGCGCTGCGCGGTGCCGACCTGATCGTGACGCTCTCCAGCGACCGGATCGCCGAGCGGGGCCGCCACGACGAGCTGGTGGACGCGGGCGGCGAGTGCGCCCGGCTGTCCGCCTCCAGGCGGGCGGCTAGCAGGAGGGGAGGGTGCGCTGATGGCGTGGTGGACCAGGGTGACCGTGCGGGGCGGCAGCATGGCGCCGACCCTGCGCGACGGCCAGCGGCTCGTGGCGCGCGGGCGGGCGGCGACCCACCGGCCCCGCCACCCCGCCGGGTCGTCGCCGCGGGCCCGCGCGACCGCTGGCACCGTGTTGAGCCGCAGGGACCTGCGGCCCGCCAGCGCGTCGTGAAGAGTGCTGCGCGCGCACCCGGTGCGGCGCGCCAGGTCGCGGGCCAGATCCGCCCTGCGGTCGGTGGCTGGGCTTTCCGCGGCGGTGTCCCCCGGAGCCGTCACGGAATTCTTCTGCGTGCTCTGGTCGATTCTCATCTGCGCCATTCCCTGTGCTTCCCCAGTTGATCCGGGCACGGCTGCGCGGGTGTGGCGAAATCCGCGCGGTGGACCGTGACCGGTTTTCTCGTTGCGCGCGGGAAAGCGGCGAGCGGTGCGTTCGCGCTGTTCTGAGCTGTGCTGGTGGTGTTCGAGTGCGGTGGGGGCGGTTTTCCCGTGCGCGTGCCGAGTCGTTCCCCGACGACCCTTGGCGGAGTGGCCCACCCCCCCCGTGATCACTCCGTCGCCGCGACACTACCTGTCGGTTCCGGAGGTGTGTGGTGCCAAGTGGGTGAAAAGCGGGGTGGAATCGGAGGCGCGATTACCGTCCCACCCCGCTATCACCCGGTCAGGAGCGGTTGGACCCGGTCTCCGAGCGGGACTCGGCCTCGGGCTCGGTCTTGGACTCGGGGTCGGGCTCGATCTCGGCCCCGGCCCCCGCCTCCGGCGTCGAGCCCCTGGTCTTCCACCAGCTCGCCCCGACCGCCACGGCCAGGATCGCCGCCACCACGGCCAGCGACAGGCCCGTCGGGATCTTGTACACGTCCAGCAGCAGCATCTTCACGCCCACCCACATCAGCACCAGGGCCAGCCCCAGCTTCAGGTAGGTGAACCGGTGCATCAGGTCCGCCAGCAGGAAGTACATGGCGCGCAGGCCCAGGATCGCGAACGCGTTCGAGGTGAACACCAGGAACGGCTCCTGCGTCACCGCGAAGATCGCCGGGATCGAGTCCACCGCGAACACGATGTCGGTCACCTCGACCAGCACCAGCACCGCCAGCAGCGGCGTCGCCACCCACTTGCCGCCCTCGCGCACCAGGAACCTGTGCCCGTGCTGCTTCTCGGTCATCGGCACGAACCGGCGGAACAGCCGCAGCACCGCGCTGCGCTCCGGGTCGACCACCTCGTCCTTCTGCCGCGCCATCTTCACCCCGGTGAGCACCAGGAACGCGCCGAACAGGTAGAGGATCCAGGAGAAGCTCGCGATCAGCACCGAGCCCGCCGCGATGAACACCGCGCGGAACACCAGCGCGCCCAGCACGCCGTAGAACAGCACCCGGTGCTGGTGCTCCCTGGGGACGGCGAAGTAGCCGAAGATGATCGCGAAGACGAACACGTTGTCGACCGCGAGGGACTTCTCGATCACGTAACCGGCGAAGTACTGCGCCGCCGGGTCCGCGCCCCACACCCACCACACGACCCCGCCGAAGGCGAGCCCCAGGGTGATCCACACCGCCGACCAGACGGCCGCCTCCCGCACGCTCACCACGTGCGCGCGCCGGTGGGCGAACAGGTCCACCGCGAGCATCACCAGGATCACGCCGAGCACCGCGGCCCAGGCCCAGAACGGGACAACCACGAAGAACGCACCTCCGGTCCACTGTCGACCGGAGGTCTCCCCGACCGCCGCGCCCCTCTTGGGACGTCCGGCGGCGCCGAGACCGGGCAACCGTCCGGGTTGCCGTAATGACGAGCTCGGCTGAGGCGGGTACTCCCCTCCGCGCCACTAGAATGACGAACTGCGGTTCGCCTGTCAACACTGGATCGGTTAACCCGGATGGAGGAAGCGGTGGGCAGCGGAGGACCGGTGACCGGGGGCGCGTGGACGTTCCTGAGCAACCACGCGCACGTGCTGCTGTGCCTGGCCGACGACCCGGACCAGACCCTGCCGGTGATCGCGGGGCGGGTCGGGGTGACCAGCCGGGCGGTGCAGCTGATCATGGTCGACCTGATCGCCGGCGGGTACGTGGAGCGCACGAAGGTGGGGCGGCGCAACCACTACCGGGTCAACCGGGACGGGCTGCTGCGGCACCCCCTGGAGGCGGGGCACCGGGTGGGCGAGCTGATCGCGGCGCTGGGGTCAGGCGGGCGCGATCCGGGGCAGGGGGCGGTCGGTGGCGGCGACCTCGGTGAGCTTCCCGACCAGGCGTGAGAGCGGCGTGGACGTGACGATCCGGGCCACCGCGTCGCGCAGCGCCAGGCCCAGGCGGGTGTTCGGGTAGGCCACGCGGCGCACGCCGGGCGGGAGCTGCTGCACGTCGTCGACCAGCGGGCGCATCCACGCCTCGAACGCCGCCAGCCCGCCGTCCTGGTCCGGCGCGGTGGACAGGCAGGCGGCCAGGACGTACCCGCTGGTCAGGGCCAGCGACGCGCCACCGCCGCCCATCGGGGTCACGCACCAGGCCGCGTCGCCCGTCACGCACACCCGGCCCCGGCGCCAGGCGGGCATCCGGATCTGGGTGAGGCGGTCGACGTAGAGGTCGTCGGTGGTGGCGAACCCGTCCAGCACGCGGGGCGCCTCCCAGCCGACGCCCGCGTAGCGCTCGCGGACCTGCTCGGCGGTCGGGCGCTCCGGGCCGTCGTCGGTGAACGCGAGCATGGCGCGGGTGGTGCCCCGGTTGTCGGGGCGCAGGTGGACCTGGCGGCCACCGACGGCGGTGTGCCAGCGCCAGCGGTCGTCGTCGGCGGGGGTGCGGGGGATCGTGCCGAACAGCATGGTGATGCCGAGCTCGTGGCGGTCGACGTCGGGGCCGAACACCAGGTCGCGGGTGCTGGAGCGGACGCCCTCGGCGACCACGAGCAGGTCGGCGGTCAGCACCTCGCCCCGCGCCGTGGTGACCGCGACGGCGTCGGCGCCCTGGGCGACCTCGGTGATCCGCTCGCCGAAGCGCAGGTCGGTCCCCGGCGGGAGCTGCTCCAGGACGGCGCGGGCCAGGTCGCCGCGCAGGACCTCCAGCTCGGCGGTGGCGCCGTCGCGGCCCTCGGGGAGGGTGGCGACGACCCGGCCCCGCCCGTCGACGAGGACCGTGCCGGTCTCGGTGGTGTTGCGGGCGCGGACGGCCTCGGTGAGTCCCATCAGGTCGAGCACCTCGTGGGCGACGCCCCGGACGTCGACGTTCTGGCCGCCGTCGCGGAACTCCCCGGCCAGCTCCAGGACCGTGACGTCCCAGCCGGTGCGGCGCAGCCAGTAGGCGGCGGACAGGCCGGCGATGCCTGCCCCGGAGATCACGGCGCGCGGTGCGGTCATGGTGGCCTCCGGTGGCTCGGGGTGCTGGTCTCCTCGGCGAAGCTACTTCCGGCGCGCGGTGGCTGCACGACAGGCGCGAGAAGACCCGCCCGCACCCAGGGGCGCGAGCGGGTCCTCGGGGGCGATCGGGGTCAGCGGTGCGCCATCGGCCGCTTCGGGGGCGCCGACCTGCGGCGGTACACCACGTACGGGCGCCACAGGTACGCGATCGGGGCCGACCACACGTGCACCAGCCTGGTGAACGGCCAGATCGCGAACAGCAGGAACGCGCTCAGGGCGTGCAGCTGGAACACCAGCGGGACGTCCACCATCAGCAGCGGGTCCGGGTTCAGGGCGAACAGGCCCCGGAACCACACCGAGATCGTCTCCCGGTAGTCGTAGCCGCCCTTGACCAGCTGCTCCACCACCGTCGCCGTCACGCCCGCGGCGACCACGAGGCCCAGCACCGCGAACAGCACCTTGTCCGACTTCGTGGTGGTGCGGTTGATCCTCGGCTCCAGCACCCGGCGCGCGATCAGCAACCCCAGGCCCACCACCAGCATCACCGCGGCCACGCTGCCCGCGCCCACCGCCACCAGGTGGTACAGGTGCTCGGTGATGCCGACGAACTCCGTCACCGCCTTCGGCACCAGCAGACCCATCGCGTGGCCGCCGATCGCGGCGAACGCGCCCAGGTGGAACAGCGGTGAGCCCCAGCGCAGCCAGCGCCGCTCCAGCAGCTGCGTGGTCCGCGTGGTCCAGCCGAACTGGTCGCTGCGCCAGCGCCACACGTGGCCCACCGCGAACACCGTCAGCGCCGCGTACGGGAAGACGACCCACAGCAGGGTGCTCACACCCGCACCTCCATTCCGGTCAGGTAGTCGGGCGGGGCGAAGGGGGCCAGGCCCACTTCCTCCACCGGAGGCCCCTCCAGGGCCAGTTCCCGCATCGCGGCCTTCTCCTCCTCGCCCAGCTCGGGGAGCAGGGCGCACAGCGCCTCCAGCAGGTCCGCGTACGGCGAACCGGCGTCGGCCAGCCCGGCGCGGATCAGCTCGAGGCCCGAGCGGTGCTGGCGCAGCGGCGCCTCGCCCGCGCCCGGTCCCAGCAGGGCGGCGAACTCGCACACCACCGGCAGGTAGTCCGGCAGCTCGTCCTCGGGCGGGGTCAGCGACGCGGCGCGGTAGCGCTGCTTGAGCACCAGCATGGCCATGCCGCGCTTGCGGGTGTCGCCGTGCAGGTAGTACGTCAGGTACAGGCTGGTGCGGCGGCGCAGGTCGAACGTGCGCACGTAGTGCTGCGCCAGCTCGAACGGCTCCTGCTCGCGGTACCAGGCCAGGAACCGCTCCAGCGGCTCGCGCGCCGGGCCGTCCGGCGCCTCGGGGACCGCGAACGGGCCGTTCTCGGGGTACTGCAACAAGGTCGCCAGCAGCTCGAACGTCTCGGCCCTGCCCGGCTCGGCCTGCTTCGCCCTCACCGCTTCACGCCCTTCCTCGGCGGCGCGCTCAGCGACAGCGACACCGCGCCACGTCCCGGACCCCCGCCGCCCATGCCGGGACCGCCCTCGCCGTCCAGCGGGCACCCGGTCGCCAGGCCCGCCAGCTGCGCCGCGTCCTCCTTGTGCGCCAGCGGGATCACGTACCGGTCCTCGTACTTCGCGATGGCCAGCAACCGGTACAGGTCCTCGACCTCCTCGGCGCTCAGGCCGATCGAGTCGAGCAGGCCCTGGTCGACCGTGCCGTCGAGCGAGCGGTTGCGCATGTGCCCGCGCATCCCGGCCAGCTTCATCAGCACCCCGGCCACCACCTCCGGGTCACCGGCGGTGAACAGGTTCGCCAGGTACTCCACCGGAATCCGCAGGTCGCGGATCGCGTGGAACACGTCGTCCGGGTCCGACGAGTCGCCGTCCACGGCGGTGACCGCGTCCAGCACCGGCGACAGCGGCGGGATGTACCAGACCATGGGGGCGGTGCGGTACTCCGGGTGCAGCGGCAGCGCGACCCTGTACTTGCTGATCAGCGCGTGCACCGGCGACTTGCGGGCGGCCTCCAGCCAGTCGTGCGCGATGCCCTGCGCCAGCGCCTCCCGCGCGACCTCCGGGTCGTGCGGGTCCAGGATCAGCGCGCGCTGCGCGTCCAGCAGGTCCTTCGGGTCCGGCACGCTCAGCGCGGCGGTGACCGCGTCCGCGTCGTACAGCACGATCCCGAGGTACCGCAGCCTGCCCACGCAGGTCTCCGAGCACACCGTGGGCTGCCCCGCCTCCACGCGCGGGAAGCAGAACGTGCACTTCTCGGCCTTGCCCGTGACGTGGTTGAGGTAGACCTTCTTGTACGGGCACGAGGACACGCACATCCGCCAGCCGCGGCACCTGTCCTGGTCCACCAGGACGATGCCGTCCTCCTCGCGCTTGTACATCGCGCCCGACGGGCACGCCGACACGCACGCGGGGTTCAGGCAGTGCTCGCACAACCTGGGCAGGTGGAACATGAAGGTGCGCTCGAACTCGAACTTCACCTTCTCCCGGATGCCCTCCAGGTTCGGGTCGCCGGGGGCGTGCTCGGGCGCGCCGCCCAGGTCGTCCTCCCAGTTGGCGCCCCACGTGATCGCGGTGTCCTCGCCGGTCAGCAGTGACTTCGGCCGCGCCACCGGGGTGTGCTCGCCCGCGGGCGCGCTCAGCAGCGTGTCGTAGTCGTAGGTGATCGGCTCGTAGTAGTCGTCGATCGAGGGCATGTCCGGGTTGGCGAACAGGCTCAGCAACCGCTGCGTTCTGCTGCCGCCGCGCAGCCGCAGCCTGCCCTTCCTGTCGAGCTCCCAGCCGCCCTTCCAGCGGTCCTGGTCCTCGTACCGCTTGGGGTAGCCGATGCCGGGCTTGGTCTCGACGTTGTTGAACCAGGCGTACTCCACGCCCTCGCGGTTCGTCCAGGTCTGCTTGCAGGTCACCGAGCAGGTGTGGCAGCCGATGCACTTGTCGAGGTTCATCACCATCGCCACCTGAGCCATGACGCGCATCAGTACTCCACCTCCTGCGAGCGGCGGCGGACCACCGTGACCTCGTCGCGCTGGTTGCCGGTCGGGCCGTAGTAGTTGAACGCGTAGGTGAACTGGGCGTAGCCGCCCACCAGGTGCGTCGGCTTGAGCAGCAGGCGGGTCAGCGAGTTGTGCACGCCGCCGCGCTTGCCGCCGATCTCGGTCTTCGGCACGTTCACGTTGCGGTCCTTGGCGTGGTAGACGTACGCGGTGCCCTCCGGCATCCGGTGCGAGACCACCGCGCGGGCCACCACGACGCCGTTGCGGTTGTAGGCCTCGACCCAGTCGTTGTCCGCCACGCCGATCCGCTCGGCGTCCTGGGTGGACATCCAGATGTCCGGGCCGCCGCGCGAGAGCGCCAGCATGTGCGCGTTGTCCTGGTACTCCGAGTGGATCGACCACTTCGAGTGCGGCGTCAGGTACCGCACCGTCACCTCGGCGCGGCCGGGCTCGCCCAGCTGCTGCGAGCCGAACCGGCGGTGCATGTTCAGCGGCGGGCGGTACACCGGCAGCTGCTCGCCCAGCTCGGTGAGCCAGTCGTGGTCGACGAAGAACTGCTGGCGCCCGGTCAGGGTGTGCCAGGGCTTGTCCCGCTCCACGTTGATCACGAACGCCGAGTAGCGGCGGCCACCGGTCTCGCTGCCCGACCACTCCGGCGAGGTCAGCACGGCC
Organism: Actinosynnema pretiosum; assembly: GCF_002354875.1. Classification (GTDB taxonomy): domain Bacteria; phylum Actinomycetota; class Actinomycetes; order Mycobacteriales; family Pseudonocardiaceae; genus Actinosynnema; species Actinosynnema auranticum. The sequence continues at coordinate 2,302,998 of NZ_CP023445.1, forward strand.
TGCGGGCCCTTCTTGGCCTCCCGGTAGGAGATCCGCTTGCCCTCGTTCTCCTCGGCCAGGTCAGCGAGCCTCGTGCCGGTGCGCTTCTCCAGCTGCTTGAAGCCCTCCACCGCCAGCCTGCCGTTGGTGGTGGCCGACAGGGTCAGGATCGCCTCGCACATGTGCTCGGCGGTCGCCAGCGACGGCCGGTTGTCGCCGCGCACGCCGTTGGTGCGGCGCAGCAGCTCGATCTCCGGCTCCGGGTGGTAGGTGATGCCCTTGGTGGTCAGGCCGAGCTCCTCCAGCAGCGGGCCGACCGAGCGCATCTTCTCGGCGGTGGCGGCGAAGTCCCGCTCGATCACCACCAGCTTCGGCATGGTGCGGCCGGGGACCGGCTCGCAGTCGCCGTCGCGCCAGTCCAGCACCCGCCCGCCCGGCTGGGCCATCTCGTCCGGGGTGTCGTGCGCCAGCGGCACGGCCAGCACGTCGGTGCGCTTGCCCAGGTGGGTCTTCGCCAGCTCCGAGTAGTGGTCGGCCAGGCCGAGGAACACGTCGTAGTCGCTGCGCGCCTCCCACGGCGGCGCGATCGCCGGGTTGAAGGCGTGCACGAAGGGGTGCATGTCCGTGGACGACAGGTCGTGCTTCTCGTACCAGGTCGCGGCGGGCAGCACCACGTCCGCGAACAGGCCCGTGGACGTCATGCGGAAGTCCACCGCCGTCAGCAGGTCGAGCTTGCCCTCAGGCGCCTCGTCGTGCCAGGCCACGTCCCGCGGCCGGTTCTCCTCCGCCGTCTCGGCGCCGCGCACCTGCGCGTCGGTGCCCAGCAGGTGCCGCAGGAAGTACTCGTTGCCCTTGCCCGAGGAGCCGAGCAGGTTCGCCCGCCACACGGTCAGCGCGCGCGGGAAGTTCGCCGGGTTGTCCGGGTCCTCCGCCGCGAAGTTCAGCCTGCCCGCCTTCAGCTCCGACACCACGTGGTCGGCCACCGGCACGCCGGCGTCCTTGGCCTCGTCGGCCAGGTCCAGCGGGTTGCGGTCGAAGGTGGGGTGCGAGGGCAGCCAGCCCAGCCGGGCGGCCTGCGCGTTGCAGTCGGCGAACGACTTGCCCCGCAACATGCCCGTGCCGAGCGGGGTGGACAGCTCGTCGGCCTTGAAGCCCTCGTAGCGCCACTGGTCCGTGGCCAGGTACCAGAACGCGGTGCCCGCCATGTGCCTGGTCGGCCGCTGCCAGTCGAACGCGAACGCCAGGTGCTGCATCCCGGTGACCGGGCGCGCCTTCTCCTGGCCCACGTAGTGCGCCCAGCCGCCGCCGTTGCGGCCCTGGCAGCCGGTGAGCAGCACCAGCGACAGGAACGCGCGGTAGATGGTGTCCGAGTGGAACCAGTGGTTCGCGCCCGCGCCGACCACGATCATCGAGCGGCCACGGGTGCGCTCGGCGTTGCGGGCGAACTCGCGGGCGATGCGCGCGGTCGTCGCGGCGGGCACCGAGGTGATCTCCTCGGCCCAGCCGGGGGTTCCGGGCGCTTCAGTGTCCTCATAGGACTGCGGCCACTCGCCGGGCAGGCCCTCGCGGCCCACCGCGTAGCGCGCCATCACCAGGTCGAAGACGGTGGTGACCAGCATCCCGCTCACGCGCGTCGCGGGCACGCCCCGGCGCACGATCCCGCCGCCCTCGGTCTCGCCGACGTCGAAGCGCGGCAGGTCGATCGCGACCGCCTCGGTGGTCACCGCCTTGGCCTCGTGCAGGGTGAGCGCGGGCGTGACACCGTCCAGTTCGAGGTTCCACTTCCCCTCGCCCTGCTCGCCCCAGCGGTGCCCGAGGGAGCCCTGCGGCACCACGGCCCCGCCGGTCTCCTCGTTCAGCAGCACCGTCTTGAACTCGGCGTTCTCCACGTCCTGGCCGAGGTCGGCGGCGGTGAGGAACTTGCCGGGCACGAACGCGTCGCCGCGCTCTTCCAGGCGCACCAGGAAAGGCAGGTCGGTGTAGCGGCGGGTGTACTCCGCGAAGTACGGCACCTGCCGGTCGCGGAAGAACTCGGTCAGCACCACGTGGCCCATGGCCATCGCCAGCGCGCCGTCCGTGCCGGGGTGCGGCGCCAGCCAGTCGTCGGCGAACTTCACGTTGTCCGCGTAGTCCGGGCTGACCGCGACGACCTTCGTGCCCTTGTACCGGGCCTCGGTGAGGAAGTGCGCGTCCGGCGTGCGGGTCACCGGGATGTTCGAGCCCCACATGACCAGGTAGCCGCTGTTCCACCAGTCGGCCGACTCGGGAACGTCGGTCTGGTCGCCCCAGATCTGCGGCGAGGCGATCGGCAGGTCGGCGTACCAGTCGTAGAACGACAGCAGCGTGCCGCCGATCAGCGAGTGGTAGCGGGTGCCCGCCGCGAACGAGGCCATCGACATCGCCGGGATCGGCGAGAAGCCGACCACCCGGTCCGGGCCGTGCGCCTTCGCGGTGTGCACGTGCGCGGCGGCGACGAGCTCGTTGACCTCGTCCCACGTCGAGCGGATCAGGCCGCCCTTGCCGCGCGCCCGCTTGTAGCGGCGCGACTTCTCCGGGTCACCGGTGATCTCGGCCCAGGCCAGCACCGGGTCGCCGAGGCGCGCCTTGGCCTCGCGCCACATCTTGAGCAGCACGCCCCGCACGTACGGGTAGCGCACCCGTGACGGGGAGTAGGTGTACCAGGAGAACGAGGCGCCGCGCGGGCAGCCGCGCGGCTCGTACTCCGGCGAGTCCGGCCCGACCGACGGGTAGTCCGTCGCCTGGTGCTCCCAGGTGATCAGGCCGTCCTTGACGAACACCTGCCACGAGCACGAACCGGTGCAGTTGACCCCGTGCGTGGAGCGGACCACCTTGTCGTGGGCCCACCTGTCCCGGTAGAAGCGCTCCCACTCCGCCTGGTCGATCCGGTGCACGGTCCTGCCGTCGGCCGACACCTCCCCCCGCGCGAAGAACTTGCGCCCGCGCGGTTGGGGGCGGTCCACCCCTGTGCTGTCCATGTGCCCAGTGCACCGCGCGGGTTGCTCCGTTTGGAGGGACCTAAGTCCTCTCCCGGCACGGCAGTTGCTCACTTACCGCGCACGCGGGCCGGGCGCAGTGTTCCGGGCATGACTGGATCGGACTCTGCTCACGACCGCACCCGCTGGGTGGTCCTGGTCATGGCCGCCCTCGGATTCGCGGTGAACTTCTGGGCCTGGGCGCTGCTCAGCCCGTTGGGACCCCTGTACCGCGAGGAGCTCGGTCTCACCTCCTTCCAGCAGGCCCTGCTGGTGGCGGTGCCGGTGATCGTCGGCTCGGTCGGCCGCGTCGCGGCCGGTGTGCTCACCGACCGGTTCGGCGGCCGGATCATGTTCCCGGCGGTGTCCGCCGCGACCATCGTCCCCGTGCTGTACCTGGGCTTCAGCGGGCAGTACTCGCTGACCGGGCTGCTCGTCGGCGGCTTCTTCCTCGGCATCGGCGGCAGCGCGTTCGCCGTCGGCGTGCCCACGGTCAACGCCTGGTTCCCGCCGGAGCGGCGCGGCACCGCGCTCGGCCTGTTCGGCATCGGCATGGGCGGCACCGCGTTCAGCGCGCTGACCACCGTGCCGCTGGTCACGGCGGCGGGCAAGACCGCGCCGTTCATCGTCACCGCGATCGTGCTCGCGGTGTACGCGGTCGCCTCCTACCTGCTGATCCGCGAGGCGCCCGGCCGCACCAAGCCGACCGGGTCGGCGGCGCACCGGCTGCTGGCCGCGGCGAAGCTGCCGATCACCTGGCAGGCGTCGGGCATCTACGCGCTGTCGTTCGGCGGTTACGTGGCGATGTCGGTCTACCTGCCCACGTACCTGAAGACGAGCTACGAGCTGACCCAGGCCGACGCGGCCAACCGGATGGCCGGTTTCGTGGTGCTGGCGGTGATCGCCCGCCCGCTGGGCGGCTGGCTGTCGGACCGGGTGGCGCCCGCGAGGGTCTTGAACACCACGCTGGTGGCGGTCGTCGCGGCGGCGGTCGTGCAGGCGTTCACGCCGATGCTGGTGCCGATGGGAACGGCGGCGTTCCTGGTGCTGGCGGTCGCGCTCGGCGCAGGCAGCGGAGCGACGTTCGCGCTGGTGGCGATCATGGCCCCGGCGGACCAGGTCGGCTCGGTGACGGGCATCGTCGGCGCGGCGGGCGGGCTGGGCGGGTTCGTGCCGCCGTTGATCATGGGGGCGCTGTACGGGTCTTACGGGTCTTATGGCGGTGGGTTGGCGCTGCTGGCGGTGGCTGCGGCGGCGACGGTGCTGGTGGTGCGGTCGTTGTCGCGGAGGCCGCAGGTGGTGTGAGGCGGGGAGGTTTCGGGGGAGGGACGGCCTTGTCGGGGCCGTCCCTCTTTCGCGTGCTCGGGGGGCGAGATGCCGGCGGGGAGCAGCGTTTCCCGGCACGCGGTCCGGCTCTTGGCCGGGCTTTGATGCGAGAGGGAGTCTCTTGATGGACAAGGGTTTTCCCGCTTCGCTGGACGCGATCCGGTGGGACCTGCTGGAACACCACTACGGCAGCGCGGAAGACGTCCCGGAGCTGCTCCTGGCGTGCGCCGCCTCCGATCCCGACGCTTGGAGCGACCTGTCGAACGCCGTCTTCCACGAGGGCGGGGTGATCCTGTCCGTCGCGCCCGCCGTCCTGCCGCACCTGCTGACCCTGGCCGCCGACGCCGGGAACGGGGTGCGCACCTTGACTGATCGCGCTGCTGGACGACGCGGACCCGCTGGTGCGCGGGAAGGTCCTGGACCCGCTGGCGCGGTGGGAGCGGGAGTACGACGAGGCCGTGCGGCTCGGGATTCCCTTCGCCGTCGCGGAACTGCTGCGCGGCGCGACCGGTGAGTGGCCGGGTGAGGTGCTCGACCGGCTCTCCGGGCTGGTGCGGTCGGATGAGCCTGCGGTGCGGTTCGCCGGGGCGTTCGCGGGCAGCGTGCGGTGGGCGCTGGCGGAAGGGCCGGTGCCCGGTGCGCGCGCGATCGAGCACATCGAGGCGCTGTGCGAGGTCGGGGAGAGCGCGCGGGGCGCGTTCGTCGCGCTGAGCGGGCTGCTGGAGGTGGATCTGCGGCCCGTGGCGGGGGACGGGTACGACCCCGTCGAGCGCGTCGCGATGGACGAGCGGCTGCGCCGTGCGGTGCGCGTGGTCCTGGACGGCCTCGGGTGACGGCCCCGGCCCCGCGACCGCGTTCGGGTCGCGGGGCCGCTCGGGTCAGAGCATCGGTGGCAGGAGGCGGTAGCTCTCGGTGTAGTAGTCGCCGGTCCTGGTGCGGTAGTCCTCGTGGTCGGTGTCGTCGGTGAACTCCGGGGCGTCCTTGATCTGGTCCTTGGTGCGGTCGACGTGGACGGTGCGGTTCTCGTGGTCGACACGCTCCACCGTGCCGATCGGCAGGACCACCTTGCGGCCGAAGATCCACGGGCCGGTGTCGACCACCAGGCAGTCGGCGGGGACCTCCGCGTCGTCCTCGTGGACCTTGCCGATGCCGCCGTCCGTCGCCTCGACCGAGTAGCCCACCAGCGGGCTGCCGGGGCGGGCCTCGGTGTCGGGCGTCTCGGTCGAGGCGCCGGGCAGCCACGACGGGTCGCGCCACGCCCACGGGTAGAACAGGTTCGGGTACACGGTGACCTCCGCTCGCCGGTTACACCGAACGGGGTACCCGGTGCGTGAGCGGTTACGCGCGGCCTGTCCGGTTCCGATCACCGCCACCTCCCACGTCACCCCCGCGAGCGCGGGGAACCCCGATCAGGGCAGGTGCACGGCTGCGCTGGTCGAGGCTGCGAAGAAGTCAGGCGTCCCGTCGTGCACCGCGCGCCACCAGCCCGACACCGGCTGCCCCACGTTCCCGTAGTGCCTGTACGAGCCCCTGTGGAACTTCTGGGTCACCGCGGTGGCCACGCTCTCCCAGGTCTCCCCGGTCTCGGACCGCTCCACGCGCACGGTCGGCCCGGACGGCAGGAACGACGTGGAGAACAGGAGGAAGCCCTCCACCGCCCCGGTCGTCGGGTTGACGGCGGGCGCGCCGGTGCTGGACGGCTGGAGCACCACCGTGGTTGGGCAGCGCGAGGCCCGAGCTGTTCAGCGCGCTGCTCACCGGGTGGAAGACGAGCTGGTGGCAGCCGGTGATGGTGGCGGGCACGGTCAGGGCGGAGGTCCCGTCGGCGGGCGCGCCGACCGTCGTGCCCCCGCCGCCCCAGCCGCACGACGCGCCACCCCGGTCCGCGCACCGCGGCGCCGAGACCTCGCCGCAGCCGGTCACCGGCGTCCAGCCGTCGTCGGTCTGCTGGAGCGCCACCCCGGTGATCCGGTGCACCGAGCCCGCGGGCACGGCCGTCGCCGGGCTGACCTCGGCGACGATCCTCGTGGTGACCGGGTCCGCCGCGGCGGCCGGTGGCGCGCTCGCGACGGCCAGTGCCGGCGCCGCCAGCGCGCCGGTGAGCTTCATGTGCGCCCCTTCGGGGTGGGGTTCGTGACGCTCCGGACGCCGGTTCTTCGCGGCTCGGGCGCGCGGGGTTACGGTTCGGGGCGGTGTCGCACCGAACGGGCCGCGTCCGAGCAGGCGTGATCAGGTGAGCCGCGTCACCTTTTCGCGGCCGGGCAGGGGAAACGGCGCACCCGCTGTGAATGATCATGCATTCCTGTGCATAATTGTCGACGTGTCCAAAGTGCTCACTTCCCTCCCCGCCGGCGAGCGGGTCGGCATCGCCTTCTCCGGTGGCCTCGACACCTCCGTCGCGGTCGCGTGGATGCGTGAGAAGGGCGCGGTGCCGTGCACGTACACCGCCGACATCGGCCAGTACGACGAACCGGACATCGCCTCGGTCCCCGGCCGCGCCGCCGCGTACGGCGCCGAGCTGGCCCGCCTGGTCGACTGCCGCGCCGCGCTCGTCGAGGAAGGGCTCGCGGCGCTGGCCTGCGGCGCGTTCCACATCCGCACCGGCGGTCGCACCTACTTCAACACCACCCCGCTCGGCCGCGCCGTGACCGGCACCATGCTGGTGCAGGCCATGCTCGACGATGACGTGCAGATCTGGGGCGACGGCTCCACCTACAAGGGCAACGACATCGAGCGGTTCTACCGCTACGGCCTGCTGGCCAACCCCGCCCTGCGGATCTACAAGCCGTGGCTCGACGCCGCCTTCGTCACCGAGCTCGGCGGTCGCACCGAGATGTCCGAGTGGTTGCAGGCGCGCGACCTGCCGTACCGGGCGAGCACCGAGAAGGCCTACTCCACCGACGCCAACATCTGGGGCGCCACGCACGAGGCGAAGTCGCTGGAGCACCTGAACACCGGCCTGGAGATCGTCGAGCCGATCATGGGCGTCCGCTTCTGGGACCCCGAGGTCGAGATCCCCACCGAGGACGTGACCGTCGGCTTCGAGCAGGGCCGCCCCGTCACGATCAACGGCAAGGAGTTCGGCTCGGCCGTCGACCTGGTGCTGGAGGCCAACGCGATCGGCGGCAGGCACGGGCTCGGCATGTCCGACCAGATCGAGAACCGGATCATCGAGGCCAAGAGCCGGGGCATCTACGAGGCCCCTGGCATGGCGCTGCTGCACGCCGCGTACGAGCGGCTGGTCAACGCGATCCACAACGAGGACACGCTCGCCTCCTACCACAACGAGGGCCGCAAGCTCGGCCGCCTGCTGTACGAGGGCCGCTGGCTGGACCCGCAGGCGCTGATGGTGCGCGAGTCGCTCCAGCGGTGGGTCGGCAACGCGATCACCGGCGAGGTCACGCTGCGGCTGCGGCGCGGCGAGGACTACTCGGTGCTCGACACGTCCGGGCCGTCGTTCAGCTACCACCCGGACAAGCTGTCGATGGAGCGGACCGAGGACTCGGCGTTCGGGCCGGTGGACCGGATCGGGCAGCTGACGATGCGGAACCTGGACATCGCGGACTCGCGGGCGCGGCTGGAGCAGTACGCCGGGCTGGGCATGGTCGGCAGCGGGCAGTCGACGCTCATCGGCGCGGCTCGGGTCGCGCCGACGGAGCTGATCGGGACGCTGGAGGAGGGTGGCGCGGAGGCCATCGCGTCGCGCGGGCAGGTCGACCACGCGGAGCTGCTGGACCGGGCGGCGATGGAGTCGGGCACGGACTGAGGTCGTTGCGCCGCGAGGACCAGCGCCGGAAGGGGTCGGGAAACCGGCCCCTCCCGGCGTCTCACCACACGTGCACCACATCCGCCCGCACCGCCCGGCACGGCACCGTGAACCGGTGCCGACCCGGCCCGACCTCCTGCGGCGCCGCGCCCGGCAGGTCCAGGACCGCGCGGGTGCCCGTCGGGGCCACCACGTCCACCACCGCGCGCTCGCCCGAGCGCCGCCACGCCACGCGCGCCCGACCGTACGGCGTCAGGTGCTCCGCCTCCGCGCTCACCAGCCCGCCGCCGAACCGGGGCGCCACCCGGATCACCCGGTAGCCCGGCGCGCCCGGCGCCAACCCCGCCACCGCGCGGTGCATCCAGTCCGCCACCGAGCCCAGCGCGAAGTGGTTGAACGAGGTCATCTCGGCGGGGTTCACCCGCCCGTCCGGCAGCAGCGCGTCCCACCGCTCCCACACCGTCGTCGCCCCCCGCTCCACCGCGTACAGCCACGACGGGCACTCCCGCTGGGTCAGCAGCAGGTACGCGTCGTCCAGGTAACCGTTGTCCGCCAACGCGTCCAGCACCACCGGCGTCCCCGCGAACCCCGTCCCGACCCGGTGCCCCTCCGCCCGCACCAGCCCCGCCAGCCGCCGCGCCACCCGTGCCCGCTCCCGCGCGGGCACCAGCCCGAACCGCAGCGCCAGCGCCAGACCGGTCTGCGTGCCGCCCTGGTCGGGGAACGCCCGCGCGAACCCCGCCGCCACCCGCCGCGCCAGCGCGCGCAGCCGCACGGCGTCCCCCGGAGCGCCGACCAGGTCCGCCACCCGCGCCAGCACCCGCGCCGACCGCGCCGCGTACGCCGTCGCCACCACCGCCGGGGCGGTGCGCGCCTCGTGCGGCCGGTCCGGCGGCGCGGCCGGGTCCAGCCAGTCGCCGAACTGGAACCCCCGCCGCCACACCCCGTCCTCGTCCAGCGCCCGCTCCACCCGCCCCACCCACGCCCGCGCGCTCGGGTAGCTCGACCGCAGCACCCCCAGGTCCCCGTACCGCTCCCACAGCACCCACGGCACCAGCACCGCCGCGTCACCCCACAGCGCCACCGGCCCGTCGCCCACCCCGGCCCCCAGCGGCACCGACGGCACCACCAGCGGCACCGTGCCGTCCTCCGCCTGGTCCGCCGCCAGGTCCGCCAGCCACGACACCAGCGTGCCCGCGCAGTCGTGCAGGAACGCCGCAGCGGGCGCGAACACCTGCACGTCCCCGGTCCACCCCAGCCGCTCGTCCCGCTGCGGGCAGTCCGCGGGCACGTCCACCCAGTTCCCCCGCGCGCTCCACACCACGTTCTCGTGCAACCGCTCCAGGTCCGGGTCCGAGCACCGGAACCACCCGGTCCGCCGCAGGTCCGTGCCGCACACCGCCGCCACCACGTCCGGGGCCCCCGGCAGCCCGGTCACCTCCGCGTACCGGAACCCGTGGTAGGTGAACGACGGCTCCCACACCGCCGTCCCCGCACCCGGCGCGTACCGGTCGGTGGCCCGCGCCCCGCGCAGGGTCCGCGTGCACAGCTCGCCGTCCTCCAGCACCTCCGCGTGCCGCACCACCACCTCCCGCGCGGCCCCCTCGTCCACCCGCAACCGCAGCCGCCCCACCAGGTTCTGCCCGAAGTCCAGCAGGTGCCGCCCCCGCCCCAGCGCGGTCACCGCCACCGGCCGCAGCAGCTCGGTCCGGCGCACCGGCGGCCCGGTCGGCGCGACCAGCGTCGCCAGGTCCCGCTCCACCACCTCGACCGCGCCCCACCCCGAGTCGTCGAACCCCGGCTCCGACCACCCGCTCGGGTGCCGCCGCGCGTCGAAGTGCTCCCCGTCGTACAGGCCCGCCGACACCAGCCCGCCGGTCCCGGCCCGCCACCGCTCGTCGGTGCCCACCACCTGCCGCGAGCCGTCCTCGCCGACGACCTCCAGCTGCACCAGCGCCGCCAGCCGGTCCCCGTACACCGCGCGCCGCCCGGAGAACCCGAGCCTGCCCCGGTACCAGCCGTCCGCCAGCGCCACCCCGAGCGCGTTGCGCCCGTGCCGCAGCAGCCCGGTCACGTCGTGCGTGCGGTAGCGCAACCGGCGCCGGTAGCTGGTCCACCCCGGCGCGAGCACCTCGTCGCCGACCCGCGACCCGTTGAGCAGCACCTCGTGCACGCCTTGCGCGGTCGTGTACAGCCGGGCCCGCGCGATCGGCGCGCGCACCGCGAACTCCCGCCGCAGCAGGGGAGGGCGGCGTCCGGCGACCGGCGACACCATGCGCGCCACCCAGTCCGACGGCCGCAGCAACCCGGCCTCCACGAACGACGGCGCGCTCCACGGGCTCGACGTCCCCCCGTCGCCGCGCACCCGCACCCGCAGCTCCCTGCGGTCCCGCGAGCCCAGCGGCTCGGCGGGCCACGGCACCAGGACCGACCCGTCCGACTCCACCCACCCGGTCGGCTCGCCGCCCACCTCGACCTCGTACGCCCGCTGCACCCACCCCGCCTCCGCCGCCGTGGTCCACGACAACCTCGGTTCCGGCTCGCCGATCCCCAGCGGTGCGCGGTGGTGCTCGACCACCGGCGCGGACGGGAACGGGACGTGCCACTGGGCCGTGGAGCGGACGTGCGGGACGTGGGGCACGGATCGACCTCCTGGGGTTGGCGTGACCCCCTGTCCTATCGCCTGCGCAGGTGGTGGGGCAGACCCTGATCGGGGTATGCCCCACCACCCGATCACCGCAGCGCGGCGGTGATCACCGCAGCGAGCACGGCGCGCCGTTCAGCGAGAACGCGGTCGGCAGCCGGTTCGGGCCCTGGTAGGAGCCCACGAAACCGGTCGAGACCGTCGCGCCGGGGGCCAGCAGCCGGTTGCCCGCGTCGGCGGTCACCGTCACCGACCGGCCGGACTGCGCCCACGCGCCGCTCCAGCCGCTGTCGACCTTCTGCCAGGTGGTCGGCCAGTCGAACGCCAGCACCCAGCCGTCCACGGGGGTGGTCCCGGTGTTGGTGACCTGCACGTCGCCGACCCAGCCGTTGCCCCAGTCGTTGGTGTTGGCCAGCTTCACCGCGCAGGTGGACGAGGCGGGCGCGGTGGTGCGGAACACCAGCGGCGGCGAGGACCACGACACCCGGCCCGCGTTGTCGCGCGCGATGACGTTCACGGTGTACTCGGTGCCGGGGGACAGGTTGGTGGCGGTGAAGCTGCCGCCGGTGGTCTCGCCCCACTGGTCGGTGCGCGTGCCGACCTGGCGGTGCACCTCGTGCTTGGTGCCCGGAGCCGCGACGGGCAGGTCGATCACGGCGCTGCGGTCGGTCACCGAGGACGCGGTCGGCCGGGCGGGCGCCGCCGGGCCGGTGGTCGCGGACGTGGGCGCCAGCTCCAGCGCGGTGATCGAGTACGGGGCGAGCGAGACCGCGCCGGACGCCCCGGTGGACGTGGTGATCGCGGTGTCGCCGTTGCCGTAGGTCCGCACCACCGCCGAGGACCTCGGGGTGAACCCGGCGTAGTCGAGCGCGACCGACTTCGCCGCGTCCGGGTCCCGGTTCACCAGCAGCACCGACAGCCCGCCGTCCGGTCGCCGGGCGGCGTGCGCGCGCACCAGCGGGTCGGTGCTGGAGGCGGCCACGAACTGGTCGCCGGGGCGCGCGAACCGGGAGGTCAGCGCGAGCGCGTGGTACGGCGCGAACGGCGTGTTCAGCGCGGGCTGGCACACCGAGCCGTCCTCGGTGCAGTTGGCGCTGGAGAGCAGGCCGAAGTCGTCGTAGTCGGTCTGACCGGCGACCGTGCTGACCTTGCCCAGGCCGTTGTGCGCGTTCCACCAGTCGACGGTGAACGCGCCGCGCTCCAGCAGCGACGCGTAGGCGTCGGCGGCGAACAGCGCGGTCGGCTGGGTGTTGCGGGCGAAGTTCGTGTTCAGCTCGGTGAACGCGATGCCCAGGTCCCGGCCGGTGTGCCCGCGGATCTGCTCCTTGGCCATCGCCATCATCTCGGGGATGGTGTCCGCGCTGCTCAGCAGGTCCGGGGCGTTCGTGCCGCGCGGGTACCAGTGCAGGATCACGAAGTCGATGTCCGCGCCCGCCGTGGACAGCACGACCTGGTTCCACGAGCCCGCGTCACCGGCGGCCGTGATGGCGTCCGGCCACTCGCCGGGCGTGGTCAGCACCGCGCCGATCTTGATGCTCGGGTCGACGGCCTTCATCGCCCGCGAGTAGTCGCGAACCAGGCCCGCGTACCCGGCCGGGCTCTTGTCCTCGTGGTGGTCCTCCTCCCACGCGGTGCCGTAGTGGCCGTTGCCGTAGAGCTCGTTGCCGATCTCCCAGTACTTGACGCCGTAGCCCTTGTCGACGTTGGCGCTGCGCACCCAGTCGGCGGCCTCCTGCGGCGTCCCGGTGCCGTAGTTGGCGGTGACGATCGGCTGACCGCCGGCGCGCCGCACGCCTGCCATGAACGTGTCGAAGTCGGTGTTCGGGGCCACGTAGCCGCCGGGGGCGGTGTGGTCGCGCCAGTGGTAGATGTCCGAGTACGAGCCGCCGGGGTAGCGCATGGCCCGGACACCCGCGTCTTTCAGCAGGTCGGCGACCTGCGGGGTGCCGAGCTGGGAGTCCCAGATGGCGTGGTTGACGCCCATTCCCAGCTCGGGGGCGGTTTCCAGGCCCGCGCGGGTGTTCACCGAGACGCGGGTGTCGACGGCCTGGGACGTCGGGGGATCGGCGCTCGGCGACGCCGCCGCGGGGGTGGCGAGCGGTGCGGCGAGCAGGGCGAGTGCCAACAAAGCGGTGCGGGGAGCGCGCATCTGCCGTCCTCATCGACGATGATGATTGGGAGCGCTCCCAGACTGGGAGGGGGAGGGGCGGATGTCAATCGTCCGGCCGCACCCCCGTGCGCTCACGGGGACACCGGGCACCGCGCCGTCCGGTGGTCCCGCGAAAGCGAGCGGGGCGGGTGGGGGACCGCGCCGTCCCCCGACCCGCCCCCGTGTTCGCCGCTAGCGGCGAACACGCGCTTTTGCTTCTCGCCGTCGGCGGCGGGGTCTTGCGCCCTGCCGCCGACGGCTACCCGCTAGCGCCGCGCGCCCGCCGCCATGGTGTCGTCGGGGATCGACACGAACCCCTCGCTCACCATCCAGTCGCGCGCCACCGCCGCCGGGTCGCGGCCGTCCACGTCCACCTCGGCGTTCAGCCGGATGATCGTGTCGTTGTCCAGCTCCTCGAACACCGGCGCCATGATCCGCTCGATCTCCGGGTGCTGCCGGTGGAACTCCTCGCGCAGCACCAGGGAGGCGTTGTACTGCGGGAAGAACCTCCGGTCGTCCTCCAGCACCACCAGGTCCAGCGCCAGGATGCGGCCGTCGGTGGTGAACACCTCGCCGAAGTTGCACAGCCCGTCGGCGGTCGCGGTGTAGATCGTGCCGCTGCCGAAGGTCTTCACCTGCGCCGCGCCCGCGTCGAAGCCGTAGGTCCGCGCCACGCCGGGGAACCCGTCGTTGCGGCTGATGAACTCGGTCTCCAGGCAGAACACGCCCTTGCTCGGGTCGTTCTTCACCAGCTCGGCCATCTGGCTGGTGGTGCTGAGGTCGTTGGCCTCGGCGAACTCCCGCGTCACGGCGAACGCGTAGGTGTTGTTGACCTTCGTGTACTCCAGCCACACCAGGCCGTTGCGCTCCAGGTCGGCCTCGCGGACCGCCTCGTACTGCTCGCGCTCGCCCTGGATCGGCTCGGTGTTGCCCAGGTAGCTGATCCAGCCGGTTCCGCTGTAGTCCCAGGACAGGTCGGCGTCACCGGTCAGCAGCGCCTGCCGCGAGCTGTTCGAGCCCTGGATGTTGGTCATGTCGTTGACCTCGGCGCCCGCCGCCGCCAGCGCGACCTCGGTGATGTAGCCGAGCACGATGTTCTCGGTGAAGTCCTTGGACCCCACCGAGACCTTCACGCCCTCCAGCGCGGGCTCCGGCCGGATCGAGCCGGGCGCCACCTCGAACGGCAGCGCGAACGAGCTCTCCAGCCCGCAGCCGGACACCGCGAGGCACAGCGCCGCGCCGATCGCGGCCAGGCCCCTCCTGCTCCTGCCGCTCATCGCAGCCCCTTCGGTCCCAGGTAGGTCTCGGCCACCGCGCCCAACCAGTCCACGAGCAGCGCCAGGCCCACGGCCAGCACCGCCCCGGTCACCAGCACCGGCACGCGGGCCAGCTTGTAACCGGTGTCGATCAGCAGGCCGAGGCCGCCGCCGTTGACGAACACCGCGAGCGTGGCCACGCCGACCGCCAGCACCAGCGCGGTGCGCAGGCCGGCCAGGATCAGCGGCACCGCCAGCGGCAGCTCCACCCGGCGCAGCACGGTCAGCGGGGACATGCCGATGCCGCGCGCCGCGTCCACCAGCGCCGGGTCCACGCCCTGCAGGCCCACCACGGTGTTCCGCAGCACCGGCAGCAACGAGTAGAACGTGATCGGCACGACCGCCGCCCACGTGCCCTCGGCGCCGGTGGCCATGAAGTACAGCACCAGCACGCCGATCGCGGGCGCGGCCTGGCCGATCGTGGCCAGCCCCAGCACCAGCGGGGCGGCCTTGCGCGCCCAGCGCCGGGTCACCAGCACGCCCAGCGGCACCGCGATCGCCACGACCAGCGCGGTCACGATCAGGCTGATCACCAGGTGGTCCCTGGTGGCGGTCAGCAGCGACGAGGCGTTGATGCTCTGCCGCTCGATCGAGTCCAGGTCCAGGCTGAACGCCCACAGGAGCACCCCGCCGACCAGCAGGACCGTGGCCGCGGGCTGGACCAGCAGGCGCAGCCCGTCCGCGCGCGAGCGCGTGGCCGCCGGGGTGGGGCCGTTCACTGCGGTCGCGGTCACGCGGGAGCCCCCGCGTGGTCGTCGCGCGCCTGCTGCACGGCGCCCATGACGGTGTCGATCTCGACCAGGCCGACGTACTCGCCGCGCTTGCCGGTCACCACGGCCGCGCCGCCCTCGGTCAGGATCGCCTCCAGCGCGTCCTGCAGGGTCGACTGGAGCGACACCAGGTCGCCGACGGGCTTGCGGCTGCGCGGGTTGCGCGCGTGCACCCAGCTGACCGGGCGGTTGCGGCCGTCCAGCAGCAGCGCGAACTCGCGGCCCGCCTCGTCGAGCTTGCGGCGGATCTCGGTGGCGTCGGTGTCCTGCGGGGCGGTGACCGCGCTGGCCAGCTCGACCTCGCGCACCCGGCGCAGGGTCAGCTGCTTGAGCGAGGCGCCCGCGCCGACGAAGCCCGCGACGGTGTCGTCGGCCGGGTTGGCCAGCACCGCCTCCGGGGTGTCGTACTGCAGGATCCTGGACTGCTCGCCCAGCACCGCGATGCGGTCGCCGAGCTTGACCGCCTCGTCGAAGTCGTGCGTGACGAACACGATCGTCTTGCCCAGCTCCGACTGCAGGCGCAGGAGCTGGTCCTGCAGGTTGCCGCGGGTGATCGGGTCGACCGCGCCGAACGGCTCGTCCATCAGCAGCACGGGCGGGTCGGCGGCGAGCGCGCGGGCCACGCCGACGCGCTGCTGCTGGCCGCCGGAGAGCTGGCGGGGGAAGCGGTCGCGGTAGTCGGCCGGGTCGAGGCCTACCAGGTCGAGCATCTCGTCGACCCGGTCGCGGACCTTGGTCTTGTTCCAGCCCAGCAGGCCCGGCACGGTGCCGACGTTCTGCGCGACGGTCATGTGCGGGAACAGCCCGGCCTGCTGGATGGCGTAGCCGATGCCGCGCCGCAGCTCGTCGGGGTCCAGCGAGCGGGTGTCCGCGCCGTCGATGGTGATCGTGCCGGAGGTCGGCTCGATCAGCCGGTTGATCATCCGCATGGTGGTGGTCTTGCCGCAGCCCGACGGGCCGACGAACACCACGATCTCCCCGGCGGGGATGGTCATGCTCACCGAGTCGACGGCGGCGCGCTTCGTGCCGCCGTACCGCTTGGTCACGTCCACGAGTTCGATGTCACTGGCCACGGATCCCCCTAGAGACGGTGTAGCGTCCGATCAGCGCGAAGACCCCGTCGAGGAGCAGCGCGAGGACGATGACGCCGAGCGTTCCGGCGATCGCCTGGTTGGTGGCGTTGGCACTGCCCGCCCTGGTCAGCCCGGCGAAGATCTCCACGCCGAGGCCGGGGCCGCGCGCGTAGGCGGCGATCGCGGCGATGCCCATCAGCATCTGGGCCGAGACGCGCATCCCGGTCAGGATCGCGGGCCACGCCAGGCGCAGCTCCACCGAGGTGAGCACGCTGAAGCGGCTCATGCCGATGCCCCGCGCGGCGTCCCGGACGGACCGGTCGACCCCGCTCAGACCGACGATCGTGTTGCGCACGACGGGGAGCAGGCCGTAGAGCACCAGCGCGGCCACGGTGGGCGGCGCGCCCAGGCCCAGCAGCGGGATCAGCAGTCCCAGCAGGGCGAAGGAGGGGATGGTGAGCACCGCGCTGGCCAGGGCCGTGGCCGTGGCCGAGCCCAGCGGGCTGCGGTAGACGGCGATCCCCACGCCGACACCGATCAGAGCGGCGATGATCGTGCACTGCACGACCGCGCTCAGGTGGAGCAGCGACTCGGTGAGCAGCCTGCTCCACCGGTCCGCCACGAAGTCCCAGAAGTTCACGGCGACACATCCGGTTCGATTTCGATCACGGGCGACTCCTCTTCCCATTCGGGCGAGTTCCAAACACCTGCCTGCTACTCCTGGCAGCGCCCTGCGTTGGGCCGTTTGAGGTATACCGGCGCAGGGGTCGCCGATGGGGGGTGGTTCTGGCGATGTCAGGTAATCGTCAGGTGCGCTGAGTGACGATGTGCGGCCTTGTGCTGGGAAAACCCCTGTTGGGGGCCGGGTTTTTCGGTAACCGGCGGTAGTGCCCGCTGGAGACCCGTCGTGCGGTGGTCCGCAGCCGGGTGTGGCGCGCGTGACAGATGTCGGGGTTGCGGGATTGTTGCGCCACTGACATTTCGCGCGTGCGTGCAACGTTTTCGGCGTTGTGGCGCAAGGGATGCGGATCACGTTTGAAGCGGATTCCCCCGGGTGGTGGGAAGTGCGGAGCGGCGCTTGGCGCGCAGCACGAGCCAGGCGATCGGGTAGCCGACCGCGGCGAGCAGCGCGATCGCCGGGATGTTCCGCCCCAGAACGAAGGTCCCGAGCAGCAGGTCCGCCACCGGGATCGCCAGGCCCAGCGCGAACGCCCAGTTCGGCGCGGTCCTGCGCTTGCCCGGCCTGGTCCACGCGGTGCGGCCGAACGGCTTCGCGGTGGAGAACCACACCTGGCACGCCAGCGCCGAGGCCATCAGCAGCGAGCCGAACCGCATCAGCGCGGGGTCGCCGTCCAGGCGCAGGTTCGGGCTCAGCACGAAGATCCCCAGGTGCAGCTGGCTGAACGTGATCACGAACTTCGCCAGCACCCACCAGTGCCGGAAGAACCCCCACGGCGTCAGCGCGGACAGCGCGAGCCCGGTGAACGCGGACGTCGTGGCGGCCAGTTGCACCGCCTGGTGGTCGATCACCAGCGCCATCCCGAACGCGGCCTCGCGGGCCCCGCCGGACAGGCGCAGGGCGTTGGTGGTGATCAGGGACAGCGCGAGCGCCATGGACATCCAGAGCGCGGACGACACCACGTGCGCCCACACCAGTGCTTTTCGCATCGGAGAACCCCCTGGTCGGTCGGATCGCCGGGACACCCCGGCGACCGGCGAAGCTAGTGCGGCGGAGGGGGTCGCGGCGGGGCGATGCGGGTGACTCCGGGGGAAATCGGGGCCGGGCTCGGGGTCGCCACGGGGGTGCGGCCCAGGGGTGGGCCGGGATTCGGGCGTCCGGACCCCGGAGCGGTGCGGAGCAGCACGGAGCGTCACTCGTCGTAACCGCGATCCCCCGTCCGGAGGCTCCCGTTCACCGACTGGAAACCCTTGCTGCACTGGGAATTCTCCATTCACGTCGGCAGGGTCTCAGTCCCGTCACCTTCCTTGACACCGCTACCGAGAGTTCTGAAGCCTTCCCCCGTCCGGTGCTCCGCCTGCCCGGAAAGCCCGTCCACGAGGAAGGTCCTCCCAGTGATCCACAACCGTGCTCTCCGTGCGGTCGGCGCGGGCGCCGTCGCGCTGGCGCTCGTCACCGCCTGCGGCGCCCCGCCCGCGAAGGACGGCGGGAACGCCGCGTCCGGCGGCTCCGCCGCCTCGGCGAAGTCCGCCGCCGACCTCGGTGGGATGGACAAGCTCGTGGAGGAGGCCAAGAAGGAGGGCGCGCTGAACGTCATCGCGCTGCCCCCGGACTGGGCCAACTACGGCGAGATGATCAAGGCGTTCGGCGACAAGTACGGCATCGAGGTCAAGTCCGACCAGCCCGACGCCTCCTCGCAGGACGAGATCAACGCCGCCGAGCGGCTCAAGGGCAGTGACCGCGCGCCCGACGTGTTCGACCTCGGCCTGAACGTCGCGATCGCCAACGCCGACAAGTTCGCGCCCTACAAGGTCGCCACCTGGGACGACATCCCCGCAGAGCTCAAGGACGCCGACGGCCGCCACTTCGCCGACTACGGCGGCTTCATGTCCATCGGCTACGACGCCTCCAAGGTCCCCGCGCCCACCAGCGTCAAGGACCTCCTGAAGCCCGAGTACAAGGGCAAGGTCGCGCTCAACGGCGACCCGACGCAGGCGGGCGCCGCGTTCTCCGGCGTGCTGATGGCCTCGCTCGGCAACGGCGGCTCCGCCGACGACATCGCGCCCGGCGTCGAGTTCTTCAAGCAGCTCAAGGCCGCGGGCAACTTCCTGCCGGTCGACCCGACCCCGGCGACCATCGAGTCCGGCCAGACCCCCGTCGTGATCGACTGGGACTACACCAACGCCGCGCAGACCGCGAAGCTCGCGGGCAAGCTCGACTGGAAGACCGTCGTGCCGCAGGACGCGCAGGTCGGCGCCTACTACAACCAGGCCATCAACGTTGACGCCCCGCACCCGGCCGCCGCGCGGCTGTGGCAGGAGTTCGTGCTCTCCGACGAGGGCCAGAACATCTACCTCAAGGGCATGTCCCGCCCGGTCCGCATGGAGGCCATGACCGCGGCGGGCACCGTCGACACCTCGGCCGCCGCCGCGCTGCCCGCCACCGGCGACAAGTCCGTCTACCAGACCCAGGCGCAGGCCGACAAGGCCAAGCAGGCGCTCGCCGCCACCTGGGCCCAGGCGGTGGGCTGACCGGTGGTCGCACCCGTCGACACCTCGGCCGGGGGCGGCAGAGCCGCCGCCCCCGGCCGAGGGCCGTCCCGCCGGTCGTGGGCGGCGTGGCTGGTGGTCGTGCCGTTCCTCGCCTACGTCGGCACGTTCCTGCTCTACCCGACGGCGCTCGTGCTCGCCGGGGCGTTCCAGGACGACGACGGCGCCTTCACCCTCGCCAACCTGACCACCCTCACCGAGGGCGTCTACCTCCAGGCGTTCCTGCGCAGCGTCCAGCTGTCCGCGCTCACCGCCCTGATCGGCGCCGCGCTCGGCGCCCTGCTGTCCTGGGCCGTGGCCTCGGGCAGGCCCGAGGGCGTCACGCGCAAGGTCGTGCTCGCCGCGTCCGGCGTCCTCGCCCAGTTCGGCGGCGTGCCGCTCGCGTTCGCGTTCCTCGCCACCGTGGGCTTCCAGGGCCTGGTCACCCGGTTCCTGGCCGACACCCTCGGCGTCGACCTGTTCGCGACCGGCGCGTGGTTGTTCGAGCTGCCCGGCCTCACCCTGGTCTACACGTTCTTCCAGATCCCGCTCATGGTCATCGTGTTCCTGCCCGCCGTCGACGGCCTGCGCCCGCAGTGGCGCGAGGCCACCGAGAGCCTCGGCGGCTCCGGCTGGACCTACTGGCGGCACGTGGGCGGCCCGATCCTGCTGCCCGCGTTCCTCGGCTCGGCGCTGCTGCTGTTCGCCAACGCGTTCTCCGCCTACGCCACCGCCGCCGCCCTGGTGTCCCAGGGCAGCCCGATCGTGCCGCTGCAGATCCGGGGCTTCCTCACCGGGGAAGTGCTGCTGGGGCAGGAGAACCTGGGCAAGGCGCTCGGCCTGGGCATGATCGTCGTGGTCGGCGTGGCCATGGGCCTGCACGCCCTGCTCCAGCGGAGGTTCGCCCGATGGCAGTGACGCGGGAAGCGGCGCCGCAGGAGCCCGCGAAGCCCAGGCGCCGCAAGGGAAGCGGCGGCGCGCTGCGCGCGGTCGTGCTCGTTGTCCTCGGCGCGTACTTCGCGCTGCCGCTGGTCGCCATGGCCGAGTTCTCCACCAGGGGCGCCAACGGCACGCGCAGCCTCCAGTCCTGGTCCGGCATCGTCACCGACCCGGACCTCGTCGAAGCGATCTGGGTGTCGGCGCAGCTGGCCCTGCTGTCCTCGCTGCTGGTGCTGGCGCTGCTCGTGCCCACCATGGCGTGGATCCGGCTGCGGCTACCCGCGCTGCGCCGCGTGGTGGAGTTCCTGTGCCTGCTGCCGGTGGCGATCCCGGCGATCGTGCTGGTGGTCGGCATGGCCCCGCTGTACGCCTGGGTCGACTACTTCCTCGGCGACTCGCCGCTCACCCTCGCGCTCGCGTACGCGGTGCTGGTGCTGCCGTTCGCCCACCGCTCGCTCGACGCGGGCCTGTCCGCGATCGACCTCAAGACCCTGGCCGAGGCCGCCAGGGGACTGGGCGCCGGCTGGGGCACGGTGCTGCTGCGGATCGTCGTGCCGAACATCCGCACCGCGCTGATCAGCGCCGCGCTGCTGTCCGTCGCGCTGGTGCTGGGCGAGTTCACCATCGCCTCCCTGCTCAACTTCGACACCCTCCAGGTGCGGGTCAACCTGATCGGCAAGCGCGACGCGGGCGTGTCCATCGCGGTGTCGCTGCTGTGCCTGCTGTTCGCTTTCGCGCTGCTGCTCCTGCTGTCCTCGGCGGGCAGCAGGCGGCGCCGCGCCACCGCCGAGGAAGGCTGAGATGGGTCATCTGGAACTGAAGGGGCTGCGCAAGTCCTTCGGCGGGCACACCGCGCTCGACGGGCTCGACCTCGACCTCGCCGAGGGCGAGCTGATCAGCCTGCTGGGCCCCAGCGGCTGCGGCAAGACCACGGCGCTGCGCATCGTCGCGGGCTTCGAGACCGCCGACGCGGGCTCGGTGCTGGTCGAGGGGCGCGACATCACCGGCGTGCCCGCGAACCGGCGGGACATGGGCATGGTGTTCCAGGCCTACAGCCTGTTCCCGAACCTCACCGCCGCGCAGAACATCGAGTTCGGGCTCAAGCTGCGCAAGCAGCCCGACCGCAGGGCCCGCGCCGGGGAGCTGCTGGAGCTGGTGGGCCTCGCGCACCTGGGCGGTCGCTACCCGCACCAGCTGTCCGGCGGCCAGCAGCAGCGCGTGGCGCTGGCCCGCGCGCTGGCGATCCGGCCAGGGGTGCTGCTGCTGGACGAGCCGCTGTCGGCGCTGGACGCCAAGGTCAGGGTCGGGCTGCGCGAGGAGATCCGCCGCATCCAGACCGAGCTGGGCATCACGACCCTGTTCGTCACGCACGACCAGGAGGAGGCGCTGGCCGTCTCCGACCGGGTCGGCGTGATGTCCCACGGCAGGCTGGAGCAGCTGGACACCCCGTCGAAGGTGTACCGGGAACCGGCGTCGGCGTTCGTGGCGCAGTTCGTCGGCGTCACCAACACCGTGGCGGGCACGGTCGAGTCCGGCGGGGTCCGGCTGGGCGCGCACCTGCTGCCCGCGCCCGGCGCGCCGGGGGTGGCGTCCGGCGACGCGGTGTCGGTGATCGTGCGGCCCGAGGACGTCGAGGTGACCGCGCACCCCGCCGGTGGCGGCGCGGCCGGTGGTGACAATGCCGGCGCCCTGATCGGAACCGTTGTGGCGCAGAGCTTCCTGGGGCCGGTGACCCGGCTCTCGGTGCGCCTGGCCGGTGGGGAGCAGGTCGTGCGGGTGGACCACCCGTCGTCCCGCGCCACCGACTTCCCGGCGGGCGCCGAGGTGGCGCTGCGGGTCGCGCCGGACCGGGTGCTGGTCGTCCCGGCCTGATCGATCCCCCGCGGGACAACGGGAAGGGGCCACCGGATCACCGGTGGCCCCTTCCGCCTCAAGGGTTCTGGCCCTGGTTACCGGAACAGCTCCCGGTAGTGACCCTGGGTCTGCACGTTCAGCTCGTCGGTGCGCACCAGCTTCGCGGTGAGCACGCGCGGGTCGCGGATGTCCAGCACGTCCAGGCCCTTGGCCATGTCCGAGCTGTACACGTACCCGTTGTAGTAGTACGCGGACCACGTGCCGCCGCCCGCGCCGTTGGGCAGCGGACCCCGCTCGAAGAACCCGATCTCACGCGGCCGGGTCGAGTCGGTGAAGTCCCACACCGACACGCCGCCCTGGTACCAGGACTGCACCATGATGTCGCGGCCCTGCACCGGGATCAGCGACCCGTTGTGCGCCACGCAGTTCTCGGTCTCGGTCTGGTGCCGGGGGATCTTGAAGTAGCTCTTGAACACCAGCTCCCGGTCGTCGCCGCGCCCAGTGATGTCGTAGATGCCGTCCGCGCCCCGGTTCGGGCCGATGGCCTCGGTGCAGGTCGCCGCGCCGCCGCCGCCGAGCTCGTCGGTGAAGACGACCTTCGTGCCGGTGTTGTTGAACGTCGCCGAGTGCCAGAACGCGAAGTTCACGTTGTCCTGCACGCGGCTGATCTCGCGCGGGTTCTCCCGGTCGGAGATGTCCCAGAGCACGCCGTCGCCCATGCACGCGCCCGCCGCCAGGTCCTTCGACGGGTAGACGGTGATGTCGTGGCAGCCCGAGGTCGCCGACACGTACCCGGTGGCCACCGAGCCGCTGCGGCCGGGGTTGCCGCCGTCCGGGAACAGCACGCGCTCGCCCAGCAGCGAGGCCGCCGTGGGGTTCTTCAGCGGCACCTTCACGATGGAGATCAGGTCGTGCGGCGGCTGGCAGTCCGGGAAGGCGGCGTTCGGGCTGTACGAGGAGACGTACAGGTAGACGTCCTTGCCCTTCTTGTCCGGCACCAGCGTGTGCGTGTGCGAGCCGCACTTGGTCTCGACCGAGGCGATGTAGCGCGGGTTGCGCTTGTCGCTGATGTCGAAGACCTTGATGCCCTCCCAGGCGTCCTTGTTCGACGCGGCCAGCGGCGTGCTGGCGCAGGAGTTGTCGCTGCGGGAGGAGTCGGTGGACAGGAACAGCAGGTTGTCCTTGACCGAGATGTCGTTCTGCGAGCCGGGGCACAGCACGGAGCTGACGACCTTCGGCCGGCGGGGGTCGCGGATGTCGTAGATCGTGAAGCCGTCGTAGTTGCCGTCGAAGGCGTAGCCGCTCTGGAACGCCACATCGGTCCACGTGGACGAGCTGGTGAACGGCGCCTGCTTCGGCACGTTCGCGACGTGCTTGACGTTGCGGCTGGTGCGGATCTCGTCCACGCCGGGGACGCCGGGCTGCTCGGCGCTCTCCAGCTGGGCCTCGGACAGCCCCGAGAGGTCGTCCTCAGGCGCGGCGACGGCTTGCGGCCCCCAGGCCGCCATCGACAGCGCCAGTGCGATCGCCCCCAGCATGGCGGCAGGCGCTCTCCGCCGCCCGGCCGCACTGCGGATCTTCACCACGTGTTCCCCTTCCAAGGCACGTGCAGGGAATCGCAGTATTACCCCTTCGCAAGGCTAAGAACCAGACCCGGACGGTGGTTTTCCGAACGGTTCTCAAGGGGTGGTCCGCGAGGTATGTTGATCCGTGATCCGATCGCTGAGGGGGTTTGGTGCGGATGCGCGCGGTGATTCTCGCCCTGGTGGTGGCGGTGTTCGGCGCGGCGGCGGGGTGCGCCGCCGGGGCCGATCCCGACGCCGCCCCGGTGATCGCTCCCGGCAGGCCCGGCGAGGCCGGGCAGACCGTGGCGCCGGGGGACGTGGGCACCGACCTGTGGTCCGCGCCGACCGAGGTCGACCTGGGCTACGTGGCGAAGATGATCACCCACCACCGGCAGGCGCTGGCCATGACCGAGCTCGCCCCGGACCGCGCCGAGAACGACGTGGTGCGCCGGATCGCCTCCCGCATCCACGACGTCCAGGGGCCCGAGATCCAGGCCATGGAGTCCTGGCAGCGGCAGTACGGGCAGGTCGGGGAGGCGCACGGGCACGTCGGCGGGGTGGAGGACCACGGCGGGATGCCGGGGATGGCGACCGAGCGGCAGCTCGCTGAGCTGGCGGCGGCCAGGGGCGCGGACTTCGACCGGCTGTTCGTGCGGCTGATGGTCGCGCACCACGAGGGGGCGCTGGAGATGGCGCTGGCGCAGCTGAGCGAGGGGACGGACGTGCGGGTCGAGGAGATGGCGAACGACGTCGTGGCGACCCAGAGCGTGGAGATCGAGCGGATGCGCGCGATCCCGCTCTGAACGGGTTCCCACCGCGTTCCGCAGCGTTCCCGATCAGTTTCGGCGCTGATTCGTGTTTCCCGGTCGCGGCTATTTGTTACGCCCGCGATAAATGATCGACCTGACCGGCGCGGGGAATTTACCCGCTGCCGCGCGAGAGCGGGAGCGCCCGTTCGGGTGCTCCCGCTTCGCGCTTTCGCGACTCGCCGTCACAACGGGCCGGGCGCCCCGCAGCGGATCTTCACCACCTTGGAGTAGCGGGTGTGCGTCCCGTGGTCGAAGGGCTCGCCGCACGAGCCGTACGACCACCAGCCGACCTCGACGGTGCGGGTGGCGTCCGAGTAGTAGGTGATGGTCACGCTCTCACCGGGCCCGGCGGGCGGGATGGCGCTCGCGGCGGGCGCGGCGGCGAGCAGGGCGCCCGCGGTGAGCGCGAGGGCGGCGGACAGGGTGGCGGTTCTGCGCGGCACGGGGGCCTCCCGGTGGTGGGGACTGGGCGCGAACGACGCTAACCGGCCCCTTGACCTGCGGCGACGGCTGAACGGCCGGAAGCCGCGCCCGCCCGTCGCCGACCGATCGGGGCAGGCGCGCCCCGAGCGGGGCCGCGCTGCGGCCAACCGCCCGCGCCCCCTCGGAGCCGGGCAGCGGCAGGGCGGCGCGGTGCCCCCCCGAGGGACGCGGTCAGTAGTCCACCCGCCCCTGGTGCGCCCGCCAGGCGTCGAACGGGGCCGTGTCCACCTCCGTCGGCACCCGCAGCACCGGCAGGTCCCACGTCTCCCTCGGGCGCGCGAGCAGGTCGTGGAACGCGCTGTCGTCGAACCCGGCCGCCGCCGCGTCGTGCCGGTCCGCCGCGTACACCACCCGGTCCACCCGCGCCCACAGCGCGGCCGACAGGCACAGCGGGCAGGGCTCGCACGAGGACACCAGCACGCACCCGGTCAAGCTGAAGTCGCCCAGCGCCCGGCAGGCCGCCCGGATCGCCACGACCTCCGCGTGCGCGGTCGGGTCGAGGTCGGCGGTCACCCGGTTCGCGCCGGTGGCCACCACCTCGTCCCCGCGCGCCACCAGCGCCCCGAACGGCCCGCCGCCGTCCGCGACGTTGCGCACCGCCAGGTCCACCGATCGCCGCAACCAGTCCGGCTCCCGCTCCGCGCCCATGCCGATCCCTCCTCGTCGTGACCGCGCCCCGCCCGTGCCTGCGGGAACGCGCAGTGCCGCCCGCGCCCGGTCCCCGGCGCGGGCGGGGGTGGTCAGCTGCCCCGGTAGGTCGAGTACGCGAACGGCGACAGCAGCAGCGGCACGTGGTGGTGCGCGTCCGGGTCGCTCACCCGGAACGACAGCACCACCTCGGGGAAGAACTCCGACACGCCGCCGGTGTCGAACACCAGCCGGTGCACCCCGACCTCGGGCGACGGCCACCCGGTGATCCGCCCGTCCGGGCCCGTGCGCCCCTCGGCGAGCACCTCGCCACCGCGCTCCAGCCGGACCGGGACGCCCTCGGCGGGCCTGCCGAGCGCGGCGTCGAGCACGTGCGTGCTGATGGTCACCGAAGGACCTCCTCGTGGGCCGGGCGGCCAGTACACCCGCGCGGGGGCCCACCCGGCTACGGAGCCGCCGCACGAGCACCAGCCTGCCGCGCCCGGCGGTTTCGTGCTTTCCTACGAGCCCGGTCGGAGGAAGCCGGTGATGCGGAGGTCGCGCGGTGCTGGTGGGCGACCTGCTCCGGATGCCGGACCTGCGGCTGCGCGCCCGCACCGGGGACCGCTGGCTGGACCGGCCGGTGACCGGGGCGCGCACCACCGAGCTGACCGATCCCGGCCGCTACCTGGACGGCGGCGAGCTGGTGCTGTCCGGGCTGCACTGGCACCGCGCCGACGCCGACTGCGCGCCGTTCGCCTCGGCGCTGGTCGGGGCGGGCGCGTCGGCGCTGGCCGCGAGCCGGGCGGGCGCGGGGGAGCTGCCGGACGCGCTCGTCGCCGCGTGCCTGGCGGTCGGGCTGCCGCTGCTGGAGGTGCCCGAGGACGTCTCGTTCGGGGCGGTGGCGGAGCGGGTCGTGCTGGAGCTGGCCGGTGGCGCGGGCGCGCGGCTGGCCGGGCACCGCAGGCTGGTCGCGGCGGCGGGGGAGGGGCTGGAGCGGCTGGTCGCGGTCGGGGCGGCGGAGCTGGGCGCGCCGTGCCGGGTGCTGTCCACCACCGGGCGCCTGGTGGCCGGGCCCGACCTGCCGCACGAGCGGCGCGCGGCGCTGGTGCGCGACTACTTCGACGCCGAGCGGCTGCCCGCGGCGGTGCGGCGCACCGCGCTCCTGCCGGTCCGCGCGCGCTCGACGACCGGCTGGCTGCTGGCGGTGGACGGCGGCCACGCGCACGACCCGACCGCCCTGGAACTGGCCGACCTGCTGGCCCTGGAGCGCGCGCGGGTGCTGCGGGAGCGCGCGGCGGCCACCCGCGCGGCGACCCCGCTGCTCCGCGCCCTGACCACCGGCACGGGCGAGCTGTCGACCCGCGCGGCGGCGGCCGGCCTGCCGGAGGGCGCACCGCTCCGGGTGGTCGTGCTGTCCACTTCGGACGGCCAGGAGGCCTTGCCGCTGCTGGAGGAACTCCTCGCACCGCTCGCGCCGGACGCGCTGGCGGGCCTCTGGGGCGCGGGCTCAGGGCAGGCTGCGGGCACGGGGGCGGACGACCTGCTCGGCGCGGGCGGCACGGGCACGGGGGCGAGCGCGAACCCGCCGGACGGAGGACCGCCGCCCCCGGCCACCGCCCCCCGCACCGCCTGCGCCGTGCTCCGCACCCCCACCGACCCGTCCCCGGCCCTCCGCCGAGCCCTCCGCACCGCCCTCCCCGCCCTGGCGGGCCGCAGGGTCCTGGTCGGCGTCTCCTCCCAGGTCCGCGCCGCGGCCCTGCGCGGGGCCGCGCAGGAGGCCCGCTGGGCGCTGGCGCTCGCCGCCGAGCGCGGCGCCCGCACCGAGGTCGTCCCCGCCGCCGAGATCCCCCCGCACCGACTCCTCCTGGCCGCGATCCCCGATCAGGCGCGCGCCGACCTGCGCCGCCGCCTGCTCGGCCCCCTCCTCGACCACGACGCCGCGCGCGGCGCCGACCTCCTGAACACCCTGCGGGGGTTCCTGGACTGCTCCGGCTCCTGGACCACCACCGCCGAGCGGCTGCACGTGCACGTCAACACCCTGCGGTACCGAATCGGCCGGGTGGAGGAGCTGCTCGGCGTCGACCTGTCCCGCTTCGACCGGCGGGTCGACCTGTTCCTCGCCCTCCAGGCCGGGTGACCGGCCGCCCCGCCCTGACCTGTCGATTCCCCGTCCCCCCTTCACGCCACCCCGCTCCTGCGGAAAACTCCGGAACCGGACGTCCCGAGCCCGTCGAGCGAAGGAGCTGTCACCGCGTGATCCGCACCACCGGAGCCGTCACCGCCCTCGTCGCGGGGCTCGTCACCGCCCTCGCCGCGCCCCCGCCCGCCGTCGCGAGCCCCGAGCCCCCGGCCCGGCACGCCTTCCCCGCGGAGTTCCCCCTCCCCGACGGCTTCCTGCCCGAGGGCATCGCCATCGGCGACCGCCCCACCGCCTACTTCGGCTCCCGCGCCGACGGCGACCTCTACCGCGTCGACCTGCGCACCGGTCGCGGCGAGGTGTTCAGCCAGGGGCCCGGCACCGCCTCCGTCGGCCTCGAGGTCGACCGGGCGGACCGCCTCTTCGTCGCGGGCGGCGCGGCGGGTGACGGCCGGGTGGTCGACGCGCGCTCCGGCGCCGTCCTCGCCTCCTACCGCTTCGCCCGTGACGCCGACACCTTCGTCAACGACGTGGTCGTCACCCGAACCGCCGCTTACTTCACCGATTCCCGCAAGGCGCTCCTCTACCGCCTCCCGCTCGGTCGCGCTGGTGAGTTGCCCTCGGAATTCGACGTCGTCCCGCTCACCGGCGACTTCTCCCTGACCCCAGGTGTGAACAACGCCAACGGCATCACCACCACCCCGGACGGGCGCGCGTTGTTGGTCGTGCAGAGCAACACCGGGAAGTTGTTCCGGGTGAACCCGGACACCGGGCTCGCGCGCGAAGTCGACCTCGGCGGGGAAGTGCTCACGAACGGTGACGGGCTGCTGCTCGACGGCCGCGGGCTCCACGTCGTGCAGAACCGCCTGAACACCGTCGCGCTGTTCTCGCTCGACCGCGCCGGGACCGCTGCGTCGCTGGTCACGAGGGTGACCGACCCGCGCTTCGACGTGCCGACGACGATCGCCCGGTTCGGCGATCGGCTCTACCTGCCCAACGCCCGCTTCACCACCGAACCCACTCCCACCACTCCGTACAACGCCGTGGCGATTGTCAAGCCGTGACGTTCCGGGACCGCTGAGTCCCTAATGTCCCCCCTAGTTCCCAACGGCCCCCTGTTCGGGTGATCGCTCGACTGGGTAGCCTCTGTCTACGCGCTGTGCGTGATCGCGGTCTCTTCGTTACTTTGATCTTGGGTGTTAACGTTCTGTTCGCCGATCGGGTGAACGAAGAGGCGGCTCGCTGTCACGCCCGCGTTTACCGGCAAGCAGGAAGTTCACGAGGCTGCGGAGCGCTGTGAAGCAGAAGGACAAGGTGGAGGCGGGCACCAACCAGAAGACCATCCGCTCACGGCTCACCAGCGTGGTGGTCGTGCCCAGCGTGGTGCTCCTGGTGATGTGGCTGGCCTTCACCTCCTATACGGTCTTCGACGGCTTCTACACCCGCGCGGTCGCGGTCAGCGTCAAGGACGCGTCGATCCCCGCGGTGAAGGCGTTCACCGCGCTCCAGGAGGAGCGCAAGACCGCGATGTCGGTGCTCGCCAAGGGCACCCAGGACCTGACCGCGCTGCACGAGCGGCAGCGCGTCGTGGACGAGGCGAGCACCGTGATGCGGGCCGCCTTCGACTCCGTCTACGACAGCGCGCCCGACCAGGTCAAGGCCCGCATCAACGAGCTGAACGCCCTGCTCGGCGAACTGCCGCAGCGGCGCGCCCAGGTCGAGACGGGCAAGGTCCAGCGGACCGAGGTCTACAACTACTACAACCGCGTCCTCGACGCGGGCACCACCCTGTTCGACACCCAGGCCCGCGTCGTCCCCGACACCACGGCGGCGCACGGCGGCCTGACCGCGACCAACCTGTTCCGCGCCGCGGACTGGATGTCGCGCTCCACCTCCCTGGCCCCGGTCGTCATCGGCGCGGAGGACCCCAACCCGGAGGACCGGCTGGAGCTGGTCAACCTGATCGCCTCCTACCACTCCCTCATGGTCACCACCGGCCCGGTCGTCGAGGACCAGCTCAAGGAGCGCTACGCGGCCCTCACCGGCTCGCCCGAGTGGGCCACGCTCTCCAAGCTGGAGAACGACCTCATCACCGACCCCGACGCCCGGATCAGGCTCGCCGACTGGGAGACCGCCGCGGGCCCGGTGGGCGAGCGGCTGATCGACCTCGCGGTCCAGCAGGCCACCGTCGCCTCCGACGCGGGCCTGAACCGCAGCAACAGCCAGTTCATCACCGTGCTGGTCTCCAGCCTGGTCGCCCTCATCGTCGTGCTCGGCGGCATCCTCACCGCCGTGCGCACCTCGAACCGGCTGGTCAACCGCGCGCTGATCACCCGCCTGGTGTCGCTCAAGAACGACTCGCTGACCCTGGCGCACGAGCGGCTGCCCGACATCGTCGACCGGCTCCGCGACGGCAAGCACGTCGACGTGGAGGCCGAGGTCCCGCCGCTGGACTACGGCAGCGACGAGATCGGCCAGGTGGCCGACGCGTTCAACGCCGCCCAGTTCACCGCCGTGGCCGCCGCGGTCAAGGAGAGCCAGGCCCGCGAGGGCGTCAACCGGGTCTTCCTCGACATCGCCCACCGCAACCAGGGCCTGGTGCACCGCCAGCTGAAGATCCTGGACAAGCTGGAGCGCGAGGAGGAGAACCCCGAGCAGCTCGACGCGCTGTTCCAGCTCGACCACCTGGCCACCCGCGCCCGCCGCAACGCCGAGAACCTGATCATCCTGGCGGGCGAGAACCCCGGACGGCAGTGGCGCAAGCCCGTGCGGCTGCTGGACGTGCTGCGCGCGGCCGTCGCCGAGACCGAGCAGTACGTGCGGGTCAAGGTCAACCCGGTGCCCGAGGTCGCGCTGGTCGGCGCCTCGGTCGCGGACACCATCCACCTGATCGCCGAGCTGGTCGACAACGCCACCGCGTTCTCCTCGCCCCGCTCGCAGGTGCAGATCCACGCCAGCGAGGTGCCGCAGGGCGTCGTGGTCGAGATCGAGGACCACGGCCTGGGCATCAGCCCCGAGGACCGCGACGCGCACAACGCGATGCTGGCCGACCCGCCCGAGTTCGACGCGATGCGCCTGCGCGGCGAGTCGCGGCTGGGCCTGTTCGTGGTCGCCCGACTGGCCGCGCGCCGGGGGGTCCACGTGGAGCTGCGGGAGTCGCCGTACGGCGGCACCCTGGCGATGGTCCTCGTGCCATCGTCGAGCGTGGCCGCGCCGAACACGCCCACCGAGTCCGACACGACCATGCTGCTGTCCAGGCGCAGCCTGCACGAGCACGTGATCCCCAGGCAGCACCCCGACCTGGTGGACGAGGCGGACGAGGAGGAGGAGACCACGACGTTTCCCGACAGCTCGCGGGAGCTGGAGGGTTTCTGGGCGCAGGCCGAAGCCGCTGCGAACGAGGATTCCCGAGCAGCGGAAGGGCGACTGAGCGGAGGGCTCGACCTGTCCTCGCACAGCGGCTCGCTGGAGCCGCCCCGGCGCACCCGACCCGAACCCGAGCGCGAACGACCCGCCGACACCGGCCGCCGCCGCGCCGACGCGGGCGGCAGGCCCGAACTGCCCCGAAGGCGCAGGCAGCAGCACATCGCGCCGCAGCTGCTGCGCACCGACTTGACCCCGACGTCCGAACCGCTGTCCGAGGGCCCCGCCGACCAGCAGTCCGCCGACCAGGTCCGCAAGGACTTCTCGGCGTTCCAGCGCGGCACGCGGGACGCCCGCCGCCGCGACGAGGCGCCCGAATCCTGATCCGCAGTGGACGGACGACCGGAACCCGGAAAGGCAATTCCCTGATGAGCGACATGGGCCAGCACAACGAACTCAACTGGTTGTTGGAAGACCTGGTCTCCCGCGTGGTCGGCGCCCGACACGCGGTCGTGCTGTCCGCGGACGGCCTCCTGCTCGGACGCTCCGCAGGGCTGTCCAAGGACGACTCCGACCACCTCTCCGCGATGGCCTCGGCCTTCCAGTCACTGGCCAGGGGCACCGGCCGCCACTTCGGCGGCGGCAAGGTGCGCCAGACCATCGTGGAGATGGAGCACGCCTACCTGTTCGTCACCGCGGCCGGGCACGGCGCGTGCCTCGCGGTGCTCGGCGAGGAGGACTCGGACATGGGCATGATCGCCTACGAGATGAACATGCTGGTGAAGCGGGTGGGAACCTACCTGTCCTCCGCCCCCAGGGGCGGATCCGTGCTCCCCGGCGCGCGCAGGTCGTCATGAGCCGAGAGGACTCGTGGTACGACGAGGCGGCGGGCCCCCTGGTCCGCCCCTACGCGATGGTGCGCGGGCGGACCCGTCCCCTGCGCCCCGAGCTGCACCTGGTCACCCAGGTGCGCGCGATGCCGTCGCCCTCGGACCCCGACGCGCTCTCGGTGGAGCACCTGGAGATCATGGAGCTGTGCAGGCGACCGCTGTCCGTCGCGGAGGTCGCCGCCTACCTGGACGTGCCGCTGATGGTGGTGAAGGTGCTGCTCAGCGACCTGATCCAGCGCGGTGACGTCGTCGTGCGCGACCCGTCGCGGGTCGCCGAGATCCCCGACCGGAACCTGTTGCAGGCTGTGCTGGATGGTGTTCGTGGAATCTGATCGGTCGGGCGGGGAGCTGCACGTCCCCACCCCAGTCAAGATCGTCATTGCCGGTGGTTTCGGCACCGGCAAGACGACCCTGGTCAACTCGGTCAGCGAGATCCCCGCGCTGCACACCGAGGAGGTGCTGACCGAGGCGGGCGTCGGCGTGGACGACGTGGTCGGGCTGGAGAACAAGGAGACCACCACGGTCGCCCTGGACTTCGGCCGCATCACCATCAACACCGAGGTGGTGCTCTACCTCTTCGGCACGCCCGGCCAGAACCGCTTCTGGTTCATGTGGGACGAGCTGGCCCACGGCGCCATCGGCGCGGTGGTCCTGGTCGACACCCGCAGGCTCGACAGCAGCTTCCCCTCGATCGACTTCTTCGAGCGGCGGGGCATCCCGTTCATCGTCGGGGTCAACTGCTTCGACGACGCCCACGGGTACGCGGCCGAGGAGGTCCGCAGCGCGCTCGACCTCGGCCCCGGCGTCCCGATCGTGCTGTGCGACGCGCGGGACCGGGAGTCGAGCAAGTCGGTCCTGGTGAGCTTGATCCAGCACACCATGGACCGGCTCGACGCGATGGCCTGAGTCAGGCGGGTTGGGCTGCGGGGGCGCCTCGACGCTCCCGCAGCGCCGCCAGGTAGCGGGCGAAGTCCACCTGGACCGAGTCGCCCGCCGTGCGCCCGTAGCGCGCCCTGGCGGCCTCCAGGTGGGTCCGCACCTCGGCCTCCATCTCCTCGACCGGCGGCAGGGCCGCGCGCCCCTGCACCAGGTCCGCGATCCACCGGCCCTGCTCCTCGACCAGTCGCGTGATCGCGCCGAACGGGCGGATCAGCCCGGCGAAGTACAGCCCGCTCTCCCTCGGCGGCACGACGCGCTGGTAGAGCGCGAGCTGCCCGCCCGGCTCGAACCCGAGGCCGTCCGGCAGGAACGGGAACTCGATGTGGAACCCGGTGCAGTGCACGATCTCGTCGACCTCCTCCGCGCTGCCGTCCGCGAAGCGCAGCACCGGCCCCTCGATCCGCTCGACGGCCCTTTTCGGGATGATCGCCCCGTGATTGATCCGGGAGAGCAGCTCGTCGGAGATGGTGAGCGGTCCGCCGAAAACGCGGTGGTCCGGTTCGAGGAGCCCGTAATCGGTCAGGTCGCCCCGGATGACGCGCAGCGAGAGCTCGATGAGCCTGCGCTGCTCCTCGAACGACATGCGCGCCCACCAGGGGGACGACGCGATTTCGTCGATGGCGGTGCCGAACATCGTCTTGGGCACCACGTGAACGCCCCGGCGCTGCACGACGAAAGTTTTCGCGCACACCCTTGACAATTCGACGGCGAGGTCTGCTGCGGTGTTGCCGAAACCGATGACGGCGACCCGCTTGCCCGCGTGCCCGGCGGGGGTCGAGTAGTCGGCGGAGTGGATGGCGCGACCGGTGAAGGTGTCCGCGCCGGGAATGCTCGGGGTGCGCGGGCTCCAGTGGTGGCCGGACGCCACGACGACGTGCCGGAAGTGGCGGACCTCGCTCGCGCCAGTGCTGTTGCATGTTGCAACCGCCCAGGTACCATCCGGTGACCGGGTGACCCCGAGGACGTCCGAGCCGAACTCCACGTGCTCGGTCACGCCCTTGTGCTCGGCGTAACTTCGCAGGTAGGAGGCCATCTGCTGGTGACTGGGGTAGCGCGGGTAGGAGTCGGGGACCGGGAAGTCGGAGTACCCGGTGAGGCCCTTCGAGGTGTTCAGGTGCAGCGAGCCGTACGCCGGCCCGCGATCACCCGGACCCCGGTGGCGCCACAGCCCGCCGACGTCGTCGGAGCGCTCGAGCACCGTCGTCGGGATTCCTCGGGAGCGCAGCGTTCCGGCGACGGCCAACCCCGAGATTCCCGCGCCGATCACGCACGTGTGATCGTCGCTGGGCCGGTCGGGGTATTGACTTGCTGAATTTCCGGTCACAAGTGATGCCACTCTTTCGGCCTAATTCGGTCACGCGCTGTGCGCTCCCGCGCGGTCCGCGCGGGCGATCGCTCCGCGATCCTCCATTGCGCACCAGTTGATCACACGGTAAACCTTGCGCCCGGAGGTGCCTAGTGTCCACTCGCCCTGCTGTGGTTCACGCCTCACGTCGTACGGCCTTGTACGAGGTGGCGGGAACCGCATATCGTGACTTCGCGGCCCAGCAGTGGGTGGCCGCCTGCGCTGCGCTGGATTTTCCGTTCAGCGAGTTGTACCGGACCCTCCACGAGCTCGATTCGGTGCTCGGGCAATGGGCCGACGCGCCCATCGGTGAAGCCCCCCGATATCCGTCGTTCGTTTCCCGCGACGGTTTTCCCCTGGAGTTCTCGGTGAGCTGGCGCGGCGGCGTCGGCGAGGTCAGGGTGCTCTTCGAGTCCCTCGGGGCCGAGCCCACCGCCAAGGGGGCCCAGGAGGCCGGACGCGCCCTCACCAGGGCGCTGGGCGTGCTGCCGGGCGTCTCCCTCGACCGCTACCTGCGGGTGGAGGACCTGTACGTCGCCGACGACCCGGTCCCGTACCGGCCCGCCGTCTGGCACTCCCTGGCGCACCGCAGGGGCGAGGCGAGCCGCTACAAGGTCTACCTGAACCCGCAGACCAGGGGCGTGGACCGGGCGCACGCGGTGATGCGCGAGACCATGCGCAGGCTCGGCCTGGAGCGGGCCTGGGACCACGTCGAGCGCGCGGGCCTCGACCCCGGCCGGGACGTGCTGGAGTTCGTCGCGCTCGACCTGGACGAGCGGGCGGAGGCCAGGGTCAAGGTCTACTACCGCCACCTCGGCGAGGTCGACCTCGACCGCGTCGCCTCGCTCGCCCGCAGGCACGACCCGGCGCTCGCCGCCCCGGTCTACCGGGCCGTGTACGGCGACGATGCCCCGGTCAACGAGCCCATGACCTGCCTGGCGTTCCGCGAGGGCCTGGACACCCCCGACGAGGCCAACCTGTACCTGCGCCTGCCCAGCGTGGTCGCCTCGGACGCGGAGGCCGCCGACCGGGTCGCCGCCGCGATGCGCCTGTGCGGCCTGGACCCCCGGCCCCACCACGACGTGGCGTCCGCGCTCGCGCCGCTGCCGCTGGACTCGGTGGTCGGGCTGCACGAGCTGCTCAGCTTCCGCACCTCCTCGGGCGCGCGTCCGGACCTGGGCGTGTACTTCCGGTTCGGCGTCTACGACTCGTCCGTGGACGGCACCCACGCCTGACCCGGACGCCGCACCCGCGCGGGGAGCGCAGGGGGCCGGTCGCGCTACGGTCGGCGCATGGCCACCGCCGAGGAGATCACCCGCCACCACCAGCCCGGCCCGGAGAACCCGTGGGTCCAGGGCGCGCCGCAACCGGAGGCGGTCGTCATCGCCCCGTACGACCCGGCCTGGCCCGCCCGGTACGCCGAGCTGGCGCGGGACGTCCGCGCCGCCCTCGGCGACGTCGCGCTGGACGTGGAGCACGTCGGCTCCACCTCGGTGCCCGGCCTGGCGGCCAAGAACGTCGTCGACCTCGACGTCACCGTCGCCGACCCGACCGACGAAACCGCCTACGCGCCCGCGCTGGAGGCCCTCGGCTACGTGCTGACCGTGCGGGAGCCCTCGTTCCACGAGCACCGCTGCTTCCGGCTCGTCGAGCCGAGGGCGAACCTGCACGTCTTCGGCCCCGACTGCCCCGAGGTGATCAGGCACCGGATGTTCCGCGACTGGCTGATCGCCCACCCGGACGAGAGGGAGCGCTACGCCGAGGCCAAGCGCGCCGCGGTCCCCGGCGGCGGCACGGTCATGGACTACAACCGGCGCAAGGAGGACGTGCTGCGCGGGATCTACGCCCGCATGTTCGCGGCGGCCGGCCTGCTCTGACCGGCCGCCGGGGGCGGGCGCTCAGCGGTAGTCGTGGAACCCGCGCCCGCTCTTCTTGCCGAGCAGCCCCGCGTCGACCATGCGCAGCAGCAGCGGGGGAGCGGCGTGCAGCGGCTCCTTGTGCTCCTCGTACAGCGAGTCCGCGATCGCCTTGACCGTGTCCAGCCCGATCAGGTCGGCCAGCCGCAGCGGGCCCATCGGGTGCGCGCAGCCCAGCACCATGCCGCTGTCCACGTCCTCGGCCGTGGCGAACCCGGACTCGACCATCCGGATCGCGGACAGCAGGTAGGGCACCAGCAGCGCGTTCACCACGAACCCGGCCCGGTCGGTCGCCCGGATCACCTGCTTGCCCAGCACGTCGGTGGCGAACGCCTCGGCGCGGGCCAGCACGTCCGCGCCGGTCAGCATCGACGGCACCAGCTCCACCAGCTTGAGCACCGGCACGGGGTTGAAGAAGTGGACGCCGACGACCTGCTCGGGCCGCCTCGTCGCCCGCCCGAGCCGGGTGATCGGGATGGAGGAGGTGTTGGACGCCAGGATCGCGTCGGGCCGCTCGACCACCTCGTCCAGCTCGGCGAACACCCGCGCCTTGACCGCCTCCTGCTCGGCGACCGCCTCCACGACCAGGTCCCGGTCCGCGAGGTCGCCGACCTCGGTGCTGAACCGCAGCCTGCCCAGCGCCGCGTCCCGCTCCCCGGCGTCGAGCTTCCCGCGCGCCACGGCCCGCTCCAACGACCCGGCCACCCGCTCGCGGGCCGCGTCCGCCGCCTGCCCGGAGACCTCGCGGACGACCACGTCGACCCCGGCCCTCGCGCACACCTCGGCGATGCCCGCGCCCATCAACCCGCCACCGACCACGCCCACGCGCTGAATGTCGCTCACGACCCGATCCTGCCGGCACCGCCGCCCGCCCACCGGCTCCCGGCAGCGGCCCGCCCCGCCGGCTCGCCGGCGGGGCGGGGTCCCGTGCTCAAGTCCGGCGGCCGGTCAGCCGCTCAGCCCGGACCGGCCGCTCACTCCGGCTCCGGGTCCGCTCCCAGGTCGTCGCGGGGCGCGGTGGGTTTCACCGAGGCCCCCGTCGCCGGTTTGGTCGTCGCGGCCGGTTTGGTCGCGGCCGTGGCGGGTTTGGTGGTGGTGGTGGTCGGTTTCGCGGTGGTCGTGGTCGGCTTCGCCGTCCCGGCCTGCACGCCGTGCAGCGTCCCGAAGTTCTGCGTCCAGTACAGCCGGTTCTTCTTGTCCGGCGCGTACGCGACGCCGAGGTCCAGGTAGGCGCAGTTCATGATGTTCGCCTTGTGCACCGGGCTGTTCATCCAGGCCTTCACCACCTCGGCGGGCGTCTTCTGGCCGAACGCGACGTTCTCCCCGATGGTCTGCCAGTCGTACCCGGCCCGGTCGATCCGCTGGGAGGGGTTGCTCCCGTCCTTGCCGGTGTGGCTGAGCGTGTCCGTCTTGGCCATCTCGTCGTTGTGGCCCTTGGCCGCGGCGGCGAGCTTGTCGTTCCAGGCCAGCGCTGGGCAACCGCCCGCCACCCGCTCCTGGTTCGTCAGCTGCCGCACCTGCTCCTCGTAGCTGGGGGCGGTGGTGGCGGGCGCGGCCACCGCGAATCCCGCCGCGGCGAACAGCGCCGCGATGGCCGCCCCTGCTGCGAGCGTCCTGTGCGTCAATGCCATGCCTCCTCCTCGTGCAGTTCCCGACACCCAGGGGTTCCCGGAAGCAGGTTGAACGGCGACCTCACGATGTGATGATTCTTCGCGACTCTCCGTGCGAGTCAGCCCAGTTCTTGCTCCGCCCGTGCTATCGCGTCGAACTCCTCCTCGGGGGCGGCGGCTACCAGGTGATGCCTGCTGTAGAACCAGAAGTAGGCCAGGGCGATCACCACGATCCCCGCCGTGATCCCGGCCGCGAAGCGGTCCACGAAGAACGTCGCGACCACCGCCGCGACCGCCAGCACGAGCGCGACGCCGGTGGTCACCGCGCCACCGGGCGTCCGGTAGGGACGGTCCAGGTCGGGCTCGCGCACCCGCAGCACGATGTGCGAGACCATCATCAGCACGTACGACAGCGCCGCGCCGAACACCGCGATGTTGATCAGCAGCGCGCCGTCCCGCGTGACCGACGCCAGCGTGAACCCGATCGCGCCGGGCACGATCAGCGCCAGGTAGGGCGTCTTGCGCCGCCCGGTCCGCGACAGCCAGCGCGGCAGGTAGCCCGCCCGCGAGAGCGCGAACAGCTGCCGCGAGTAGGCGAAGATGATCGAGAAGAAGCTCGCCACCAGCCCGGCCAGCCCCACGTAGTTGACCACCCGCGCCAGCCAGGTGTCCCCGCCGTACGCCGCGCGCACCGCGTCCGGCAGCGGGTTGTCCGACGCGCGCAGCGCCTCCGCCCCCGCGCCGCCCGGCGCCAGCACCAGGATCGCCGCCGCGAACACCAGCAGCACCGCCATCGCCGCCATGATCCCGCGCGGCATGTCCCGCTTCGGGTCCCGCGCCTCCTCGGCCGCCAGCGGCACGCCCTCCACCGCCAGGAAGAACCAGATCCCGTACACCAGCGCGCCCAGCACCCCGGCGAACCCGAACGGCAGGAACCCGTCGCCCTCGACGACGTCGAACAGCTTCGCCGCCTCGAACCTCGGGACCATCCCGACCACGAACGCCACCAGCGCCGCCACCGCGACCCCGGTGATGACCAGCATCAGCCGCAGCGCCTCGCCGACCCCGTGCAGGTGCACGCCCACGAACACCAGGAAGCACACCAGGTACACCGGCCACGAGCTGGTCAGCCCGAACAGCCCCAGCGTCTCCACGTACCCGCCGATGAACACCGCGATCGCGGCGGGCGCGATCGCGTACTCGATCAGGATCGCGATCCCGGTCGCGAACCCGCCCAGCGGCCCCAGCGCGCGCCGCGCGAACCCGTACCCGGCGCCCGCCACCGGCAGCGCCGCCGCCAGCTCCGCGAGCCCGAGCGCCATGCAGGTGTACATCGTGGCCATC
Source organism: Actinosynnema pretiosum (assembly GCF_002354875.1). Taxonomy (GTDB): domain Bacteria; phylum Actinomycetota; class Actinomycetes; order Mycobacteriales; family Pseudonocardiaceae; genus Actinosynnema; species Actinosynnema auranticum. The sequence goes on from NZ_CP023445.1 coordinate 2,342,045, forward strand.
AGGGCCGTGGCGATCACCAGCCCGCCCCAGCCGCCCTGCGCCAGGCCGAAGTTCCACCCGGCGAAGTCACCCGAGATCACGAAGGACACGCCCAGCCCCGCCAGCAGCACCCAGCCCGCGGCGCCCCGCTTGAGCTGCCGCTGCTCCAGGTAGTCCCCGCCCACGTCCTCGTACTCGACACGCTTGGCCATCTGCGCTCCCCAATGGGCTAGCAGTGATCCTTTTAATGGGGGATCAACGGTGGCGTGGCTCACTCGATGGTGTCAAGATGGGCCGCCAATGGCTCGCTGACATACCTTTGGAGGGATGCGGATGCTCACCGTCGAGGAGTTGCGCGAGCTGGTCGCCACCGGCGAGGTCGACACCGTCCTCGTGGCGGTAGTGGACATGCAGGGCCGCCTCCAGGGCAAGCGCTGCACCGCCCGCTACTTCGTGGACGAAGTGCTGGAGCACTCCGCCGAGGGCTGCGACTACCTGCTGGCGGTGGACGTCGAGATGAACACCGTGCCCGGCTACGCCTCGTCCTCCTGGGACAGCGGCTACGGCGACCTCGTCATGCGCCCCGACCTCGCGACGCTGCGCCGCGTCCCCTGGCACCCGGCCACCGCGCTCGTGCTGTGCGACGTCGAGACCACCGGCGGCGACCCGGTCCCGGTGTCCCCGCGCCAGGTGCTGCGCCGCCAGCTCGACCGCCTCGCCGAGCGCGGGCTGCGCGCCTTCGCGGGCACCGAGCTGGAGTTCATCGTCTTCAACGACACCTACGAGCAGGCCTGGTCCAGCGGCTACCGCGACCTCACCCCGGCGAACCAGTACAACGTCGACTACTCGCTGCTGGGCACCGGCCGGATCGAGCCGCTGCTGCGCGACATCCGCAACCACATGGCGGGCGCGGGGCTGCGCGTCGAGGGCGCCAAGGGCGAGTGCAACCCCGGCCAGCACGAGATCACCTTCCGGTACGACGAGGCGCTGCTGACCTGCGACAACCACAGCGTCTACAAGACCGGCGCCAAGGAGATCGCGGCGCAGCACGGCAAGTCGCTCACCTTCATGGCCAAGTACAACGAGCGCGAGGGCAACTCCTGCCACGTGCACCTGTCCCTGCGGACCGAGGACGGCTCACCCGCGTTCGCCGACGACTCCGCCGAGCACGGCATGTCCGCCGTGATGCGGCACTTCCTCGCCGGGCAGCTCGCGTGCCTGCGCGAGTTCACCTGCTTCCTCGCCCCGAACGTCAACTCCTACAAGCGCTACGCGCAGGGCAGCTTCGCGCCGACCTCGGTCGCCTGGGGCCGGGACAACCGCACGTGCGCGCTGCGCGTGGTCGGCCACGGCGCGGGCCTGCGGTTCGAGAACCGGGTCCCCGGCGGCGACGTCAACCCGTACCTGGCGCTCGCCGCGCTGATCGCCGCGGGCCTGCACGGGCTGGAGAACGAGCTGGAGCTGGGCGAGGAGTTCACCGGCAACGCCTACGCCGCCGACCTGCCGACCGTGCCCACCACCCTGCACGAGTCGGCCGCGCTGCTCGACGGCAGCGCCGCGGCCCGCGCCGCGTTCGGCGACGAGGTGGTCGACCACTACCTCAACGCCGCCCGCGTGGAGCTGGCCGCGTACAACTCGACGATCACCGACTGGGAGCGAGCGCGTGGCTTCGAGAGGCTCTAGGCCGCTCATCGGCATCTCCACCTACCTCGAACGCGCGGCGTTCGGCGTCTGGGACGTCCCGGCCGCCGTGCTGCACCGCGAGTACCTGGACCAGGTGTGGCGCGCGGGCGGCAACCCCGTGCTGCTGCCCCCGGTCGGCGACTGGGACGCCGGGTCGATCGGCTTCCTGGACGGCCTGGTGCTCGCGGGCGGCGCGGACCTGGACCCGGAGACCTACGGGCGCGAGCGCGAGGAGCGCACCGGACCGGCCAGGCCCGACCGGGACGCGGCCGAGTCCGCGCTGGCCCGCGCCGCGCTGGAGCTCGACCTGCCGCTGCTCGGGGTGTGCCGGGGGATGCAGGTGCTCAACACCGTCCTCGGCGGCACGCTGGTCCAGCACGTCGACGGGCACAACCCGGCGCCGGGGGTGTTCGCGGACGTGGACCTCGCCGTCGCGCCCACCAGCGTGCTCGGCGCCGCGCTCGGCGAGTCGGCGACCGTGCGGTGCCACCACCACCAGGCGGTCGACGTGCTCGGCGAGGGGCTGGTCGTGGTGGCGCGCGCGGCGGACGGGGTCGTGGAGGCGGTGGAGCTGCCGACCGCCTCGTTCGCGGTCGGCGTCCAGTACCACCCGGAGGTCGCGACCGAGGACCTGCGGTTGTTCGGAGCGCTTGTCGTGGCGGCGAAGGGGAGCGGGACGTGACCGCGTTGGAGCTGATCAACCCGGCGACGGGGGAGCGGGTGGGCGAGGTCGAGGCGGCCTCGGTGGAGCTGGTCGACGCGGCGATCGCCCGCGCGTCGGCCGCGCTGCCCGCCTGGCGGGCCGTGTCGCCCGCCGACCGGTCCCGGCTGCTGCGCCGCTTCGCCGACGCGGTCGACGGGGCTCGCGAGGAGCTGGCGCTGCTGGAGGTGCGCAACTCCGGGCACACCATCGGCAACGCGCGCTGGGAGGCGGGCAACGTCCGCGACGTGCTGCACTACTACGCCGCCGCGCCGGAGCGGTTGTTCGGCAGGCAGATCCCGGTGCCCGGCGGGCTGAACGTCACCTTCCAGGAGCCGCTGGGCGTGGTGGGCGTGATCGTGCCGTGGAACTTCCCGATGCCGGTGGCCGCCTGGGGCTTCGCGCCCGCGCTGGCGGCCGGGAACACCGTGGTGCTCAAGCCCGCCGAGCTGACCCCGCTGACCGCGCTGCGCCTGGCCGAGCTGGCCCGCGAGGCGGGCATCCCGGAGGACGTCCTCCAGGTCGTTCCGGGGCGCGGGGACGTCGCCGGGTGGCGGTTCGTGACGCACCCGGACGTGCGGAAGGTGGTGTTCACCGGGTCGCCCGCGATCGGCCGCAAGATCATGGCCGGGTGCGCCGAGCAGGTGAAGCGGGTGACGCTGGAGCTGGGCGGCAAGAGCGCGAACGTGGTGTTCGCCGACGCCGACATCGAGCAGGCCGCCGCGACCGCGCCGTACGGGGTGTTCGACAACGCCGGGCAGGACTGCTGCGCCCGCTCGCGCATCCTGGTGCAGGAGAACGTGTTCGACCGGTTCATGGAGCTGCTGGAGCCGGCCGTGCGCGGCGTGGTGGTGGGCGACCCGCTCGACGAGAAGACCGAGATGGGGCCGCTGATCTCCGCCGCGCACCGGGAGCGGGTCGCCTCCTACGTGCCGGACGGCGCGCCCGTGGCGTTCCGGGGGAGCGCGCCCGACGGGCCGGGCTTCTGGTTCCCGCCGACGGTGCTCTCGCCCGTGGCGCCCACCGACCGGGTCGTGGTGGAGGAGGTCTTCGGCCCGGTGGTGGTCGTGCTGCCGTTCCGCGACGAGGAGGACGCGGTGCGCCTGGCGAACGCGGGCGACCTCGGGCTGTCCGGGTCGATCTGGACCCGCGACGTCGGCCGGGCGCTGCGGGTCTCGCGCGCGGTCGAGGCCGGGAACCTGTCGGTGAACTCGCACTCGTCGGTGCGCTACTGGACGCCGTTCGGCGGGTTCAAGCAGTCCGGTCTCGGCCGGGAGCTGGGTCCGGACGCGCTGGACGCGTTCACCGAGGTCAAGAACGTCTTCATCGCCCACTGACGTGGTGCTCGCCGGGACCTCGCTCAAGGTCCCGGCGCTCGGATCGAGAGGGAGCAGGGCATGGTCGAACGACTCCAGGGCCGCGTCGCGGTGATCACCGGTGGCGGCAGCGGCATCGGGCTGGCCTCGGCGCGCAGGTTGGCGTCCGAGGGCGCGAAGGTCGTCGTGGCCGACGTGGACGCGGACTCGGGCAAGGCGGCGGCCGACGAGGTCGGCGGGCTGTTCGTGCGGGTGGACGTGACCGACGAGGAGCAGGTGCGGGCCCTGTTCCAGACCACCGCGGACACCTACGGCGCGGTGGACGTGGCGTTCAACAACGCGGGCATCTCCCCGCCCGACGACGACTCGATCCTGACCACGGGCATCGAGGCGTGGCGGCGGGTGCAGGAGGTCAACCTGACGTCGGTGTACCTGTGCAGCAAGCACGCCATCGGGCACATGGTCGAGCGCGGGCGGGGGTCGGTGATCAACACGGCGTCGTTCGTGGCGACCATGGGCGCGGCGACCTCGCAGATCTCGTACACCGCCTCGAAGGGCGGGGTGCTGGCGATGACGCGGGAGCTGGGCGTGCAGTTCGCGCGGCAGGGCGTGCGCGTGAACGCGCTGTCCCCCGGACCGGTCAACACCCCGCTGCTGCGGGAGCTGTTCGCGAAGGACCCGGAGCGCGCCGCGCGGCGGCTGGTCCACGTGCCGCTGGGCAGGTTCGCCGAGCCGGAGGAGATCGCGGCGGCGGTGGCGTTCCTGGCGAGCGACGACTCGTCGTTCATGACGGCGTCGAACTTCCTGGTGGACGGCGGCATCTCCGGCGCCTACGTGACGCCGCTGTGAGCGGGACGTCCCCGTGGTCGAGCTGACCGACGCGCTGTTCCGCCCGGTGCGGGCGGGCAACGCGTTCGAGGAGACCGTGGAGCGCCTGGTGCAGGCGGTGCGCCTGGGCGTGGTGTCCCCCGGCGACCGGCTGCCCGCCGAGCGCGACCTGGCGGCCAGGCTCGGGGTGAGCCGGGCGACCCTGCGGGAGGCGCTGAAGTCGTTGCAGGACAACGGCTACGTCGAATCCCGCAGGGGTCGCTACGGCGGCACCTTCATCACCGGCGACCTCCCGGACCCCACCTCCGGGGCGGCGGGCGTCCCCGGAGAGCTGTCGGACGCCCTGCTGCTGCGCGCCGCGCTGGAGGCGGGCGCCGCGGAGCTGGCGGCCGGGACCGCCCTGCCCCCCGAGCGCCGCCGCGACCTGCGCGCCCGCCAGGCGGACTGCGCGGAGGCGGGCCTGCCGGACTACCGCCGCAAGGACTCCAGGCTGCACCTGGCGATCGCGGAGGCGGCGGGCTCCCCGTCCCTGACGGCGGCGATCGCGGACGTCAGGATGCGGGTGAACGCCCTGCTGGACCACATCCCCCTCCTGCCGCCGAACCTGGCGCACTCGAACGACCAGCACGCCAGGGTGGTCGACGCCGTCCTGGACGGCGACCCGGAGGCGGCGAGGCGCGCGATGGCGGAACACCTGGAGGGAACGGCGGCTTTGCTGCGCGGCTTCCTGTCCTGAAGCCCCGGTGCGCTCGCGCGATGGGGCGGTCATGCGCCGAACCGGCAGGCTGGGCGGCGCGGCGGGCCGAGGGCGTCCGCCGCGTCCCTGCCCGAGCTCGTCACCGCGCTGGACCGGGTGGCAGGACCGGTGGAACGCGTCGTCGCCGAGTCGGCGGTGGCGGGTGGGCCGTGGCGGGTGGGCGCGCTCGCCGAGCGGCTCACCGCGCCGCCCGCCGACCCCGCCGTCGACGCGCCCGCCCCCGACGTCGCGCCCGCCTTCAGCGAGGACGGCCCCACCGCGCGCATCAACGTCCGGCTCCCCGAGCGGCTCAAGGCCGCCGTCGAGGAGGCCGCCGCCGGGGAGGGGCGCTCGGTCAACGCCTGGCTCGTCCGCGCCGCCGCCGACGCCCTCCGGCTGGCCGACCGGCACGCGCGCGCCGCCGAACCCCGTGCCCGGCGCGGCGGCAGCCGGTTCAGCGGGTGGGTCCGCTAGCCGCACCCCGCGAAGAGCACGACCGCACCACGACCTCCCCGCCCGTGCGGGGAGGAGTTCGACGCACCCGGAAAAACCCGAGAGCGCCAGAAGAACCGCAGGGGGACCCAGCCATGCCCGAGTTCGACACGCCCACCCCGATCACCGCCGTGGTGGACCTCGCCGTCGCCACCGTCCACGTCACCGCCTCCGACCGCGCCACCACCGCCGTCCACGTCCGCCCCACCAACCCCGCCGACGAGTCCGACGTCGCGATCGCCGCCCAGGTCACCGCCGAGCTCGTCGACGGCGAGCTCCGGATCACCGGCCCCCGAACCTGGCTCCACGTCGACCTCACCCGCAAGTCCCGCTCCGTCGACCTCGCCCTCGACCTCCCCACCGGCTCCGCCGTCACCGCCACCGCCCAGGCGGGCGACCTGCGCGCCACCGGCCCGCTCGGCGAGTGCTCCTCCAAGACCGGCGTCGGCGACATCACCCTCGACCGCACCGGCCCGCTGCGCCTGCGCACCTCCACCGGCCACGCCGCCGTCACCGCCGTCGACGGCGACGCCGACCTGCGCACCAGCTCCGGCAGCCTGGTCGTCGGCGAGATCCGGGGGTCCGCGCAGGTCAAGAACTCCAACGGCCCCACCCGCGTCGACGAGGTCACCGGCGACACCCGCGTCCGCTCCGCCAACGGCGACGTCGAGATCGGCCGCGCCGGGGGCGCCGTCGACGCCAAGTCCGCCAACGGCCACGTCAAGGCCGCCCTGACCCAGGGCTCCTCGGTGCTGGAGAGCGGCATGGGCGACATCGAGGTCGGCGTCGTCGCGGGCACCTCGCTGTGGCTCGACGCGCACACCGGCCACGGCCGCGTCGAGTCGCTCCTGCGGCGACATCACCGTTCGCCGCGCCTGACACCGCACACCCAAGGGGGGGCGACGTGAACGACCCAGCCGTCAGGACCACCGGACTGCGCAAGCGGTTCGGCGACCACACCGCGCTCGACGGGCTCGACCCCACCGCCCTGGTCGAGGACCCCTGGGTGGCGCACGCGGAACCGGTGCTGCCCCGCTGGGACCGCTGGCCGCGCTGGGCCTCCACGTCCTGCTCCCGCTCGCCCTGGTCCGGCTCACGATCGCGCTCGGCCAGGTCAGCGAGAGCGTCGCGACGGTCAGCACCCCGCCCGTGCCGCTGGTGTTCCTGCCGTTCCCTGGAAGCGGCTTCGGCCCCGTCGAGCCCATGCCCGCCGGGCTGCGCTGGTTCGCCGAGGACCAGCCGTTTTCGCCGATCACCGAGACCCTGCGCGCCCTGCTCGCGGGAACCGCCCCCGAGCACCTGTGGCCCGCGCTCGGCTGGCTCGCCACCGGCCACGCCCAGGTCCGCGCCGTCCTGGCCGACCACCGGTTCAGCTCCCGCCCGGAGCTGGCCCACCACCCGGTCCCCGGCCTCGACGCGGCCATGCCGCCCGCCCCGCTCGGCGACCTCGCCGGCACCGACCCGCCCGAGCACACCCGCTACCGCAGGCTCTTCACCGGCTGGTTCGCCGTCCGCCGCACCCATGCGCTCGCCGGCGCCGCCGAGCGCGCCACCACCGAGCACCTGGACGCCATGGCCGAGCGCGGCCGCGCGGCGGACCTGGTGCGCGACTACGCCAAGCCGGTGCCCGCGGCGATCATCTGCGACGTGCTCGGCGTGCCCCACACCGACCGGGCCGCGTTCCTGGAGCAGGTCGACCTGATGGCCTCGCCCGACGAGCGGCCCGACGCCCGGTTCGCCGCCTACGCCCGAGTCCAGGAGCACCTCGCCGACCTCGCCGGGGCCAAGCGGGTCGCTCCGGACGACGACCTGATCAGCGCGCTGGCGGGCGGCGGCCTGCGCGTCGACGAGGTCGCGGGCCTGGCCACCTCCCTGCTCGGCGCTGGCGCGGACACCACCGCCGCCGTGATCGGCCTGAGCGCCCTCGCCCTGCTGCGCGACCGCGAGCGCGTGGCACCGGGCGGTCGCGCCCAGTTCCACGCCCTGCTGAAGGGCGAGGACCCGGTGAAGGCGGCTGTCGAGGAGCTGCTGCGACCCTCTCGCTCCAGGCCGCCAACCGCGATCCCGCCAGGTTCCCCGCGCCCGAGTCGCTCGACCTGCACCGGGGCGAGCCGACCGCCCACCACCTGGCGTTCGGCCACGGCCGCCACCAGTGCCTCGGCCAGCAGCTCGCCCGCGTGGAGCTGCGGGTCGCGCTGCCCGCCCTGCTCCGGCGCTTCCCGACCCTGCGCCTGACCGCCCCGGACGAGGAACTGGGCCTGCGCCCCGGCCACCACAACCTGCACGGCCTGGACAGGCTGCCGGTCGCCTGGTGACCACCCCGGTCGGGGCTCCCCGCCGTGCCCCGACCGGGCTACCCGGCCCACCCCGCCGCGCATCCTGGCGGTAAACAGGTGGGTCACCACCGATAACATCTCCAGGTAGAACCGACGAGCCGGGCGGCAGCCCGCACCCACTACCTAGGAGTCACCGTGTCCCAGCCAAGTCCCGCATCCGCACTCGCCCCGCCTCGCGTGGTGGTGACGGCGGGGACCACCGCTGGGACCGCCGTGCGCGAGGCAGGCCTGCCCGGCAAGGGCCCCGACGCGATCGTGGTCGTCCGCGACGCCGAGGGCCACCTGCGCGACCTGTCCTGGACCCCGCAGGTCGACGTCGAGGTCGAGGCGGTCGCCGCCGACACCGAGGACGGCCGCTCGGTCATCCGGCACTCCACCGCGCACGTGCTCGCCCAGGCCGTGCAGCAGCAGTTCCCCGAGGCCAAGCTGGGCATCGGCCCGCCGGTCAAGGACGGCTTCTACTACGACTTCCAGGTCGACAGGCCGTTCACCCCGGAGGACCTCGCCGCGCTGGAGAAGCGCATGAAGGCGATCGTCAAGGGCGCGCAGCGGTTCACCCGCCGCGTGGTCGAGTCCACCGACGCCGCGAAGGCCGAGCTGGCGTCCGAGCCGTTCAAGCTGGAGCTGGTCGACGTCAAGGGCGGCGTGGACACCGCCGAGGTCATGGAGGTGGGCGGCGGCGAGCTGACCATCTACGACAACCTCGACCCGCGCTCCGGCGAGCGCGTGTGGGGCGACCTGTGCCGCGGCCCGCACCTGCCCACCACCAAGCACATCCCGGCGTTCAAGCTCACCCGCGTCGCCGCCGCCTACTGGCGCGGCAACGAGAAGAACCCGCAGCTCCAGCGCGTCTACGGCACCGCGTGGGAGTCGCAGGAGGCGCTGGACAGGCACATCGAGCTGCTCGCCGAGGCCGAGCGCCGCGACCACCGCAAGCTCGGCGTGGAGCTGGACCTGTTCAGCTTCCCCGACGAGATCGGCTCGGGCCTCGCGGTCTTCCACCCGCGCGGCGGCGTCATCCGCAAGGCGATGGAGGACTACTCGCGCGCCCGCCACGAGCAGGAGGGCTACGAGTTCGTCTACTCGCCGCACATCACCAAGGGCAACCTGTTCGAGACCTCCGGGCACCTCGACTGGTACCGCGACGGCATGTACCCGGCGATGCAGCTCGACGCCGAGTACAACGACGACGGCACGGTCCGCAAGCCCGGCCAGGACTACTACCTCAAGCCGATGAACTGCCCGTTCCACGACCTGATCTTCCGGTCGCGCGGGCGCTCCTACCGCGAGCTGCCGCTGCGCATGTTCGAGTTCGGCTCGGTCTACCGCTACGAGAAGTCCGGCGTGATCCACGGCCTGACCCGCGTGCGCGGCATGACGCAGGACGACGCGCACATCTTCTGCACCATGGACCAGGTGCAGGAGGAGCTGAAGTCGCTCCTGTCGTTCGTGCTCGGCCTGCTGCGCGACTACGGCCTCGACGACTTCTACCTGGAGCTGTCGACCCGCAACGACGAGAAGTACGTCGGCAGCGACGAGCTGTGGGCCACGGCCACCGAGACGCTGCGCGTCGCCGCCGAGGACTCCGGCCTCGAGCTCGTGCCCGACCCCGGCGGCGCGGCGTTCTACGGCCCGAAGATCTCCGTGCAGGCCAAGGACGCGCTCGGCCGCACCTGGCAGATGTCCACCATCCAGCTGGACTTCAACCTGCCCGAGCGCTTCGAGCTGGAGTACACCGGCCCCGACGGCTCCCGCCAGCGCCCGGTGATGATCCACCGCGCCCTGTTCGGCTCGATCGAGCGGTTCTTCGGCGTGCTGACCGAGCACTACGCGGGCGCGTTCCCGGCGTGGCTGGCCCCGGTGCAGGTCGTGGGCATCCCGATCGCCGACGAGCACGCCGACCACCTGTTCGCGGTGGCCGAGGAGCTCAAGAAGCACGGGGTGCGGGTCGAGATCGACGCCTCCGACGACCGGATGCAGAAGAAGATCCGCAACCACACCACGCAGAAGGTGCCGTTCATGCTGCTCGCGGGCGGCAAGGACGTCGAGTCCGGCGCGGTGTCGTTCCGGTTCCGCGACGGCACCCAGATCAACGGCGTCCCGGTCGAGCAGGCCGTCGCCACGGTGGTCGGCTGGATCTCCCGCCGCGAGAACGCCTCCCCCACGGCGGAACTCGTCAAGTGACGCCCGAGCGCGAGGAGCAGGACGGGGTCGGGGTCCACGACGCGCTTCAGCGCCTGTGGACCCCGCACCGCCTGTCGTACGTGCGCGGGGAGGGCAAGGCCGTGGGCGACGCGCCCGAGGGCTGCCCGTTCTGCCGGGTGCCGGGCCTCACCGACGAGGAGGGCCTGGTGGTGGCGCGGGGCGAGCTGGTGTTCGCGCTGCTCAACCTGTTCCCGTACAACCCCGGCCACCTGATGCTGCTGCCGTACCGGCACGTCCCGGACTACACCGACCTCACCCCGGAGGAGACGGTGGAGCTGGCGGAGTTCACCCAGAAGGCGATGCGGGTGGTGCGCCGGGCGTCCAGGCCGCACGGGTTCAACATCGGCATGAACCAGGGCGCCGTGGCGGGCGCGGGCATCGCCGCGCACCTGCACCAGCACGTGGTGCCCCGGTGGGGCGGGGACGCGAACTTCATGCCGGTGATCGGGCAGACCAAGGTGCTGCCGGAGCTGCTGGGGGACACCCGGCGGCTGCTGGCCGACGCCTGGACCGCCGAGGGCTGAGCCGCGCGGCGGGGTGGAACCGCTCCCGGTCCCGCGCCGCCGCGCAAGCCCCGCACCGCAACGCGGCCCCGCACGCTGTTCCGCGCGGCCCTGCGGGTCCCACGCCATCCCGCCCCGCAACGCGGGCCGCACACCGCCGCGCCGCGCCGCTGTGCGGGGCCGCAGGCCGTTCCGCGCCGCAACGCTGCCCCGCACACCACCCCGCCCCGCCGTTCCGCGCCGCCTTCCCCCCGCTTTCCGCGCGCCGAAACGCTCACCCGCGCCCCGAGCGCCGCTCTCCCGCGCGCGGTTCACGCGATCCGGTGCGCGTTCCCGCTCACCAGGTGGCCGGGTCATCACACCTCTCGGTCACCGGACGGCCCCGCCCCGCGCTCCCAACCGGTGAGACGCCGATCACTTCCGCTGTCGGCGAACCCGCCCGCGCCCGCACGTGACATGCCCGTTTTGCCCCCGTGTGAGACCGCGGTCACCCACCCGCCGCAACCCGTCGTTGATCACCGTGCGTGGCCGCCGAGTGCGACGCGCACGCGCATCCGCACACCGACCCGCTCACTCGTGCGCGGCTCACCCGTGCGTGCCACCAGGTCCACCCCTACCAGCTCCCCAGGCCACGGGCCGCGCGCCAGTGTCCTCCGTCCTGCCCCAGGTCAACGCCGGAACCCGCGCACTTCACCCGTGCCGCCCGCCGGACCGGGCATCGTGATTACTGTGCGCGCACATGCCTACCTCGTAGATCACTAATGGGTGATTCTCGGGCGGGTCGCAATGCACCGCCATGGCCGATCGTCACAAGTCCCGCGCATCGATACCGTGCGTTTCATGACCGCACCTGAGCGTTCGCGGCTGGCCCGAGAACGGCTCTCGCGCGAGTTACGCAGGCTGCGCACGGAGGCCAAGATGACCGGAACGGCCACCGCGCGCGCGACCGGGATGAGCCAGTCGAAGCTCTCGAAGATCGAGAACGGGATGCTCCTCCCCTCCGTGACCGACGTGGAGAGACTGGTCGCCGAGCTGTCGGCGACCAGGGAGACCAAGGTCGAGCTGGTCGAGCTGGCCCGCCAGCTGCACGCCGAGGCGGAGACCCGCCGAGTGGTGCTGCACCGGGGCGCCCACCGCCACCAGCAGACCGTCGCCCGGATCGAGGCCCGAGCCACCACCAGCAGGTTCTTCCAGATCTCCGGGGTGCCGACCCTGCTGCAGACGGAGGACTACCTGCGCGTCGTCCTGTCCGCGACACCCACCCACGAGCAGGACACCGCCATCGGCGCCCTGCGCGCCCGGCGAGGCCGCATGGAGGACCTGAACCGCAGGTTCGTCTTCCTGCTCAGCGAGAGCGCCCTGCGCTGGCGCATGGGCTCGGCCGACCTGATGTGCGAGCAGATCGAGCACCTGCGGCGGCTCAGCCGCAGGCCCAACGTGCAGCTCGCCGTCGTGCCGTGGTCCGCCGAGGTCAGCGCGGTCGTGCTGCACGGGTTCCAGGTCTACGACGAGCGCTACGTCACGCTCAGCGTGCTCACCGGCAACGCCACCATCACCGACCCGCACGACGTCCGCGAGTACCTCCACCTGTTCGGCAGGCTGGAGCGCGTGGCGCTGCGCGGGGAGCTGCTGGAGGACCTGCTGGAGGGGATCTCCAGGGACCACCGCAAGCTCGGGTGAGCAGGCTCGTTAGGCTGCTGGCGACCACGTCCTCCCCGCCGGTAGGTGCAGCCGCCAGCCCATGCTGAACTTCTTCGCCCGTGCTTCCGTGTCCCGCCTCTCCGACCCCGTGGGGGCGTGGCTGCTCAAGCGCGGCCTCACCCCGAACGCCGTCACCGTCGTGGGCGCCGTCGGCTCCACCGCGTCGGCCCTCTGGCTCATCCCCGCAGGGCACCTGTTCGCGGGGGCGGTCGTCATGGCCCTGTTCGTGCTGTTCGACCTGATCGACGGCTCGATGGCCCGAGCCCAGGGCGGCGGCACGCCCTTCGGGGCGGTGCTCGACGCCACCTGCGACCGGATCACGGACGGCGCGCTGTTCGCCGCCATCGCCTGGTGGGCCTTCACCGCCGGTGAGCGGGCCGTCGCGGTCGCCGCGCTCGCCTGCCTGGTCGGCGCGCAGGTCATCTCCTACGTGAAGGCCCGCGCCGAGGCCAGCGGGCTCAGCGCCGACGGCGGGCTCGCCGAGCGCGCCGAGCGGTGCATCATCGCCCTGACCGGCGTCGGCCTGCACGGGCTGGGCGTGCCGTACGTCCTACCCGTCGCGATGTACGCGCTGCTCGCGCTGGTGGTGGCCACCGTCGTGCAGCGGTTGCTGTCCGCCGCCCGCTCGGCCCGTGAGCTGGACCCGGCGCGGCCCGCGCCGGGGACGTCCGAAGAGGGGACCCGGTGAAGGACAAGCTGGCCGACCTCGGCTACGCCGCTGGCTGGCGACTGGTCAGGCTGATGCCGGAGGGCCTGGCCAAGGTCCTGTTCGACCGGGCCGCCGACTGGGTCACCGGCCGGGGCGGCGAGGGCGTGGCGCAGCTGCGCGCCAACCTGCGCCGGGTGGTGCCGCGCGCGGGCGAGGCCGAGCTGGACGAGCTGGTCAGGCTGGCCATGCGCTCCTACGCCCGGTACTGGCGCGAGTCGTTCCGGCTCCCGTCGGCCGACCTCGACGCCACCTACCGGAACGTGGCACGCAACGTCACCGGCGCCGAGAACCTGGACGCCGCGCTCGCCGAGGGCCGGGGCGCCGTCCTGGCCGTGCCGCACAGCGGCAACTACGACATGGGCGGTGTGTGGCTCGTGGGGCACGCGGGCTCGCTGACCACGGTCGTCGAGCGGCTCAAGCCCGAGTCGGTCTACCGGCGGTTCGTCGAGTTCCGGGAGAGCCTGGGCTTCGAGGTGCTGCCGCTGACCGGCGGCGAGCGCAACCCGGCCGTCGTGCTGGCCGAGCGGCTGCGCGAGAACAAGGTGGTCGTGCTCCTGGCCGACCGCGACCTCACCGCCGGTGGCGTCCCGGTCACGTTCTTCGGCCGCCGGACCATGATGCCCGCCGGACCCGCCACCCTGGCCGCCACCACCGGGGCCGCGCTGCTGCCCACCGGCTCGTGGTTCACCGAGGACGGCTGGGTGGTCCGCGTCCACCCGCCGGTGCGCGTCTCCGGCCCGTCCGGGGTGCCGTCCGCCACGCAGGCGCTGGCCGACGTGTTCGCCGCCGACATCGCCGCCCACCCCACCGACTGGCACATGCTGCAGAAGCTGTGGATCGAGGACCTGCCGGAGAGCAGGCAGCGGGCGCTGCGCCGGGTCCTGGAGCGGCGCGGGGAGAGCGCGTGAGGGTCGGCATCGTCTGCCCGTACTCGTTCGACGTGCCCGGCGGCGTGCAGGCGCACGTGGTCGACCTGGCCAGGGCGCTGCGCGGGCTCGGCCACGAGGTCGACGTGCTCGCGCCCGCCGACGACGACACGCCGCTGCCGGAGTTCGTCACCCCGGCCGGGCGGGCCGTCGGCATCCCCTACAACGGGTCGGTGGCGCGGCTGTCGTTCGGGCCGGTGTCGTACGCGCGGGTGCGGCGGTGGATCGCCGAGCACGACTTCGACGTGCTGCATTTGCACGAGCCCACCGCGCCGTCGCTGGCCATGCTGGCGCTGATGGTCGCGGACGGGCCGATCGTGGCGACCTTCCACACCTCCACGCCCCGCTCCAAGATGCTGTCCGCGTTCCAGGGGGTGCTCCAGCCGTTCCTGGAGAAGATCACCGCCCGGATCGCGGTGTCCGCGCTGGCCAGGCGGGTGCAGGTCGAGCACCTGGGCGGCGACGCGGTGGAGATCCCGAACGGCGTCGACGTGGACTTCTTCGCCGACGCGACCCCGCTCGACGGCTACCCGCGACCCGGCGGCACGATCGGGTTCGTCGGCCGCTACAGCGAGCCCCGCAAGGGGATGCCGGTGCTGCTGGAGGCGGTGCGCGGGCTGGACCTGCCGGACGTGCGGCTGCTCGTGGTCGGCCGGGGCGACGAGGCGGCGCTGCGGGCCCAGGCCGGGCCGGAGCTGGCCGACCGGATCGACTTCCTCGGCATGGTCGACGACGAGACGAAGGCGCGTGCGCTGCGCAGCGTCGACGTCTACTGCGCGCCGAACACCGGCGGCGAGAGCTTCGGGATCATCCTGACCGAGGCGATGTCGGCGGGCGCGGTGGTCGCGGCGAGCGACCTGGACGCCTTCCGCCGGGTGCTGGACGACGGCGCGGCGGGCGTGCTCACCCCGGTGGGCGACGCGGTGGCGCTGCGCGGGGCGCTGCGCGACCTGCTCGCCGACCCGGAGCGGCGCGCCGAGTACGCGGCGGCCGGGCGGGCGCGGGTGCAGACGTTCGACTGGTCGGTCGTGGCAGCGCAGGTGCTGCGGGTGTACGAGAGCGCCGTGGCCGCCAACCCGAGACGGGTCGCGGAGGCCGGGCGGTGACGCTGTCCTCGCTGGTCACGGCGCTGGCCGTGCTGCTCGGCACCGTCGCCGTGCTCGGACCGTGGGCGCTGGCCACCGCGAACCGGCTGGACCGGCTGCACGTGCGCACCGACGCCGCCTGGGCGGCTTTGGACGCCGCGCTCGCGCGCCGGGCCGTGGTGGCGCGGGTGGTGGCGGCGGTGAGCGGGTCGAAGGAGCTGCGGGCTGCCGCGGACCGCGCCGAGGTGGCCGCCAAGGGCGAGCGCGAGGCCGTGGAGAACGAGCTGGCCCCGCTGCTGGCCGGGCTGGACCGGGACGGCCTGCCGTCCGCGCTGGCGGCCGAGCTGGTGGACGCCGAGCAGCGGGTCGTGCTGGCCCGGCGGGTGCACAACGACGCCGTCCGGGACACGCTCGCGCTGCGCAGGCGGCGGTCGGTGCGCTGGCTGCACCTGGCGGGCACCGCGCCGACGCCCGGCTACTTCGAGATCGCCGAACCGGAGCCGGAGGCCGAGCCCGGCGCCCCGCGCAAGCGGGTGGCCGCGCGGGTGCTGCTGCTCGACGAGCGCGGGCGGCTGCTGCTGTTCGAGGGCTTCGACCCGAGCGAGCCGGGGGAGCTGTTCTGGTTCACCGTCGGCGGCGCGGTCGAGCGCGGCGAGGACCTGCGGGCGGCGGCGGTGCGGGAGGCGCGCGAGGAGACCGGGTTCGAGCTGGACCCGGAGGCGCTGGTCGGACCGGTGTGGGTGCGGCGGAAGGTGCTGGACTTCGGCGGGGTGCGCACGGCGGCGGAGGAGTGGTTCTTCGTCGCGCGGGTCGACGGCGGGCGCGCGGTCGACGTGTCGGGCTTCCAGGAGTACGAGCGCGACACGATCACCCGGCATCGGTGGTGGACGGTCGAGGAGCTGACCGGCACGGACGAGTTGGTGTACCCCCGGCAGTTGGGCGAGCTGCTGCCGGGAGCGGCGGCGGGGGAGTGGGACGGGACGACGCGGCCGATCCAGTAGACCGGTCGGCACCGGCGCCGCCGGTCCAGCCGCACCCGGTCAGCCGCACCCGCCGGGCGCGGGCCCGCTCAGCCCAGCACGTACGTGCCGATGACCTGCGCGAGCAACCGCACGTCGGCGTGCCCCTTGAACTCCAACCGGACCTTGCCCAGCCCGCTGAACCACAGGTCCAGCTCGGCGTCGAGGTCGAACGTCCCGGCGGTCTCGATGGAGAACGCCTGGACCCGGCTGTAGGGCAGCGAGGTGAAGTCCTTCTTCCGCCCGGTCATGCCCTGGACGTTCACCGCGATGACCCGCTTGTCGGTGAACACGACGAAGTCCCGCACGGTCTTGAAGCACGAGACGATCTGCTCGCCGCGCACCATGATCGGGGACACCTGTGGAGCGATGTCCTCCGGAGCGCACGGCGCGAGCTTGAACACGGACGCCTTCTCGAAGTCGATCACCCTTCCGACGGTAGCACCGCCGGGTGAGTCGCGCGGGTGATCCAAGCGGTCCGTGATCAGCGCAAACGATCACCGCCACCGCGAACCACCGCTGCGAACCGCCACCGCGAACCACCGCCGAGCCCGCGTGCCGGTCGGGAGCCCGCCCCCGCCGACTAGGCCCACCCCGCCGGGTTCGACCCCGTCTCCCGCGAGATCCCCGTCCGGGGCGGCCACTCGCCGAACTTCTCGTCGTGCAGGTGCGTGAAGAAGTAGCACATCCGCTCGCACTCGGCGTCCTCCACGCCCACCTCCGGGTCGGCCAGCACCGCCTCCCAGTACCGCCGCCCCAGCGCCACCACGAACCCCCGCGCGTACAGGAACCCGTCGTCCGACCCGTCCAGGACCGCGTGCACGTCCTCCCGGTCCAGCTCCCACAGCGCCCGCTCCACGACCGCGTCGTGCGCCACCAGCTCCGCGCTCGACGCCCCCTCGCACGCCTCCCGCAGCCGCGCCAGGAACCCCGGCAGGTGCGCCTCCAGCACCGCCGCGGCCTCCACCCGGTCCCCGCCGCCGGTCAGCAGCGCCTCCCGAGCCGCCAGCGCCTCCGGCGCGGCCCCCGCCCAGACCCGTTCCAGCAGTTCCCAAGTCCCGTTCTCGCCCATGCCGGGAAAGCTAGCGGCGGGGTCCGACAATTCCCCGCCGCCAGCGACCACCGGTCACACGTTCGGGATCACCTCGGCCCCGTAGGCCGCCATCGTCTTGTCCTTCTCGTCGTGCATCAGGTACAGCGCGAACTGGTCCACGCCCAGCTCCGCCAGCTCCCGCAACCGCTCCACGTGCGCCGCCGCCGGACCGACCAGGCAGAACCGGTCCACGATGGAGTCGGGCACGAAGTCCGCCGACCGGTTCCCGGCCCGCCCGTGGTGCGCGTAGTCGTACCCCTCCCGCCCGGCGATGTAGTCGGTCAGCGCGCGGGGCACCGCCCCGGAGTCCCCGTACCGCGCCACCAGGTCCGCAACGTGGTTCCCGACCATCCCGCCGAACCACCGCAGCTGGTCGCGCTGGTGCGGCAGGTCCGCCCCGACGTACGCGGGCGCCGCCACGCACACCGCCACCGACGCCGGGTCCCGCCCGACCCCGGCGGCGGCCTCGCGCACCGCCCCGATGGTCCACCGCGCGATGTCCGGGTCGGCCGTCTGCAGGATGAACCCGTCCGCCTGCTCGCCGACCAGCTTGAGCGCCTTCGGCCCGTAGGCCGCCATCCACACCTCCAGCTTCCCGTCCCGCACCCACGGGATGCGCACCGGGACGCCGTGCGGCGACGCCTCGCGCCCCTCCGCCAGGTCCTTGATCACCCGCATCGCCGACCTCAGCTCCGCGAGCGTCGCGGGCTCCCGCCCGAGCACCCGCAGCGCCGAGTCCCCGCGCCCGATCCCGCACACCGTCCGGTTGCCGAACATGTCGTTCAGCGTCGCGAACAGCGAGGCCGTCACCGACCAGTCGCGGGTGGTCGGGTTGGTCACCATCGGCCCCACCACGAGGTCCTTCGTCGCCGCCAGGACCTGCGAGTACACGACGAACGGCTCCTGCCACAGCACGACCGAGTCGAACGTCCAGCCGTAGCCGAACCCCGAGCCCTCCGCCGCCCTCATCGACTCCACGACGGCCCGCGCGGGCGGGTCGGTCTGGAGCACCACGCCGAAGTCCACGCTCATCCCCTCACACCAGGTACTGGTTCAGCTCGCGGGCCAGGAACCGCCCGTGCCCGGCCGACCCCCGGAACCCGCTCCGGTCCACCACGACCCGCCCGCGCGAGAGCACCACCTCGACCCGCCCGGTCAGCTCGAACCCCTCGAACGCCGAGTAGTCCACGTTCATGTGGTGCGTGGCCGCCGAGATGGTCTGCCTCGCGGCCGGGTCGTACACGACGAGGTCCGCGTCGGCCCCCGGCGCGACGACGCCCTTGCGCGGGTGCAGCCCGAACATCCGGGCCGGGGTGGTCGAGCAGATCTCCACCCACCGCTCCAGCCCGATCTCGCCGCGCACGACACCCTGGTGCAGCAGGTCGATCCGGTGCTCCACGCCCGGCACCCCGTTGGGGATCTTGGAGAAGTCGCCCCGCCCCAGCACCTTCTGGTCGGCGAAGCAGAACGGGCAGTGGTCGGTCGAGACCACCGACAGGTCGTTGGTGCGCAGCCCCCGCCACAGCCGCGCCTGGTGCTCGACCGGCCGCAGCGGCGGGGAGGCCACGTACTTCGCGCCCTCGAAACCGGGGCGCGCCAGGTCCTCCAGCGACAGGTAGAGGTACTGCGGGCAGGTCTCGGCGAACACGTTCTGCCCGGTGTCCCGCGCCTCGGTGACCGCGTCGAGCGCCTGCGCCGCCGACAGGTGCACGACGTAGAGCGGCGCCCCGGTGACCTTCGCCAGCGCGATGGCCCGCGAGGTCGCCTCGCCCTCCAGCTCCGGCGGCCGGGTGAGCCCGTGCTGCACCGGGTCGGTGCGCCCCTCGGCGAGCGCCTGGGCGACCAGCTCGTCGATCGCGATGCCGTTCTCGGCGTGCACCATGACCGTGCCGCCGATCTCGCGCGCCCGCTGCATCGCGCGCAGGATCTCCCCGTCGGTGGCGTAGAAGACGCCGGGGTAGGCCATGAACACCTTGAACGAGTTCACGCCCGCGTCCAGGCAGGCGCCCATCTCCTTGAGCGAGGAGTCGTCCACGTCCGACACGATCATGTGGAACCCGTAATCCACCGCGCACTTGCCGTCCGCCTTGGCGTGCCACTTGTCCAAAGTGGACAGCAGTGAGGTCCCCTTGGCCTGCACGGCGAAGTCGATGATCGTGGTCGTCCCGCCCCACGCCGCCGCGACCGTGCCGCTGGTGAAGTCGTCGCTGGACCGCGTCCCGCCGAACGGCATCTCCATGTGGGTGTGCGCGTCGACCCCGCCGGGGATCACGTACTTCCCGCTCGCGTCGACCCGCTCGTCCACGTCCGGCGCCAGCTCCAGCCCCGGAGCGAGCAGCGCCGCGACCTTCTCGCCCTCCACCAGCACGTCCGCCCGCACCGACCCGGCCGCGTTCACCACCAGCCCGCCGCTGATCAGCGTCCTCACGGCGTCACCAGCCCCTCGTAGGTGTCCGGCCTGCGGTCCCGGTAGAACGCCCACAGGTCCCGCACCTCGGCCAGCAGCCCCATGTCCAGGTCCCGCACCACGACCTCGTCCTCGGTGTCCGAGGCCGCCTCGCCGATCAGCTGCCCGCGCGGGTCCGCGAAGTACGACTGCCCGTAGAAGTCGTTGTCCCCCAGCGGTTCCACGCCGACCCGGTTGATCGCGCCGACGAAGTACTCGTTCGCCACCGCCGCCGCGGGCTGCTCCAGCCGCCACAGGTACTGCGACAGGCCCCGGCTGGTCGCGGACGGGTTGAACACGATCCGGGCGCCCGCCAGCCCCAGCGCCCGCCAGCCCTCGGGGAAGTGCCGCTCGTAGCAGATGTACACGCCGATCCGGCCCACCGCCGTGTCGAACACCGGGTAGCCCAGGTTGCCGGGCCGGAAGTAGAACTTCTCCCAGAACCCCTTCACCTGCGGGATGTGGTTCTTGCGGTGCTTGCCCAGGTACGTGCCGTCCGCGTCGATCACCGCGGCGGTGTTGTAGTACACGCCGGGCTGCTCCTGCTCGTACACCGGCACGACCAGCACCACCCCGTGCCGCGCCGCGACCTCCCGCATCAGCTCGGTGGTCTCCCCGTCCGGGACGCCCTCGGTGTAGGAGTAGAACTCCGGGTCCTGCACCTGGCAGAAGTACGGCCCGTAGAACAGCTCCTGCAGGCACACCACCCGCGCCCCCTGCGAGGCCGCCGACGCGATCGCCTCCACGGCGCTCGCCACCATGCTCTCCTTGGACCCGGTCCACTTCCGCTGGACCAGTGCCGCGCGGACGACGTCGTTCACGCCTGCTCCTTCCGTGGCGCCAGCACCAGGTAGCCGGCCATGCCGACCACCAGGCCGACGACCCAGTTGTAGTCGTAGAGCGGTTTGAGCAGCGGGATGAGCCCGTCCGCCGGGAACGGTCCGCCGTGGGCGCCGCCGACGGCCAGCAGCGACCCGAGCGCGGTCGCCGCCACCGCCCGCCAGTTCCAGCCGCCGGTGAACCAGTAGGCCCCGCGCCCGGACAGGTACAGGTCGGGCAGTTCGAGGCGGGTCCGCGCCAGCACCCAGTACCCGGCGACGAACACCCCGGCCACCGACGCCAGCAGCCCGCCGTAGAACCCGAGCCACGCGAAGATGTAGATGCCAGGGTCGGAGATCAGCCGCCACGGCTGGATCAGCACGCCGAGCACACCCGTGATCAGCCCGCCCACCGCGAAGCTGATCCGGCGCGGGAACGCGTTGGAGAAGTCGTACGACGGGCTCACCACGTTCGCCGCCAGGTTCGCCGACACCGTCGCCAGCACCAGCGACACCAGCGCGACCAGCACCACCGCCGTGCTGTCGAACCGGCTCGCCAGCTCCGCCGGGTCCCAGATCGCCTCGCCGTACAGGGCGACCGCGCCCGAGGTGGTCAGGATCGCCACCACCGCGATGAACGTCATCGTGGTCGGCAGCCCCAGCACCTGCCCGAGCGCCTGCTTGCGCTGGCTCCCGCCGAACCGGGTGAAGTCCGGCATGTTCAGCGACAGCGTCGACCAGAACGCGATCATCCCCATCAGCGCGGGGAAGAACACCTTCCAGAAGTCCGGTCCCCAGCCCAGCTTCGACGGCTCGGACAGGATCGGCCCGAACCCGCCCGCCTTCACCGCCACGTACGCCAGCAGCACCAGGAACCCGACCGACACCAGCGGGGCCGTCCAGTTCTCGAACCGCCGGATCGCCTCCATGCCCCGCCAGATGACCAGCATCTGCACCGCCCAGAACACCAGGAAGCACAGCCACAGCGTCCACACCTGGCCCAGCACCACCGGCGCGCCGGTCCACGCCTCGCCCGCCAGCCGCCCGACGATCACGTGCAGCGCCTTGCCGCCCACCCAGGTCTGGATGCCGAACCACGCGCACGCCACGAACGCCCGCAGCAGCGCCACCAGGTTCGCCCCGCGCACCCCGTAGAACGCGCGGGCGAACACCGGGAACGGGATGCCGTACTTGGTGCCCGCGTGGCTGTTGAGCAGCATCGGCGCGAGCACGACCAGGTTCCCGAGCGTGATGGTCAGCAGCGCCTGCACCCAGTCCATGCCCAGCGCCACCAGCGACGCGGCGAGCGTGTAGCTGGGGATGTTGTGCGCCATGCCCATCCACAGCGCGAAGAAGTTGTAGGTGGTCCAGGTGCGCCCCTCCAGCGGCACCGGGGCCAGCTCCGGGTTGTAGTACGGGCTGTCGGCGATGGCGGCGCGGTCCACGAGGTCCACGCGCCCTTCCTGGTCGGACGCGATCTGCGCCGAGGGGTCGAGGGCCAACGGTCACTCCCCTGTTACGCTCGTGAAACGCCGCCGGGAGCGGCGCTTCGGCGCGAATTCCACCCCGGCATCCTCAGCGCCGGGCGCGCGGCGGCGGCAGTGCCGAAGTGTCCGCGTTTCCCGTGATCACCGCACACTCTGACCATTGCCGCGCGCCCGTCCCGCCGGCACGCGCCGCGCCCGTGCGCCGTCGGTCCCGGCCGCAGGATCACCCGGTCCAGCGAGTCCGGTCCGGTCGCGCGGCTGCCGATGACGCAGTAGGCCCAACCCCCCTACTTCCGTGAACGAGGACGCGCCGTGCCACCGAACCGCGCCGTGCCGAGGTTGACCCGCGCCGCCGCCCTGCTCGCCGTCGGCGCCGCGCCGCTGATCGCCGGGATCACCTCGGCCACCGACGGCGCGCGCACCCTCGCCCCCGAGGTCCACGACGGCGCGCGCCCGGCCGTCGACCAGCACGCCGCCCCGTCCCGCCCCGCAGGCCCGTCCTAGCTAGCGGTCCAGCTCGCGCACCAGCAGCGCGACGTGCAGCGACAGCAACGACTCCGGGTCCTCCAGCGACACCCCGAGCACCTGCTGCACCCGCGCCAACTGCTGGTAGTACGCGGTCCGCGACAGGTGCGCCGCCGCCGCAGCCGCCGACTTGTTCCCGCCCTGCTCGCACAGGTGCCGCAGCAGCTCCACCAGCCTGCTCCCGTGCGCCCGGTCGCGGGCCAGCAGCGCGCCCAGCTCCCGGTCGGCGAACGCCCGCACCCGCTCGTCCTCGCGCAGCAGGTGCAGCAGCCCGCGCAACCGCACGTCGTCGAGCCGGTGGTACAGCCGCACCCCCGGCGACCGCAGCGCCGCCCCCGCCACGTGCGCCGCCTCCCCGAGGCTGCGCCGCACCTCCGGCACCCCGCACACCACCGTCCCGACCGCCACCACCACCGGCAGCCCGTGCTGCGTGGCCGCCGCCGCCCGGTGCACCTCGCGGGCGAACTGCCGCAGCACCCCCTCCACCGGGGTCTGCGGCGGCAGCGCCAGCAGCGCCCGCACGCTCGTGTCGTCCACCACCCCGACCAGCGCGGGCACCGGCGCCCGCCGGGCCGCCAGCGCCGTGGCCTCGGCCAGGTCCCGCAGCACCTCCTGGGTGGCCAGCGATTGCCCCGGCGTGGTCGCCGCGCCCGGCCGGATCGCCACCCCGAGCAGCTGCCGCCGCTCCAGCGGCACCCCCAGCGCGGCGGCCCGCGCGGGCAGGTCGGCGGGCGGGCGGTCCAGCAGCTGGGTGAGCAGCGTGCGGTGCGTCTGCCGCTCCAGCGACTCCCGGTCCCGCGCCACCAGCCGGTGCACGGCCAGCGCGGACGCCGCCCGCTCCGCGACCACCACGTGCCGGTGCGGCGGCTCGGCCGCGCTGACCAGCACGAGCCTTCCCCAGTCCGACCCGCGCGCCCCCACCGCGGTCACCAGCCAACCGGGCCCCGCGTGGTAGGCGGTCCGCCCGGCCCCGGACACCTCGCGCGAGCGCGCGCCCCAGTCGGCCAGCAGCGCCACCGGGTCCTGCCCGGCCGCGTCGTACGCCAGCACCTCGTGCCCCAGCGTCTCCAGCACCACCGGCAGCCCCGACGTGCGCGCCACCTCCCGCAGCACCTCGGCCGGTTCCGCGCCCGCCACGGTCAGCGCCGTGAACGCCTCGTGCACCTGCTCGGCGGCCCGCAGCTCGGCGAGCTGCGCGTCCACGATCAGCGACACCACCGCCTCGGTGACCGCGACGAACCGCACCTCCACCGACAGCGTGACCAGCGGCAGCCCGTGCTCCTGCGCCGCCGCGACCAGCGCCCCCGGCACCCCGCCCCGCCACCGCCGCACCAGCTCCACGACCAGCCCGGTCGCCCCCACCCCGGCCAGCCCCGCCACGTACTCGCGCAGCGCCTCAGGCTCCTCCGGCAGGGCGATCCCGCTGGTCAGCACCAGCTCACCGCCGCGCAGCAGCGGCGCGATGTCGGCGACCTCGGCCACGTGCACCCAGCGCACCGACCGCCCCAGCCCCTCCGCGCCCGCGACCACCCTGGGCTGACCCTGTCGCACCACGGACAGGGATAACGCCTCCGCCACGGTCGGGTACATGCACACAACGTAATCGCCACTCCCGGAAAGCGGTACAGGTTGTGCATGGCGGTGGGCCGCCGCGCCCCGTGAGACTGCGGGGGAGATTCGGGAGAGCGCGAACAGCGGGAGGCGCGGATGGCGCACGACGAGCTGCTGGCCAGGCACCGGGCGGTCCTGCCGGACTGGATGGCCCTGTACTACGACCACCCGATCGAGATCACGAGGGGCAGCGGCAGGCACGTCACCGACGGAGAGGGCCGCACCTACCTCGACTTCTTCGCGGGCATCCTCACCAACGGCGTCGGCTACGACATCGCCGAGATCAGCGACGCCATCCGGTCCCAGATCGACACCGGCGTGCTGCACAGCTCCACCCTGTACCTGATCCGCTCGCAGGTGGAGCTGGCCGAGCGGATCGCCGGGCTGTCCGGCATCCCGGACGCCAAGGTGTTCTTCACCAACTCCGGCACCGAGGCCAACGAGACCGCGCTCATGCTGGCCTGCGGGCACCGCCGCAGCGACCAGGTCCTCGCCCTGCGCAACTCGTACCACGGCCGGGGCTTCGCGGCGACCGGCGTCACGGGCCTGCGCGCCTGGTCGCCGACCGCGCTCAGCCCGCTCAAGGTCGCCTGGGTGCACGGCGGCTACCGCTACCGCAGCCCGTTCCGCGACTTGTCCGACGCCGACTACGTCGCCGCCTGCGTCGCCGACCTGCGGGACGTGCTGAACACCGCCACCTCCGGCGACGTCGCGTGCATGATCGTCGAACCGATCCAGGGCGTCGGCGGGTTCACCCTGCCGCCGGACGGGCTGTTCGCCGCGTTCAAGGAGGTCCTGGACGAGCACGGCATCCTGCTGATCTCGGACGAGGTCCAGACCGGCTGGGGGCGCACCGGCGAGCACTTCTGGGGCATCGGCGCGCACGGCGTCACCCCCGACGCGATGACCTTCGCCAAGGGGCTCGGCAACGGGCTCGCCATCGGCGGCGTGGTCGCGCGCGGCGACGTCGTGGACGGCCTGACCGCCAACTCGATCTCCACGTTCGGCGGCAACCCGGTGTCCACGGCGGGCGCCCTGGCGACGCTGGACTACCTGCTCGGCCACGACCTCCAGTCCAACGCGGCCAAGCTCGGCGCCCGGCTGATCTCCGGGCTGCGCGACGTCGCCGCCGACCACCCGCTGCTCGGGGACGTGCGCGGCAAGGGCCTCATGGTCGGCCTGGAGCTGGTCGGCGAGGACCGCGCGCCCGACCCTGCGGCGGCGGTGGCCGTGCTGGAGGCGACGCGCGAGCGCGGGCTGCTGGTCGGCAAGGGCGGGCTGCACGGCAACGTCATCCGCCTCGCCCCGCCGCTGTCGGTGACCGCCGACGAGGTGGAGGAGGCGCTCGTGGTGCTGCGGGACGCGATCGCGGAGGTGTCGGCCCGATGAGCCTGATCTCCGAGGGCGGCGACGGGGCCGCCGACCGGGTCACCGCCGACCGGGTCACCGCGAAGCGGATCACGCACTGGATCGGCGGCAAGCCGTGGACCGGCGGCGCCTCCCGCACCGGCGAGGTGCACGACCCGGCGACCGGGCAGGTCGCGTCCACCGTGGACCTGGCCCCGGTCGAGGTGGTCGACCGGGCGGTCGAGGTCGCGGGGGAGGCGTTCACCCGGTGGCGGGACTCGTCGCTGGCGCAGCGGTCCTCGGTGATGTTCGCGTTCCGCGAGCTGCTGCACGCCCGCAAGGGCGAGCTGGCCGCGATCATCACCGCCGAGCACGGCAAGGTCCTCGCCGACGCGGCGGGGGAGGTGCAGCGGGCGCTGGAGAACGTCGAGTTCGCCTGCGGCATCCCCCACCTGCTCAAGGGCGGCTTCAGCGAGAACGCGTCCAGCCGCGTCGACGTCTACTCGATCCAGCAGCCGCTCGGCGTGGTCGCGGTCGTGTCACCGTTCAACTTCCCGGCCATGGTGCCGCTGTGGTTCGTGCCGACCGCGATCGCCTGCGGCAACGCGGTCGTGCTCAAGCCCAGCGAGAAGGACCCGTCCGCGTCGGTGTTCCTCGCCGAGCTGTTCGCCGAGGCAGGGCTGCCCGACGGGGTCCTGAACGTGGTCCACGGCGACAAGGAGGCCGTCGACCGCCTCCTCGTCCACCCGGACGTGAAAGCCGTGTCCTTCGTCGGCTCCACCCCGGTGGCGCGCTACGTCTACGAGACCGCGACCGCGCGCGGCAAGCGCGTCCAGGCGCTCGGCGGCGCCAAGAACCACATGGTCGTCCTCCCCGACGCCGACCTCGACCTGGCGGCGGACGCCGCGGTCTCGGCGGGCTTCGGCTCGGCGGGGGAGCGCTGCATGGCGATCTCCGCGGTCGTCGCCGTCGACCCGGTGGGCGACGCCCTGGTGGCCAAGATCGCCGAGCGCATCGCCGCGCTGAAGGTCGGCGACGGCCGCCGCGCGGGCTGCGACATGGGCCCGCTGATCACCGCCGCGCACCGCGACCGCGTCACGTCCTACCTGGACAGCGGCGTCGCCGACGGGGCCGACCTGGTCGTGGACGGCCGGGACCACGCGATCGACGGCTCCCCCGAGGGCTTCTGGCTGGGCCCGACCCTGTTCGACCGGGTGGGCGTGGACATGGCGGTGTACCGGGACGAGGTGTTCGGCCCGGTGCTGTCGGTGCTACGCGCGACCGGCTACGACGAGGCCCTGGACCTGGTCAACGCCAACCCTTACGGCAACGGCGCCGCGATCTTCACCAACGACGGCGGCGCGGCCAGGCGCTTCCAGCACGAGGTGGAGGTCGGCATGGTCGGCGTGAACGTGCCCATCCCGGTGCCCGTCGCCCACTACTCGTTCGGCGGCTGGAAGGACTCCCTGTTCGGCGACTCGCACGCCTACGGCCCGGAGGGCGTGCACTTCCACACCAGGACGAAGGTCGTCACCGGCCGATGGCTCGACCCATCCCACGGAGGGGTGAACCTGGGGTTCCCGCAGAACACCTGAGGTGACCCTGGACGGGCCCGGAACCGCCTAAATCGGGTCCGGGCCCCGGTTCTATTCCACTTCGTGCCGGATTTGGTGATTTCTTTGGAATAGGTGTTGTGAATGGCGTAGGGTCAACCGCGTTGTCGCGCAGTTGCCCCGCACCAGACCGGCGAACGCCGGTCCGCTTGCCGTTCGCGGTGGGACGAGGAGCCCCGGTGGTCATCACTCGTGAGATCGACCCTCCCCGGATCCTGCTGGAGGGCGAGGTCGAGGACCACCACCTGGACGAGCTGACCGTCCTCCTCAGAACCGCGGAACCGGCAGGCGGAGACGTCCGGGTATCCCTGCGCGGCGTGGCGTTCTTGCAGGCAGAGGTAGTGCGCACCCTGGTCCGAACAGCCGGCGAACTAGCCGACCGCGACCTCACCCTGGTCCTGGACCTGGCCCCCCACCACCGCTGGGCGATCACCGCCCTGGGCTGGAACGACGCCCCCGGCCTGGTCATGGTGAACGGCGACAACCCACCCTGACCCGCCCCCACCTCTCGCGCTCCCCACCGCCCCCACGTCGCACAGCCAACTTTCCCGAACTTTTCTCACACCACCCCCACCCTTTTCCTGTCGCCCCGCTGTCCCTCGTTCACGGTGCTGACAAACCCACCGATGAATTTCCCTGATGGCCCATTCGCCTCAGTCCCGGCAACCCCGCAGCGGAACTCCACCCATCCCCAATCACACTGCCCAAAAACCCTCCCACCCCACAATTCCCGCCCCCCTGTGCAGCGGAAAACCGACAAGCCCTCTCCCCGCCCACTCACCTCCCCCGGCTCACCCCACCTCACTCACCCCATCCCGGTAGTCCTCGTCTCCCGCCTGACACCCCTCCCTCCCACCTGACGCCTCCCTTCTTCCTCTCCCTCTGTCCTCTCCCCCCCTGCGCGCTCCCCGTTCCGCCCAGGAACAGGACCAAGGCCAGGGCTGAGGCCGGGACCAGGGCCAGGACTAGGGCTGGGGTCGGGACCAGTGCTGGGGCCAGGACTAGGGCTGGGGTCGGGACCAGTGCTGGGGCCAGGACTAGGGCTGGGGTCGGGACCAGTGCTGGGGCCAGGACTAGGGCTGGGGTCGGGACCAGTGCTGGGGCCAGGACCAGTGCTGGAGCCGAGTCCGGGGCTGAGACCTTGCCTAGGGCTGGCCACCGCTGCCGGTAGTGGCTGTGGCTGTAGCTGCGGCTCGCAACGGCTCGTAGTGGGCGAAGTGGCGGGTGTGCGCCCCCGTTCCCGAGGTGAGCGAGCGCAACTCCACCGCGTAGCGCAGCAGCGAGGTGCACGGCACCTCCGCCCGGATCGTCGAGATTCCCGGACTGACGTCCGCCTCGGTGCCCAGCACCCGCCCCCGCCTGGCCGACAGATCACCCAGCACCGCGCCCAGGTGCTCGTCCGGCAACCGCACCACCACCTCGTCCACCGGTTCCAGCAACACCGTCACCCCGCCCGAGGCGGCGTCCTTCAACGCCAGCGACCCCGCCGTCTGGAACGCCGCGTCCGACGAGTCCACCGAGTGCGCCTTGCCGTCCACCAGCGTCACCCGGACGTCCACCACCGGATGACCCCCGGACAGCCCGCGTTCGAGCTGCGCGCGCACGCCCTTCTCCACGCTGGGCACGAACTGGTTCGGGATCGAACCGCCGACCGTCCGGTCGACGAACTCGAACCCCGCCCCGCGCGGCAGCGGCTCCACGACGACGTCGCACACCGCGTACTGCCCGTGCCCACCGGACTGCTTCACGTGCCTGCCGTGCCCCTTCGCCACCGAGGCGAACGTCTCGCGCAGCGCCACCCGCACCGGCTCGGTGTCCACCTCCGTCCCACCCGCGCGCAACCTGGCCAGCACCACGTCCGCGTGCGCCTCGCCCATGCACCACAGCACCAGCTGGTGCGTCTCGGTGTTCCGCTCCAACCGCAGCGTCGGATCACCCGCGACGAGCTTCCCGAGGTTGCGCGCCAACGAGTCCTCGTCACTGCGACTGCGCGCCGCCACCGCCACCGGCAGCAACGGCTCGGGCATCGCCCACGGCCGCACGAGCAGCGGCTCGTCCGGCGCGGACACCGTGTCCCCGGTCTCGGCGCTGCCCAGCTTGGTCACCGCGCACAGGTCCCCGGCCACGCAGAAGGGCACCTCCCGCAGGCTCGCGCCCAACGGCGAGTAGACGTGCGCCACCCGCTCGTCCACGTCGTGGTCCTCGTGCCCCCGATCACCCATCCCGTGCCCGGACACGTGCACCGCCCGCTCGGGCCGGAGCGTCCCCGAGAACACCCGGACCAACGACACCCGCCCGACGAACGAGTCCACAGCGGTCCGCACCACCTCGGCCACCAGCGGCCCGTCCGGGTCGACGGCGAGCCGAGGCCGAGGCGCCCCGTCCACCCCGGTCACCTCGGGCAGCGGGTGCTCCAACGGCGAGGGGAACGCCCTGCTGATCCCGTCGAGCAGCTCGGGCAGCCCCACCCCGGTCGTGGCGCACACCGGGATGACCGGGTGGAAGGCCCCACGCGCGACGGCCTTCTCCAGATCGGCGACCAACGTGGCCTGCTCGACCACCTCGCCCCCGAGGTACCGCTCCAGGAGCGTCTCGTCCTCGCTCTCGGCGATGATCCCCTCGATCAACACCTCCCGCAGCGCCCGGTGCTCCTCCTCGGCGAACTCCACCTGGGCCAACAGGTTCACCAGCCCGGTCTCGGTGACCCCACCGGCGAACAGCCCACTCCCACCTCCACTCCCATCGCTGCCCCCGTTTCTGCTCCTGTCGCTTTCCCCGCCCTCGTTCCCACCTCCAATCCGGTCACTCCCGCTGCTCCCGCCACCCGGCAGGTAGAGCGGGACCACTCCCGCGCCGAACGCCTCCTGGCAGGCGGCGGTGGTCGCCGCGACGTCGGCCCGCTGGTGGTCGGTCCGCGAGATGACGACCGCGCGCGGCATCCCCACCGCGGCGCACTCGGCCCACAGCGCCGTGGTCGCCGCGTCGACCCCCTCGGCCGCGCACACGACGAACAGCGCCGCGTCCGCCGCCCGCAACCCGGCCCGCAGCTCACCGACGAAGTCGGCGTACCCCGGCGTGTCGATGAGATTGATCTTGATGTCACCGTGCCGCACCGGCGCCACGGCCAACCCGACCGACCGCTGCTGCCGCACAGCGGCCGGATCGTGGTCGCACACCGTGTTCCCCTCGGCGACCGAGCCCGCCCGGCTCAGCGCACCGGTTCCGGCCAGCAGGGCCTCGGTGAGCGTCGTCTTGCCCGACCCGGACGGACCGACGAGGACGACGTTGCGCACCTTGCCGGGATCGTCCACGGCGACCGCGCCTGCCGGACGTGAGTTGTCGGAGTTCTTGCTGAACATGTGAGACCGCCCTCCGCAAGTTTTAGTGCTCGATCTCACACCCGCGAGGACCGTGGCGACAAGGGGAGGGCACTGGTCGGTGGTAGCGCGCGGGCTGGGCGGGTGACGGTTCCGGCAGGTGCGTCTGGACCTCCTGATGGGTGTGCCGGGCAGGCGTTCCGGGGTGGCGAGTGGACTGCTGAGAACGGTGCGGATTGGCTCCTTTCAGCGGGCCACGTCGCACGTACGCTCCTGTTCGTCCTCATCTGCCGCTGTGAAAGGGCTGGTCCTGCCGTGGTTGCTTCCTCTTCTCCTTCCGCTGGTGGCGCTGCTGCCGTCGGTGCTGACGGTGTCGGTGCTGACGGTGCCGCCGACTCCGCTCGGGTCACCGGAACCGCGCGGGTCAAGCGCGGCATGGCGGAGATGCTCAAGGGCGGCGTGATCATGGATGTGGTCGATGCCGAGCAGGCCAAGATCGCGGAGGACGCGGGTGCCGTCGCGGTCATGGCGCTGGAGCGGGTGCCCGCCGACATCCGCGCCCAGGGTGGCGTGTCGCGGATGAGCGACCCGGACATGATCGAGGGGATCATCTCGGCCGTGTCGATCCCCGTCATGGCCAAGGCGCGGATCGGGCACTTCGTCGAGGCCCAGGTGCTCCAGTCCCTGGGTGTCGACTACGTCGACGAGTCCGAGGTGCTCACGCCCGCCGACTACGCCAACCACATCGACAAGTGGCAGTTCACCGTTCCTTTCGTGTGCGGTGCGACGAACCTGGGTGAGGCGCTGCGGCGCATCACCGAGGGGGCCGCGATGATCCGGTCCAAGGGTGAAGCGGGCACCGGTGACGTCTCCAACGCCACCACCCACATGCGCAAGATCCGGGCGGAGATCTTGCGCTTGCAGAACCTCCCTTCCGATGAGCTGTACGTCGCGGCCAAGGAGTTGCAGGCGCCTTACGAGCTGGTTCGCGAGGTCGCCGAGGCGGGCAAGCTGCCCGTGGTGCTGTTCACGGCAGGAGGCATCGCCACGCCCGCCGACGCGGCGATGATGATGCAGCTCGGAGCCGAGGGCGTGTTCGTCGGTTCAGGCATCTTCAAGTCGGGCAACCCCGCGCAGCGCGCCGAGGCCATCGTCAAGGCGACCACCTTCTACGACGACCCCGACACCATCGCCAAGGTCTCCCGTGGACTGGGGGAGGCCATGGTCGGCATCAACGTCGACGACCTCCCGCAGCCCCACCGGCTCGCCGAGCGCGGTTGGTGACGACGCGGGTCAAGTTCGAACGCCACAGCTGCCGCGTGCGGCTCGATGTCGCACCTGGCTGATGGCGAACGCGGCTGCCGGTGGGCATGTCTGGCGTCGGGTAAGGGTGAGGCAGGTCGACCCCGGTTGAACGGCAGGTGAGGTCGCGTCGGGCGTGAGTTGGCGCCGAGCCTGGTTCTTCGGGCAGGGGGAGTGGTGCGAGGGCGGTGCGCGGTTGCGGATGCGGTTGCAGGTGCCGTCAGTGCGACCGGTCGGCCGGCTGGTTGGCCTCGCCTTCCTGTCGCCCTCTCCGCCCTCTCTCGCGCCCCGCGAGTCGCACCGCACCTTCCCCGGCCGCGCCGAGCCTTCTCCAGTCGAGCCCTCTCCAACCCAGCCCTCTCCAACCGAGCCTTCTCCAACCGGGCCCTCTCCGGCCACGCCTCGTCGCGCGGCGGCTCCTCGGCCGCCGCGTCGCCGATCGCGGCCCCCGTGGCGGCCTCGTCGGATGTCGCGATAAGTCGGACACCGGCGGTTCGAGTGGCACGGAGCACCGCGCCCCCGCATACCGGAGCAATGAGCAATACGTCGAACAGGTGTTCGAATTCGGCTGCATGGCTCAATGATCGACCCGTGGGCCACTCGGGGCAATAGCTCGAACGGGTGTTCTAATCAGCGCCCCTCGCCCCGAACACCCCGCACCCCTGTGGTGATCACAACATCAAGCCTTGCCCAAGCCCAGCGGCACGCGCGGCGCGGACGCTCTAGCGTCGGAGACGCGGAAGCGAGCCTTCCTCCAATCCGTCGTCCGGCCGCCCACCACGCCGCCGGGCGCAGCGCGGGACCGCGTCACTCGCGTCCCGCAGGTAGTCCGATCGGGCCGGACGGGTGTCACGAGCCCCGTCCGGTCCGGTCACCTGAAGGCGGAACGCCCGCCCGGAGGAAGGAACCCCGCACATGTCCACCGTCGGTGTCCTCGCCCTGCAGGGCGACGTGCGCGAACACCTGGTAGCGCTGGCCGAGACCGGTGTCCTGGCCCGCCCGGTGCGGCGTCCCGAAGAGCTGGACGAGGTCGACGGCCTCGTCCTCCCCGGCGGGGAGTCGACCACCATCGCCCGCCTCCTGCACACCTTCGACCTGCTCGAACCCCTCCGCGCCCGGATCAAGGACGGGATGCCCGCCTACGGCTCCTGCGCGGGCCTGGTCCTGCTCGCCGACCGGGTCCTCGACGGCCGCCTCGACCAGCAGCAGGTCGGCGGCCTGGACGTCGTGGTCCGCCGCAACGCCTTCGGCCGCCAGGTCGACTCCTTCGAGGCCGAACTCCCCTTCGAGGGCCTCGACGAGGGCCCCGTGCGCGCCGTCTTCATCCGCGCCCCGTGGGTGGAATCGGCGGGAGACGGGGTGGAGGTGCTGGCCAGGGCCCCCGAATCCGATGACCTGGGCCCCGCCGCCGGTAGGATCGTCGCGGTTCGGCAGGGAAACGTGCTCGCCACCTCGTTCCACCCGGAACTGACCGGTGACGGGCGGGTGCACCGCCTTTTCACGGACATGGTCCGCGCTGCCGCGGGCTGAAGGACTCGACGGAGGAGACATGAGCGGCCACTCCAAGTGGGCGACCACCAAGCACAAGAAGGCCGCAATCGACGCCAAGCGCGGCAAGCTCTTCGCGCGGTTGATCAAAAACATCGAGGTGGCGGCCCGCACCGGCGGCGGCGACCCCGACGGCAACCCCACGCTGTACGACGCCATCCAGAAGGCCCGCAAGAACTCGGTCCCGCTGGACAACATCGAGCGCGCCCGCAAGCGCGGCGGTGGTGAGGAAGCCGGTGGCGCCGACTGGCAGACCATCATGTACGAGGGCTACGGCCCGAACGGCGTCGCGGTCCTGGTCGAGTGCCTGACCGACAACCGCAACCGCGCGGCCAGCGAGGTCCGCACCGCGATGACCCGCAACGGCGGCCAGATGGCCGACCCCGGCTCGGTGTCCTACATGTTCGCCCGCAAGGGCGTCGTGATCGTGCCCAAGAACGACGGGCTCACCGAGGACGACCTGCTCATGGCGGTGCTGGACGCGGGCGCCGAGGAGGTCAACGACCTCGGTGACAACTTCGAGGTCGTCTCCGAGGCGGGCGACCTGATCCCGGTCCGCAAGGCGCTGCAGGACGCCGGTCACGACTACGAGTCGGCCGACGCGAACTTCCTGCCGTCCGTGTCGGTCCCGCTGGACGCCGAGGGCGCGCGCAAGATCTTCAAGCTGATCGACGCGCTGGAGGACTGCGACGACGTGCAGAACGTCTTCGCGAACTTCGACGTCTCCGACGAGGTCATGGCCGAGGTCGACGCCTAGTCCGACCCCGGCGCACGGGGTCCGGCCGAGTCCGGGCCCCGTGCGCGCCCGTCCCGCGTGCACAATGGCGACGTGTCGACACCCGCGCTGAACCCAGGGGAAGAGAACCTCCGCCGCTGGCTGCTGGAGCAGGCCGAGGTGCACGGCCACGCCATCATCAACGTCCCGCAGGACGACGAGGGCGCCATGTACTCGTTCTCGGTCGGGGCGTGGCGCAGGTTCGGCGTCGCCGAGGCGGTGGTGGTCGGCCTCGACCACGAGTACGCCGAGGTCCTGATCAGGGCCTACGTGGACCGCGCCAGCCGCGGCGAGCGGTTCCTGCCCGGCAAGCTGTACTTCGACTTCCTCGAGAACGCCCCGGTGACCTTCGAGCGGGTGTTCCGCGGCTTCTACCCGGAGTTCCTGGGCAGCGCGTTCCTCCTCTACGGCTCGGGCGACTTCGCCGCGGTGCAGATCCTGGTGCCCTCGGGCGACGGGAAGTGGCCGTGGCAGCGCGACGCGCCCCCCGGCTTCGCAGACTGGCAGCTGCTGCTCACCGAGAGCGGCAGGCCGGAGAGCTGGGCGCCGGGGGTCAGCGGGCCCTGACGTTGTCCGGCCGTCGTCATCCCGGCGCGCGCCGACCGCGCACAACGGCCGCGCGCTACCAAGGACGTGGGCGCGGGAGCCCCACCCGCGCCGCAGCGGACCGAGGGGGAGCGCTCGGACCTCAGCTCCCCCTCGGCGCGGATCAGGGTCTGCGCCCGAGCAGCGCGACGAGCCTGGTCTGCGCGTCGGCGTCCGCCCCGACCGGCACCGGGTCGGCGAACAGCCCGCTCCCGCTCCACGCGTCCGCCTCGCGCTCGGCGAACGCCAGCACCGCCTCGGCGAGCCCCGCGTCCACCCGCCGGTCCGCGCCGACCGCGGTGGCCAGGTCCCAGGCGTGCACGGTCAGGTCGAGCGTCATCTGCCACCCGTACTCGTCCGCGCCCGCCTCACCGGAGCTGAGCCGCACCCGCTTGGCCAGCGCGTCCGGCTCGATCCAGGCCTCCCGCGCGGCGGACGCGGCCAGCACCCACGAGTGCCGGGGGTCCACGCCGAGCCGGTCGCCGTCGAACCGGTCGCCGACCTGCTCGACCGTGCACCCGGCCAGCAGCTCCGGCGCCCACAGCTGCTCCCGCACGAGGTGGTCCACCAGGTCGCGCACCGTCCAGTCCGCGCAGGGCGTGCCCAGCCGATCAGCGGATCATCCCCGCTCGGCGTCCTCCACCAGCCGGGTGATCCGCTCGGTGAGCCGCCCGCGCAGCTCCGGCGACAGCTCGCCGTAGCCGAGCGCCTGGTACATCCACAGCCCGTCGGCGGCCAGCCGCGCGACCAGCCTGGTGAGCGCCGCGTCGTCGTGCTCGGCGTTCTCGGCTGGCTCGCTCCACCTCGCCAGCACGTCCGCCCACGGCCAGGTCGTCTCCTCGTGCGGCACCGACTCCAGCATCAGCTGCAGGTCCGCCCGCGTCGCGCTCTCCAGCGACACCCGCGCGTACGCCGTCAGCCGCTCGGTCGCCGTGGTGTCGGCGGCCTTCTTGCCCGCCTCCGCCTCCAGCTGCGCCTCCCACTGCTCGGCCAGCCACTGGTGCAGCGCCACGAGCAGCGCCTCGCGCGCCGGGAAGTGGTACATCAGGCCGCCCTTGGTCAGCCCGGCCTCCACCGCGACCGACTCCAGCGTCAACCGGGTCAGCCCCTCCCGCTGGACGAGCGCGAAGGCCGCCTCCAGGATCTTCGTGCGGTTGCTCTGTCGCATTCGGGTGCTCCTCGCGGTGGTTCAGTGCCCGCTGATCGTCCCAGCCCGACCCCGGTCACCCCGGAGCAGGACCGCCGCGGCCACCGCGCCCGCCACCAGCACCCCGGCCGCGACGAGCAGCACCCAGGTGAACCCGGTGTCGAACGCCGCGAACGCCGGTTCCAGCACCGACCGGTCACCGTTCGCGCTGGTCACGGCCCCGGCCAGGCTCTCCCGCGCGGCCTGCGGCGCGTCACCGGGCAGGTCGACGACGGCGCTGTACACGCCGGTGAGCAGGCTGCCCAGCAGCGCCACGGCGGTGAGGCTGCCGAACTCGTAGGACACCTCCTCGACCGACGAGGCCATCCCGGCCCGGTGCGCGGGCGCGCTGCCGATGATCGCCGACGACGCCACGCCCATCACCCCGCCCATGCCCAGGCCCGCGACCACCAGTCCCGCGATCAGCCAGCCGAGCCCGGCGGGCAGCGCCAGCGCCGTCCACACCACGCCCACCGCCGTCACGGCAAGACCGCCCACGATCAGCACGCGCAAGCCCACGACGTGCAGGAACGCCCCGCCGAGGAGGCCGGTGACCAGCGAACCGGCGGCGGCGGTGGCGACCACCAGCCCGGCTTCGAGCGGGCTGAACCCGGCGACGAGCTGGAACCGCTGCGTCGTCACCAGCTGCACGCCCGCCATCGCGAACATCGCCACGCCCGCGCTCAGCGCGCCCGCCAGGAACACCGGGTTCCGGAACAGCGCGAAGTCCAGCAGCGGGTGCGCGAGCGAGCGCTGGCGGCGGGCGAACGCCCAGAACCCCGCGGCCGACGCGGGCAGCGCCACGGCCAGCACCGGCAGCGAGACGGTGGCCGCCGCCAGCTCCTTGACCACCAGCACCAGGCCGACCAGACCGACCATGACCTGCAACGATGACAACGCGTCCCACTGCTTCGAGCGGTCGGCGACGCCCTTCGGGGCCACCAGCGCGGTCGCGACGAGCGCCACGAGCACCACCGGCACGTTGACCAGGAACACCGAGCCCCACCAGAAGTGCCGCAGCAGCAGGCCGCCCAGCACCGGGCCGAGCGCCGCGCCGACCACGGCGACGCTGCCCCACACGGCGATCGCGAGGTTGCGCTCGCGCTCGTCGGTGAAGGACAGGCGGATCAGGGCGAGCGTCGCGGGCATCATCGTCGCGGCGCCCACGGCCAGCACGGCGCGGGCCGCGATCAGGACCTCGGGGGAGGTGGCGAAGGCGGCCACGACCGAGGCGGCGCCGAACAGCACGAGGCCGACCAGGAACATCAGGCGGTGGCCGACGCGGTCGCCGAGGGTGCCCGCGCCGAGCAGCAGACCGGCCATGACCAGCGGGTACGCGTTGATGATCCACAGGCTCTGGGTGGCGCCGGCCCCCAGGTCCTCGGTCAGGGTGGGCAGGGCGGTGTAGAGCACCGAGTTGTCCAAGGTGATCATCAGCAGGCCCAGCGCGACCGTGACCAGCAGGGTCCACCGGTGGGACGTGCCGGTGGGCGCGTTCACCGTCGTCATGACGACCTCGTTCCGCTCCCGGGCGCTGTCGCCCGACCAAACTGTACCTTCCGGAAGGTACAGTTTGCGGGAGCTGCGAGGGCAGCCCGGAAGGCTGGAAAGTGACGAGGGTCAACCGAGAGGGATGCGCTGGAGCGCACAACACCTCGCCGCCCTCCCGGAGGAGGGCGACGAGGGTGTTAGGAGCGCGGGGTGGCCCGCCACGGCGGCGGTGCGGCGGGACAGTCCCGCGCTGGAACCAGGATGCACCACAACCGCGCCGCACCACCCGTGATCAGCGCTTGTTCAGCTCGATCGTGTGACCCACGGAAGTGGAAACGGGCAGGGACACCGGCCCCCGGATCGTTCCCGACCGCCGCGAGCGCACCCGTCCCGCGAGCCTCAGGTCGGGGAAGCGCCTGAACAGCCCGCGCAGCGCGGCCACCGCCTCCATCCGCGCCAACCCGGCCCCCAGGCAGTAGTGGATGCCCGAGGAGAACGCCAGGTGCTCGCGCCCGCGCTCGCGCCCCGGCAGGAACCGGTCCGGCTCGGCGAACACCTCGGGGTCCCGGTTCGCGCCCGCCAGCAGCAGCATCACCGGCGTCATGGGCCGCACCCGCGACCCCGCCAGCTCCACCGGCTCGAACGGCGCCCGCAGCGTGTACCGCACCGGCGGGTCCAGCCGCAGCACCTCCTCCACCACGGCCTCCGCCCACGCCTCCTCCGCGACCAGCCGCTCCCGGTCCTCCGGCCGGTCCAGCAGCACCAGCACCGCGTTCCCGATCAGGTTCACCGTCGTCTCGAACCCGGCCACCAGCAGCAGCTCCGTGGTCGCCAGCAGGTCCTCGCGCGAGAGCCCCGGCTCCGCCGCCAGCGCGCTGACCACGTCGTCGCCCGGCTCGCGCCTGCGGTGCTCGACCAGGTCCCCGAGGAACGCCTCGAACTCCGCCAGCGCCACTTCCAGCGCCCGCGCCTGCCGCACCGAGCGCACCCCGTCCAGCGCCGAGATGATCGCGCTGCCCCAGCGGCCGAACGCCGAGTGGTCGCCGCCCGGCACGCCCAGCAGGTCCGCGATCACCCGCACCGGGACCCGCGCCGCGAAGTCCTCCACCAGGTCGAACCGCTCCCGGCCCGCCAGCGCGTCCAGGTGCTCGTCGACCACCCGCCGCACCGACTCCTGCCTGGCCCGCAGGCCGCGCGGGGTGAACCACGGGGCGGCCAGCCTGCGCAGCCTGCCGTGGTCGGGCGGGTTGAGGGTGAGGAACGAGTCCGTCACCGGGTTCACCAGCCGCCCCCGCGGGCCGGGCAGCTCCGGCGGTGGCAGCGGCTGGAGCACCCCGAAGGCCGGGTCGCGCAGCACCTGGCCGCACACGGCGTGCGAGGCGGTGACGCGCATCCCGAGGTCGCTCCGCCCCAGGCGCCCGCCCGCGCGCACGCGTTCCTGCTCCCGGTTCCGGTCCCAGCGCGGCGAGGTGTCCAGCAGGCGGGCGACCGGGTCGCCCAGGGCGGCTCGGGCGCGCAGCGAGGTGCGCAGCACCAGCAGGGAGGTCGCGGTCTTGAGGGTGAGGAGTGGAGCGCTGCTCGACATCACCCCACGGTGGCCGACCCGCGCGGCCGGTTCAAGCGGTTCGGGACAAGCGCACCCGCAACGACGCCAGCCGCCAGGTGCCGCCGTCCGGGACCCGCTCGGGGGTCTCGGCCAGCTCGACGACCGGGTAGCGCGCCAACAGCTCGGTGATCGCGACCTCGGTCTCGACCTTCGCGAACGCCGCGCCCAGGCAGAAGTGCGGGCCGTGGCCGTAGGCGAGGTGGCCGCCCTCGGCGCGGGTGAGGTCGAGGCGGTCCGGGTCGGTGTAGGCGCGCGGGTCGCGGTTCGCGCCGACCAGGGACGCGACGACCGGCGCGCCCGCGGGGACCGGCTCGCCGCCGACCTCCACCTCCCCGGCCGCGAACCTCGGGGTGGCCATCAGCTGCGGGCTCGCCCAGCGGGTCAGCTCCTCCACCGCGCGCGGGGCCAGCTCGGGGCGCTCGCGCAGGAGGGCCAGCTGGTCGGGGTGGGTCAGCAGGGCCTCCAGGGCGTTGACGACGAGGTTGGCCGGGGTCTGGCCCGCGAGCACGAGGTGCCAGACGAGGGTGACCAGCTCGGTGTCGGTGAGGCCGTCCTCGACCTCCAGCAGCCAGGACAGCAGGTCGTCGCCGGGGTGCGCGCGGCGGTGCGCGATGGCCGCCTTCGCGCCTTCGATGACGTCGGGGACGGCGGCGACGAGGCCTTGAAGGTTCCCGGAGACGACGGCCGAGCCGTGGGCGCGCCACCGCTCCCGGTCCGCCTCGGGGATGCCGACGAGCTCGCAGACGACGTCGCTGGGCAGCGGGGCGGCGTAGTCGGCGAGCAGGTCGGCCTCGCCGTCGTCGGGCAGCGCGTCGAGGAGGGCGGTCACCAGCTCGGTGATCCTGGGGCGGAACCCGGCGGCGCGGCGGGCGGTGAACGCGGGCGTGGCGAGCCTGCGGACGCGCTGGTGCTCGGGGCCGTTCAGCTCGGACATCGTGCGCATGTAGCGGAGGCAGTGGGCGGGGATGCCGGGGAGGCCGGTGAAGCTGTTCGCGCCCACCCGCAGGCGGGGGTCGGACAGCACGGCCTTGGCGTCGTCGTGGCGGGTGGCGACGCGCAGGTCGCCCAGGCCGGGGACGGGCATCAGGGCGATGGGGGACTGCTCGCGGGCGGTGCTGTGCGCGGTGAAGGGGTCGAGCAGGGTCTTGGGGTCGCGGGGGTCGAGGACGGGGTTGGTCACGGGGCGCTCCAGGTCGGTAATTCAGATGTTCTCATCATTCGGATGTTGAGAGTATCTGGATAGGGTTGGAGTCAAGCGTGCGGGGGTGCTCGCGGGCCGGGAGAACCACCCGATCGGGAGAGGTCCGAGGGTGTTGGAACGGGATCTTCCGCTGCCGGACAATTGATCGCGGACGAGATGCGTCGAGCGGAGGGGTTCCGGTGAGCGGGTGGTGGGCGTGGCGCGGCTGACCAGGGCGCAGACGCAGGAGCGGACGAGGGCCGCGGTGCTGGCCGCCGCGCGCGCCGAGTTCGCCGAGCGCGGGTACCGGGACGTGAGGGTCGACGCCATCGCCGAGCGCGCCGAGCTGACCAGGGGCGCGGTCTACTCCAACTTCCCCGGCAAGCGGGCGCTGTACCTGGCGGTGCTGGCCGACCTGGTCGAGCGCACCCCACCCCCGCCGGGGGCCTGTCCGGGGCGGACCCTGGAGGAGGCGCTGGGGGCGCTGGCGAGGACGTGGGTGGCGCCGGTGCCCGACGGGATCGGCCGCGCGCTGCCGCCCGAGCTGGCGGGTGAGGTGGCGGACGTGCTGGGCGCGCTGGCGGGGGTCAACGCCGTGCTGCTCGGCCTGGCGGCCGAGGCCCTGGCCGGGGTGCGCTGGGACGGCCCGATCCACACCCGCCGGGTGCGCTTGGCCGAGCTCGTGCTGGCGCTGCTGCACGGGGCGCGGCAGCTGGGCTCCCTGCCGGGTGGGGCGGGGGCGCCTGCGGCGTACGACGTGGTGAGCGCGTGCGAGCGGTTGTCGGGGCTGGTGATGGACGACTGGTGGGCGCCTGCGGAGGCCGCGGTCGAGGCGCGGGAGGACGACCGGGAGTGGGCGACCCCCGAGGGGTTGGTCGACCTGGTGCGCGGGAGAGGCGTCGCGCCTGGTGCCGGGGTGGGTTGGGCGCTTGGTGACGGGTCGGTTGCCGTGACCGGTGGCGGGCCGGTCGCTGTGCCTGCTGGTGGTTTCGCTGTGCCTGGTGGCGAGGTGGTCGCCGTGCCGGGTGATGGGGTGGTCGCAGTGCTGGGCGTGCGGCGCTGGGGCGCGGTGGAGCGGGTGGCGCGTTGTGGTGTGCCGGTGACGATCGCACTGGTGACCGACACGCCCACCGAGGTGCTGCCACTGGTGCGGGCGGTGGTGGGGGAGCTGTGCGCGGCGGTGCGGGTGGCGTTCCCCGAGACGGCGTGGCCAGAGGTGCGTCTGGTGTGTGATCCGGGTGGGCGGCTCGCGACTGCGGCCGGGTTCGCCGAGACCGGGGACACGACCGAGGCGGCGGCCCTGCTGTCCGGCGGCCGAGTGGTGGCGACCGCTGAGGGAACCGGCGCGGTCACGGCGGTTCTCGGTGCCCGATCACTCAGCAGGGAGGGGTGATCGAGTGAGCTGAGGGCTACCGGCACGTGCGCTGGCATTGGCATTGGCATTGGCATTGGCACTGGCACTGGCGCTGGCACTGGCACTGGCACTGGTGCTGACGCTGGGGCGAGCGGGATCGCGATCGAGGCACGCACCTACACGCTGGCTGCTTGCCAACCGACTGGGACCCGTCAACTGCCTGCGTCCCGCTGACAGCTTGTGTCCCGCTGGCCGCTTGTCCAGCCTGCCGGTTCCGGGAATGGCGGTTCTCGTGGGTGGCTCTGGCCGGGCGCGCTTGCGGATGTGCCTTGCGGTGCCTGATTGCCTCATCGTGGAGCCGTGGAGCCGTGGAGCCGTGGAGCCGTGGAGCCGTGGAGCCGTGGAGCCGTGGAGCCGTGGAGCCGTGGAGCCGTGGAGCCGTGGAGCCGTGGAGCCGTGGAGCCGTGGAGCCGTGGAGCCGTGGAGCCGTGGAGCCGTGGAGCCGTGGAGCCGTGGAGCCGTGGAGCGCGTGCTCGCGTGGGGCGTGAGGGCGGGGGTGGGGTTAGGGGCGTTTGGTGAGGGGTGTCGTGGTGCTGCCGTGGCCGTTGCGGGTGGCTCGGGTGCGTTGTTCCAGGGCTCGCCGCAGTTCGTCCGGGATCGGGGTGTGTCTGGGTTCCGGGGTGCCGCAGGCGGTGTAGCGGGTCCAGCCGACCGCTACCGGGGTTCCGTCCACCTCGGCCTCGAAGCCCAGGGTCATCGTCGTGCTGCCCAGGGTGCGCACTCGCACGTTGATGCGCATCATGTCGTCGAAGCCCGCCTCGCCCAGGTAGCGCACCGACGTCTCGGCCACTGCGAACTCCACGCCGTGCTTCTCCAGCTCCCGGTACGAGCCGAGCAGCGACCTGACCGTCTCCACCATCGCTGCCTCGAAGAAGATCGGGTAGCGGGACGCGTGCACCACGCCCCGCCGGTCGCAGTCGACCGGGCGGACCCGGATGCGGTGCACGTGGGCGGGGCGGGGATCGGCCATGCGCGGGATACTAGGGCGTCACGCGAAGGGTTTTCCGGTTCGTAGTGGCGGCTGCTCCGAGCGTCGCAGCGATCACCTGCCCTGCGGCGGCCAGCCAGATCACCCCTGACGGGGGCCAGGTCGACAGCAGGGCGCCGCCTGCTGCTGCGCCCAGTGCGTACGTGCCGATCTTCAGGCTTGCGCCTGTCGTGGAGAGCTGGCCCAGCAGGGCGGGTGGGGTGTAGCGCTGCCTGGCGCTGATCGTCGCCGGGAGGACGGGGGCGTCCACCAGGCCGGTGAGGGCTACCAGGGGCAGCAGGGTCCAGATGGTGCTCGCCAGTGGCCAGGTGGCCAGGGCTGCGCCGTAGAGGGCCAGTGCTGTGAGCACTACGCGTTCCGGGGGCCAGCGGGCCAGGTGGCGGCGCAGTGCTAGGAGGCCTGCTGCGCATCCGGTCTCCAGCACGGCCATGAGCAGGCCCAGGCGGTGTGGGGTGCCGTCCAGTTCGGTCAGGCGTGCTGGGAGTGCCGTCGCCAGCAGGCCCACCGCGCCGTACCCCAGTGCCGAGGCGATCGTCGTGCCGCGCAGCGGTGGGGTCGCCGCGAGGTGGCGCAGACCTCGGCGCAGGGCGACGACCAGGGGCGGGTGGTCGGCCGGTGGGTGTGGTGGGACGCGTAGCCGTAGCGTGCACAGGCCGCCTGTCAGGGCCAGTGCCGCGATCACCAGCACCGCGGTCACCGGTCCGCTCGTCGCGGCCAGCACGCCGGCCAGCGCCGGGCCGCCGATGGCTGCGGCGGTGAACAGCAGGGCGTCGTCCGAGGTCGAGCGGGGGAGGTCGGTGGCGAGTCTGGGGACCAGGCTGGTGAAGCCGCCGCTGGTCAGGGGGAGGGCCAAGCCTGCCAGGAACGCCGAAGCGGCTAGTGCGGGCGTGCTCGGCAGGAGTGCCATGGCCAGAGCCGAGGCGGCTAGTGCGAACTGGTTGCCTGCCAGGGTGGCCACGGGATGCGCGGTGCGGTCCAGCCAGGCGCCCAGCAGTGGGCCTGACACCACCGACGGGATCGTGTACGCGGCGACCACCAGGCCGGATAGTGCTGAGCTGCCGGTTCGCTCCAGCGCGAGCAGCACCAGGGTCACGGCGACCATCTCGTCGGCGAGTCTGGCCAGGCCCGCGCACAGCAGGTACAGCCGCATCACGTGAAACGCACCTCCCCGTGCTGACGAGGACTGACGCGGTGCCCGGTTCGGTGATCGATTCGGCACGCGCCACAGCAGGCTGTGGCGACTCACTGTCCACCCGGTTGTCGCGTAACAGGTGAGGGTGTGACCTGGGGGCAGCTTGTGCGGTGGAGGTGGGTCAGCCTGTGCGGCGGTGGCGGCGGACGGATTCCTCCACCAGGTCCAGGACCGGTTCCAGGTCGTCTGCGGGGAGGCCCATGGCCAGGTGGGAGACCAGGCCCTCCAGGACCAGCTCCAGGAACGACGTCAGGACGGCCACGTCCACGTCGTCGCGGAGGTTGCCCGCCTCGCGCTGGCGCAGGAGGCGCTGCCTGGTCGCGTCGGTGAGCTGGCTGGAGCGCTCCGCCCAGCGCCCGCGGAACTCCGGGTCCGTGCGCAGTCGCCTCGACACCTCGAGGCGGGTGCCCAGCCAGTCCGCCGGGTGCTGCTCGCCGTCGTCGTGGCGCGGGGTTGCGAGCAGCTCTCGCATCACCTGGACCAGGCCCTGCTCGGCCACCACGTCGGCCATGCGGATCGCGTCGTCCTCGGCCAGCGCCAGGAACAGCGACTCCTTGTCCCGGAAGTGGTGGAAGATGGCTCCCCTGGACAGGCCGG
Organism: Actinosynnema pretiosum; assembly: GCF_002354875.1. Taxonomy (GTDB): domain Bacteria; phylum Actinomycetota; class Actinomycetes; order Mycobacteriales; family Pseudonocardiaceae; genus Actinosynnema; species Actinosynnema auranticum. Next base: position 2,386,384 of record NZ_CP023445.1, read on the forward strand.
TACCCTCTTCGAGGCGGCGCACGGTGGCGCCCTCGTAGCCGAAGCGCGCGAAGCAGGCACGCGAGCCGTCCAGGATCTGGCGGCGGCGGGCGTCTAGGTGGTCCTGACTCACCCTGGGCACCGGGTGATCGTCCCAGCACCCGCCCGCGAAATCCAATCAGTACGTACGGATTGTTCCGTCAATCATGTGATCCTTTGGGGTGCACTTTCCGGGCGCTCGGTGAAACGCCAGGTCAGAACACGTATGGTGCGGTTCCGTGAGAGCAGGGGACGGGGTGTCGTCGTGGCCGCTCCGGTCACCGTCGAAGCGGATCGCGGTCGACGTCGTCGACCTGGTGCGCCTGGTGGGCGGCAGCCAGCGGGGTGATGAGCGGCGGGCCCGGTCGCTGGTCTGCTACGAGGTGCTGGTCGTGCCGGAGTGGTTGCGCACTGCGGATTACGCGCTGGCCTACGGGGGCGACAACGGTTTCGGGAACGGTGAGCAGGGTGGCCCCTGGGGCAGCGGGCAGGGTGGTTCCTGGGGCAGCGGGCAGGGCGGCGTCGGGGCTGACCTCCGGAGTGCCGGTGTGAGCGGCGGTGACGTCGAGCCGGGTCCGTCGACCCCGCCCCCGGACTCGGCCTTCTACCTGCACGAGGCCGTCCTGCACACCCCCGTCGGCGGGCCCGGCGCGCACGCTCGGCAGCTGCTGGCGCTCGCCGCCTCGCCGTGGCCGGTCCGGGTGGTGCCGTTCGGGGTCGGGGCGCGGCCTGCGCTGGCCAGGCCGTTCGTCTACCTGGAGTTCGCCGACGCGCCCCCGGTCGCCTACTCCGGCGGGCGGGTGGAGAGCGCTGGGCCGCACCGGGAGGCGCTCGCCGTGCTGGAGGAGCTCGCGCTGGGAGTCGACGCCTCGCGGGCGCTGCTGGCCACGTGGAAAACCGCCGCTCAAGGACCGTTCGCGGGGCATGGCGCTGCGTGCACATCGGACACCCCCGATTCCCATTGATCCGTAAGGGTTTTGTTCGCTGCGTCGATCGGTATTCCCGGTGTAGCGTCGAGCCCGACCGAGGCCGACAGGGGAGTGCGCATGGTTGCCGCAGTTCACCCAAGTCCGGCGCACGGCCCGGCTCCCGCGTCCTTCCGGGACCGCGCGGAGGCCGAGGCCTACGTGGCGTCGGTGTGCTTCAAGCACGGACCGCCGAGGCTCATCGGCGTCGAGATCGAGTGGACCGTCCATCACCTGGGCGATCCCTCCCTACCCGTGGACGCGGCGCTGTTCTCCGCCGCGCTGGGCGACCACGCGCCCCCGACCCTGGTGCCGGACAGCCCGCAGCGCCCGCTGCCCAGCGGCACGCCGCTGACGGTCGAGCCCGGCGGCCAGGTCGAGATCTCCACCCCGCCGCGCGACTCGCTCACCGAGCTGCTCAAGACCGTCGCGTCGGACGTCGACCACCTCGCCGGCCTGCTCGAACCGGCCGGTTTCACCCTCGGCGACCGGGGCGCCGACCCGTTCCGCCCGCCGCGCCGCCTGCTGGACGTCCCCCGCTACCGGGCGATGCAGCACGCCTTCGACGCGCTCGGCCCGGACGGCCTGACCATGATGTGCAGCACCGCCGGTCTCCAGGTGTGCCTCGACGCCGGTGAGGGCCCGGACGTGGCCACCCGCTGGGCCGCCGCGCACGCGCTCGGGCCCGCGCTGATGGCCCTGTTCGCGAACTCGCCCGGCGTCGGCGGGCTGCGCCCGGACTGGGCCAGCGCCCGGATGCGCACCCTCTACGGCACCGACCCGGTGCGCTGCCGCCCCGGCGCGGTGTGCGACGACCCGGCCTCGGCCTGGGCGCGCCGGGTGCTGGACGCGCCGGTCATCGTGGTGCGCAGGCCGGGACCGGACTGGATCCCGCCGCACCTCCTCACCTTCGCCGACTGGGTCGACGGGGCGCTCGACCGCAGGCCCACCACCGAGGACCTCGACTACCACCTGACGCTCCAGTTCCCGCCGGTCCGCCCGCGCGGCTACCTGGAGATCCGCTACCTGGACACGCCCGGTCCCGGCGGCTGGATTCCCCCGGTGGTGCTGCTGGCCGCCCTCTTCTCTCACCCGTCCGTGGTGGACTCGGTGCTGGAGGCGACCGGTCCCGCGGTGCGGCGCTGGCTCACCGCCGCCCGGTACGGGCTGGACGACCCGGTGCTGGCCCGCGTCGCCGCGCAGGTCGTCGAGCTGGGCTGCGCCGCGCTGCACCGCACCGACCTGTCGCCCGCGCAGGCCGACGTGGTCGCCGACGAGCTGCACCGCGCGCTCGCCCGGCGTCGCTGACGGTCCCCGGCGCGCCGACGACGTCGCGCCACCCCGCCGCAGCGCCCGCGCCCGCGCGACCGCCGTCGAACCGGCCGAAGGTCCGCGCGAGGCCCCTCCCCACGAGGTCGGTGCGAGTCCCGTCGCCCCGACCGCGACGACACCCCGGCAGTCCCCGGCGCCGCCACACCCGAGCAACGGGCGCGGAACCGGCTCGTGCTGCCCCCACGACCAGCTACCCGCAACGAGGAGCGCGCTCCCTCCGCACCCGGAGGAGCGCGCCACCGGTCGAGCGCCGCTGAACCGGGCGCCGCTCGACCGGGGAACGCTGAGAAGAACCCGCTGACAGCACTGCACACCAGTCCGGAGGGGGCCTTTCATGACCAGCGCCGAAGACCTGCGCGCGACAGTCGCGGACCAGCTCACCAGGGCCAGGGCCCGCAGCGCCGCGCTCACCGACGCCGTCGACGACGACGACCTGGTGCGCCAGCACTCGAAGCTCATGTCACCGCTCGTGTGGGACCTCGCCCACATCGGCAACCAGGAGGAGCTCTGGCTCGTCCGCGACGTCGGTGGCCGCGATCCGGTGCGCTCCGACATCGACGAGCTGTACGACGCGTTCAAGCACGCCCGAGCGGCCCGCCCCGGGCTGCCGCTGCTCGGTCCCGGCGAGGCGCGCGGCTACGTGCGGGAGGTGCGCGACAAGGTCTTCGACGTCCTGGAGCGCACCCCGCTGGAAGGCGCGCGGCTGCTCGACGGGGCGTTCGCGTTCGGCATGATCGTGCAGCACGAGCAGCAGCACGACGAGACCATGCTGGCCACCCACCAGCTGCGCGCGGGCGCCCCGGTGCTGCACGCCCCGCCACCGCCGCCCGGCGGTCCGGTCGGGCCGCCCGAGGTGCTGGTCCCCGGCGGCCCGTTCACCATGGGCACCTCCACCGAGGCGTGGGCCCTGGACAACGAGCGGCCCGCGCACCAGGTCGTGACCGCGCCGTTCTTCATCGACACCACCCCGGTCACCAACGGCGCGTACACCGAGTTCATCGCCGACGGCGGCTACCGCGACCCGCGCTGGTGGAGCCCCGCGGGCTGGGAGCACGTGCAGGGCGCGGGCCTGGAGGCCCCGCGCTTCTGGTCGCGCTCCGGGGACGCCTGGCACCGGCGCGCGTTCGGCGTCACCGCGCCGCTCGACCCCGCGCAACCGGTGGTGCACGTGTGCTTCCACGAGGCCGAGGCCTACGCGCGGTGGGCCGGGAAGCGGTTGCCCACCGAGGTCGAGTGGGAGAAGGCCGCCCGCTTCGACCCGGCCACCGGGCGCTCCCTGCGCTACCCGTGGGGCGACGACGACCCGACGCCCGAGCACGCCAACCTCGGCCAGCGGCACCTGTCCCCGGCCCCGGTCGGCGCCTACCCGAAGGGCGTGTCGCCGCTGGGCGTGCACCAGCTCGTCGGCGACGTGTGGGAGTGGACCAGCTCGGACTTCCGGGGCTACACCGGGTTCGAGGTGTTCCCGTACGCCGAGTACTCGCAGGTGTTCTTCGGCGCGGACCACAAGGTGCTGCGCGGCGGTTCGTTCGGCACGGACCCGGTGGCGGTGCGCGCCACGTTCCGCAACTGGGACTACCCGATCCGGCGGCAGGTCTTCGCCGGGTTCCGGTGCGCGCGGGACGCGTCGCCGGAGGTCGCGCGCGGGGCGGTGGAGGGCTAGGTGTGCAGGCACCTGGGGTACCTCGGGCGGCCGGTCCCGCTGTCGGCGCTGCTGTTCGACCCGCCGCACTCGCTGGAGCACCAGTCGCACGCGCCAGCGGACATGCGGCGCGGTGGCACGGTCAACGCCGACGGGTACGGGGTCGGGTGGGCCGCCGAGGACGGGCAGGTCGCCCGGTACCGGCGGGCCGGGGCGATCTGGGCGGACGAGAACCTGGCTTCACTGGGCCGAGTCGTGCGGTCGGGCGCGGTGCTGGCGGCGGTGCGCTCGGCCACGGTCGGGATGCCGGTGGTGGAGACCGCGTGCGCGCCGTTCTCCGGCGACGGCTGGCTGTTCAGCCACAACGGCAAGGTGCCCGAGTGGTCGAAGTCGTTGGCGGGCCTGGCTTCCGGGCTTCCGGTGGAGCGGTTGCTGACGCTCGACGCGCCGACGGACTCGGCGCTGCTGTGGGCGCTGGTGCTGGACCGGTTGCGGTCCGGGGCGGGCGCCGAGGAGGCGGTGGTGTCGGTGCTGCGCGAGGTGGACGCCGCCGCCCCCGGCTCGCGGCTGAACCTGCTGCTGCTCGGCCACGGCGTCGTGATCGGCACGACCTGGACGCACTCGTTGTGGTTCAGGCGGGACGAAGGCGGGGTGCTGGTGGCCTCCGAGCCGCTGGACACCGGTGACGGCTGGCGCGAGGCGCCCGACCGCTCGGTCGTGGTGGCCTCCGAGTCTACTGTGGACGTTCGAGCGATAGGACGACGATGACCGAGCTTGACGTGCGACTGACCCCCGACGAGGCGGCGCGCGCGCTGCGCGAGGAAGCCGCGGCCGGGCTGGCCGACACGCCGAAGTGGTTGTCCCCCAAGTGGTTCTACGACGAGGTGGGCAGCTCGCTGTTCGAGGACATCACCCGGCTCCCCGAGTACTACCCGACGCGGGCCGAGCGGGAGATCCTCACCGCGCGGGCGGGCGAGGTCGCGGAGCTGACCGGTGCGGCGGAGCTGGTGGAGCTGGGGTCGGGGTTCTCGGTGAAGACCCGGCTGCTGCTCGACGCCCTGCGGCCGACGCTGCGCCGGTTCACGCCGCTGGACGTGTCCGAGTCGGCGCTGCTGGCCGGGGCGTCCGGGCTCGCGGACGACTACCCCGGCGTTCGGGTCCGCTGCGTGGTCGGGGACTTCACCCAGCACCTCGGCGCGCTCCCGGCGTCGGACGGGCGGTTGGTGGCGTTCCTCGGCGGCACCATCGGGAACCTGCTGCCCGAGGAGCGCGGGAAGTTCTTCGCGGCCGTGCGGGAGTCGTTGCGGGCCGGGCAGTGGCTGCTGCTCGGCGCGGACCTGGTGAAGGACCCCGAGGTGCTGGTGCGGGCGTACGACGACCCGACCGGGGTGACGGCCGCGTTCAACCGGAACGTGCTGCGGGTGCTGAACCGGGAGCTGGGCGCGGGGTTCGACCCGGACGCGTTCGCGCACGTCGCGCGGTGGGACCCGGAGCGGGAGTGGATCGAGATGCGGTTGCGGGCGGGGCGGGCGATGCGGGTTCCCGTTCCGGGGCTGGGCATCGAGGTCGACTTCGCGGAGGGGGAGGAGCTGCGGACGGAGGTGTCGGCGAAGTTCCGGCGCGACGGGCTGGAGCGCGAGCTGGGGGAGTCCGGGTTCGCGGTGCGGCGGTGGTGGACCGACTCGGAGGGGCGGTTCGCGCTGGTGCTGGCGCGAGCTGCCGGGTGAGCACCGGGTCGGGCGGCGCTCGGCCGTCCTGATCCTGCGGGCCCGGCCGCTTCCTCCCGGCGGTCGGGCCCGTTCACAGCTCCTCGCGGTTCATGCCCTCCGCGCGCTGGTCGCGGCGCCACCACACGTGGTCGACGGCGATCTCGGTGACGGCGAAACCGACCAGCAGGGCGGTGGTGAGGCCGTCGGGCCAGGCGAAGAGGGCCCAGGTCGCGGTGAGCGCCAGCGCGGGGGCGAGGGGGAACCAGACCCTGGTGCGGCCCAGGGAGTCGTTGCGCAGCCACCACAGGAGCAGGACCACGGGCCTCCTTTCCGCAGCGGCCGGAGATACCTAAAGGTGGTCGGCGAGCGGGACGGGGAAACCCCGTTGGGCCAACGGGATCAGCGTGGTGCGGCCGTTGTGGTGAGCGGGGCGGGTCAGGCGTCCGGGTCGTCCGCCTCCAGTGTGCGCAGGGCCTCGTCGAGGGCGTCGCGGCAGGCGCGGAGCATCGGGGTCGGCATCTCCAGGGTCACCTCCACCGGGCCCAGGATCATCAGGCTGGCGCGGTCCGGGGAGTCCGGGCGGCAGACCACCGGCCTGCCCTCCTCCAGGTAGAGCCAGGTCGACGCGGTCTGGGTGGTGGGCACTCGAGGGCTCCCGGAGGTCGGCGGGTGGTGGTGACACACGTTATCTACGTGCGTAGGAAATGACATTTACCCAGTTGGGTGACCTTGCTCGTGTGGGAGAGGCGCTAGATTGCGCCACCGTGCCAGCGAGGGGGACGTGAGGACATGCGGCAGGTTCAGCCCGAGCACATCCAGATCGCGGCCACGCTGCGGCGGATGCGGGAGCAGGCCGGGGTGGGGCGGGACCAGGCGGCCCTGCTGCTCGGGTGCACGATCTCCAAGATCGGGGACCTGGAGACCGGGCGGTCCCGGCCCAAGCCGGTGGAGCTGGAGCGGTTGCTCGACCACTACGGGGTCATGGGGGACGAGCGCGGTGAGCTGCTGCTGTTCGCGCGGAACTCGCGCGGGCGGCGGGCGCCCGGCCCGTACACGGCGGCCACCGTGCCCAACAACCACCGGCGGATCGTCGACCTCGAAGCCCAGGCGATCTCGTCGATCTGCTACTCGGGCGAGCTGATCCCCGGCATCCTCCAGATCCCCGCCTACGCCAGGGCCACCTTGGAGTGGGGCTCGCGCGACCGCTCGGACGAGCAGGTCGAGCGGCTGGTCGAGTTGCGTCTGGAGCGCGGGAAGCTGTTGACCCGCACCGAGCGCCCTCCGCTGCGCTACTGGTGCATCCTCGGCGAGGGCGCGCTGCGGGTGAGCATCGGCGGCCCCGACGTCATGCGCGAGCAGATCGAGCACCTGATCCGCTTCAACACCACCACGGACAACGTGATCGTGCAGGTCATGCCCTACTCGGCGGGGATTCACGCCTTCAGGGGGATGCTCGCGACCCTGCACCGGTTCCCACCGCCCGCGCCGGACATCCTGCTGACCGACAGCTACGGCCGGGAAACCGTGCAGGACAAGGCATCCGTGGTCGAGCGCGCCACGCACCACCTCGAACTGATGCGCGGCATGGCGCTGAGCCGGGAGGCGAGCACCCAGCACATGCGCGAGTTCGTCGGCGTTGCGCCGGGACAACGGTGAAATACTGGGGACATGCCTCTGAAGCACGACGAGTGGTTCGTTCCGCGCCGCACCACCAACGGCACGACCTGCGTCGAGACCCGGTTCACCGATGACGCCGTGTTCGTGCGCAACAACCTGCGCCCCGACGCGGGCACGGCGGTGTTCACGCACGAGGAGTGGGCGGTGTTCGTCGCGGGCGTGCGGGACGGGGACTACGACGTCTGAGATCAGGTCAGGTCGGCGTCTCGCGCCAGCAGGGCGATCTGCACCCGGTTCCCCACCCCGAGCTTGGTCAGCACCCGCGACACGTGCGCCTTCACCGTGGGCACGCTCAGGTGCAGCTCGTCGCCGATCCGCGCGTTCGACCACCCCCGCGCCACCGCGAGCCCACGTCCCGCTCCCGCCCGCACCGCCTCGGCCCCGTCGGCGGCCTCGCCGACGATCTCCACGTCGGACGTGCCGCCGAGCATCCACGCCAGTCCGGCGCGCATGAGTGGGTCCTCGTCCACCAGCGGCAACCTGATCACCAGGGAAGCCTCGCCCACAGCCGGTGCCCGTGCGCGCCCACCCCGTGCTCCAGCTCGCCGCCTACCAGCGCGGCCCGCTCCGCCAACCCAGTCAGCCCCGTGCCCGCGCCGGGCACCGGGAGCGCGGTCCTCAGCTGGTTGCGGACCTCCATGACCAGGTCGGCGCCGGGACGGTCGAACAGCCGCACCAGCACGTCCTGCCCCGGCGCGTGCTTGCGCGCGTTCGTGAGCCCCTCCTGCACCACCCGGTACGCCGCCCGCCCGACCGCCTCGGGCATCCCCGGTTCCACCGAGTCCTCGATCACCTCGCGCACGTCCTGCAGCGCCAGGTGGCTGGTCTCCCTGATCACCGCCGCCGCCCGCACGACCTGCACCCGGTCCGCGTCCACCCGGTACTCCAGCGCGCCCGCGCACACGCTGAGCAGCGACAACCGGTGGGCCAGCACGTCGTGCACCTCGCGCGCGATCCGTTCCCGCTCGGCCCGCGCCGCCGTCTGGGCCCGCTCGTGCTCCCGCTCGGCCTGCTCGGCGCACTCGCGCAACGACTCCACAACCGGTGCGAGCTCGGGGGCCGCGCGCAGCAGTGGGTAGACCGGCGCGGTGACCAGGGCGAGCACCCCGACGGCGGCCACCGCGCGCGGCGGGCGGTGCAAGGCCAGGCTGAACAGCGCCAACGTGGCCATGCCCTGCACCGGCAGGGACAGCGCGCCCAGCACGACCAGGACCGCGGTGACCGGCACCGGGTGCCGCTTGCGGGCCCACAGGAGGGCGCAGCCGAGCGCGGCGGCGAGCTGGTCGGCGAGCAGCAGCCAGGGCGGCAGGTCGGTGAGCTGGGTGCGGTAGCCGAGGGCGTAGCAGGCGGCGAGGGCGAAGATCGCGCCGTCGACCAGCCAGTCGCGGTTGCCGCGGCGGGACGGGGCGGGCATCAGCGCACGTCGCCGTCCCGCAGCCTGCTGTGCGCGAACGCGGTCAGCGCGATCCCGACCACCAGCACTAGCACGTTGGCCAGCAGTTCGTTGGCCGCGACGCCGGGGACGTGCGAGATCAACCCGCCGGGGCCGAAACCGAGCACATCGCGGGCAGCGCCCAGCAGACCGTTCAGGGCGAGGAAGGCGCCCAGGAGTTCCAGTGCTCTCACGGTGGTGACGCCAGGCGAGCGGCGGTGGTGGCGGATCGGCGCTTGGTATCCGGGTTCGGGCCGTTGGCAGGGGGCGGGGCGCTACCTGAGCAGCCGGTGCCGGAGCGGGCCGCTGCTGGTCCAGGCGAGGTTTTCGAGCCTGCTCGAAGAAGTTGTCCCGGCGACGGCAGGCGGCCGAGCATGGGACGAACCCGGCGAGGGGCGGCGGGTGGGGGGAGCGTGATGGGACGAGGAGGGCTGGCGCTGCTCGCGGTGCTGTTCGCGGCGCTGTTCGGCGTGGGGACGGCGGGCGGGGCGGCTGCGGTCGCTCGGGTCGCGGCGGTGGACTGCCCGCCGGGGCACTTGGTGTCGAATCCCGGTCCGGGGCAACCGGATCAGGTCGTCCGCAGGGGGCAGTGCCTGCTGAACCTGGTCCTCCGCCCGCCGGAGTACGAGCCGCTCCCGGTGGACGGGGTCGCCGGGCCGGAGACCGTCCGGAGGCTGGTCCGGTTCCAGCAGTGCGCGAACGCGCTCGGCGCCGGGCTCGTGGTGGACGGCCGCTTCGGGGCGAAGACGATGCTCCACCTGCTGTGGTGGGCCGAGCATCCCGAGGACTTCGCCTGCTGAGCGCCACGGGCGGGAGACCGCAGTTCTCATCCGCACTTCCGGTGTGTCGAGAGCTAAGGGGAACAAGTCATGGGTCGACGAGCCTTGGTGCTGCTGGCCGCGCTGTTCAGCGTCGTGCTCGCGGGAGGGACGGCGGTGGCCGCGCCCGGCGGGGTCGGGGCGCTGCTCAACTGCCCGTCCGCGACGGCGCGGGACGTCGGTCTAGGTGACAGCGGGCCCTACGTCAGGCGGGTGCAGTGCCTGCTGAACTGGGCCGTCAGCCCGGACGCCTACCACATCATCTCCGTTGACGGGGACTTCGGGCGGGACACCGAGGGCAAGGTGATCAAGTTCCAGCAGTGCGCGAACGCGCTCGGCGCCGGGCTCGTGCTGGACGGCCGGGTCGGGTCGAAGACCGCGCCGCACCTGGAGTGGTGGGCGCAGCGCACGGAGTACATCTGCTGACCCGGTGACGCACGCAGGGGCCGCCCGCGCCGAAGCGCGGACGGCCCCCCGTGCACCGCTCAGGACTAGCTGCGCACCATCTTGCGCAGCACGTACTGCATGATCCCGCCGTTGCGGTAGTAGTCCGCCTCACCGGGGGTGTCGATGCGCACGACCGCGTCGAACTCGACGGTCGACCCGTCGGCCTTCTTCGCGACGACCTTCACCGTCTCCGGCGTCGAGCCGTTGTTCAGCTCGGTCACCCCGGAGATGTCGAACACCTCGGTGCCGTCCAGGCCCAGCGACGACGCCGACTCACCGGCCGGGAACTGGAGCGGCAGGACGCCCATGCCGATCAGGTTCGACCGGTGGATGCGCTCGAACGACTCGGTGATCACCGCGCGCACGCCCAGCAGCGAGGTGCCCTTGGCCGCCCAGTCGCGGGACGAGCCGGAGCCGTACTCCTTGCCCGCCAGGACGACCAGCGGCACGCCCGCCTCGGCGTAGCTCGCCGACGCGTCGTAGATCGTGGTCTGCGGCGCGCCCTCGGCCAGGAAGTCGCGGGTGAAGCCGCCCTGGACGTCGTCGAGCAGCAGGTTGCGCAGGCGGATGTTCGCGAAGGTGCCGCGGATCATCACCTCGTGGTTGCCGCGCCGCGAGCCGTACGAGTTGAAGTCCTTGCGGTCCACGCCGTGCTCGGTCAGGTACTTGCCCGCGGGCGAGTCGGCCTTGATCGAACCGGCCGGGGAGATGTGGTCCGTGGTGACCGAGTCGCCCAGCAGCGCCAGCACGCGCGCGCCGCTGATGTCGGTGACCGGCTTCGGCTCCATCTCCATGCCCTCGAAGTACGGGGGCTTGCGCACGTAGGTGGAGTCGTCGGCCCACTCGAAGGTGTTGCCGGTCGGCGTGGGCAGCGACTGCCAGCGCTGGTCGCCGGAGAACACGTTCTCGTAGCCCTTGGCGAAGCCCTCCGGCGAGATCGCCGAGCCGACGACCTCCGAGACCTCCTGCGGCGACGGCCAGATGTCGGCCAGGTAGACCGGCTTGCCCTCGTTGTCCGTGCCGAGCGGCTCGGTGGTGATGTCCTTGTCCATCGAGCCGGCGAGCGCGTACGCCACCACGAGCGGCGGGGACGCCAGGTAGTTCATCTTGATGTCGGGGTTGATCCGGCCCTCGAAGTTCCGGTTGCCCGACAGCACCGACACCGCGGCGAGGTCGCCGTGGTTGATGCCCGCGCTGATCTCCTCCTGCAGCGGGCCGGAGTTGCCGATGCACGTGGTGCAGCCGTAGCCGACCAGGTGGAAGCCCAGCTTCTCCAGGTACGGCATGAGGCCGGCGCGCTCGTAGTAGTCCATGACGACCTTGGAGCCGGGCGCCAGCGTGGTCTTGACCCACGGCTTGCGCTCCAGGCCCTTCTCCACGGCCTTCTTCGCCAGCAGCGCCGCGCCGATCATCACCGACGGGTTCGAGGTGTTGGTGCACGAGGTGATCGCGGCGATCGCGACGGCGCCGTGGTCCAGCTCGAACTCGTTGCCGTCCAGGGTCACCTTGACCGGGTTGGACGGGCGGCCCTCGCTGCCGGTCGCGGCCGAGTGGACCACGCGCGGCGCGCCGCCGTTGTCACCGTTCGCGGGCGAGATCGGGTCGCTGGCCGGGAAGGTCTCCTCCACGGCCTCGTCCACGCTGGAGGCCGAGGTCGGCTCGCTGTCGGAGACGTACGCGCCCAGCGCCTGGCGGAACGCGGTCTTGGACGCGGCCAGCTCGATGCGGTCCTGCGGGCGCTTCGGGCCCGCGATCGACGGGACGACCGTCGACAGGTCCAGCGACAGCGTCTCGGAGTACACCGGCTCGCGGTCGGCCTCGTGCCACAGGCCCTGCTCCTTGGCGTACGCCTCGACCAGCGCCAGCTGCTCGGCCGAGCGGCCGGTCAGCTTCAGGTAGTCGATGGTCTCGCCGTCGATCGGGAAGATCGCGCAGGTGGAGCCGAACTCCGGGCTCATGTTGCCGATGGTGGCGCGGTTGGCCAGCGGCACCGCGCCGACGCCCGAGCCGTAGAACTCGACGAACTTGCCGACCACGCCGTGCTTGCGCAGCATCTCGGTGATCGTGAGCACCAGGTCGGTGGCGGTCGCGCCCGCGGGCAGCTCGCCGTGCAGCTTGAAGCCGACCACGCGCGGGATCAGCATCGACACCGGCTGGCCCAGCATCGCGGCCTCGGCCTCGATGCCGCCGACGCCCCAGCCCAGCACGCCGATGCCGTTCACCATGGTGGTGTGGCTGTCGGTGCCGACCAGGGTGTCCGGGTAGGCGACGCCGTTGCGCACCATGACCACGCGGGCCAGGTGCTCGATGTTGACCTGGTGGACGATGCCGGTGCCCGGCGGGACGACCTTGAACTCGTCGAACGCGGTCTGGCCCCAGCGCAGGAACTGGTAGCGCTCCTTGTTGCGCTCGTACTCCAGGTCCACGTTCAGCTCGAAGGCGTCCGGGCGGCCGAAGATGTCGGCGATCACCGAGTGGTCGATGACCAGCTCGGCCGGGGCCAGCGGGTTGACCTTCGCCGGGTCGCCGCCGAGCTGGGTCACGGCCTCGCGCATGGTGGCGAGGTCGACCACGCAGGGCACGCCGGTGAAGTCCTGCATGACCACGCGCGCGGGCGTGAACTGGATCTCCTTGTTCGGCTGGGCGCTGGGGTCCCAGGCGCCGAGCGCGCGCACGTGGTCGGCGGTGATGTTCGCGCCGTCCTCGGTGCGGAGCAGGTTCTCCAGCAGGATCTTCAGGCTGTACGGCAGGCGCTCCGCACCCTCGACGGCGCTCAGTCGGTACACCTCGTACGAGGCGTCGCCGACCGAGAGCGTGCCGCGGGCGCCGAAGCTGTCCTTGCTCGCTGGTGCAGTCACGTCCAACTCCATCTGGTGACTCTGGTGACGCGCATAAGTCGGTAGGGGAACATCCGTGAGTCTTCCGCACCTGTGGGTGCGGCGCCCTCTCGCCCTAAACAGTACGCGTGTCCTGTATGGGGGTTCAAGCTGACCCGCGAGGTTGGTCCGAGGCGGCGGGGAGGCGCGCGGTCCGGGTGCGGGACCCCGCTGGGCCGGGTGGGCGCGGGCGGCGTGGCACGTCAGGGCGGGAGCGGGCCGGTGGGAGGGTGTCGCGGGTGAGCGGCTGGGGGCGGGGTTCGACGGGGCGGGGCGGCGCCGGGCGCGGCGCGGGACCGGGGAGCGCGGGCCCGAGCGCGGTCCGGCTCGACGGGGTCGGCAAGCGGTACGGGCGCGGGCCCTGGGTGCTGCGCGGGGTCGACCTGGACGTGCCCGCGGGCGGGCTGGTCGTGGTCGCGGGCGGCAACGGGGTCGGCAAGTCCACCCTGCTGCGCGTCGCGGCCGGGCTGGTCAGGCCGGACGAGGGGCGCGTCGCCCGCGCCGGCGACGTCGGCTACCTGCCCGAGCGGTTCCCGCCCGACGTGCGCTTCTCCGCCCGGAACTACCTGCGCCACCTCGCCGCGGTGCGCGGGGTCCCCGGCCGGTGGGAGCTGGTGGAGGCGCTCGGGTTCGCGGGCGACCCGGACGGGCCGATGTCCGCGCTGTCCAAGGGCAACGCGCAGAAGGTCGCGCTCGCCCAGGCCCTGCACGCGCGCGGGCTGGTCGTGCTCGACGAGCCGTGGTCCGGTCTGGACGCCCGCGCGGGCGCCGCGCTGGCCGGGCTGGTCGAGGCGGCCCGCGCGGACGGCGTCGGGGTGCTGGTCACCGACCACACCGGGCGCGAGCTGGCCGGGGCGCGGCAGGTCGTGCTCGGCGGCGGGCGGGACCGGGTGGTCGTGGTCGAGCTGGACCGGGCCGGGGCGGTGTTCGAGCAGGTCGAGGCGGCGGACGGGGTGCTGGTGGCCGAGCGGGGCGGGGACGCGGTGCGGTTGGAGGTCGAGCCGGGGCGCAGCGACGAGGTGCTGGCCCTCGCGCTGCGGCTGGGCTGCTCGGTGCGCGGGGTGCGGTCGTGAGGCTCCTCGCGCTGGTGCGCTACCTGGTGGCCGACGTCGCGCGCGGGCAGCGGTTCCTGCCTCCGGTGCTGCTGCTCCTGGCCGTGCTCGCCATGCTCTACGCCGGGGACGCGGGCGAGGCGCCGCAGTCCTACATCGGGTCGAGCGCGCTGCTGTACCCGGTGTCGGTGTGGCTGGCGGTCGTGGTCGCCGGGACCGAGGACCCGGTTCGGCACGCCGTCACCACGACCACCGCGGGCTGGGCGCGGACGCGGGTCGGGGTGGCGCTGGCCGCGCTGGTGTGGGCCTGCGGGGCGGCGGTGGTCGGCACGCTGGCCCCGGTGCTGACGCAGCCGAGGCCCTACCCGGCGCCGGTGGTGCTGACGGGGCTCGCGGCGAACCTGGTGTGCGCGGTCGCGGGCGTCGGGGTCGGGCTGCTGTGCGCGCGACCGGTGCTGGTGCGCGCCGGGTGGACGGCGGTGGCGGCGCTGGCGCTGACCGTCGCCGCCTACCCGCTCGGGGTGGCGCCGCCGGTCGGCGCGGTGCTCGGGGCGCTCGGCGGGCGGGTCGGGCTCGCGCCCGCGCTCGGGTGGTCCGCCGTGACCGCCTCGGGCCTGGTGGTGGCCGCTACCCTGGCTGCCTGGGTGATCGGATCGCGCAGGGGGTGACCTGGATGGCGACCACCGGACCGGTGCCGCGGGAGATCGTCGGCCGGAGCGCGGGCGGGCGCGGATGAGCCCCCGGTTGCGGCTGGTCGACGGCGTGCGCCCCGACGAGCCGGGCGTTCCGGTGCCGGTGCTGCTGGTCGACCCCGCCGGGACGCCCGGTGAGCGGGCCGCGGCGGCGCTGCGCAGGCACTGCGTGGAGGGCGTCGGCGTGCTGTTCCTGATGGGCAGCGACGGGTGGGCGCGGCAGGAGCTGCGCGACCGGGTGCTGGCGGTGGAGGTCGTGGTGCACCCGTTCACCCTCGGGCAGGTCGACGTGGACCCGGAGGACTTCCCCGAGCGGGTCGGCGACTCGGTGCTGCTGCTGCGGGCGGAGGCGGAGGTCGACCCGGAGCGGTTCGCCCGCGCCGCCGGGGAGACCGCGCTGCTGACGGCGGGGCCCGAGGTGGAGCTGGCGGACGCGCTGGCCGGGGCGGCGCGCAAGGTGCTGCTGCTGGGGCCGCCACCCGCCGCGGTGCCCGGCTAGCGGCCCCGCTCAGAACGCGGCCAGCAGCACCCCGAGGTCGGCGGGCGTCAGCGCGGGGGCCGCGGTCAGCAGGGCCCGCGCGAGCGTGCGGGCGGGGCTGACGTGCCACCCGGCGGACGAGCGCGTGGTCACCAGCGGCACCCCCTCGGCGAGCAGCCGGTCGAACAGCCGCGCCAGGACGTCCGGGGTCCCGTGCGGGGCGTGCGGCGGGGTGAGCAGGGCGGCCAGGTCGTTCGCGCACAGCGGCCGGGCCGGGGTGTCCGGCACGTAGCAGGCGCCCTCGCGGGTGAACCGGCCGCTCAAGCCCCCGGTCGTCAGGGTCAGCGCCCGCACCACCGCTCGGGCGCCCTCGGTGGTCTCGGCCACGTCGACCTCGACGTCCCGCACGCCCACCACGCCCGGCACCGGCCCCGCCAGGTCCACCAGCGCGGGCCCGGCCGCCTGGACGGCCGCCATCTCGTCCGGCGGCAGGAGCGCGATCACGGTCGTCAGGTCGCCCGCCAGCAGCGCCCCGGTGAACCGCCGCACGGCCGCTCCCGGCGAGCTCTCGGCGCTCGGCTCGATCCCCCGCCGCGGCCAGTCCAGCCCGTTGCCCCTGAGCGCGGCGTGCACGGCGGTGTGCAGCACGCTCGCGTACCACCGGCCGCCGACCTCGACGGTGGCGATCTCCACCGCCCCGGCGCCGCGCGCGCCGAAGTCGACCGTCCAGTCCCGGCCCCCAGGCGACGGCACGGCGCCCAGCGCGCTCGCGAGCCGCCCGGTCACCACGTCCCCGGTGGCGCTCGACGCCGTCAACCACCCGCCGACCACGCCGGTGACGGCCAGCCGCTCGGTGATCCGCCTGGTCCCGCCCACCACGACGCCCGCGCCGCGCACCGAGGGCGGCGCGCCGACCAGCCCCACCCGGCTCCCCTCGGCGACGAGCGCGCGCCCGTGGTCGGCGACCACGGCGGCCTCCGCGGGCGCCATCGCGGCCCACGCGGCGCCCAGGTCGTTCCGGGCGAGCGCCCCGAGGAAGCCCGCCACCACCTCGCCGGGCCCGTCACCACCCGGCGCGGACGTGCCGGACCGCCCCGCCTGCCCCACGAGCAAGGCCCCCGCCAGCACCCCCGCCACCAGCGCGACCACCCCGGCGACCCGACCGCCCGAACCCCACCGCCCCACCGCCACCACCTGCCCCTGTCACGGGCGATTATGTACGCCCACCCGGCTCCCGGCCCCGGTGCGCGACGTGACACGGTGGTGTGGTGACGCCCCAGGAAGCGATGGCCGCCGCCCGCCGGATCACGGTGCTGACCGGGGCCGGGGTCTCCACCGAGTCGGGCATCCCGGACTTCCGGGGGCCGCACGGCTCGCTCAGCGGCGTCACCGAGGCGGGGCGGTCCTCCACGCCCGACGAGTACCTGAACGACCCCGAGGTGCGGCGGCGGGTGTGGCGTGCCCGGCTGCACCACCCCGTGTGGACCGCCGAGCCCAACCCCGCGCACCGGGCGCTCGTGGAGCTCCAGCGCGCCGGGCGGCTGCGGGCGCTGCTCACGCAGAACGTCGACGGGCTGCACCAGCGGGCCGGGACGCGGGGGGTGGTCGAGCTGCACGGGTCGCTGCTGCGCACGGCGTGCACCGACTGCGGGTCTCCGGGGGACATGCGGGAGGCGCTGGAGCGGGTGCGGGACGGGGAGGACGACCCGGACTGCCCGGCCTGCGGCGGGGTGCTGCGGGCCACGACGGTCGCGTTCGGGCAGCCGCTGGACCCGGACGTGCTGCGGGCGGCGCGGGCGGCCGTGGTCGACTGCGACCTGCTGCTGGTCGCGGGCACGTCGCTGGTGGTCAGCCCGGCCTCGGACCTGGTGCCGCTGGCGGCTCGCGCGGGGGCCGCCGTGCTGATCTGCAACGGGGAGCCGACGCCGTGCGACCCGCTGGCGGGCGCGCTCGACCGGCGGCCGGTCGGGGTCTCGCTGCCCGAGCTGGTGGCCGTCCCGGTGACCGGGGAGGGGCCGGTGCGCACCTGGGGCGACCCGAGCACCTGGTGAGCGGTCCGCCCACCCCGGCCAAACCCCACCAACGGGTGAGCTGACCGGCGCGGGGGCCGGGGGTCTGGTCTTCTGCCCGTGTGCGCAACCCCTCCTCCTGGCAGTCACCGGTCAACCTCAGGTCGCCCGTCGTCGTCCCCGGTTCCAGCGGGTCGCTCGACCTGCGGTGGGAGGAGGGGAGCCAGCGGTTCGACGTCGTCGCCGAGGTGCACGGGCAGCGGTTCCGGCCCGTCGTCGCGCAGGAGGCCGTGCTCGGCGGCGAGGTGTACCGGCTCGCCAACGTGCACTTCCACCGGCCCGGCGAGCACTGGGTCGACGGCCAGCCGCAGCAGGCCGAGCTGCACGCGGTGCACGTGCGGGCCGAGCGGGCCCTCCAGGTCCTGATCGTCTCTGTGCTGCTGCGGTACGAGGCCGACGGCGAGGGCGGCGCGCCCACCTCGTTCGACCTCGGCGCGCTCCTGCCCGCGCGGCGCTCCTTCTACCGGTACGAGGGCTCGCTGAGCACGCCCGACCACAGCGAGAACGTCAGCCACGCGGTGTTCGCCGACCCCGTGCAGGTCGCCGACCAGCACCTCGCCCGGTTCATCGCGGGCCGCGCTGACCGGGCCCGGCCGCCCCAGGACCTCGGGCGGCGGTACCTGCTGCTGTGCGAGTGACGGGCCTCGCGGGCGGGGCGGCACTGAACCGATCCGCCGCCAACTGAGACGCATCGTCCCTGGTCAGCGTCCCGGCGGCAGAATAACGTCGGTGGATGCGCGTACCGCTGACCGTCGCAGACTTCCTGGAGCGGGCCGAGGTCGCCTTCGCCTCCACCACCGCCGCCGTTGACGAGCCGCACCAGCCCGCGCCACCCGTCCCCACCACCACCTACGCCGGGTTCGCCGACCGGGTCCGCGCCTGGCAGGCCGGGTTCGACGCCCTGGGCATCGGCGTCGGCGAGCGGATCGCGGTGGTCAGCCCCAACTCGGCGCGGGTGCTCGAACTCCTGCACGCCGTGCCCGGCAGCGGGCGCGTCTGCGTGCCCGTGAACTACCGGCTGCGGCCCGCCGAGGTCGCCTACATCGTCGAGCACAGCGGGGCCACCGCCCTGCTCGTCGACCCCGAGCTCGAACTCGGCGGCGTCCGCGCCCCGCACCGCTTCACCCTCGGCGCGCACACCGAGGAGGAGCTGATGCTCTTCGGCGTCGCCCCGCGCCCGTGGCGCGACCCCGACGAGGACGCCACCGCCACCGTCAACTACACCTCCGGCACCACCGCCCGCCCCAAGGGCGTGCGGCTCACCCACCGCAACCTGTGGATCAACGCCGTCACCTTCGCCCTGCACACCCGCGCCTGGGAGCGGGACGTCTACCTGCACGTCCTGCCGATGTTCCACTGCAACGGCTGGGGGATGCCCTACGGGTTAGCCGGGCTGGGCGTGCCGCAGGTCGTGCTGCGCAAGGTCGACGGCGACGAGATCCTGCGCCGCGTCCGCGACCACGGCGTCACCCTCGTCTGCGGCGCGCCCGCCGTGTGGAGCGCGGTGCTCGACGCCGCCGCGCGCTGGGACGGCGAGGTCCCCGGACGCGGCCGGGTGCGCGTGGTGTGCGCGGGCGCCCCGCCGCCCAGCCGCGTCATCGCCCGGATCACCGCCGAGCTGGGCTGGGAGTTCCTGCAGATCTACGGCCTGACCGAGACCGCCCCGCTGCTCACGTTCAACCGCACCCGCCCCGAGGACGACGGGCTGACCGACGAGGAGCGCGCCCGCAAGCTCTCCCGCGCGGGCGCCCCCGCGCTCGGCGCCCGCCTGCGGATCTCCGACACCGGCGAGGTGCTGGCCCGCTCGAACGTGGTCATGGACTGCTACTGGGACAACCCCGGCGCCAGCGCGGAGGCCCTCGACGGCGGCTGGTTCCACACCGGCGACGGCGGGCACGTCGACGACGACGGGCACCTGGTCATCTCCGACCGCAAGAAGGACGTGATCATCACGGGCGGGGAGAACGTGTCGTCGGTGGAGGTGGAGGACGTGCTGTTCGACCACCCGGCGGTCGCCGAGGTCGCCGTCATCGGCGTCCCGCACGAGAGGTGGGGCGAGACGGTCAAGGCGCTCGTCGTGCTCGCCGACGGCGCCTCCGCCACCGGGGCCGAGCTGATCGCGCACTGCAAGGCGCGGCTGGCCGGGTACAAGGCCCCGACGTCGGTGGAGATCCGGGACGCGATCCCGCGCACCGCCACCGGGAAGGTGCAGAAGTTCAAGCTCCGCTCGCCCTACTGGGACGGGCTCAACCGCGAGGTCAACTGATCGTGCGCGTCAGCCACCCGTGTGGTTGAAGTTGCCCCTGTGGCGCTGAAGGCCCCGGTGGAGCGGTGGCACAGTCTCCGTCGAGGTGTTGCGCCGTTCGGCGCAACGGGTCGACGCGGCGGAGGCGGGTGCGGTGGGTCGGTGGACGGGTTCCGGTGTGGTCGCGCTGGTCGCTCTCCTCGTCCTGACGGGACAGTCAGCGGCTGTCCCCCCGCCTCCGCCCAACCCCAGCGACAGCGAGATCAGCGAGGGCCGCGAGGCCGCTGACGCCGCCGCGGCGCGCGTCGGCGAGCTGAACAGCAAGCTGAGCGAGGCCGAGTCCCGCCTGCAGGCGCTGGACAGCGAGGTCGCCTACAAGATGGAGCTGGCGAACAAGGCGCGGGTCGACCTGGACATCGCCCGCACCGCCGCCGACACCGCCCGCGCCGAGGCCGACTCGGCCCGCGCCCAGTCGGACGCGTCGTTCGAGGCGGTGGAGCGCTCCCGCCGGGCGCTGGACGAGTTCGCCGCGGCCAGCTACGAGCACGGCAGCGCGCTCGGCTCGGTCACCGCCTACTTCGGCGCGACCAGCCCGGAGGACCTGCTGGCGCGCGCCCAGCTGCTCGAAGCGGTCGGCGGGTTCGGGTTGGACACGCTGGACGACCTGCACGAGGCGCAGGACGAGGCGGCGAACAAGGACTCCGCGGCGCGGGCGGCGCGCGGTGAGGCGGAGAAGAAGGAGAAGGCCGCCGACGACGCGCAGCGCGCCGCCGAGGGCGTGATGGCGGCGGCGGTGCAGGCGCAGCGGGCGCAGCGCGAGCAGGCGGGCGCGATCGAGCAGGAGCGCGGGCGGGTGCAGGGGGAGCTGGAGCAGGCGCTCGGGTCCGTGGAGGGGTTGGAGTCGCAGCGGGAGCGGTACGGGCGCTGGTTGGAGGACAAGCGGCGCGAGGACGCTGCCGCGGCGGCGTTCCGGCCGCCCGCGGTGATCGCGCCGCCGGTGGGCGGGGGTAGCGGCGGGCCGGTCGGGGAGGGCGTGGAGGCGGTGATCGCCCGTGCCATGACCCAGATCGGGGTGCGGTACTCGTGGGGCGGGGGGAACTACACCGGGCCCACGGTGGGGGTGCGGGACGGGGGTGAGGGCGACGTCCACGGGGACTACTACACGGTGGGGTTCGACTGCTCCGGGTTGATGATGTACGCGTTCGCGGGGGTGGGGATCTACCTGCCGCACTACTCGGGGTACCAGTACACGTCGGGGGACCGGGTGCCGCTGGAGCAGGCGCGGCGCGGGGACATGCTGTTCTGGGGGCCGGGCGGGGGGACGCACGTGGCGCTGTACCTGGGGGACGGGATGATGTTGGAGGCGCCTTACTCGGGGTCGGCGGTGAAGGTGTCGCCGGTGCGGTACAGCGGGATCGTGCCTTACGTGACTCGGCTGCTCTGAGGTCGGGGCTTCGGGGGTTCTCCGGTTTTTCGGGGTTTTCGGGTGTGCGGGGCCGTGCCGGGATTGTGGCGCGGTCCCGTTTTTTGTGGTTGGTGGTGAACCTCCGGGGGGCGTTCGGCGACTTAACCGGGCGGAGGAGGTCACATGGACGACGACGAGCTGCTCGTCATCCGCTGCAAGCTCGGTGAGCGGGAGGCCTGCGCCGAACTGGTGCGGGCCTGGCACCCGGTCGTGGAGCGGTATGTCGCGCGGATGCTGGGGCGCGGGGATGACGACGCGGTGCAGGAGGTCTGGATCGGGGTGTTCACCGGGTTGCCGAGGTTGCGCGACACGGGGCGGTTCAGGGCTTGGTTGTACACGATCGCCCGGCGGGCTGTGGTGAACCGGTTGCGGGGGGTTTACCGCCAGTCGCGGGTTGAGCCGGTGGGGGCGGGTGGTTCGGGTGATGCGGGTCTTTCGGGTGGCCTGGGTGTTCCGGGTGGTTCGGGCGAACGGCCCGTCGATCCGGTGGCCGATCTGGTGCTGGACCGCGAGGCGGTCGCGGCGGGGCTGGCCGACCTGCCGCCGCTGGAACGCGAGGTGATCGTGCTGTTCCACCTGGAGGATTTGGCGCTGGAGACCTGCGCGCAGGTGTGCGGGGTGCCGGTGGGAACCGTCAAGTCCCGGCTCAACCGGGCACGCGGCCTGCTGCGGGCCGCGCTGGAGCGGAAGGGGTATCCGGCGTGAACCCGGATGAGGTTGTGGGCGGGTTGCGGCCTGTTCTGTCCTTGCGGCGGCGGGTTGGGTACGTGCTGGTGGGGCTTGGGGGGGTGGTGGGGGCTTGCCTGATCGGGGTGCTGTGGGCCACCGAGCCGGGGTTGCCCGCGCGGACCGCGGTGTCGTTCGGGGTGCTGGTCGCGATCGGGATCGGGTGGGCGGGGTTCGCGTTGTGGGCGTTGACCCGGAGGGCGCCGTTGTACGCGCGGGACCGGGTGGTGGCGGCTTGGTTGGGGGGTGGGGCTTGGGCGGTGTTCGCGGTGGGGGCGCTGGTGATCGTTCGGGGGGCGCCTGGGGGGTGGCTCCTCGGGGTGATCGCGGGGATGGGGGTGGTGGCTGCGGTGAACGGGTGGTTCGCGGGGCGTGAGCGGGGGCGGTTGTTGCGGCGGGCTCGGGAGTTGCGGGGGGTTCGGGAGTTGCGGGGGTGAGGGGTGGGTGGGGGTGAGGTGGGGCGGTGGGGGTGCTGAAGGGGCGTGTTGCTCGCCGGGGGTGTCCTGGGGCGGCGGTGGCTAGGCGGTTGAACGGTCCGTTCAACCGGGGATGAGGGAATGAATGGTCCGTTCAACCGGAGGCGAGAGGGGTGAACGGACCGTTCAACCGGGATTGAGGGGGCGAGTGGCCCGTTCACCTGGGGAAGAGTCGGTGAACGGCCCATCCGCCTGGAGATGGGACGATGAACGGTCCGTTCAACCGGAATCGTGCGGTTGAACGGACCGTTCAACCGGAGATGGGACGATGAACGGTCCGTTCAACCGGAGGCGAGGGGTTGAACGCGCCGTTCAACCAGAGGTGTGGAGTTGAACGGACCGTTCAACCGGTGATGAACGCGCCGTTCACCGCTCCGCTGGCGGCAGGCTGTTGGCTTGAGAGGCGAATGGGTGGTTCGTCTTGTGGTTGAACGGTCCGTTCAACAGATGGTGAGCGCCGAGCGTCCCTTCGTCTGCTGCCGAGCGTCCCTTCGTCTGCTGGTGAGCGGACCGTTCGTCTGTTGGTGAACGGACCGTTCGACTGCTGGTGAGTGGTCCGTTCAATCGTTGGTGGACGTCTTGTTCGCTGGGGTGTCCCGAGCGCAGGCCGTGTTTTGCCGGGTGAACGGACCGTTCAACCGAAGGCCGAGGCTTTTGGCTGGGATGAACGGGCCGTTCGCTGCTTTGCCTTGTGGGCGGGGCATGTGCTGCCGGGTGAACGGTCCGTTCAACCAAGGGTGAACGGACCGTTCACCTGGGGATGAGTGTCCGGTCAACCTGGGGGTTCGCGGGTCGTTCACCGGGTTTGTGGATCTAGGGGGATTGGGGGCCATGGGGTGGCCTGGGTGCGTGTGCCGGTGCGTGTGCCGGTGCGGAAGGTGTGGTGCGGAAGGCTCGGGTGCGGAGGTGGGGTTAGGACTGGTCGGCCAGGTCTTGAGGGGTGTCCACGTCCTTGGACTCGGCCTCGGTCGCCGGGAGTCTGGTCTCCACCAGTTCCGCCAGCACCGCGCGCATCGGCGCGTTCCTCGGATCCTGCGGTAGGGCCGCTCGGAGCTCCTCCGTTCGCCACACGCCGGTCAGCCACTGCGTTCGGCCCGTCGCGTCGACCAGGACCGCGTTCGCGTTCGTGGTGAGCAGGCGGGTCACGGTTGATGCCGTCACGCCCGGTTGGTCCACCGCCAGGACCACCACGCGTGGGTGTTCCACCAGGGCCACGCCTGCCGCCAGGCCGGCCAGGGGGCCGCCGCCCGGTGGGGTTTCCCTGGTCCACTGGACGTCGGGTTCGTTCTTCGGGGCGCCTACGACGATCACCTGGGCGGCGCCTGAGACCGCGTCCAGGGCGTGTTTGAGCAGGGTTCGGCCTCGGACCACCAGGTCCGACTTGTCCACGCCGCCCAGCCTGCTTCCGCGACCGCCGCTCAGCACGACGGCCGACCACGCTTCAGCTGATCGTTCCGCCACGTCTGGCCAGCTCCCGCCTGTTCCTAGCGCGAATCGGGCAAAACCGGGCACAAGCCGGGCAACCCCCCGCGCCACGCCAACAGGCTAGCGCCGTCGCAGCAGGAAACCGTGCTCCCGCAGTTCCTCCAACCCGAACTTCTCCACCATCCGGTGCCCCGGCTGGACCTCGTCCACCCAGTGCTCGATGTCGAACCACTCCCCGTAGTACCCGGCCACCTCCTCCGGCCCCACCGAGAACGGCGGGGAGTCCAGGCTCGGGCGGTACTCCAGGGTGTTCAGGAAGTACCGCGTCCCCGGTGTCGCCAGCTCCAGGATCTTCGCCACGTACCTCCCCCGCATCGCCTCCGGGAACGCGATCAGCGCCGCGCGGTCGTACACCACGTCCACCCTCCCCAGATCCCCCCTCCCCAGGTCGAACAGGCTCTGGTTCCGGATCGTCAGGTTCCCCGCGGTGAACACGCCCTCGTCCACCTCCGTCGGCGACAGGCCGTTCTCCGCGAAGAACTCCTCCACCGCCCGCCCGACCAGCTCCACGCCGACCACCCGTTCCGCCCGTTCGGCGAAGAACAGCAGGTCGACCGACTTCCCGCACAGCGGCACCAGCACCACCCGCCCCTCCAGGGGGACGCGCTCGGCCAGCAGTTCGGCGTGCGGGTGCACCCGCCTGAGGTGGAAACTCGTCCGGGAGCCGCCCTCGGCCCACGAGTCCACCCAGAACTCCTCTTCCACAACCTGCGACGATAAGCCCGACCGCGCCCCGCGCCTGTTACCCGATCGGGCGGTGTCCCGAACGGGGGCGCTGGTCGGCAGGGGGGTCTTCACAAGGTCCACACCGGCCTGGGGCGACACTGGGACGCGTCGCACAACCCCGTCTAGGAGGACCCTTGTCCGAGCCCGCCGCCGAGGCGCACACCACGCCGGCTCGTGACGCCCAGCTGCTCGAACGCACCGTGTTCGAGGTCAAGCGGGTGATCGTCGGCCAGGACCGGCTGGTCGAGCGGATGCTCGTCGGCCTGCTCGCGAAGGGCCACCTGCTCCTGGAGGGCGTGCCCGGCGTCGCCAAGACCCTGGCCGTGGAGACCTTCGCGACCGTGGTGGGCGGCAGCTTCTCGCGCGTGCAGTTCACGCCGGACCTCGTGCCCGCCGACATCCTCGGCACCCGCATCTACCGGCAGGCCAGCGAGAGCTTCGACGTGGAGCTCGGCCCGGTCGTCGCGAACTTCGTCCTCGCCGACGAGATCAACCGCGCGCCCGCCAAGGTCCAGTCCGCGATGCTGGAGGTCATGGCCGAGCGGCACGTGTCCATCGGCGGCAAGACCTTCCCCATGCCCACCCCGTTCCTGGTCCTGGCCACCCAGAACCCCATCGAGAACGAGGGCGTCTACCCGCTCCCCGAGGCGCAGCGCGACCGGTTCCTGTTCAAGATCCAGGTCGAGTACCCCACGGCCGAGGAGGAGCGGGAGATCGTCTACCGGATGGGCGTCGAGGCCCCCGTGCCGCAGCAGGTCCTCAGCCCCGAGGAGCTGGTGCGGCTGCAGGGCGTGGCCTCGCGGGTGTTCGTGCACCACGCGCTCGTCGACTACGTGGTGCGGCTGGTCATCGCGACCCGCGCGCCCAAGGAGCACCAGCTGGGCGACGTCGCGGGCTGGGTCGCGTACGGCGCCTCGCCGCGCGCCAGCCTCGGCATCATCGCCGCCTCGCGCGCGCTGGCCCTGGTGCGCGGGCGCGACTACGTGCTGCCCCAGGACGTGGTGGACGTGGTGCCGGACGTGCTGCGGCACCGGCTCGTGCTGTCCTACGACGCGCTCGCCGACGGCGTCCCGCTCGACCACATCATCACCCGCGTCCTGCAGACCGTGCCGCTGCCGCAGGTGTCGGCCCGGCCCCAGGCAGGCGGCGCGCCGCAGCCCGTGGGCAGGCCGTGACCCCAGCAGACAACACCAACACCACCACCGCGGGATCGGGCGCGCAGGGGCCGGGAACGCCGGGGACGCGGGCGGCGGGGGCGCAGAACCCCAGCGGCCTGAACCCCAGCGGCCTGAACCCCGACGCGGAACCGGAGGGCGTGGCTGACCGGCCCCGCTGGGCCCCGCCCGCGCTGCACGGCGGTCGCATGGAGGCCGCCCTGCGCACCCTGGAGCTGGAGGTCAACCGGCGGCTCGACGGGCTGCTGCAGGGCAACCACCTCGGGCTCGTCCCCGGTCCCGGCTCCGAGCCCGGCGAGGCCCGGCCGTACCAGCCCGGCGACGACGTGCGCCGGATGGACTGGGCGGTCACCGCGCGCACCACCGTCCCGCACATCCGCGAGACCGTCGCCGACCGCGAGCTGGAGACGTGGGTCGCCGTCGACCTCTCGCCCAGCCTGGACTTCGGCACCGCGGCGTGCGAGAAGCGCGACCTGGTCGTCGCGGGCGTCGCGGCTGCCGCCCACCTCACCAGGGGCGGCGGCAACCGGATCGGCGCGCTGGTGTCCACCGGCGAGCAGGTCGTGCGCGTCCCCGCGCGCGGTGGCCTCGCGCACGCCCGAGGGCTGGTGCGCAAGGTCGCCGAGACGCCCAGGGCGCCCGAGGGCACCAGGGGCGACCTGGCGCAGCTCGTGGAGCAGCTCCGCCGACCGCCGCGCAGGCGCGGGCTGGTCGTGGTGATCTCCGACTTCCTGGGCGAGCTGGAGTGGCAGCGCCCGCTCCGCGCCCTGTCCGCGCGGCACGACCTCCTGGCGATCGAGGTCGTCGACCCGCGCGACGTCGACCTGCCCGACGTGGGCACCGTCGTGCTCTCCGACCCGGAGACCGGCAGGCAGCGCGAGGTGGTCGCCTCGCCGCTGCTGCGCCGCGAGTTCGCCGCCGCCGCCGCCGAGCACCGCGCCGAGGTCGCGGCCGGGCTGCGGCGCGCGGGGGCCGGACACCTGGTGCTGCGCACCGACTCGGACTGGATCGCCGACACCGTGCGCTTCGTGGTCGCCCGCAAGCGCCGCTGGTCGGGAGGGGTGGCCTGATGAGCCTGTCGGGATTCGCCTCGGCGTGGTGGTTCCTGCTGCTGCTGGTCGTCGCAGGCCTCGCGGCGCTGTACGTGGTGCTCCAGCGGGTGCTGCGCAAGCGGTCGCTGCGGTTCGCGAACCTGGCGCTGCTGGAGCGCGTCGCGCCCAAGCGGCAGGGCTGGTACCGGCACGTGCCCGCCGCGTTCCTGATGGTGGCGTTCATCCTGCTCACGGTCGCGCTCGCCGGGCCGACGGCGGAGCAGAAGGTGCCGCGCAACCGGGCCACCGTGATGCTGGTGATCGACGTGTCGCTGTCCATGAAGGCCACCGACGTGCAGCCCACCCGGCTGGAGGCGGCGCAGGTCGCGGCCAAGTCGTTCGCGGAGGGGCTCACGCCGGGCATCAACCTCGGGCTGATCTCGTTCGCGGGCTCGGCGACGGTGCTGGTCGCGCCCACCACGGACCGCTCGGCGGTGTCGCAGGGCATCGACGGGCTCAAGCTCGCCCAGTCCACCGCCACCGGTGACGCGATCGTCGCGGCGCTGTCCGCCATCGACTCGTTCGGCAAGGTCGTGGGCGGCGCGGACGGGCCGCCGCCTGCGCGCGTGGTGCTGATGACGGACGGCAAGGAGACCGTGGGCACGCGCAAGGCCACGGACGCGGCGGGGGATGCGAAGGAGGCGGGCATCCCGATCTCCACGATCTCCTTCGGCACCGAGCGCGGCAGCGTCGACATCAACGGCAAGGCGCAGGAGGTGCCGGTCGACGACGAGTCCATGAAGGAGATCGCGAAGATCTCCGGCGGCGAGTTCTTCAAGGCGGCCTCCGCCGAGGAGCTGCGGCGGGTGTACGACACGCTCGGCGAGCAGATCGGCTACGAGAAGAAGCAGGCCGACGCCAGCAGGCCGTGGCTCGTCGCGGGCACGCTGGTCGCGATGCTCGCCGTGGCCGGGTCCCTCCTCCTCGGGCAACGCCTTCCTTGACGACCGCGCGTGCGTGGCAGGAGGTGGCCGACTGGTCGGCCACCCTGCTGCGCAGGCAGACCGGGACCGGGGTCGTGGAGTGGAACCGGCGGGTCCTGGGGTGCGGTGAGGGCACCGAGGTCGGGGTTCGGCGGTGGCTGCGGGAGCGCGGGGTGCTCGGGTACCCGCAGCTGCTGCTGGTGATGGAGCGGTTCGGGCGGCCGGAACCGCTGGGCGGGGTCGCGTCGGGGGTGCTGGCGGCGCAGTACTCGGGGCGGCCCGAGCTGCGGCCGGTGCTGGAGCGGCTGGTCGCGGAGAGCGGGACGTTCGGGGCGCAGCACGTGCAGGTCCGGCGCACGCACGTGGCCCTGGTGACGCCCCGGCGGACCTACGCGGTGCTGCGGCCGGTGGGGCGGGACCGGGTGGACCTCGGGTTGAGGCTGGTCGGGCAGGAGCCGGTGGGGCGGCTGGCGGCCGTCGCGGTGTCCGGGAACGCGTCGTTGACCGTGCGGATCGTGGTGACCAGCGCGGACGAGGTCGACGGGGAGACCGTGGACTGGTTGCGGCGGGCTTATTCGGAGAACTGCTAGAGCCGCGCGTGGGGCTGGTCAGCCGTGCAGGTCGCGGTACGCGCTCGCCGCGCCGGGGTGCAGGGGGACGCCGGTGGTGGTGATCAGGCTGCGCACGTCCAGGAACTGCGCGCCCAGCGCTTGGTCGGGCACCAGTGACGCGGCCCGGCCCACGAGGGTGCGCGCGGTCGCGCCGGCGGTGGCGTCCGGCAGGTCGGGGCGGCACACCAGGAGGTTCGCCACGCCGATCGTGCGCACCTCGGCCGCCGCGCCGTAGACGCCCGCCGGGACGGTGACCTGCTCGTAGTGGTCGCCGCCGCCGCCGCCGTCGCCGTCGCCGAGC
The DNA here is from genome assembly GCF_002354875.1 of Actinosynnema pretiosum. GTDB lineage: Bacteria > Actinomycetota > Actinomycetes > Mycobacteriales > Pseudonocardiaceae > Actinosynnema > Actinosynnema auranticum. The sequence continues at coordinate 2,414,815 of NZ_CP023445.1, forward strand.
GCGCGCAGCGCGGGGAGGGCGTCGGCCAGGGGGAGCAGGCGGACGCCGCCCAGGTCGGTCAGGGCCGGGGTGGGGACGCCGCCCGACCACAGCAGGGCGTCGATCCGGCCCGCCGCCAGCTCGCGTGCGGCGGTGCGGAACGGGAGGTGGTCCACGCGGGTGTCGCGGTGCAGGTCGAGGGCGGTGAACAGGCGGTCGCCCGCGAGCGCCGCGCCCGAGCCCGCCGCGCCCAGTGACACCCGCAGGCCGCGCAGGTCGCCCGCGGTGCGGGCCGGGGAGCCTGCGGGGACGACCAGTTGCAGGTAGTTCTCGTAGACCCGGCCCAGCGCGCGCAGGTCCTGGGCCTCCTGGGCCTCCCGCGCCTCCTGGGCGGCGTCGGCCAGGGTCAGGGCCAGGTCGGCCTGGCGGGCGGCCAGCAGGCGGAGGTTGTCGCGGCTGCCCTCGGTGGGGCGCGGGGTCGCGGGGAACGGGAGCTGGGCGGCCAGGAGGGTGGCGAAGTCCAGGTAGAAGCCGCCCTCCTCGCCCGCGGCGACCACGATCGGGGCGGGCGGTGCGCTCGGGGCGCAGGTGACCAGCAGCGGGGTCACCGCGCAGGCCAGCAGGGCGGTGCGGCGGGTGGTCACAGCGGCGGCTCCAGGGGCAGCTCCACGCGGGCGCGCAGGCCGCCCGGCGAGGTGAGCAGCAACCGGCCGCCGCAGGCCTTGACCAGCTCGTGCGCGATCGCCAGGCCCAGGCCGGTGCCGGTCGCGTCGGTGTCGCCGCGCCAGAACCGGGTGGTGGCGCGCGGTAAGGACTCCTCGGGCAGGCCGGGGCCGTCGTCGTGGACCTCGAACCACGCCGTGCCCGCGGCGCGGTCCGCGCCCACCGCCACCCGCGCCGTCCCGCCGTGCTTGTCGGCGTTGTCCAGCAGCACGTCCAGGACCTGCGCCACGTCCTCCGCGCGGCACCTGGCCAGCACCGGGAGGGACGGGGGTGGCGGCGGTGGTGGCGGGGTGCGCCAGGCGTCGGCGCGGTCGGCCACCACGGCGGCGACGTCGCAGAGCTCGTCGTGGTCGCCGTTCGCGGTCTCGGTGGTGCGGCTCTCGGCGGACGCGAGCGCCAGGAGGGCGTTCAGCATCGATTCGAGGCGGTCGGCCTCGGTCAGGGCCGCGGTGTGGGCGCGCTCGCCCCTGGGGCGGATGTTCGGGGACAGGGCGTCCAGGCGCAGGCGCAGGGCGGCCATGGGGTTGCGCAGGCGGTGGGAGGTGTCGGCGATGAGCCCGCGCTGGCGTTCGGCCGCCTCGCCGACGGTCTCGGCCATGCGGTTGAACAGCACGGCCAGCTCCCGCAGCTCCGGCGGTCCGCTCACCGCCGCGACCCTGGCGTTGCGGTGGCCCAGCGCCACCGCGCGCACCCCGGCCTCCAGCTCGGCGACCGGGCGCAGCAGCCAGCGGGTCGCGGCCACGACCAGCAGCACCGACCCGGCCGCCGCCGCCAGCGCGCCCAGGAGGACCCAGAGCCAGCGGCGGGTCACGTCGGCGGCGGCGCGGTCGACGTTGGCGCGCAGGACGACCGCCCCCTCCACGCGGGCGCCTGCGCCGACCGGGCGGGCGAACACGACCTCGCCCGACGACCAGGGCAGCACGGTCGGGACGGGGGCCGCGGGTTGGTTGCGCAGGGCGGCGTCCAGGGCGGTGGTGAGGTCGGGGGCGCTCGTCCCGGCGAGGGGGAGGCGGCGGGCGTCGACGACCAGGACGGGTTCGCCGTAGAGCTCGGTGTGGGCGCGGACCTCGGCGGTCAAGGGGATGAGGTCGTCGGTCGCGCGGCTCTGCTGGGCGAGCGCGGCGAAGCGGTCGAGGTCGGCGGTGCGGTCCAGGGCGAAGCGCTGGGTGCGTTCGGCGGCCGTGGTGGCGAGGAGCGGGATCGCGAAACCGGCCACCGCGGCGGAGGAGAACAGGAGGAGGACGAGGAGGAGGCGGCGGCGCACGGGGATCAGCCGCCCAGCCGGTAGCCGAAGCCCCGGATCGTGGTGATCAGGCCGGGGCGGGCCAGCTTGACGCGCAGGCCGGCGAGGTGCACGTCCAGGGAGCGGGACACGGCGAGGTAGGCGTCGCCCCACACCTCGTCCATGAGCTGCTGCCTGCTGACGGCGGTGCCCGCGCGGCTGGCCAGCGCGGCGAGGATCGCGAACTCCTTGGCGGTCAGCCTCGCCTCGGAGCCCGCGACCAGCACGCGCCTGCCGGGGAGGTCGATCTCGACGTCGGCCACGCGCACGTGCTCTGTCGTGCTCGTCACGGCTGTGCGCCTCGCCACCGCGTCCATGCGGGCCAGGAGCTCGCCGAGGCGGACGGGTTTGACGAGGTAGTCGTCGGCCCCCAGGCGCAGGCCCCGGACGACGGACCGCTCGTCGCCGCGCGCGGTCAGCACGAGCACGGGCGCGGAGGCCACCAGGCGCAGCTTGCGCAGCACCTCCAAGCCGTCGACGTCCGGCAGGCCCAGGTCCAGGAGGACCAGGTCGTGGTCCCGGTGGACCAGCAGGGCGTCGGTCCCCCGGCTGACCCGGAGCACCCGGTGGCCGTGGTCGCGCAACACCTCCACGAGAGCGTCGGCGACACCGTCGTCGTCCTCCACGAGCAGCACGCGCACGCGGCCCCCTTCCGGTGCGGGTGATTATGGCGTCCGGGGTGTAGACAATGCGGTGTGAACACCGATGCCACCGCCGCTGAGCACCTCGACGAGGCCAGCCAGGCGCTGGAAGACCTCATGGCGCAGCTCGTCGACGAGCACCCGCTCGCGGGCGTGCTGAACCAGCTCGCCGAGTCCGCCGTGCGGGTCATCCCCGACACGACCGCGGTCAGCGTGACGCTCGTGGAGGGCGAGGGCGGGCGCACCGCCGCGGCTACCGAGCAGCTGGTCGCGGACGTCGACGAGGTGCAGTACCGGGCCGGGGTGGGGCCGTGCCTGGACGCGGCGCACTCGCTGAAGCCGGTGCGGGTGTCGGTCGCCGAGGCGCGGGACCGGTGGCCGGACTTCGCGGAGGCGGCCGAGCGGGCAGGGGCGCGGGCCTACCTGTCGGCGCCGCTGGTGGTGGACGTGGACGGGCACCGGTTGCTCGGGGCGTTGAACCTGTACAGCGAGGACGAGCACGGGTTCGACCCGTTCGACGAGGCGTTGTTGAGGTTGTTCACCACGGCGGCGTCCACGGCGATCACGGGGGCGCGGAGGTACGAGCGGTCTCGGGCGTTGATCGCGAACCTGCAGCGGGCGCTGTTGTCGCGGGCGGAGATCGATCAGGCGAAGGGGGTGCTGATGGCTGCGCACGGGATCGGGCCGGATGAGGCGTTCCGGAAGTTGGCTGAGGAGTCTCAGAGGCAGAACACGAAGTTGCGGGATGTGGCGAAGAACTTGTTGGAGTCGGTGCGCACGGCTGGGTGATGGGGGGTGGGGGCGTGGGGGGTTTTAAGAGTTGAAGATCAAGAGCTGAAGAGCACGCCTCGCCGGCGGGGCAGACCTCCAAAAAAGAGGGGCACAGGCTCTGCCGGCCGGTGACGCTTTTGTTGGTGGTGCGGTTTACCACTGCGGTGGTCCGGGTCCCTCTTCTCCGTGTGGCCTCCTTTCAGGCAAGCACGCTCGTCAAGACGCCGTATGACTCGGGCGGTCTTCCGGGCAGTGCGGCGGCATCTTGACAAGCGTGCTCGGGCTTCGCCAGGCCAAACGGAGAAGAGGGACGCGGGAGTGGGGCTGCGTGGGCTCGCTGCGCTCGCCCCGCAGCCCGCGAGTGCGTTCGGTTTGCGGCGGGGGCTGGCTTGGAGTGCCTGCTGCCGCGCGGCTGCGAAGGGGAGAGCTGTGTCTGATCCGATCGGGAATTCACGGAGTCTCGTCGACGACTGGGAGCGTGGGGCACAGGAGCGTGCGGCCAAGTACGAGGCCATGCGGGAGGCTGCCGAGCGCATCTCGCTCACCGGGAGCGCTGCTGACGGGGCGGTCGAGGTCACGGTGGGGCCCAACGGGATTCCCAGCGACGTCGTCATGACGGACGGGGTGTCCAAGTTGCGGCCCGAGCAGATCGCGGCGGCTGTGCTTGAGGCGATGCGCAAGGCTCAGGCCGGGTACGCGGCGGAGTTGGCGCGGATCGTTGACGAGACGGTGGGGCAGACCGCTGCGGGGCAGCACATCGTGGCCACCGCGCAGCGGAACTTTCCGCAGGTTGAGGCGCGGGGGGAGTCGGGGGCGCCTGCGGTGGAGAAGCGGGCGGTCGATGACGGGGACTTCAGCGGGGACAGCTACCTGGGGTGAACGGCCTCCCCCGGCTGCCGCGTGCGCGGCAGCCGGGGAGTTGTCAGTGGCGTCGTCTGCCGCGCTTGAGCAGGAGCAGTGCGGCCGTGCCCAGGAGGAGCAGGGAACCGCCCAGCGCCAGTGGGGCGAGGATCGAGGAGCCCGTGTAGGCCAGCAGCTTGCTCGACGGCGGCGGTGGTGGGGCCGCTGCGGGGGGCTGGGGTGCGGGCTGGCGGGGTGTGGTGGTCGTGGTGGGTGCGGTTGTGGTGGTGCGGGACGACGTGGTGGTCGAGGTCGTGGTCGTGGGGGCCGTCGTCGTCGTGGTGGTGCTGGTGGTTGTGGTGGTCGTTTCGCTGGTTGTGGTTGTCGTGGTGGTGGGGCCGGTGCCTACGGTGAAGGTGTGCAGGACGGTGTTCTGGCCCGGCTTGAGGGTGCAGGGTGACGTGAAGGTGCCCAGGCCCGTTTCACCGCCCTCGGCGTTGCGCGGGGTCAGGGTGGTCTCGAAGTCGCCCACGCTGATCGTCGTCTCACCGGGCGCGCCCAGTCGCACGGGTGGGGTGGCGCCGGTGGCGATCGCGTCGAACTCGCCGGACACCGGCACGTCCGTGCGGGCCACCACCAGGGCGGGCTCGATGTCGTGGATCTCGCCCGCGTTGTCCACCCGCGTGCTGGCCTTGGCGGTGCCCTCCACGGTGACCGCGCCCACCAGGGACAGGCCCTGCGTCGCGATGTCCGGCACGGTCGCCACGGCCGTCACGCGGGACGGCGGCAGGTCCTCGCCGGCGCTGGCCTCGTCGGGCAGGTCCTCCACGGTGATCCGCACGCTCATGTCCTGCTCGCCGATCAGCGGGAACGGGCAGTTGTAGACGAGGGTGAGGGAGGCCGTCGCCGCGTTGCCGGTCCCCGCCGCGAACAGGGCGGAACCGACGAGCACCAGCGCGCTCATCCCCAACGCTGCCATCCGGTTGCTGGTTCTCATCTGCGCTCCGGGAACTCGGCGGCCCCGGCGGTCCCGCTTCGGGCAGCGGGTCCGCCGGGGCGCGGGGGTGGTGGTCTCACGCGCGGGCGATGTCCAGCGCGAGGGTGTTGCCGTCGCCGGGGATGGTGCCGTTCACGATCGCCGTCGCCAGGCCGCAGCCCGAGAACGGCGCGATCCGGTAGTCGCCGCTGAGCGGACCGCCGAGCAGCGGGTCGAAACCGGGGCCCGACGACAGGGTCACCGTGCTCGGCTCCGTCGTCGTGCAGTTGAGCAGCGGGCCGCCGACCACCGGGATGCCCAGCACGCGCACGTCGGTGAGCTTGATGTCCACCTTCGTGGTCGCGGTGACCGCGCCCTCGGAGATCACGCCCGTGGTGGGGCCGCGCGGGATCAGCCGCACGGTCGCCTTCGCGGGCAGGAACCCGAACAGCGAGAACTCGCCCTTCGCGTCCGGCAGCGCCAGGTCGCCGGTGAACGTGCCGGTGGCCAGGTCGACGTCGGCGCCCAGGGTTCCGGGGCCCAGCGGGAGGCTGGAACCCAGCTTCTTGATCGAGGACGCGCCGGTGACGCCGAAGTCCAGGCGCAGCGGCGGGAGCGGGTCGTCCTGAGCGGCCTCAGGAGCGGGGGACTGCGCGTGGAACGCCGGTCTGGCAGGCTCCTCGTCGGAGTCCGAGGAGGACCCCTTCGAGACGGCGGGGGCCTCCCGCTGGGCGACCTGGACACCGGCCGCGCTGACCTGGAACCGGTGCAGCTCGGTCTGCTGGCCCGCCTTGAGCGTGCAGTTGGACGTGAACGTGCCCAGGCCCGTCAGGCTGCCGTCGGCCTTGCGCGGGGTGAGCGTGGTGCTGAAGTTGCCGACCGTGATGATCGTGGTGCCCGCGTTGGAGAAGGTCACGGGTGGGGTGGAGCCGGTCGCGGTGGTGGTGAACGAGCCGGACGAGGGCACGGCGGTGCTCGGGATGGTCATGTTCGCGACCACGCCCTGGGTGGCGCCCGCGTTGTTGATGCTGGTGTTCGCGATCGCGGTGCCCTGCACGGTCTTCGCGCCGACCAGGGACAGGCCCAGGGTGGCGGTCGCGGGGACCGTGGCGACGGCGGTGACGTTGGTGGCGGGCGTTGGCCGGCCCACCACGGCGGAGTCGGGCAGGTTCGTCGTGGTGATCTTCACGCTCATGTCCTGCGCGCCGATCAGCGGGAACGGGCAGTTGTAGACCAGGGTGAGCGAGGCGGTGGCGGCCAGGCCCGTTCCCGCGCCCGCGAAGGCCACGGAGCCCGCGACGGCGACCCCGGCCGCGAGCCCGCCGACGACCCGTCGTGCGGTGGAACTCTGCTTCAGCATGTGCGTCTCCTCGTTGAGACTGTTCGCCGGAAACGTGTTCCGCGCGTTCAAGCACGCTTGCCTACTCGTCGGTAAAGTAGCTGTGAGCGGAACCTCCGGCAAGGACGTGCCGGGCGTTCCGGGGGCGCACCCACCGGTTCGGCGGAAACCGGTCGGAGAATTTGTCACCGGGATGACAAACAACCGGCCGCGGTGGTCGTCCGCGTTGTCCGGGTCGTGTTCCGGGGGCTAGTTTCGGGCGCGTGGCAGCCCACCGAGCGTCCCGCGCCCTGGCCGTCCTGCTGCTGGTCCCGGCGCTCGCGCTGGCGCCCTCGGCGGCGGGAGAACCGGACCCGGAGGGGCCGCCGGAGCCCGCGCCGCCGTCCGCCTCGGCCGGGATCGTCATCGACTACCGGGTGGACGGGACCAACCGGGTCGCGAAGCTCGGCTCCGACCTGACCATCGGGCCGGGCGCGCTCAGCGCGGAGATCGACCTGCTCGCGGGCAGCATCACCGGGCAGCTGGAGCTGCCCCCCAGCGACGGGTACTTCCTGTCGTTCGGCTTCGTGCCGACGACGTCGCGGGTCGACCTCATCCCGGTGAACCCGGTGCTCGGGACCATCGTGGAGGGGCAGGTCACGGCCACCGCGCTGATCACGATCCGGCTGGGCGACGTGGTCGTCGGCGGGCAGCCGCTGGACGTGGGACCGGACTGCCGCACGGTCGAACCGGCGGTGCTGGAGCTGTCCGGGCCCTTCGACCTGGTGGCGATCCCGATGGAGGCGACGTTCACGATCCCGCCGTTCACCGGCTGCCAGGGCGTGGAGCGGCTCGACCCGCTGCTCACCGGGCTGGTGTCCGGGCCGGGCAACGGGGTGGAGCTGACGCTGACCGCGCGGCTGTGAGCACGTTCTCCGCCGTGCGCTGAGGGGGTCGCGGGCGTTTTTTGTCACCGCGGTGACAAAGTCCGGCGATTCCTTGTGCGGGCGACGTACCCGTCAGTAGCGTCGCTCGGACAATCCAGCCACCGGGATTGCCCCCGAGTTCCGGGAGAAACGCCCATGCGGAGCAGGCAGCGCTTGGCGGGATTGCTCTTCGCGGTGCTGCTGCTCGGGACCTGCGCGCTTTCCACCGCCGTTTACCTGGGCGCCTTCCGGGGAGAGGCCCCGGTGCTGCTGCGCACCGACCGGGTCGGCAACCAGCTCCAGGTGGGCTCCGAGGTGAAGCTGCTCGGCGTGCCGATCGGGCGGGTGCGCGCGGTGCGGGCCACCGGGGACGGGGCCGAGATCGAGCTGGGGATCGACCCCGAGCAGGTCGGGCTGGTTCCGGGGAACACCACGGCGCGGCTGCTGCCGAAGACGCTGTTCGGCGAGCGGTACGTGAGCCTGGAGGCGCCCGCCCGGCCGAGCGGGGCGCTGGCGGCCGGGGACGTCATCGACCAGGACCGCAGCGGCGCGGCCGTGGAGCTGGAGCGGGTGCTGGCGGACCTGATGCCCACGTTGCAGGCGGTGCGGCCGGACAAGCTGTCGACCGCGCTCACCTCGATCGCCACAGCGCTGCGGGGGAGGGGGGAGCACCTCGGGGACACCGTGGTGGAGCTGGACGAGCACCTGCGGGCGTTCGCCCCGGACCTGCCCGCGCTCACCGAGGACCTGGGCAAGCTCGCCGGGGTGGCCGAGGTGTACGCGGGGGCGGGGGACGACCTGGTGTCCGCGCTGGCCGACGCCACCACGACCAGCCGCACCCTCGCCCGCCAGCGCGCGGACCTGGCGGCGCTGCACCGGAACCTGACCACGGCGGCCGACGACCTCACCGGGTTCGTCTCCGCCAACTCCGGCAACCTGGTGGCGCTCGCGGGCAGCGCCCGGCCCAGCCTGGAGCTGTTCGCCGAGCACGCCCCGAGCTACCGCTGCGTCCTGCGGGCCGTGGACCGGCTCCGGCCCGCCGTGGACCAGGCCCTGGGCGAGGGCGGCGACCAGCCCGGCCTGCACGGGGAGCTGGTGGTGGTGCCGGGACGGGCGGGGCGCGAGCCGGGGCCGCGCGCGCCGGGGCACCCCTGCCCGCAGGGGCCCGCGAACCCGGTCGCGCCCGGCGACGTGCCGGGCTGGGCGGGGCTGCTGCTCGGCACGGGGGCGCGCTGATGCGCGGCGGGACGGGCGGGCTGGCCGGGCCGCTGGTCAAGTTCGGGGTGTTCGTCGTCGTCACCGTCGCGGCCACCGCGTTCCTCGCCGCCACCATCACCGGCGTCGACCTCGGGCCGGGAACCGGCTACACCGCCCGCTTCACCGACGTCACCGCGCTCGCCGAGGGCGACGAGGTGCGCATGTCCGGGGTGCGGATCGGGCAGGTCGAGTCGATGGCGCTGGTGGACGACGGGCTGGTCGACGTCCGCTTCTCGGTCGAGCGCGGGCGTTCGCTGTCCGCCGAGGTCACCGCCGCTGTCAAGTACCGCAACCTGGTCGGCCAGCGCTACGTCTCGCTCGACCAGCCCGCCGGGCGGATCGGTGAGCGGCTGCCCGAGGGCGGGCTCATCCCCGTCGAGCGCACCGCGCCCGCGCTCGACCTCACCGCGCTGTTCAACGGGTTCCGCCCGCTGTTCCAGGCGCTGGACCCCGAGGACGTCAACCGGCTGTCGCTGCAGGTCGTCCAAGTCCTGCAGGGCGAGGGCGGCACGGTCGAGAGCCTGCTCGCGCACACCGCCTCCCTCACCTCCGCGCTCGCCGCCAAGGACCGGGTGATCGGCGAGGTGGTGGACAACCTCAACACCGTGCTCCAGGCGGTGAACTCGCGCGGCGACAAGTTCTCCTCGCTCATCGCCGCCCTGCGCGCCCTGGTGTCCGGGTTCGCCGCCGACCGGGAGAGCGTCGGCTCCGCCATCGGCGGGATCGGCGCGCTCACCGACAGCACCGCCCGCCTGCTGGAGCAGGGCAGGCAACCCCTCAAGGACGACGTCGACCGGCTCGGACTGCTCGCGGGGAACCTCGCCGACGCGCCCGAGCTGGAGTCCTTCGTGCGCACCCTGCCGGTGAAGTTCGAGGCCATCGGGCGCACCGCCTCCTACGGCTCGTGGCTCAACTTCTACCTGTGCCTGGCGAAGTCCGACGCGCCGCCCGCGCCGGGCGGCGGCGACGTCGGCATCCCCCTCACCGAAGCGAGGTGCCGCCGATGACCCGCAGACCGGCGCTGATCGGGGCCTTCGGGCTCGTCGCGCTCGCCGTCGCGCTCGCGCTCGGGCTGGACGCCGTCCCGCTCACCTCCGGCACCCGCTACCGCGCCGAGTTCGCCGAGGCCGCCGGGCTCGAACCCGACGACGAGGTCCGGGTGTCCGGCATGAAGGTCGGCGAGGTGTCCCGCGTCGAGCTGCGCGGCGACCGGGTGCTCGTGGAGTTCCGGGTGCGCGGGCTGGCGCTCGGCGACCGCAGCACCGCCGACATCCGCATCAAGACGCTGCTGGGGCAGAAGTTCCTGGCACTGGGCAGCGCGGGGCGCGACCCGCTCGACCCGGCCACGCCCATCCCGCTGGAGCGCACCACCTCGCCCTACGACGTGGTCGACGCGTTCAACGGGCTCGCGGGCACCCTCGGCGACCTGGACGCCGAGCAGCTCGCGGAGAGCTTCCGGGTCCTGTCCGACTCCTTCCGCGACACCCCCGAGCACGTCCGGGGCGCGCTGGACGGCCTGACCTCGTTGTCCCGCACCATCTCCACCCGCGACCAGGAGCTGCGCACCCTGCTCGACGGGACCGAGCAGGTGAGCGGGGCGCTCGCCGAGCGGGCCGACGACGTCACCGCGATCGTCGAGGACGGCAACCGGCTGCTCGCCGAGATCAACCGGCGGCGCGCCGCCATCAGCGGCCTGCTGGACGGGGCCCGCGAGCTCTCCCGCCAGCTGAGCGGACTGGTGGCGGACAACGACGCGCGGCTGCGGCCCGCGCTGGAGCAGGTCGAGCGGGTCACCGACCTGCTGCGCCGCGAGCAGGCCGCGTTCGAGCGCGGGCTCTCCCTGGCCGGGCCGTACTACCGGCTGCTCTCCGACGCCACCGGCGCCGGGCCGTGGGTCGACACCTACGTGTGCGGCCTGGTCGTCACCACCGAGCGGCGCGACTGCCCCACCGGGGGGCGCTGATGTTCCGGAGCGTGGCGCAGCGGCGGCGGTACGCGCTCCTCGCGCGGGTGATGGTCCTGGTGCTGCTGGCGGCGACGGCCGTGTGGTGGGTCTTCCTGCAACCGCAGGGAATCCGGTTCACCGCGCGCTTCGCGTCCGCCGTCGGCGTGTACCCGGAGTCGGACGTGCGGGTGCTCGGCGTGCGGGTCGGGCGGGTGCTGTCCGTCGTGCCGGAGCGGGACTCGGTGCGCGTGGAGGTCGAGCTGGACCACGGGGTGCGGGTGCCCGCCGACGTCCGGGCCGCCGTGGTCGCGCCGTCCGTCGTCGCCGACCGGTACCTCCAGCTCACCCCCGCCCACACCGGCGGCGAGCCGCTGGCCGCCGGTGCGGTGGTGCCGCTGGAGCGCACCGCCGCGAGCATCGAGCTGGACCAGCTGTACGGCAGCCTGGAGCGGCTGCTCGACGCGCTCGGACCGGACGGCGCCAACCGAGGGGGCGCGCTGTCCGACCTGCTCGGCACCGGCGCGTCCGCGCTCGACGGGAACGGCGCCAGGCTCGGGGAGGCGGTGCGGGAGCTGGCGTCCGCGACGCGCGTGCTCTCCGGGTCGCGCGACGACCTGTTCGGCGCGGTCGACCACCTGGAGGAGTTCACCGGGGCGCTGGCGTCGGTGGACGAGCAGGTCGGGCTGCTGGCCGGGCAGCTGGCCGACGTCGCCGGGTTCTTCGCCGCCGAGCGCGGCGACCTGGAGGCGCTGCTGGGGGAGCTGGCCTCCGCGCTGGAGGCGGTGCGCGGCTTCGTGGGCGACAACCGGGGGCGGCTCAAGTCCACCGTGGACGACCTGGCCGAGCTGACCGGGGTGCTGGCCGCGCAGCGCGGGTCGCTGGACGAGGCGATCCGCTCCGCGCCCCGCGCGCTGCACAACGTGATCGACGCCTACGACCCGGAGAGCGGGCGGCTGACCGTGCGGGCCAACCTCACCGAGTTCGTGTCCGACCTGCTCAGCGTGCCGGGAGGTCCGAGGTGAGGCCGTCGCGGTGGACCGCCCTCGTGGCGGTGCTGGTGCTGCTCGCCGGGTGCTCGGGGATGCCCAGCGCCTACGACCTGCCGCTGCCCGGCGGGGCGGACGTGGGGGACCGGCCGTACCGGGTGACCGTCGAGTTCGACGACGCGCTCGACCTGGTGCCGCAGGCCGCGGTGAAGGTCGCCGACGTGCCGGTGGGGCGGGTGGAGGAGATCGGGCTGTCCGAGGACGGGTCGGTCGCGCTGGTGCGGCTGCTGGTGAACGGGGACGTGCGGCTGCCCGTCGACGCCAGAGGGCTGCTGCGGCAGTCCTCGCTGCTGGGGGAGAAGTACGTGGAGCTCGCGGCAGGCGACGGCGGGGCGGGTGGCGGGGGAGCGGGCGCGCTGGTGGACGGCGCGGTCGTGCCGGTGGCGCGCACCAACCGCAACCCCGAGGTGGAGGAGGTGCTCGGCGCGCTGTCCATGCTGCTCAACGGCGGCGGCATCGGGCAGGTCCAGGACATCTCCCGCGAGCTGGGCGCCGCCTTCGACGGCAACACCGAGCAGGCCCGCTCGCTGCTGTCCACCGCGGACGAGTTCGTGCGGCGGCTGGACGAGCGGCGCGCGGACATCACGCGGGCCGTGGACGGGCTGGCCCGGTTGTCCGCGGTGCTCGAGGCGCAGGAGCCCGGCATCGCCGAGGTCCTGGACGGCCTGGAACCCGGCCTGCGGGTGCTGGAGGAGCAGCGCGGGCAGCTCGTCGGGCTGCTCGGCGCGCTCGACCGGCTCTCCGGCGTCGCCGTCGACACCGTGGAGAACTCGCGCGAGGACCTCGTCGCCGACCTCGAGGCGCTCGAACCGGTGCTGCGCGAGCTCGCCGAGGCGGGCCAGGACCTGCCCCGGTCGCTGGAGCTGCTGCTCACGTTCCCCTTCACCGACGCGGTGCTCGACGGCGTCAAGGGCGACTACCTCAACACCTACCTGGAGCTGAAGGGCGGTCCGAGGTGAGGGGCGTGCGGGTCAGGATCGCGCTGTTCGTGGTGATCGCCCTGGTGGGCACCGGGTTCACCGGCGCCCGCTACGCCGGGCTCGTTCCGGGCGACGAGTACCCCGTGCACGTGCGGCTGGCCAGGACCGGCGGGCTGTTCGCGGGCGGCGAGGTCACCCACCGGGGGGTGCGGGTCGGGCGGGTCGACCGGGTGCGGCTGGTCGACGGGGTCGTGCAGGCCGACCTGCTGATCGACGGCGGCGTCGCCATCCCGCGCGCGGCGCGGGCGGTGGTGGCCAACCGGTCCGCCGTCGGCGAGCAGTACCTGGACTTCGCGCCCGGCGGCGGGTCCGAGAGCGGGGACCTCGCCGAGGGCGAGGTCGTGCCGATCGGGCGGACCGCGCTGCCGCCGCCGGTGGAGGGCGTGCTCACCGAGCTGGACGACCTGGCCAGGTCCGTGCCGCAGGAGGCGCTGCGCACCGTCGTGGACGAGCTGGACCTCGCGCTCCGCGACACCGGACCGGACCTCGGGCTGCTGCTCGACAGCGTCCGCGACCTCACCGCCACGGCGGGCGAGCACCTGCCGCGCACGAGCGCGCTGCTGCGCGACGCCGGGACCGTGCTGGACACCCAGCTCGACCAGGCCGCCGCCATCACCTCGTTCGCCGGGTCCGCCGCCCAGGTCGCCGCCGCGCTGGAGCGCGGTGACGCCGACCTGCGGCGGGTGGTCGGGGCCGGGCCCGGCGTCGGCGAGCAGGTCGGCGGGCTGGTGCGGGAGAGCGGCGGCGGGCTCGGCGCCACCGTGGCGAACCTCGTCACCACCGCCGACGTGCTGCTGCGCGGGCAGGGCGAGCTGGAGCAGCTCCTGGTGTCCCTGCCGCGCGCCGTCGAGGTCGGGCAGTCGGTGTACTCCGGCGGCGCCGTCTCCCTCGGCCTCGCGCTCACCTTCTTCGAGCCGCCGCCGTGCACCCAGGGCTACGAGGCGACCGCGCGGCGTGGCGCGCTCGACACCGGACCCGCCGCCTTCAACGCGGACGCCGCCTGCACCCTGCCGAGGTGAGCGCGCCGGTGGAGGGCAACCCTTCGGCGGTGTGAGATTGCTCCAACCGTCGCAACCGGTTACGCCTGTCGGAATTGTCGGCCTGGTCAACCATGATGATCACATGACCTACGAACCGTTCCCCGGCGGCGAAGGCGCCGTTGTGGGAATCGAATCCCTCACCCTGGACGGCGCCAGGCACTACTTCGCCTTCAACTACCCCTCCGACTCCGTGCTGTCCCCGCTGATCGACGACGCGGCGGCCATGGCCGAGTTCGCGGCCGAGCACTTCACCCAGACCGACGGCGAGCACGACGCCGCCTACTGGGCCGAGCTGGTCGAGATCGCCGACGAGGAGTCGGGGCTCGCCGAGTTCGAGAACACGTTCTTCGAGAGCGAGGAGCTGGAGCGCGGCGAGACCACCTACCACCTGCGCTACCTGCTCGGCGCGGCCTGCGCGTGGGACAGCGCGATCCTGAAGGACGCCGAGGTGCTCGCCGCGCTCGACCGGCTCGGGCTCGGGCACGAGTGGGACGACCTCGACAAGTGCACCGAGCTCGACGGCGCCGACGCCGAGTACGTGGTGGAGCGCTACTTCGAGCACATCGGTGAGCTGCTGGAGAGCAGCTGGCGCACGGCCTTCGCCCCGCTGTTCGACCGCTGACGGCGGGCTGACCCGCGTCGGGGGCGCGGAGCGGTCGCGGGGAGGGGGCCGGGAACGGGTTGGCCGGTCGCGCAGGTACCGGCCAACCGCTCCCACGACGCCCCTCCGAACCCGGACCGCCCCGGTTCCGCTCCGCTCGCGCCGTGCGCCGGGGGCCCGCAAAACCGTTCGGCCGCAAGCGATCCCCCTGCTAGCTTCGCGCCCATGCCGCTGCCCGCCGCCGACACCGAGGCCCGGTTCGCCGCGCTCACCCCGGAGGAGCTGCTGCCCGGCGTCGCCGAGCTCGCGCGGCGCCTGGGGCTGACCGCCGCCCCCGAGCGCTTCGCCTCCGGGTCGCTCCCGGTCTACTCGGTCGGCCACGACCACGTGCTCAAGCTCTTCCCCGCGCTGCACCTCTCGGAGGTCGCCGCGGAGCGGGACGTCCTGGCCGCCGTGCACGGCAGGCTCCCGGCGCCCACGCCCGAACTCCTCGGCTCCGGGGAGTTCCAGGGCTGGGGGTACGTCCACATGGGACGGTTGCACGGCGACGAGGTCCACCTGCGGTGGCCCCTGCTGGGCGCCGCCGAGCGGGCCGACCTCGCCCACCGGGTCGGCGAGTGCCTCGCCGCGCTGCACGAGATCCCCTCGCCGGTCGCCGAACCCGCCGACTGGGCCGCGTTCACCGCGCGGCAGCGCGCGGGCTGCGTCGAGCGGCAGCGGGCGCGCGGGCTCGCGGAGCGGTGGGTCGAGCAGATCCCCGACTTCCTCGACTCCGTCGACCTCGGCGCGGAGCCGCGGGTCCTCGCGCACACCGAGGTCATGGGCGCCCACCTGCTCACGAGCGGCGGCAGGCTCACCGGGCTGTTCGACTTCGAGCCCGCCATGCCCGCCGCGCGCGAGTACGAGTTCGTCGCCACCGGCGTCTTCCTCACGCGCGGCGACCGGGCCGCCAACCGGGCGCTGCTCGCCGGGTACGGGCGCGAGGTCGACCCGCGCCGCGTCATGGCCTACACCCTGCTGCACGTGTGCTCGAACCTGCCCTGGTACCTCAGGGAGGCGCCGAGCCGCGCCACCACGTTCGACGGCCTGGCGCAGGACTGGTTCGGCGGCTGACCGTCAGCCGAGCGCCTCGACGTAGGCCCACGCCCCGTCGACCCGGCGGAACACGCTCCGCTCGTGCAGCTCCTCCCGGCCGCCCGACCAGCGGTAGTGCGCCCGGAACTCCACCTCGCCCTCGGCGTCCAGCACGCCCCCGCCGGTCCACGACAGCACCTCCAGGTGCAGCCACCTCTGCCCCGGCTCCAGCTCCAGCGCCTCCGGTCGGGTGTCCGGGTGCCAGGTGCGCAGCAGGTAGTCGGTGTCGCCCACCGCGAACGCGCAGTAGCGCGAGCGCATCAGCGCCACGGCCGTCGGCGCGCGCTCGCCGCCGTGGTAGCGGGCGCAGCACTCGTCGTACGGGGAACCGGAACCGCAGGGGCAGCGCATGGGCACAGTAAAGCGGCCACCCTCCCCGGCTGGCGCGCCGGGGAGGGTGGCGGACTGGGGAAGCGCGCGGGTCAGGCGCAGGCCGTTCCGTTCAGCACGGGAGACGTGAACGGGGGCGTGCCGCCGCTGAAGCTCGCCGAGTAGCCGGTGGTCGCGGTTCCACCGGTGGCGATCCCGCCGTTCCAGGACGCGCTGGTGACCCGGACCTGGTCGCCCAGGTCGGTCCACGTCCCGCTCCAGCCCTGGGAGACGGCCACACCGGGTGCGGAGAACTCCAAGGTCCAGCTCTGGAGCGCCGGACCCCGGTTCTCGATCACCACCTCGCCGGTGTAGCCGCCCGACCACGAGCTGACCACCCGGTGCCGCACCACGCAGGCCGCGCCGTTCGGCGGGGGCGTGGTGGTGGTCGTGGTGACGCGCGTGGTCGTGGTGGTCGTCGTTGTCGTCGTCGGGACGGGGCCCGCGGCCACCGCCATGTCGTACGCGCGCTGCGGCACGAACTGGCCCGCGCCCGCGATGCAGCCGTCCGCCTCGCCCGGGATCTTCACCCACAGGAAGGCGTCGATCTGCGAGTCGCCGGTGTTCCTGGTGCTCGGGGTGCCGATCGCGCGGCCGGGCGGGTCGCACCACTCGCTGCCGAGCGGTCCGTTGCCGTTGCGGCTGGTGTCGACGACGGCCTTGAGCCTGCCGTCGCCGAGCGCGTTCAGGGTGGCCTTGGCGAACGCCACCTCGTCGGCGGTGCGGCGGTAGTTGGAGACGTTGGTCGCGATGCCGTCCGCGCTGGTGGAGACCTCCGCCGCGCGCAGCCGGTTCGCGGCCTCGGCCGGGGTCAGCCAGGCCGAGTGGCCGATGTCGAAGTACACCTTCGCCTGGCCCGACGCGGCCTTGAGCGCCTTGCCCGCGTAGGCCATCGACGCGCGGGTCTCGGCCTGCTGGGACGCGCTCTGGCAGGTGCTCATGATCGGGAGGACGTCGGGTTCGAGGATGATCGCGGCCGGGCGGCCCGCGAGTCCCGCCGCGAACTGGTCGACCCACTGCCGGTAGGCGCTGTGCGAGGGCGCGCCGCCGCCGCTCGCGCCGCCGCAGTCGCGGTTGGGGATGTTGTAGACCACCAGGATCGGGGTCTTGCCCGCCGACGCCGCCGCCGAGGTGTGGGCGTCCACCTCGGAGCGGATCGTGGACATGTTGGTCGTGGTGAACCACCTCGCCTGGGGGACCGAGGCGACGCGGTCGCGGATGACGGCGGCCCTGCTGTCGTTCGGGTTCGCCGCCACCCACCTGGCCGCGCTGGTCGCCGGGTCGGAGTAGAACTCCGAGTCCGCCGCCACCGCCGCGGGGGAAGCCGTCCCCGTGGCGATGGCGGTGGCCGCGGCGACCAGCGCGCTGGACAGCGCTCCCGCTGCCACCTTCCCGCGACGGGACTTCGACGGCGTGGCGCCGTTGCCGCGCGCCGTGGTCGTTGATCGCATGGTGTGGTTCCTCTTCGCAGCGTCGTTGCTGGGACGGGGTTGTCACTCAGGGGCTGGGAGCGCTCCCAGGTGGCCGGGACTGTAACCGCCGGGAAACGGCGTCGAAAAGGGTGCGGGAGTGGTCTTGCCTGGGGGAGGTGGGGTGGAATCGCTCACCCTGCGTCGAGGAGGCGGGGTTTTGGGACGGGCGGACGGGGAGATCGGGCTGGAATCGCTCACCGGCGGTGACCGGCGGGCGGGCGTTCCTGGGGGTGGTGGGGCCGTTCCGGGTGGGACCCCGCGCGCGTGCGGGTGGCAAGTGAAATCGGTGGCGCTTTTCCGTCGAATTGCGTCGAACGCGGCACCGTTTCCTGGTGCGGACGGGTGAACGTTCGCCAACAGAGGTCGGGTTCACGGGAGTGAACGCCGCTTTTGCGAGGTTCCGGGGGCCGGTCGGCGCGGTTCCTGGTCACCGGTCGGGCCCGCGGCCCGCGCGCTCGCGGCGCTCGGCGTTCGGCCCAGCGCGCGACGCCGACCGGTGCACCGGCCGGTGGACTGCGGGCGAAGTCAGTCAAGGCTTTGTGGTCGAACCCTCTTTTCAGGCTGTTTCGATGCCGTTACAGTCCGAACCTGGGAGCGCTCCCAGAGGCGCTCCGCCCCTCGCAGCCCCGGAGGAACCGCCATGCGACGACGCATGAACGGCCACCCGCGCGGGACCCGGCCCATCCAGGCCGAGCCACCGACGCGACCGCCGAACCACCCCGCGCCGACGGCGGACTCCGGACGGTGAACTTCGGCACGGGCCGTTCTGCGCGCCCAGGCGACCCGTGCCGACCCCCACCTCCCGCCCGGCGGACCACCCCCGGACGAGCGGGCGGTCCGCCAGGGCGGTGAACCGCGCGCTCGACCCGCCCTCCGGTGAGCGGTCCGGTCACCCGGACCCGGCGCCCGGTCGTCCCCGGCCCCCGACCGGGGACGACCACGCCGCCGGGGGCCCGGCCCGCGCCCCGCGGTTCCGGCGCGCCGGAAACCGCCTCGCGCCACCGCGCTCCGGCCCGAGCACCACCAGGCCCCGCCGCGAGGCCGCGCCAGGGCGCCCGCCCGACCCCGAGCTC
Organism: Actinosynnema pretiosum; assembly: GCF_002354875.1. Taxonomy (GTDB): domain Bacteria; phylum Actinomycetota; class Actinomycetes; order Mycobacteriales; family Pseudonocardiaceae; genus Actinosynnema; species Actinosynnema auranticum. The sequence continues at coordinate 2,433,188 of NZ_CP023445.1, forward strand.
CGCCGCCCCGCCCCGAACTCCGCCAGCCCGGCGCCACCGCCCCACCCCGAGCACCGCCGCTCCGAGCACCACCTCTCCACCCCAGCACCACCGCCACCGCACCAAGCCAGCCCACGCACCGCCCCAAGCCCGCGGGTCAACGGCTGATCCGCGCAGGAGGAGGACGCATGAGGTACCGCACCAGAGCGGGGAGGTCCCGGCCGCTCGCCCTGACCGCCGCCGCGGTCGTCGCAGCCGGGATCGCGCCCGTAGTGGTAGCGCCGGTCGCCAACGCCGCGGTGACCTGCACGGTCAACTACCAGGTCACCAACGAGTGGAGCAACGGGTTCGGCGCGAGCGTCGCCGTCCGCAACCAGGGCGACGCCGTCGCCAACTGGCGCCTCACGTGGACCTTCCCCAGCGGCCAGACCGTGCAGCAGGGCTGGAACGGCACGTTCACCCAGTCGGGCAGCAAGGTCACCGTCGCCGCCCCGACCTGGTCGCCGAACCTGCCCAGCGGCGGCGAGGTCAGCGTCGGCTTCAACGGGACCAAGGGCGCCGCCAACGCCGCGCCCACGGACTTCGCCATCAACGGCACCCCGTGCACCGGCCCCAACACCGCCCCCACGGTGAGCCTGACCTCGCCCTCCTCCGGCGCGTCCTACGTGACCGGCACGGCGATCCCGCTGGCCGCCACGGCGGCGGACGCGGACGGCACGGTCGCCAAGGTCGACTTCCTGGCCGACGGCGCCGTCGTGGCCACCGACACCTCCGCCCCGTTCCAGGGCTCCTGGACCGGGGCGACCACCGGCGACCACACCATCACCGCCCGCGCCACGGACAACAAGGGCGCCACCGCCCTGTCCTCGCCGGTCGGCGTGAAGGTCCTGGCGGGGCAGGCGATCCTGGCCAGCCCCAACACGCTCAGCGTGAAGCAGGGGGCCACCGGCTCGTTCGGCGTCTCCCTGGCCACCGCGCCCAGCGGCCCGGTCACCGTCGCGGTCGCCCGCTCCGCGGGCAGCACCGACCTCACGGCGGGCCCGGCGACGCTGACCTTCAGCACCGCGAACTGGTCGACCAAGCAGAACGTCACGGTCACCTCCGCGGACAACGGCGGCGCCCTGGCCGAGGCCACGTTCACCGCCTCCGCCACCGGCATCACCTCGGCGTCCGTGGCGGTCAAGGAGATCTCACCGTCCACGACGGACTTCGACCAGGCGTTCCTCGACCAGTACGCCAAGATCCACGACCCGGCCAGCGGCTACTTCCGCGACTTCGGCGGCCTGAAGGTCCCCTACCACTCGGTGGAGACCCTGCTCGTCGAGGCCCCGGACCACGGCCACCAGACCACCTCCGAGGCGTTCAGCTACTACCTGTGGCTGGAGGCCAGCTACGCCCGCATCACCGGTGACTGGACCTCGTTCAAGTCCGCGTGGGCGTCGATGGAGAAGTTCGCCATCCCGGCCAAGGCCGACCAGCCCACCAACGACAAGTACAACCCCTCGAAGCCGGCCACCTACGCGCCGGAGAACCCGAGGATGGACCAGTACCCGGCGCAGCTCGACTCCAACGTCGCCTCGGGCAGCGACCCGATCGCGGCCGAGCTGAAGTCCGCGTACGGCACCGACGACATCTACGGGATGCACTGGCTGTTCGACGTCGACAACACCTACGGCTTCGGCCGCTGCGGCGACGGCACCGACACCGCGCCCGCGTACATCAACACCTACCAGCGCGGCTCGTCCGAGTCGGTGTGGGAGACCATCCCGCACTCCTCGTGCGACACGTTCAAGCACGGCGGCCCCAACGGGTTCCTCGACCTGTTCACCAAGGACGCCAGCTACGCCAAGCAGTGGAAGTACACCAACGCCCCCGACGCCGACGCGCGCGCGGTCCAGGTCGCGCTGCTGGCGCAGCAGTGGGCCACCGCGCAGGGCAAGGCGGGCGAGATCTCCTCGGAGATCGGCAAGGCCGCCAAGATGGGCGACTACCTGCGGTACGCCATGTTCGACAAGTACTTCAAGAAGATCGGCGGCTGCACCAGCCCGTCCTGCCCGGCGGGCTCCGGCAAGGACTCCGCGCACTACCTGATGTCCTGGTACTACGCGTGGGGCGGCGCGACCGACACGTCCGCCGGGTGGGCCTGGCGGATCGGCGACGGCGCCTCGCACCAGGGCTACCAGAACCCGCTCGCGGCCTACGCCCTCTCGCAGGTCGCCTCGCTCAAGCCCAAGTCGGCCACCGGCCAGCAGGACTGGGCCAAGTCGATGGACCGCCAGCTGGAGCTGCTGCAGTGGCTCCAGTCGACGGACGGCGGCATCGCCGGCGGCGTCACGAACTCGTGGGAGGGCCACTACGGCGCGCCGCCCAGCGGCACCCCGACCTTCTACGGCATGTTCTACGACGCCCACCCGGTGTGGCGCGACCCGCCGTCGAACCGCTGGTTCGGCTTCCAGGCGTGGCAGATGGAGCGCACCGCCTCGCTCTACCAGATGACCGGTGACGCCCGCGCCAAGAAGATCCTCGACAAGTGGGTCCCCTGGGCGCTGGCCAACACCACCGTCGGCGCGAACGGCGCGTTCCAGATCCCGTCCGACATGGACTGGACCGGCGCGCCCGACACCTGGAACCCGAGCAACCCCAGCGGGAACTCGGGCCTGCGGGTGAGCGTGCTCAACCACAGCCAGGACGTCGGCATCGCCGCGTCGCTCGCCAAGACGCTGCTGAACTACGCGGCCAAGTCCGGCAACGCCGCCGCCCGCACCACGGGCGAGGGCCTGCTGACCGCGCTGCTGTCCCACCAGGACGACAAGGGCATCGCGACCCCCGAGTCCCGCGCGGACTACAACCGGTTCGACGACACCTACGACTCGGCCTCCGGGTCCGGCGTCTACGTGCCGCCGGGCTGGACCGGGAAGATGCCCAACGGCGACACCATCAACCAGAGCTCCACGTTCCTGTCCATCCGCTCGATGTACCGGGACGACCCCGACTGGCCCAAGGTGCAGGCCTACCTGAACGGTGGTTCCGCGCCGACCTTCGAGTACCACAGGTTCTGGGCACAGGCCGAGATCGCGACCGCGTTCTCGCTGCACTCGGAGCTGTTCGGCTAACCGCACAACCGCAGGTCCAGGACACCCCCCGCGCCCATGGGCGCGGGGGGTGCCCGGCTTTCCGCGGCATTCGTCGAACGCGTTCGAATCGAATGCGTCGACCGGGAATTCGGGTGTTGACCACCGGTGGAGGCCGTGGCACATTTCTGACCACTTCACCCGCTGATGATCTGCCGGAAATGCCTGGCCGTTAAATCGAATCGATTCGACTTCGGGCGCAGGCGGTTCGACGTGTTCGACGAGAGGCGTGCCGTGGGCCAGTTCCCGTTCCGCGACCCCGACCTGCCGCTGCGCGACCGGGTCGCCGACCTGCTCTCCCGGCTCACCGAGCGGGAGAAGATCGCCCTGCTGCACCAGCGGCAGCCCGCGGTCCCGCGCCTCGGGCTCGCCGAGTTCCGCACCGGCCTGGAGGTCGTGCACGGCGTCGCGTGGCTCGGCGAGGCGACCGTCTTCCCGCAGCCGGTCGGGCTCGCCGCGGGCTGGGACGTCGAGCTGGTGCGCCGGGTCGGCGACGCGGCGGGCACCGAGGCGCGCGGGTTCCACGACCGCGACCCGCTCAACGGCCTCAACGTGTGGGCCCCGGTGGTGAACCCGCTGCGCGACCCGCGCTGGGGCCGCAACGAGGAGGGCTACTCCGAGGACCCGGTGCTCACCTCCGCGATGGGCACCGCGTTCGCGTCCGGCCTGCGCGGCGACCACCCGTTCTACCTCAAGACCGCGCCCACCCTGAAGCACTTCCTGGGCTACAACAACGAGACCGACCGCGACACCACCTCGTCCGACCTGCGCCCGCGCGTGCTGCACGAGTACGAGCTGCCCTGCTTCCGGGGGCCGGTCGAGGCGGGCGCGGCGGTCGCCGTCATGCCGTCCTACAACCTCGTCAACGGCCGCCCCGCGCACCTGAGCCCGCTGCTGGAGAGCGAGCTGCGCACCTGGCACCCGGACGGCGTCGCCGTCGTCAGCGACGCGTTCGCGCCGTCGAACATCGCCGGGTCGCAGGGCTTCCGCGCCACCCAGGCCGAGGGGCACGCCGCGATGCTGCTCGCGGGCGTGGACAACTGCACCGACCAGGGGCCCGACCCGGAGCTGACGATCACCGCCGTCACCGAGGCGCTGGAGCGGCGCCTGCTGCCCTTCGAGGTGGTGGAGCGCGCGGTGGGCCGGTTGCTGGCGCTGCGGTTCCGGCTCGGCGAGTTCGACCCGCCCGAGCGCAACCCGCACGCCGCCATCACGCAGGACGTCATCGGCTCGCACGACGACCTGGCGCTCGACGCCGCCCGCGCCGCGATCGTGCTGCTGCGCAACGAGGAGCAGGCGCTCCCGCTGCCGCGCGGCGTCCGGCTCGCGGTGCTCGGCACGCACGCCGACACCCTGTTCGAGGACTGGTACAGCGGAACCCTGCCGGACAGCGCCGTGACCGTCCTCAGCGGACTGTCCGAGTTCGCCCGGACCACCTTCGCCGAGGGCGTCGACCGGATCACCCTGCGCGGCGCCGACGGCCGCCACCTCGCCGTCGTCGACGGCCGCGTCGAGACCACCGCCGAACCCGGCGAGGGCTTCGACCGCTTCGACTGGGGCGACGGCGCCTGGACCCTCCGCGCCGCCGCCAACCGCCGGTTCCTCGGCGTCACCGAGGACGGCGACCTGGTCGCCGAGGCGCTCGCCCCCGGCGGCTGGGACGTCCGCGAGCTGTTCAGGCCCGAGGACACCCCCGAGGGGCTGCTCCTGCGGCACGCGGTCAGCGACCGGACCTACGGCCCGTTCACCGCCGAGGTGGTCCACGACGGCACGGCGCAGGCCGTCGCGCTCGCGCGGGAGGCCGACGTGGCCGTGGTCGTGGTCGGCAACGACCCGCACGTCAACGGCCGCGAGACCCAGGACCGCACCGGCCTGGACCTGCCGCAGCTCCCGCTCGTGCGGGCCGTCCGCGCCGCCAACCCGCGCACCGTCCTCGTGCTGGTCAGCAGCTACCCGTACGCGCTGGACGGCGAGGAGGACCACCTGCCCGCCGTCCTCTGGACCGCGCACGGCGGCCAGCGCCAGGGCACCGCCGTCGCCGAGGCCCTGTTCGGCGAGCTCAACCCGTCCGGCAGGCTCCCGCAGGCCTGGCCGCGCTCCGCCGCCGACCTGCCCGACCTGCTGGACTACGACATCATCCGCTCCGGCGGCACCTACCTGTACTCCACCGCCGAACCGCTGTTCTGCTTCGGCCACGGCCTGTCGTACACCACCTTCGACTACGGCGAACCGGCCTGGGACGGCGAGCGGGTCAGCGTCACCGTCACCAACACCGGCCGCGCGGCGGGCGCCGAGGTGGTCCAGCTGTACGCGGCCCGCCCCGACTCGGCGATCCGCCAGCCGCTGCGCAGGCTCCAGTCGTTCCGCCGCGTCGCCCTCGCGCCCGGCGAGTCCGCCGAGGTCGCCCTGCCCGCCGACGCGCTGTGGCACTGGGACGTGGTCCGGGGCCGCCGCTCGGTCGAGGCCGGGCCGTGCGTGCTGCTGGTCGGCCCGTCCAGCCGGGACGTCCGCGCCCGCCTCGAGGTCGAGCTGCCGGGGGAGGAGCCCGCGCCGCGCACCGGTCCGCTGCGCGCGGTCGACTTCGACCACCACAGCGGCGTGCGCCTGGTCGACGACGCCGTGGTCTTCCCCGCCGCGGGCGACTGGATCGCGTTCCACGAGGTCACCCCGTGGCCCTACGAGACCCCGGACGGCACCGAGCTGACCAGGGAGGGCGGCTCCACCGTCGTCGTCACCGCGCTGCGCGCGGGCGTCCGGGTGGAGCGGGTCCTCTGATGGTGACGATCGCCGACGTGGCCCGGCACGCCGGGGTCGCGCCCAGCACGGTCTCCTACGTCCTCACCGGCAGGCGCTCCATCTCGCCCGCGACCAGGGCCAGGGTCGAGGCCAGCGTCCGCGCCCTCGGCTACCACCCGCACGCGGGCGCCCGCTCGCTCGCCAGCAACCGGGCCAACGTGCTGGCGCTGGTCCTGCCGATGCGCGAGGGCATGAACCTGCCGGTGCTGATGCAGTTCGTCGTCGCGGTGGCGCACGCCGCCCGAGGCCACGAGCACGACGTGCTGCTGGTGACGGCGGACCAGGGCGCGGCCGGGCTGCGCCGGGTCGCGGGCAGCGCGCAGGTGGACGGGCTGCTGGTGATGGACGTGGAGATGCACGACGAGCGGGTGCCGGTGCTGCGGGAGCTGGAGCGGCCCTCGGTGCTGATCGGCTTCCCGGCCGACGCCGCCGGGCTGACCTGCGTGGACCTGGACTTCGCCGAGGCGGGCGCCCGCTGCGTCGACCACCTGGCCGACCTGGGGCACCGGTCGGTCGCCCTGGTGGGGGCGCCGCGCGCGGTCTACGAGCGCGACACCGGGTTCGCGCACCGCTGCATGGCCGGGTTCAGCGCGGCGGCGATGCGGCGCGGCATCTCCTCCACGACCCTGCCGACCGAGACCGACCACGGCTCGGTGCGGGCGGCGGTGACGGGCCTGCTGGACCGGCACCCCACGGTCACCGGGCTGGTCGTGCACAACGAGGCCGCGCTGCCGTCGGTCCTGGAGGCGTTGCGCGCCCTGGGCCGCGACGTGCCGGACGACATCGCGGTGGTCGCGATCTGCCCGGACGACCTGGCGGACCGCCTGTCCCCGGAGCTGACCTCGGTGCAGCTGCCCGCCGAGCAGCTCGGCCACCGGGCCGTGGAGCTGCTGATGGCGAAGCTGAACCGCGGCAGGGTGGCCCCGCTGACCCTGTTGCGGCCCCGCCTGGTCGAACGCGCCAGCACCGCCGCCCGCGCCGGGCGCCGGTGAGGACCACCCCATGCCCGCACCCGGCCGCGCGCCCCATGTCGAAGCGCTTCACCGCAGTGCGACGCACCGGGGAGCGCCACACCCAGGAGCGCCACACCGGGAAGCGCCACCTCCTCGCGGGGTGACACCAGCACCACTCCGCGACGCGCGCGCCGCCGTCCGCGCCGTCGAGCCCGCGCACCACACCCTGGCGGCACCCCTATCACCGACGCGAAGGGGCGTTGTTCGATGAATGTGTCCCGCAGGAGTTTCTTCGGCATGAGTGCGGCTGCCGGTGGCGCGCTGCTGGTCGGCTGCGGCGGGCCCGCGCCGCAGCAGGGCGGCGGCGGTGGCGCGCTCAACTCCGAGGAGCTGGCCAAGCTGCTCCCGGCCTACTCGCCCGTCGAGTACGCCAAGCCCGACCTGCCCGGCGTCAACGGGTCCAAGGCCGGCTACCTGAAGTTCCCCTCCACGCTGGTGGACGCGGTCAAGGAGAAGCCGCTCTCCGGCGGCGAGGTCACCGTCATGACCCCGACGTTCTGGCCGGTGCCGCCGGGCCTCGGGCAGAACTCCTACTACGACGCCGTGAACGAGCGGCTCGGCGGCACGGTCAAGTTCGAGCTGGTCGCCGGCGCGGACTACGCGCAGAAGCTCGCCGCCATGATGGCGGGCAGGCAGGTGCCCGAGCTGACCGTCATGCCCACCTTCACCGTGCCGCCCCGGTTCAGCGCGGGCGTCGGCGAGGTGTTCCGCGACATCGGGGGCCTCATCGCCGGGGACAAGGCCAAGGACTACCCGATGCTCGCGGGCATCCCCACCGCCGTGTGGGAGAACTGCGTCTACAACGGGAAGCTGTTCGCGGTGCCGTTCCCCGGCGACCTGTTCGCCGAGGCCACCTTCTACCGGCCCGAGCTGTTCCAGAGCCTGGGCGTCGACCCGCAGGTCAAGTCCTTCGCCGAGCTGAAGGACCTGTGCGCGAAGGTGAACGACCCGGCGGGCAACCGGTGGGCGGTCGGCGACATCTTCCGCACGCTCGTGCGCGCCCGCGGGGACAAGGGCGACTGGCAGCGCGACTCCTCCGGCAAGGTCGTCAACCACATCGAGACCCCCGAGTACGCCGCCGCCATCCGGGACATGCGCGAGCTGTTCGACGCCGGGTACGTGCACCCCGACGTGGTGGCGGGCAACTTCAGCCGACTCAAGGAGCTGTTCGCCTCCGGGCAGGTGCTGCTGCACCAGGACGGCGTCGGCGCCTGGCACGAGACCCTGGAGCAGCAGCGGCCGGTGAACCCGGACTTCCGGATGTCGGCGATCCTGCCGTTCGCCTCGGACGGCGGGAAGGCCACCTACCCGATCAGCAACCCGGTCTCCATGCTCACCCTGTTCCGCAAGGACCTCTCCGACGACCGGGTCAGGGAGCTGCTGCGGCTGTGCAACTTCGCCGCCGCGCCGTTCGGCACCAGCGAGCACTTCCTGCTGCGCTACGGCATCGAGGGCAAGCACAGCACCCGCAACGCCGAGGGCTCGCCGCAGTTGAACGCCCTGGGCGCCAAGGAGATCACCCTCACCTACGGGTTCATCTCCGGCCCCGCCGAGGCGTACGCGCACACCCAGTTCCCGGACTTCGTGCGCGAGGCCCACGCCTGGCACGCGGACGCCTACTCCAAGCAGGTCAAGCCGATCACGTTCGGCCTGCGCATCGAGGAGCCCGCCGAGCTGACCAAGCTGGGCAAGCAGTTCGAGGACCGCACCAACGACATCCTGCGCGGGCGCGCCAGCGCCAAGGACGCGGACGGCCTCGCCGAGGAGTGGCGCAAGGCGGGCGGCGACAAGCTGCGCGAGTTCTACGACAAGGTCCTCACCGATGCCGGGCGCTGACCTGATGACCCCACCGGAGGCGCGGCGCGGCGGGCACACCGCCGCCCGCCGCGCCCCCGCGTGGTCGCGCAAGCTGCGCCGCGACTGGCCGATGCTGCTCATGGTCGTGCCCGCCGCGCTGGTGCTCGTGGTGTTCCACTACGTGCCGCTGCTCGGCAACGTCGTGGCGTTCCAGGACTACTCGCCGTACACCGGCGTCCTGGCCAGCACGTGGACCGGCCTGTCGAACTTCGAGCGGATCGCGACCGACCCGAACTTCTGGGCCGCCACCGGCAACACGCTGCTGATCACCGCGTTCCAGCTGGTGTTCTACTTCCCGATCCCGATCGGGCTCGCGCTGCTGGTGCACAGCCTGCTGTCGCCCCGGCTGCGCCTGCTGGTGCAGAGCGTGGTGTACCTGCCGCACTTCTTCTCCTGGGTGCTTGTGATCACCCTGTTCCAGCAGATGCTGGGCGGCGCCGGTCTGCTCAACTCGTTCCTGCGCGCCAACGGCGCCACCACGTTCGACGTGATGACCGACCCCGACCTGTTCCTGGGGCTGGTCACCGCGCAGGCGGTGTGGAAGGACGCCGGGTGGGGCGCGATCGTGTTCCTGGCCGCGCTGGCGACCGTGGACGCCTCGCTGTACGAGGCCGCCGCCGTCGACGGGGCCGGGCGGTGGCGCAGGCTCTGGCACGTCACGCTGCCCGCGCTCGTGCCGGTGGTGGTGCTGCTGCTCATCCTGCGCCTCGGCGAGGCGCTGACCGTGGGCTTCGAGCAGTTCCTGCTGCAACGGGAAGCGGTCGGGCGGGAAGCCTCCGAAGTGCTCGACACGTACGTCTACTTCACCGGCGTGGTCAACTCCGACTTCTCCTACGCGGCGGCTGCCGGGCTGGTGAAGGGCGTGGTGGGGCTGGCGCTCGTGCTGGCGGCCAACAAGGTCGCGCACCTGGCGGGCGAGCAGGGGGTGTACTCCCGATGACGACCACGACCCCCGGCACGACCCCCGGCACGACCGGGCGCCCGACGGTCCACGCGGCGCGCGCCTCGGCGAAGCCGACCAGACCGGTGTGGGAGGAGCCGCCCTCCGCGCTCGGCCGGGCCGCCAAGGGCGTGCTGGTCGCGGTGATCCTGCTGGTGGTGCTGTTCCCGCTGTGGGTGGTGGTGCTGACCAGCCTGTCGACGCAGCAGGCCATCACCGCCGCGGGCGGGCTCGTCGTGGTGCCGGACGGCATCACGTTCGCCGCGTACCAGGAGCTGCTCACCGGCGGCGTGGTCACCCGCGCCGTGCTGGTCAGCGTGGGCATCACCGCGGTGGGCACGGCGTTCAGCACCGGCATCTCGCTGCTCGCCGCCTACGGCCTGTCCCGGCCCGGCACGTTCGCGCACCGGCCGCTGCTGTTCCTGGTGCTGCTGACGTTCCTGTTCGGGCCCGGCCTGATCCCCACCTACCTGCTGGTGCAGTCGCTGGGGATGCTGGACAGCTACTCGGCGCTGATCCTGCCCGGCGCGGTGTCGGCGTTCAACCTGGTGGTGCTGCGCTCGTTCTTCATGAACCTGCCCGGCGAGCTGATCGACAGCGCCCGCATCGACGGGGCCAGCGAGTTCGGCGTGCTCACCAGGATCGTGCTGCCGCTGTCGAAGGGCGTCACCGCCGTGGTCTCGCTGTTCTACGCGGTCGGCTACTGGAACGCGTTCTTCAACGCGTTCCTGTACCTGAACAGCACCGAGAAGTGGCCGCTGCAGCTGGTGCTGCGCACCTTCGTGCTCCAGGGGCAGCCGATCCCCGGCGTCACCCAGGGCGCGGAGACGGTCGGCGCCGGGGGTGGACTGGTGGCCACGCTCGCCATCAAGATGGCCGTCGTCGTGCTGGCGCTCGTCCCGGTCGCGGTGGTCTACCCGTTCGTGCAGAAGCACTTCACGAAGGGCGTGATCGTGGGGGCGGTCAAGGGGTGACGGTGGAAGCGGGGACGGTGTGACGGGACTGGGGCCGGTGGGACTGGGACCGGTGGGCCTGGGCGCTGCGGCGCGCGGCAGGCTGCTCTACGGCGGGGACTACAACCCCGAGCAGTGGCCCGAGCGGGTGTGGGCCGAGGACGTCGAGCTGATGAAGCGGGCCGGGGTGAACGTGGCCACGGTCGGCGTGTTCTCCTGGGCGACCATCGAGCCCGAGCCGGGCGCGCGCGACTTCGGCTGGCTCGACCGGGTGCTGTCCCTGCTGCACGCCAACGGGATCGCGGTGTGCCTGGCCACCCCGACGGCGTCGCCGCCGCCGTGGCTGGGCCACCGCCACCCGGAGACGCTGCCGGTGGACTTCGACGGGCGCAGGCTGTCCTACGGCTCGCGCAACCAGTTCTGCCCGTCGTCCCCGGTCTACCGCAAGCGGTCGCTGGAGCTGGTGACGGACCTGGCGGCGCGGTACGCGCACCACCCGGCGGTGGTGATGTGGCACGTGAACAACGAGTACTGCGAGGTGTGCCACTGCGACGTCAGCGCCGAGCACTTCCGGCGCTGGCTGCGGGCGCGGCACGGCACGCTGGACGCGCTGAACGCCGCGTGGAGCACCGCGTTCTGGAGCCAGCGCTACGGCGACTGGGACGAGGTCGTGCCGCCGCGCCGCGCCCCGTACCTGATCAACCCGGCGCAGCGGCTGGACTTCGCCCGGTTCTCCTCGGACGCGCTGCTGGAGTGCTTCCTGGCGGAGAAGGCGGTGCTGCGGGCGGCGAACCCGGACGTGCCGATCACGACGAACTTCATGGGCCTTGACCAGCCGGTGGACTACTGGTCGCTGGCCGCGCACGAGGACGTCGTCTCGCACGACTGGTACCCCGACCCCTCGGACCCGAAGTCGCACGTGGGCACGGCCATCGCCTACGACCTGGTGCGCTCGCTCGCGGGCGGGCCGTGGGCGCTGATGGAGCAGGCGGCGAGCGCGGTGAGCTGGCGGCACCGCAACCCGGCCAAGCCCGCCGGTCAGCTGCGCGCCCAGTCCGCGCAGGCGGTGGCGCGCGGCGCGGACGCGGTGTGCTTCTTCCAGTGGCGGGCCTCGGCCGGTGGCGCGGAGAAGTTCCACTCCGGGATGCTGCCGCACGCCGGGCCGGACACGCGGGTGTTCCGCGAGGTGTGCGAGCTGGGCGCGGACCTGGCGAGGCTGGACGAGGTCGTCGGCGCGGACGTGCGCGCGTCGGTGGCGTTCGCGCTGGACTGGGAGAGCTGGTGGGCGTGCCGGCTCGACGCGCACCCCGCAGGCGACTTCGACCTGCTGGCGCGGGTGCGGGACTTCTACGAGCCGCTGTTCGACCTGGGCGTGGCGGTGGACTTCGTCCGACCGGACGCGGACCTGTCGGCCTACGCGCTGGTGGTCGTGCCGAACCTGTACCTGCTGCGCGACGCCACCCGGTTCGAGTCCTTCGTGGACGGTGGCGGCACCTTGCTGGTCGGGTTCTTCTCCGGCGTGGTGGACGGGAACGACCGCGTCCACCCCGGTGGCGCGCCCGGTCCGCTGCGGGAGCTGCTCGGGCTGACCGTGCACGAGATGGCGCCGGTCGAGCGCGAGCTGCGCTGCGAGTCCGAGCTGCTGGGGGAGTTCACCGCCGACTTCTGGCTCGACGACGTGGCCCCGCGCGGGGCCGAGGTCGTCGCGCGCGCCGGGGACGCGCCGGTGGTGCTGCGCAACGGCCGCGCCTGGTACACCGCCACCCGGCCCGAACCCGCCGCCACCGCGCGGCTGCTCGCCCACCTGGTCGAGAGCGCGGGCGTGCCGCGCGCGCTGCCCGAGCTGCCCTCGGGCGTGGAGGCGGTGCGGCGGGGCGGGTTCCTGTTCCTGGTCAACCACAACGAACACCCGGTGACCGTGATCGTGCCCGGCGGCGGGGTCGACCTGCTCGCCGGGGCGGGCGCGGGCGCCGGGAGCGGTCAGGGCGCCGAGGCCGCGCCCGCCGACGAGGTCGAACTCGGGAGGTTCGGTGTCGCCGTTCTCCGACAGCCCTAGCCTGTGGGCCGCCGAACCCGCCGCGCGCTGGGAGGAGGCGCACCCGATCGGCGACGGCCGGTTCGGCGCGATGTGCTGGGGCGACGGCAGGTTCGACCTCAACGACGACCGGCTGTGGACCGACCCGTCCCCGCCCGACCCGTCCCCACCGGCCGCGGGTTACCCCGAGGTCGTCCGGGCCGCCAGGGCCGCCGCGCTCGCGGGCGACCCGGAGCGCGCGGACGAGCTGCTGCGCTCGGTCCAGGGCCCCGACACCGCCAGCTACCAGCCGCTCGGCGCGCTGGTGCTCGGCTACCGCGCCGAGGGCGGCTACCGGCGGGAGCTGGACCTGCTCAAGGGGATCGCCACCACCTTCCACGGTCCCGTGACGGTGGAAGCGGTGTGCGGCGGCGGGTTCGGCGTGCGCGTCACCGGGGCCGACGAGGTCACCGTCGAGTCCGATGTGGACTTCACCCGGCTGGACGAGGACGACGCGGTCGTGGTGTACGTCGGCGTCGACGGGGTCCCGCCGTGGCACCTGTTCCGGCACCGCGCCGCCAGCGCGCACGCCGAGCTGGTCGGCCGGGTCGAGCTGGACCTGGGCGCCGCGCCGGACGGCCCGCCGTCGACGTGGCCCCGCGAGCACCCGGCGCTGGCCGCCCTGCTGTTCCAGCACGGCAGGCACCTGCTGGTCGCGAGCTCCCGGCCGGGCACGCTGCCCGCGAACCTGCAGGGCGTGTGGAACCCGCACGCCGAGCCGCCGTGGCGCTCCAACTACACGCTCAACATCAACACCGAGATGAACTACTGGCCCGCCGAGCCGACCGCGCTGGCCGAGTGCCACGAGCCGCTGCTGGAGTTCCTCCACGGGCTCGCGGAGTCGGGCGCGCGGGTGGCGCGGGAGCTGTACGGGCTGCCCGGCTGGTGCGCGCACCACAACACCGACCGCTGGTTCCTGGCCACGCCCGTGCAGGGCGACCCGGCGTGGGCGAACTGGCCGATGGCGGGCGCGTGGCTGTGCCTGCACCTGTGGGAGCGCTACGAGTTCGGCGGGGACGCGGTGCGGCTGCGCGAGCGCGCCTGGCCGCTGCTGCTGGGGGCGGCCGAGTTCTGCCTGGCGTGGCTGGTGGAGGACCGGGGCGAGCTGACCACCGCGCCGTCCACCTCGCCGGAGAACCACTACCTGACGGCGGACGGGCGCGAGGTCGCCGTCGGCGTCGGGGCCACCATGGACCTGGCGCTGACCTGGGAGCTGCTCGACCGGGTGGTGCGGGCCGGGGCGGTGCTCGGGGAGGACGTCGGGCGCTTCGCCGAGGCGCTGGCCCGGATCCCCGAGCCGCCGGTGGGGTCGGACGGGCGGGTGCTGGAGTGGCGGGACGAGTGGGCCGAGCCCGAGCCGGAGCACCGGCACCTCTCGCACCTGGTCGGGCTGTACCCCGGCGTGCGGATCGAGCGCGGGAGCGCTCTCGCGCAGGCGGCGCGGCGGTCGCTGGAGGCGCGCGGGCCCGGTGGACCGGGGTGGTCGCACGCGTGGAAGGCGGCGCTGTGGGCCAGGTTGGGCGAGGGCGGGCGGGCGGCGGACTCGCTGGCCGGGATGCCGCTCCACCCGAACCTGACCTGCGCCAACCCGTTCCAGGTCGACGGCAGCCTCGGGTACACGGCGGCGGTGGCGGAGCTGCTGCTGCAGAGCCACAGGGGCGTGCTGGAGCTGCTGCCCGCGCTGCCGCCGTCGTGGCCGACCGGGCGGGTGACCGGGCTGCGGGCGCGCGGCGGGATCGCGGTCGACCTGGAGTGGCGGGACGGCGAGCTGCGGTCGGTGGCGCTGACCGCCGACCGGGTGTGCGAGGTCCAGCTGGTGTGCGGCGGGCGGCGGCTGGCGCAGCGGCTCGCGGCGGGCGGCAGGGTCGTCGTGCCGTGGCTACGCTCGGTCGGGTGAGCGAGGAACACGTGGTCGTGCTGACCACCACCGACAGCGAGGACGTGGCGGCGGAGCTGGCCTCGGGGCTGGTCGCGGCCGGGTTGGCGGCGTGCGTGCAGATCGGCGGGCCGGTGCGGAGCCTGTACCGGTGGGAGGGCGAGGTCAAGGACGAGCGGGAGTGGCAGCTCTGGATCAAGACCACGTACGAGCGGCTCCCCGAGGTGAACCGGCACATCGAGCGGGAGCACCCGTACGAGGTGCCGGAGGTGCTGGCGCTGCCGGTCCTCGCGGGGAGCGAGGCGTACCTGGACTGGGTGAGCGACCAGACCGCCAGGTGAGGTCCCGGTGAGCGCGTGGCGGAGTTCACCGCGGGAGGAGTGCCCACGACCGGGTTAACCTGGTGGGCACACTCCAGTGGAGGTTCAGGTGCGCATCGGAGAGCTTGCGGACAAGGCAGGCGTGAGCGTCCGCGCGCTCCGCTACTACGAGGAGCAGGGGCTGCTCGCGTCGGTGCGCAGCGCCAGCGGGCAGCGGCACTACCAGGAGCAGGCCGTGGAGCGGGTGCTGCTGATCCAGCAGTTCTACGCGGCGGGGCTGTCGAGCAAGGCGATCCAGAAGCTGCTGCCGTGCATCCTGACCGGGCACATCACGCCGCAGCTGATGACGTTCCTGGCGACGGAGCGGGACCGGATCACCGACCAGATCGACTCGCTGGTGCAGACGCGGGACCGGCTGGACTCGATGATCGACTACACCAGGGGCGCGAAGGCGTGCGAGCGGCCGGTGAGCCGGACGGCCGGGTAGCCGGGGGCGGTGGGGGACCGGTGGCGCGCCGGTCACCGCGACCGGTCGCCGCGACGGGTCACCGCCCGGCCAGCACCGCGCGCGTCGACGCCAGCACGCGCGCCGCGTCCGTGGTCGACCCGCACGTCAGCTCCACCTCGCGCCCGTCCGCGCCGCGCACGGTCAGCGACACCTGCCGCGCGGTCCGGCAGTGCTTGAGCCAGTCGAACAGCCAGCGCACCAGCGCGGGGGCCGTCGCGCTGGTCAGCACCACCAGCGCCGCGTCCTGCGCGGCCCCCTCCTGACCCGCCCCGCCCGGCGCCGCCTGCGCGCCCGCCAGGCTCACCCGGCCGCGCAAGCCGTCCCCGTCGCGCAACCAGCGGGCCAGCGCGCGCACGTCCTCGGTCGCGCCGTCGGTTCTCAGCGTCGCTGTCGCACTGGGCATCGGGTCGTCCCGTCGTCGTGCCCGGACCACGCGGCCCGGTGCTCTCACCGACCCGGATCGCTGCCGCGCCGACCGGTGTTAACACCTCCAGCGGCCACCGATGCACCACCGCCCTGGCCCGTTCGGGGCGCGGCCGTCCGGCCCACCCCGTTCGGCCCGACCGGGCGAACGGCCCGGAGCTCACCCCACCCCCACCGCCCCCAGCGCCACCCGCGCCGCGTCGGCCAGCAGCGTCCCGTCGGCGCGCGCGTCCCGCTCCGGCCTGGTCGACATCAGCACCACCACCAGCGGGTCGCGGTCCGGGGGCCAGGCGATCGCCGCGTCGCACCGCGTCCCGTACTCCGCGGCGCCCGGCTTCCCGCCGACCGCCCACCCGCGCGGCACGACCGAGCGCAGCACCGTCCCGCCGCCCTCCAGCCACCCGCGCAGCTCCGCCCGCTCCCGCGCGCCCTCCAGCGCCGTCCCCAGCACCAGGTTCCGGTACCCGGCGGCCAGCGCGGCGGGCGTCGACGTGTCCCGCTCGTCGCCCGGCTCGGCCGCGTTCAGGTCCGGCTCCCAGCGGTCCAGCCTGGTCTGCTCGTCGCCCAGCGCGAACGCGAACGCGGTGATCGCCTCCGGCCCGCCGACCAGCGACAGCAGCTCGTTGAGCGCCGTGCTGTCGTCGTGCGCGATCGCCGCGTCGCACAGCTCGGCCACGGTCATGCCGCCGTCCACCCGCGCCCCGGTCACCGGCGAGTTCCCGATCAGCTCCGCCCGCTCGTAGGTGATCACCTGCTGGAAGAACCCGTCCGCCCAGTCGTTGGCCACCAGCAGCGCCCCCGCCGCGTACGCGCTGACCAGCGAGCACACCGGGAACCGCTCGTCCGCCCGGTGCCCCGCGGCCGCCCCCGACCCGGTGTCGACCACCCGCACGCCCAGCCGCGCCCCGTGCCGCTCCTCCAGCGCGGCCAGCTCCGGCAGCTCGGCCGTCGCCGCCTCGCCCGCGCCGCCCGCCCCGGACGGCGCGCTCCCGGACGGCGCGGCGCCGGTCGACGGGGCGGGCGCGGCGGGGCCGGCCGTCGAGCAGGCGCCCAGCAGCGGCGCCCCCAGCACCGGGACGCCCAGCAGTGCCGCGAGCAGCGTCCTGCGCCGCGCGGCCCCTGGCGAAGTGTCAGCCATCGTCGTACCCCTCCGTGTTCAGTGCGTCACGCGGAGTACTGTAGGGGGCTGTTCGGGCTAGTCGCGCCCACCCCCGCGCAACCCCAGCCGCCTGGCCAGCAGCGTCGCCGCGTGCACCGGTTCCGCCCCGGTGACCTGCCTGACCTGCGTGCGGCAGCTGAACCCGTCCGCCACCACCGCCGTCCCCGCGCCCGCCGCCCGCACCGCGGGCCCGAGGCCCTGCTCCGCCACCGCCACCGACACCCCGTGGTGCCCCTTCTCGAACCCGAAGTTCCCGGCCAGCCCGCAGCACCCCGGCACCAGCTCCGCCGCCACCCCGGCCCGCGCCAGCAGCTGCTCGTCCGCGCCCGTCCCGCTCTCCGCGTACAGGTGGCAGTGCGGCTGCACCACCGCCGACCCCGGCGCCCCGCCCGGCGCGTCCAGCACCGGCCCGACCTGCTCGGCGAACGTGCGCACCGCCCCGGCCAGCGCCACCACGTCCGCGTCGTCCCCGGCCAGCTCCACCGCCTCCGACCGCAGGAACGCCGCGCAGCTCGGCTCCACCCCCACCACCGGCACCCCCTCCCGCACCCACGGCCGCAGCGCCCGCGCCGTCCGCCGCAGCACCCGCCGCGCCACCCCGAGCTGCCCGGTCGAGTACCAGGTCAGCCCGCAGCACACCGCCGCTCGCGGCACCTCCACCGAGTGCCCGGTCTCCGCCAGCACCGCCGCCGCGTCCAGCCCCACCTCGGGCTCGAACCGGTTGGTGAACGTGTCCGGGAACAGCAGCACCGGGTCGCCCGACCCCACCGGCTCGAACCGCTCCTGCAACGACCGCCGCGCCGGGACCGGCAGCTCACGCCCCGGATCGACCCCGGCGAACCGGGCCAGCCGCCGCGTCACCCGGTTCACCAGCCGGGCGCGCAGCCACAGCGGCAACCACCCCATCGAGTAGTGCGCCAAGGGCCGCAGCCGCCCCCGGTAGTGCCGGTGCAGGAACTCGACCTTGTACGCGGCCATGTCCACGTCCACCGGGCAGTCCCGCTTGCACCCCTTGCACCCCAGGCACAGGTCCAGCGCCTCGCGCACCTCGGTCGAGCGCCACCCGCCGCGCACCACGTCCCCGGCGAGCATCTCGAACAGCAGCCGCGCCCGCCCGCGCGTGGAGTGCTTCTCCTCGCGGGTGGCCCGGTAGCTCGGGCACATCACCCCGCCGGAGGTGTTCAGGCACTTCCCGACGCCCACGCACCGCCGCGTCGCCGCCGCCAGGTCCCCGCCGTCCGCGCGCAGCGCGAGCGCCGCCCTGGTCGGGATCACGGCGGGCGCCACCACCACCCGCAGGTCCCGATCCAGCGGCAGCGGGTCGACGACCCGGCCGGGGTTGAGCAGCCCGCGCGGGTCGAACGCCGACTTGAACGCCCGGAACGCCGCGATCGCCTCCGGCGGGTACATCCTGGCCAGCAGCTCGGAGCGGGCCTGCCCGTCGCCGTGCTCCCCGGACACCGACCCGCCGTGCGCGACCACCAGGTCCGCCGCCGCCTCCAGGAACGCCCGGTACCCGCGCGCCCCGCGCCGCCCGCCCGCCAGGTCGAAGTCGATCCGCACGTGCACGCAGCCCTCGCCGAAGTGCCCGTACGTCACCCCGCGCCGCCCGTGCCCGGCCAGCAGGTCGTCGAACTCGCGCAGGTACGCGCCCAGCCGCTCCGGCGGCACCGCCGCGTCCTCCCAGCCCGACCACGCCTCGCCGCCGTCGGCCGTCCGGGTCGCCAGCCCCGCCCCGTCCTCCCGCACCCGCCACAGCGCCCGCTGCCGCGCCGGGTCCAGCACCACCGCCGAGTGCGGGGCCAGCGACGCCGCCTCGTGCGCCACGACCTCCTCGGTGGTCTCCACGAACAGCCAGCTCGACCCGCGCGGCAGCAGCCTGCGCACGTCCCGCCCGGCCGCCGCGACCAGCGACTCCTCCAGCCCCTCCACGGCCAGCACGTCGCCCAGCGCGGCCACGTGCGGCGCGGTGTCGGCCGCGTCGTACCGGCCGTCGAACCCCAGCACCGCCAGCACCCGCCTCGGCGGTGCCGGGACCAGCCGCACGGTCGCGCCCAGCAGCACCGCGCAGGTGCCCTCGGTGCCCACCAGCGCCCGCGTCAGGTCCGGCAGCGCGTCCAGCCGGTACCCGGACACCCGCCGCTCCAGCGCCGGGTACCACGCCGGGTCGGCGCGCGGCAGGTCCAGCGGCGGGGGAGCGGTGGTGTCGAACCGCCGCCCGTCCGGCAGCAGCACGTCGAGCGCGGCCACGTTGTCGCTGGTCTTGCCCCAGGCCACCGACCGCGACCCGCACGCGTCGTTGCCGATCATCCCGCCGAGCGTGCACCGCGAGTGCGTGGACGGGTCCGGTCCGAACAGCAGCCCGTGCGGGCGCGCCGCGTCGTTGAGCCGGTCCAGCACCACCCCCGGCTGCACCACCGCCAGCCCGCGCGCGGCGTCGATCCCCAGCACCCGGTCCAGGTGCCGGGAGAAGTCCAGGACCAGCCCGTCACCGGCCGAGTTGCCCGCGATGCTGGTGCCCGCGCCGCGCGAGGTCACCGGCACGCCCAGCTCCGCCGCGACCCCCACGGCGGCTGCCACCGCGTCCAGCGACCTCGGCCTGACCACGGCTGTCGGCACGTGCCGGTAGTTCGACGCGTCGGTGGAGTACAGGGCGCGGCTGGCGGCGTCGGCGAGCACGTCGCCGTCCACCTCGGCGCGGAGCCGGTTCAGGAGATCCACCCCGCCGATTGTGGTCCGCGCCTCGCCGATGCGGGACCTTCGGGGGCGAGCCGATAGCCTTCGGCGGCATCAACCAGCGCAGATGAACCGGCGCGGAGGAATCGGCGCAGATGGGAGCTGAGGGCGTGGCGAGGTCCGTACTGGTGACCGGCGGCAACCGCGGGATCGGTCTGGCGATCGCTCGGGCGTTCGCCGAGCAGGGCGACAAGGTCGCGGTGACCCACCGGGGCTCGGGCGCGCCCGAGGGACTGCTGGGCGTCAAGTGCGACGTGACCTCCGCCGAGGAGGTCGACGCGGCGTTCACCGAGGTCGAGGCGGCGCACGGGCCGGTGGAGGTGCTCATCGCGAACGCGGGCATCACCGACGACACCCTGCTGCTGCGGATGGGCGACGAGCAGTTCAGCCGGGTGGTCGAGGCCAACCTGACCGGGTCGTTCCGGGTGGCGCAGCGCGCGTCCAAGGGGATGCTGCGCAAGCGCTACGGGCGGATCGTGTTCATCTCCTCGGTCGTGGGCCTGATGGGCAGCCCCGGCCAGGTCAACTACGCGGCCAGCAAGGCCGGTCTGGTGGGCGTGGCCCGCTCGATCGCCCGCGAGCTGGGCAGCCGCAACATCACCGCGAACGTGGTGGCGCCCGGCTTCATCAGCACCGAGATGACCGAGGTGCTGTCCGAGGAGCGGCGCAAGCAGATCCTGTCCCAGGTGCCCTCGGGCCGGTACGGCAGCACCGACGAGGTCGCCGCCGCCGTCACGTTCCTGGCCTCGGACAGCGCGGCCTACATCAACGGCGCGGTGATCCCCGTCGACGGCGGCCTCGGCATGGGGCACTGACCCCGTCCCGGCCCGCCCGACCCCACCGAACGACCAGAACAACCCCGAACGACGGAGGAACATCTCGTGTCCGGACTGCTTGAGGGCAAGCGCCTGCTGATCACCGGTGTGATCACCGACGCCTCGATCGCCTTCCACGTGGCGAGGGTCGCCCAGGAGCAGGGCGCCCAGGTCGTGCTCACCGGCTTCGGCCGGATGAGCCTGGTCGAGCGCATCGCCAAGCGCCTGCCCACCCCCGCCCCCGTGGTCGAGCTCGACGTGCAGAACCAGGAGCACCTGGACACGCTGGCCGACCGGGTCCGCGAGCACGTCGACGGCCTCGACGGCGTCGTCCACGCCATCGGCTTCGCCCCCCAGTCCTGCCTCGGCGCGCCCTTCATGGACGCCCCGTGGGAGGACGTGTCGACCGCCATGCACGTGTCGGCGTACTCGTACAAGGCGCTGGCCGCCGCGGCGCTGCCGCTGCTCGGGCCGGGCTCGTCGATCGTCGGCCTGGACTTCGACGCCCGCCAGGCGTGGCCCGCCTACAACTGGATGGGCGCCGCGAAGGCCGCCTTCGAGTCGATCAACCGCTACATGGCGCGCGACCTCGGCCCCAAGGGCATCCGGGTCAACCTGGTCTCCGCCGGTCCGGTCCGCACGATGGCCGCCAAGTCGATCCCCGGCTTCGGCGAGCTGGAGAGCATGTGGGCCGACCGCGCGCCGCTGGGCTGGGACGTGGACGACCCGACGCCGGTCGCCAAGTCGGTCTGCGGCCTGCTGTCCGACTGGTTCCCCGCCACCACCGGCTCGATGGTGTTCGTCGACGGCGGCGTGCACTTCCTCGGCCTGTGACGCCGCGCGCCCACGCCCTGTAGCGCTCCTCACAACCGGGTCGGACACCCCGACCCGGTTGTGCGGGCGGTCAGGGGTGGCGCGAGGATGGGCCGGTGAGCTATGACGCGCTGCTGTGGCTGTCCTTCGGCGGCCCGGAGGGACCGGCCGACGTCCGCCCGTTCCTGGAGAACGTGACCCGAGGCCGGGGCGTGCCGCCCGAGCGGCTGGACGAGGTCGAGAAGCACTACCTGCACTTCGGCGGCGTCTCCCCGATCAACGAGCTGAACCGGTCCGCGATCGCGGCCGTCGAGCCGCTGCTGGAGATGCCGATCTACTTCGGCAACCGCAACTGGCACCCCATGGTCGAGGACACCCTCGCGGAGATGAAGGCCGCGGGCGTCAAGCGCGCCCTGGTCTTCCCCACCAGCGCGTACGGCGGCTACTCCGCGTGCCGCCAGTACGACGAGGACATCCTGCGGGCCCGCACCGCCGTGGGCGAGGGCGCCCCCGAGCTGGTGAAGCTGCGCCAGTTCTTCGACCACCCGCTGTTCGTCGACTCCTTCGCCGACGCGGTCCGCGCCGCCGCCGAGGGCCTGACCGAGTACCGGCTGGTGTTCACCGCCCACTCGATCCCGCTCTCCGCCGACAAGGCCGCCGGTCCGCCCGAGGAGGGCGGCGGCCGGTACTCGCGGCAGGTCGCCGAGGCCGCCCGCCTGGTCGCGGACAAGCTCGGCGTGGCCGACTACGACGTGGTGTGGCAGTCCCGCTCCGGGCCGCCGCAGATCCCGTGGCTGGAGCCCGACATCGTGGACCACGTCGAGGAGCTCTCGGGCAAGGGCGTTCCCGCCGTCGTGGTGTGCCCGATCGGGTTCGTCAGCGACCACCTGGAGGTGGTCTGGGACCTGGACACGGAGGCCCGCGAGAAGGCCGAGGAGCTCGGCATGGGCTTCGCCCGCGCCGCCACGCCCAACGGCGACCCGCGCTTCGCGCAGCTCGTGGCCGAGCTGGTGGCCGAGCACACCTCGGGCGCGCAGCCGCGCAAGCTGTCGGACTTCACGTCCGCCGGGTGCACGGTGAACGGCGAGTTCTGCGCGCCGATGTGCTGCGAGCCAGCCAGGCGTCCGCAGCGGCCCCAGACCTCGTCGTGACGGGGGAGGGGGCCGAGGGCGGGCCCGACGAGGGCCCGCCCGCCGCGGCTGTCCCGTCCGGTGCCGCTGTCCCGCCCGCCGCCGCTGTCCCGTCCGGTGCCCGCGGCGTCGACTTCGCCTGGACCCCGCACCCGTCGGACTGGCGGGCCGCGCTGCGCACCGCCGTGCCCCTGTACCGCTGGGTGCCGTGGTTCGCCGCCGCGTTCGCGGTGTTCGGGGTCGTGGTGCTGGTGATCGGCCTGACCGTGCCCGGTGTCGCGGCGCTCGTGCTGGCGGCGCTGATGGCCGCGATGGTGCCGGTGACCACCTGGGTGAGCTTCCACAACCACCCCATCGCGGCCAAGGCGGTCACCGGCAGCGCGGACGACCACTCGCTGCGGATGGCCGTGAGCGGGGCGGCGCGCAGCGAGGTGGACTGGGCGCGGCTGCCCGGTTGGGCGGAGACCGGGCGCACGTTCGTGCTGCGCACGCCCGAGTCCGGGATGTACGCGGTCCCGCACCGGGCGTTCGGCTCCGGTGACGGGGTGGAGAAGTTCCGGGCACTGCTGGCCGAACACGTCGGCCCGGCTGCCTGAAACCGGGCGGGCACCCGCGTATCTTTGGCGGTCGTGTCCTGTGCGAGTGCGACGCTGGTGGTCTGGACGTCCGGGTGGCTGCACGGAGCGGCTGCGGCCGACGACGTCCTCGACGCCCTGGGCAGGTGGGGCGGGCTGCACGAGGTCGCGGCCCACGACGACGGCACCGCCACGGCCCTGGACCTGCCCGGTCCCGGTGAGCCGCCGGTGGGGCCCGCCCTGCTGCTCGCGGCGCTGAGGCGGGCGTCGGCGACGTCGGTGCGGCTGGTGCTCCCCGTCCCCGGCGACGCGCGCGGCCTCGGCGGGCGGGGGCCGCTCAGCCAGGCGGCGCTGCGGGTCGGCGAGGCGGCGGTGCTGCCCGAGCTGGGGGTCGGCCTGGTGCCCGAGCGGGTGGCGGACGGGGTGGTCAGGTGGACGGCGTACGACCTGCCGACCACCACCCCGCCCGAGCACGTGCCGCTCGGCGAGGCCGACCACGGCCTCGCCGACGCGCTGCGCCGCGCGACGACCTCGCTGGTGACCCTGGACGTGGCGCGGAACCGGCCGAACGTGCGCGAGGAGATCGCGGCGCTGGTGGCCGAGAGCAGCGCCCAGGAGTGGCCAGCCGGGATGCCGCCGAGGTCGCTGCGGGTGCTCCAGCGGGCGGCGGAGGTGGCGGCGATCCTGGCGGTGGCGTCGGCGGACGCGCCCGGCGGGGCGGTGTCGGCGTCGGCGACTCGGGGGCGCGACGACGCGCTGCGGCCGGTGTCGGAGGCGGTGCGGCGGGCGCGGTTGGCGGCGGTGCAGGAGGCGGTCCGGGTGCTGACCGACCAGGAGGCCGGGCGGCACTGACGGGGTTCCGGCTCCTCCCGCGAGCGGGAGGAGCCGTGCCCCGCCGTCAGCTGGGGCGCACGATCATCTCGGCGACGGCGACGTTCGCGGGCTGGTCGACCGCGTACGCGATCGCCTCGCCGATCGCCGAGGCGGGCAGCGCGACCTGGCGGTAGGTGCGCATCATCTCGGCGGCCTCCGGCGAGGTGATGGTGTCCGCCAGCTCCGACTCGACCACGCCGGGCGAGACGGTCGTGACGCGCACGCCCTTCGGGGACAGCTCCTGGCGCAGGCCGTCGGACAGGGCGCGCAGGGCGAACTTCGTCGCCGAGTACACGGCCGCCGTCGGGACCACCTCGTGGGCGGCGATCGAGGCGACGTTGACCAGGTGGCCGGAGTTCGCGGCGAGCATCGTCGGGAGCACGGCGCCGAGTCCGTTGAGCACGCCCTTGAGGTTGACGTCGACCATGCGGTCCCACTCGTCGGTGCGCAGCTCGGCCATGGGGGACAGGGGCATGACGCCCGCGTTGTTGACCAGCACGTCGATGCGGCCGTGCTCGGCCAGCGCGGCGTCGGCGAAGGCCTGGAAGCTGGACTTCGAGGTGACGTCGAGCGCGTGGGCGGTTCCGGAGCCGAGCTCGGCGGTGAGCGCGTCGAGCAGGTCGGTGCGGCGGGCGCCGAGCACGACGCGGTGGCCCGCGGCGGCCAGGACCCTGGCGGTGGCGGCGCCGATGCCGGAGGAGGCGCCGGTGACGAGGACGACCTTCGAGGTGGTGTTCATGTCATCGAGCCTGGCGCGGGCGGCGGGGCGGAAGAAGGGTGCGCCGCACCCACCCAGGCGCGGGTGTCCACTCGGGCCGGTGCGCTGCTGCGGTTCCCCTGCTAGCGCTTGGTGATCGTGCGGTGACCGCGCGGAGCGCGCTGGCGGAACCGGTGTCTTGATCTTGTGTTTCCCGGACGCGGGCGGGGTCGCTCTGACATCATCCGTTCCGGCGCGGGGGGTTCGAGCGGGGCGTCGGTCAGGCGCCGCCACGCCCGGCCTCTCCTGGGGGAGAACAGCCCGTCCCGCCGGTCCGCGCGACCGCCGGTCCTCGTCCTCCGCGCCGCTGGGACCAGAATCCGGGGCGTTTGCGGCATCGGGCGACCCCTCGCCGGGGCGCCTGTGACAGGAGTGGAACGTGAGAGTGGGTTTTTGGGCGGTCGCGGCGGTGTCCGCCGTGATCGCGGTGAGCGGCTGCTCGACCGAGTCGGCGGGCAGGGCCCTGCCGGAGAGCGCGCCCGCGAGCTCGCCCTCGGGGATTCCCGAGTTCGGGTCGGAGAGCAGCACGGCGCCGAGCTCGAAGGGCGGGGCGGCCGGTGGGCTGGACCTGTCGAAGTACGCGTCGAACCCGTGCGACCTGCTGACCGCGGCGCAGGTGGCCGGGTTGGGGGCGATGGACGTGCCGGAGCCGGGGAAGACCGGCGGGAGCCCCTCGTGCGTCTTCAACCCGAAGGACCTGACCAAGGGGGCGCGGTACACGGTCGTCCTGCCGGACGAGACGTTCGCGAAGGCGGTGCGGTTCGCGGAGTCGTCCTCGGTGAAGGAGGAGACGACGGTGGGCGGCCTGGAGGCGTTCACGCACTCGCCGGTCGCGGGCGGGAAGGGCCGCTGCACGACGATCGTGGCGGCCTCGGCGGAGACGACGTTCCAGGTGCTGGTGGGCGTGACGAACAGCGCCCTGCCGGAGGCGTCGGCGGCTTGTGAGAAGTCGCAGGAGGTCGCGGGGTTGGTCGTGGAGACGGCGAAGGGCTGATCCGCTCGACTCGTGGGGCCGGGCACCTCGTTCTCCGGGGTCCCGGCCCTTCTGCTTGCCGGTCGCTGTTCGTGTTTTCCGGTTCGCTTCGTGACCCTGGGAATTCTTTCGGGTGCTTTCCGCGTGCAGAGCGGGTGACGTTGCTCTTGAGGTGGGAAAAGCGCCTTGGTTCGCGCGGGTGTGCATTATCGTGTGCTTGCCGAACAGGGCTGCGCTCCTGCGGCAAGATCATTGTTCTGCGGAGTCCGGGGGGACTTGGTGGCTGACGACGGCGCGGGCGGGACCGGCGAGGGGAAGATCAGTTTCTGGGCGGACACCGCCGGTGGGGCGGGCGGCGCTTCCCCGGCGGGTGGTCACCAGGGGGGTCGGACCGAGTTCACGGTCTCCCTCGAAGGGGCGAAGGCGTTGCGCGCGTCCTTGGAGAAGGTGGTCGAGACCTTCTACGGCAGCTATCGGGGTGCGCAGTTCTTGGGCGGCAAAGAACCCTTCGGAGTCGACCCCTGCGGGGCTTCCCTGGGGAAGGCCAGTGAAAGATCCCTGTCGGGGGAGGGCGTGGGGTACCTGTGGGCCAACAAGAAAGCCAGCGAAGTGGTGGTCCGCACCATCGAGAAGCTCGACCAGGCGATCAAGGAGTACGAAGAAGTCGACGCGGGCGCTTCCCGGGCTCTCAAGAACTCGGGAAGCGAGCTGTGAGGCCGTCCGCGCTGGTCGTGGTCATCGCCTCCCTGGTCACCGCGCTCGCTGCCTGCTCTCCGGATGCCGAGAGCGGGAAGCCGGTGGCCGCGGGGAGTCCCGCCAGTTCCTCCGCCCGGACCGCACCCCCCGGCACCGGGGCTGCTCGCCCCGCGGAGTTGGACCTCAAGCCCTACGCCGACGACCCGTGCGCTCTCGTCACCGCCTCCCAGTTGGCCGAATTCGGTTCTTTCAAGTCGCCCACGATCGCCGTCGACGAGTCCGGGCCCGGCAAGTCGGTTGACTGCTCCTGGCAGCCCGCCAACATCGTCCTGGGCGCGCAGTACAGCATCGGCGTGTACGACTTCGAGCTTCCCTACGACGTTCTCAAGAGGAACATGGGGCAGCAGTGGGACAACCTCGACGAGACCACGATCGACGGCTATCCCGCCATCACCGGTTTCAACTCCTACGGAATCGTCGGTTGCTCCTCTGCCGTCAGCGTCGCCGACGGACGGGTTTTCCTCTCTGGTCTGCTCACCTCCGTGGAGAACTCGCCGGAGTACGCGAACCCCTGCGACTACTCCAAGCGGTTCGCGGCTGTTGTCCTCAAGAACCTGAAGGGATGAGCTGTGGCGGGTGAAGACGTCCTCATCGGCGGTCCTCTCGGGCAGGCCGTTTACGCCAAGAGCATCCCCAAGTGGTTTCAGGGCGGTGACGTCGTCCGGAACGCCCAGAGCGCCGAAGAGGCGTGGTCCACGGTCTCGGACGCCCAGGAGGAGGCCGCCCGGCTGATCGACCAGGCGATCAAGGACTCCGGGGCCACCTGGCAGGGCGCCGCGGCGGACACCATGCGCGCGGCGACCACCCCGCTCTCCTCGTGGGCGCTCGCCGCCTCGGACGGCGCCCGGACCGCCGCCGGGGCGATGGCGGACGCCGCGGACGCCTACAGCCAGGCCAAGAACTCCGTGCAGCCGTCGGTCGCGGTTCCGGATCAGCCCTGGTACCAGGACTTCGTCCCCTGGGACACCGACTACGACGAGGCCGTCGAGAAGAGCGCCGCTGTGGACGCGCAGAACATGCGGGTCTACGAGGAGTACGGGAGCCGGATCAGCCAGATCACCGCCTCGATGCCGCAGTTCGACAGCCCCGAGGAGATCAACGGCAGCGTTGCGGACACCTCGTCCACCGCGGTCGACTCCGCCCAGGGGCACAGCGGGTACGACGGGCGGGTTGGCAGCAGTGGGGTGGGGCAGGGGGCGTACACGCCTGGTGGGGACCAGCCAGGGGGCTCCACGGCCGGGTACGCGGTTCCGCCTGGGGGTGGGGGGAATTCGGTCACTGCGCCCTCGTGGTCGACCAGCCCGGCTGCCGCCAACCAGGGGAGCGCTTACCCCGCCGGTGGTGGGCAGAGCGGGAGCGGTGGGTACGGCGCTGGGGCCGGGAGTGGTGGGTACACCGGCGGCGGGTACGTCGGCGGGGGGTATCCCGGTGGGAACGCCGGGAGTGGGCGGTACGCCCCTGGAACCGGTGGGGCCGGCGGTGGTGCGGCGGGCTCCGGTGGTGGTGGGCGTGGTGCTTCCGGTGAGCTTGGCAAGGCCGGTGGGTACGGCGTTGGAAGTGCCGGGGGCGTTGGTGGTGGCGGGCTTGGGAGAGCTGGCGGGTTCGGTGGAGCCGGCGGAGCCGGCGGAGCCGGTGGGCTTGGCGGGGGCGGACTGGGGAGTGGTGGGTCCGCCGCCGCGCTCGGCGCCGGTGGCGGTTCCGGCGTAGGGGGAACCGGGGTTGCCGCGGGCGCCGCCGGGGCGCGAGGCGCCGCGGGTGGCACGGGGGTCGCCGGGATGGGTGGCGCCGGAGGTGGGCGCGGGCAGGGCGGTGAGGACGTCGAGCGCTCGGCCAAGTACCTCGAGGCCACCGACGCCTACTACGAGGACGATCGGCTCGTCGCGCCGCCCGTCATCGGTGGCTGAGCACGACCAGCGGCAAAAGCCAAGGAAGGCAACAGGAGCGCGAAGACCGGACCGTCCACAAAGGACTATCCGGTCGCACGGGGGTTGGGAAGTGCTGCACGGCAGAGTTGTGCTGCCCGCCGCGGCGGTCTACGTCGCCTGGCAGGCCGTCGGGCTCCCCGAACTGCACCGCGCGCTGATCGTCGAGCTCGACCTCGACGACGCCGCCCTCGCCGGGGGCGACCTGCGGAGCGGGCTCGCCGCCTTCCGGGACGGGTGGGCGGCGCTCGGCGACGCCGGGTTCGCGCGCGGGCGGGAGATCCGGGGGGATCTCGCGGGCGCGCTCCGGGTGGTCGCCGAGGCGGGGCGGGACTACTACGCGTTCTTCAACGCTGGCGACGAGCGCACCCGGTCCGCCCTCGTCTCCGTGTCCGGGCGGGACGCGGTGCGCGTCGTCGTCCGCGCCGACAAGCACCTCGTCCTGGAACCCGTCCGCCCCGAGGACGCCGTCACCGCGCTCGTCTCCGCGCTGCCCCAGGCCCCGCCCGGTCGCGGGCGCGCGCTCACGCTGCCGCTCGACGCGCTCGAACCCGGCCGCGACCCGGCGGCGGCGGACGGGTCGTTCCTGCGGCGGAGCCTGCCCTCCGGGAACGCCCACGAGCAGCAGGTCCGCGAGTTGCGCAAGCTGCTCGCCGAACCCCGCGCGGGCGGTGGCCAGCTGTTCTCGACCGGGCGCGACCGCACCGGCAGGCGGGTCCGCTCGGCCCGCCCGCTGACGTTCTTCGACACCCCGAGCGGGCGCTACCTCCAGTTCGAGGTCGACCGGCGCGGCACGCCCTGGATGACCGTCCAGCCCGCCGACTTCGGCGCCGTGGCCACCCGGCTCGGCGCCCTCGCCGCCGGCTGACGAGCCCGGCCGGAACCGCGCGGGGCACCCCCCCCGATCGGCCCGCCACCACCCGGACCACCCCCACGCCCGCGCCCGTGCGCACGACGTCTAGCACCGCCGCTCCACCGGTCACGAGCGGCTGAACAGGTGGACGCCTGACCGCCGTCTGCCACGCACAGTGACCACGCATCGGCCGAACACCCGAAACCGCACCGACAAAACCGCAGGTCAGAGCAGTGGAAACGATTGCGGCAAGTCGAGAAGTCGACTTTTCTGCCAAATCGAGCCTGGTAAACGTCACGTGTCGTGCGTTACGGTCCTTTCTGGGAACGCTCCCAATCCCGACACCCCGGTCTTGCGTCGACGGCGGCATCGGCGAGGAGGGCTGGGAGCGCTCCCAGACGGCAAATTGCTCGCAAGGAGGCGATGCATGAGTCTGCGCACTTTTGCCCGGTCACGGCGCTTCGCCGGGACCGCGGCAGCGCTCTCGGTGACCGCTCTGGCCGCGACCGCGGTCGTGGTGGGCGGCCCGAGCGCCAACGCCGCACCGGGGTGCCGGGTGAACTACAGCGTCACGAACCAGTGGTCCGACGGCTTCGGCGCCACGGTCACGGTCACCAACCTCGGGGACGCCATCACCGGCGGCTGGACCCTGGAGTGGGACTTCGCCGCAGGTCAGCGGGTCGGCCAGGGGTGGAACGGCACCTTCGCCCAGTCGGGCGCCAAGGTGACCGTCACCAACCCGACCTGGAGCCCCGGCCTCGGCACCAACGCGTCGGTGTCCCCCGGCTTCAACGGCACCTGGAGCGGCAGCAACCCCGTGCCGACCCAGTTCAAGCTGAACGGCACCGTCTGCACCGGCTCGGTCGGGCCGACGTCCACCACGACGACGACCACGACCACGACCACCGGTGGCAACACGACCACCACGACCTCCGGGAACAACCAGCCCGGCACCAGGGTCGACAACCCGTACGCCAACGCGGGCGTCTACGTCAACCCGCAGTGGTCGGCCCTCGCCGCCGCCGAGCCGGGCGGTTCGCGCATCGCGAACCAGCCCACCGGCGTCTGGATGGACCGGATCAGCTCGATCGACGGCAACGGGTCGCCGACCACGGGCACGATGGGCCTGGCCGACCACCTGGACGAGGCGGTCAAGCAGGCCCGCACCGCGCCCGGCGGCAACCTGGTCTTCCAGGTCGTGATCTACAACCTGCCCGGTCGCGACTGCGCCGCGCTGGCCTCGAACGGCGAGCTGGGCGCGACGGAGCTGGACCGCTACAAGACCGAGTACATCGACAAGGTCGCGGGCATCCTCTCCCGCCCCGCCTACGCGAACCTGCGCATCGTGACGGTCATCGAGGTCGACTCGCTGCCGAACCTGGTCACCAACGTCTCCCCGAGGGCGACCGCGGTTCCCAACTGCGACACGATGAAGGCCAACCAGAACTACCAGAACGGCGTGGCGTACGCGGTCTCCAAGCTCGGTGACATCGCGAACGTCTACAACTACCTGGACGCCGGCCACCACGGCTGGATCGGCTGGGGCGACACCGTTCCCGAGTACGACAACTTCTTCTCCTCGGCGAAGATGATCTCGACCATCCTGGGCCGCGAGGGCGCGACCAAGTCCGACGTGCACGGCTTCATCACCAACACCGCGAACTACTCCGCGCTGGAGGAGCCGCACTGGACGGTCGACGACGTCGTCGGCGGCCAGGCGGTCAAGGAGAAGTCGAAGTGGGTCGACTGGAACGACTTCAACGGTGAGATCGCCTTCGCGACCGCGCTGCGCCAGGAGCTCGTCAAGAACGGCTTCGACTCCAACATCGGCATGCTGATCGACACCTCGCGCAACGGCTGGGGCGGTTCCGCCAGGCCCACCGCGAAGTCGACCTCGACCGACCCGACGGTCTACGTCAACGAGTCGCGGATCGACAAGCGCGCCCAGAAGGGCAACTGGTGCAACCAGGCAGGCGCCGGTCTCGGCGAGCGGCCCAAGGCCTCGCCCAAGCCGGGCATCGACGCCTACGTCTGGATGAAGCCGCCGGGCGAGTCCGACGGCTCCAGCAGCCAGATCCCGAACAACGAGGGCAAGGGCTTCGACCGGATGTGCGACCCGACCTACGGCGGCAACATCCGGAACGGGAACAACCCGTCCGGCGCCCTGGGCAACGCCCCCCTGTCGGGCCACTGGTTCTCCTCGCAGTTCCAGGAGCTCATGCGCAACGCCTACCCGACGCTCTGACGGTCGGCAGCACCTGAGCACCTGAGCACGACCACCTGATCGGGGGCCGGGAACCGGGAGACCGGGGCCGGTTGGCCGGAACCGGGCCGGAGCGCGGAACCCGGCTCCCCATCGGGAGAACCACCCGACCGAGCGATCGGCGAGGTGGCAGGGAACACCCGCCGACGGCGGCGTCCACACCGGGACGCCGCCGTCGGCGCTTTCCCGGCGGCGCGAACCCGCGAGGGGACGCGGGTCGACCCGCGCTCCCGGACAGCACATCGTTCCAGAGCCCCGTTTTATTCCCGGTTCTCCCCGACGCGAACGGGCGACAACCCCACCAGGCGAAACCCGCCCCCACCGGCCCACCGCCGCCGCCTCCCGCATCGACCGCGCGCCCCCGCCTGCGTAGCGTCGAGGGGTGACCTCTCGACTTCCCACCACCGTCGGCGAACTGCGCGCCTCGGGACACCAGCCGCGCGGGGTCAAGGCCGAGATCAGGGAGAACCTGCTCGCCGCCCTGCGCTCCGGCCGCGACCCGTGGCCCGGCATCGTCGGCTTCGACCGCACCGTCCTGCCCCAGCTGGAGCGGGCCCTGCTCGCCGGGCACGACGTCGTCCTGCTCGGTGAGCGCGGCCAGGGCAAGACCCGCCTGCTGCGCACGATCGTCGGCCTGCTCGACGAGTGGACGCCCGTCATCGAGGGCGCCGAGCTGGGCGAGCACCCGCTCGACCCGATCACCCCCGAGTCCAAGCGCCGCGCCGCCGAGCTGGGCGACGACCTGCCCGTCGCCTGGCGGCACCGGGACGACCGGTTCGCCGAGAAGCTCGCCACCCCCGACACCTCCGTCGGCGACCTCGTCGGCGACGTCGACCCGGTCAAGGTCGCCCAGGGCCGCAGCCTCGGCGACCCCGAGACCATCCACTACGGACTCCTCCCGCGCTCGCACCGGGGTGTCATCGCCGTCAACGAGCTGCCCGACCTGGCCGAGCGCATCCAGGTGTCGCTGCTCAACGTGATGGAGGAGCGCGACATCCAGATCCGCGGCTACGCGCTGCGACTGCCGCTGGACGTGCTGCTCGTCGCCACCGCCAACCCCGAGGACTACACGAACCGGGGACGCATCATCACCCCGCTCAAGGACCGGTTCGGCGCCGAGATCCGCACCCACTACCCCCTCGAGGTCGCCGCCGAGGTCGACCTGGTCCGCCAGGAGGCCGACCTGGTCGCCGAGGTGGGCGACCACCTGCTGGAGGTCGTGGCCCGGTTCGTGCGGCACCTGCGCGAGTCGTCCGCGATCGACCAGCGCTCCGGCGTCTCCGCCCGGTTCGCGGTCGCCGCCGCCGAGACCGTGGCCGCCGCCGCGCTGCGCCGCTCGGCCCTCACCGGCGAGTCCCCGGCCGTCGCCCGCCCGGTGGACCTGGAGTCGGTGCCCGAGGTGCTGCGCGGCAAGCTGGAGTTCGAGGCGGGCGAGGAGGGCCGCGAGCAGGAGGTCCTCACCCACCTGCTGCGCCGCTCCGTCGCCGACACCGCCCGCGCCGCGCTCGCGGGCGTCGACCTGCGCCAGCTCGCCGAGGCCGTCTCGGACGGGCACCCGGTGGCCACCGGTGAGCGGGTCACCGCCGCCGAGCTGCTCGGCGCGCTGCCGGAGCTGCCCGTGCTGCACGAGGTCGCCACCCGCCTCGGCGCCGACCCCTCGGGCCCGGCCGGGCGCATCGCGTCCGCCGTCGAGCTGGCCCTGGAGTCGCTGTACCTGACCAGGCGGCTGGCCAAGGACGCGGACGACGACCGATCGGTCTACGGGTGAGCGGCTACCGGTACGGCCGGTACGCCGACGGCCCCGACCCGCTCGCCCCGCCCGCCGACCTGCGCGCGGCCGTGGACGAGCTGGGCCGCGACATCATGGAGGGCGCCTCGCCCGAGTCGGCGCTGCGCGAGCTGCTGCGGCGCGGCCTGCCCGGCGGGCGCGGGCTGGACGACCTGACGGCCCGGTTGTGGCAGAAGCGGGCCGCGCTCGCCCGCCGCAACCGGCTCGACGGCACCCTGCAGGAGGTGCGGCGGCTGCTCGACGAGGCCCTGGAGGCCGAGCGGGCGGCGCTGTTCCCCGACCCGGACGACGACGCCCGGTTCCGCGAGGCCCAGCTCGACGCGCTGCCCACCGGCACCGCCGCCGCCGTGCGCGAGCTGTCCTCGTACGACTGGCGCTCGCCGCGGGCCCGCGAGTCCTACGAGCGGATCTCGCAGCTGCTCGGCCGGGAGCTGATGGACCAGCGGTTCCAGGGCATGAAGCAGGCCATGGGCGGGGTCGGGCAGGCCGACGTCGAGCGCATCCAGGAGATGCTGGGCGACCTCAACGCGCTGCTCGCCGCGCACGCCTCCGGGCAGGACGTGCGGGAGCGGTTCGCCGAGTTCACGCGGCGGCACGGCGAGTTCTTCCCGGAGAACCCGAAGGACGTGGACGAGCTGGTCGACGTGCTGGCCGCCCGGTCCGCCGCCGCGCAGCGCGTCATGAACTCGATGACCGAGGAGCAGCGGGCCGAGCTGTCCGCGCTGAGCCAGCAGGCGTTCGGCGGGTCGCAGGTCGGCTCGCAGCTGTCCGCGCTGGACTCGCTGCTGCGCGGGCTGCGGCCCGGCGAGGACTGGGACTCCTCGGCCCGGTTCCGGGGGAACAACCCGCTCGGGCTGGGCGAGGCCGCGCAGGCCATGGCGGACCTCGCGGAGCTGGACCAGCTCGCCGAGCAGCTCTCCCAGTCCTATCCGGGCGCCCGGCTGGAGGACATCGACCTGGACGCGCTCGTGCGCCAGCTCGGGCCCGAGGCCGGGGTCGACGCGCGGGCGCTCGCCGAGCTGGAGCGGCTGCTGCGGCAGCAGAACCTCGTGGAGCGCGCCCCCGACGGCACGCTGCGGCTCACGCCGAAGGCGCTGCGGCAGCTGGGGGAGAGCGCGCTGCGCGGCGTGCTCGACGGGGTGCGGGCGCAGGGGCGGCGCGACAGCCGCCAGGCCGGGGCCGCCGGGGAGCTGACGGGGTCCACCCGGCCGTGGCAGTTCGGCGACACCGAACCGTGGAACACGCCACGCACCGTCACCAACGCGGTGCTGCGCACGTCCGGCACGTCACCGGGCGGCGCGGTGCGGCTGGACGTGGTCGACGTCGAGGTCAGCGAGACCGAGCAGCGCACGCGGGCCGCCGTCGCGCTGTGCGTGGACACCTCCTGGTCGATGGTGCAGGACGGGCGGTGGGTGCCGATGAAGCGCACCGCGCTGGCCCTGCACCACCTGATCAGCACCCGGTTCCGGGGCGACGCGCTGCAGATCGTCACGTTCGGGCGGCACGCCGAGGCGGTCGACGTCGGCGAGCTGACCGCGCTGGAGGGCGTGTGGGAGCAGGGCACCAACCTGCACCACGCGCTGCTGCTCGCGGGCAGGCACCTGCGCAGGCACCCCGACGCCCAACCGGTGGTGCTCGTGGTCACCGACGGTGAGCCCACCGCGCACCTGGAGCAGGACGGCGAAGCGGTGTTCCACTACCCGCCGCTGGACCGGACGCTGGCCAGGACGGTCGCCGAGGTCGACGCGCTGAGCGCCCTCGGCGCGTCGCTGACGCTGTTCCGGCTGGGGGACGACCCCCGGCTGACCGCGTTCATCGACCGGGTGGCGCGGCGCAGCGGCGGCCGGGTGGTCGCGCCGGACGAGGACGGCCTCGGCGCGGCGGTGGTGGGGGACTACCTCAGGTCGCGGCGCAGGCGGTGAGCTCACGCGCCGGGGTCGCGCACCGCGACCTCGGCGCGCACCTCCTGCAGCAGCCGCCCGCCGCGCTCCAGGTGCACCCGGAACACCAGCGCGAGCACCCCGGCCCGCGTGGGCGTGACGGTGAAGGTGACCGGCGCGCCGCTGCGGTCCTCGGCGACCCGCGCCCGCCGGGTGAGCGGGTGCACCAGCGCGTCGTCCACGTGCAGCAGCACCCGGATCGGCTCGGGGGAGGGCAACCGGTGCAGGTCGGGGGGCTCGGCGACGAAGGTGAAGTCGACCTCGAACGCCGTGCCGACCAGCGCGCCGCCCGCGGGGCGCAGCACGATCCGGGAGGCGCGGCCGAGGGCGGGGACGCCGCCCTCCTGGCCGGTGACGCCCAGCCCGGTGATCTCCAGGCCGCCGGTTTCCGGGCCGCCGGTCTCCGGTCCGCCACCGCCGACGTCGGGCCCGCGGCTTCCCGAGCCGCCAACGCCCAGGCCGCCGGTCTCCAGGTCGCCGGTGCCGGGTCTGCCGGTTTCCGGGCTGCTGGCGCCCGGTCTGCCGGTGCCTGGTCCGCCGGTCTCCGGGCTGCTGGCGCCCGGTCTGCCGGTGCCGGGTCTGCCGGTCTCCGGCCTGCCGGTGCCCGGTCTGCCGGTCTCCAGGTCGCTGGTACCTGGCCTGCCGGCCTCCGGGCCGCCAGCGCCCAGGCCGCCAGCGCCTGGTCCGCCGGTTTCCAGACCGCTGCCCGGTTCACCTGTCTCCGGCCCGCCGCTCTCCAGCCCGATGTCCGCCAGCCCGGTGCTCCCCAACCCGCCGTCGGCCAGGCCCGCGCCCTCCAGCTCGGCGTCCTCCGGACCGCCGATGCCCAGTTCGGCGTTCTCCTCGGCGTCGAGCCCGTCCCGCAGCGCCTTCAGGCACCCGCCCCTGGTCGGCCCGCCGCGCGGCGAGGACAGCGCCTCCGCGAGGCCCCGGTAGTCGGTCCGCGCGGCCAGCGCGGTCAGCCTCAGCAGCTCCTGGCACTGCCGGGGCAGCCCCCGGAACGCCCGCCACAGCCGCCGGTCCCGCCCCGGCGCGCCCGCCTGGAGCTCGGCGTCGAGCAGTTCCGCCACGCCCCGCGCCTCCACCCGCCGCGCCTCCCGCCGCGTGGCCACCACCAGCCACCCGGCCAGCGCCCGCGCCTGCGCGACGCGCTCCAGGTTGCGCCGCAGCGCCAACCACACCGCCTGCACCACGTCGGCCGCCGTCACCCGGTCGAGCCCGTGCCCGCGCGCCACGTGCCAGACCAGCGGCGTCAGCTCGGCGATGAGCACGTCCAGCCCCCGGTGGTCACCCCCGCGCGCCGCGACCAGGCAGGCCTCGTGCAGCTCGACGCCGCGCAACCCCTCCCACGGCGCCCCCCGGTCCCGCTCCTCGCCCACGTCGCCCCTCCCGCCCACGAGCACCGCCCGTTCCGATGTTCACACACCCCGTGCCCGCCGCCCCGGCAACGGGTGACCGCCAGTCGGGTGGTCACCACCCGTACACGCTGAAGGGCGTGGCGGTGCGGTGACCGTCCAGGCCCAGCAGGGAGTACTCGATCAGGTCGTCGGGCAGCGCGTCGAGCCCGAACCAGCGCAGCTCGGCGCACTTGTCCGGCTCCGCGTTGACCGGCTCGCCACCCCAGGCCGTGACCGCGAAGAACAACCCCAGCCGGGGCTCGACACCGGTCGCGGTGGCGTGGGCGGTGTGCACGAGCCGCAGGTCCGCCTCGGCGATCACCACGCCCAGCTCCTCGTGCGCCTCGCGGGCGGCGGCGGCCAGGGCCGACTCGCCCGCGTCGAGCTTGCCGGACGGCAGGTGCCAGCGGCCGTCGAACCGCGGGTGCGCGGGATCGCGGCGCAGGGACAGCAGCACCTCCGAACCGGCGTCGGGGCCCGGACCCGGACCAGGGCCTGGGCGCAGCAGGAGCAGGTGCACGTCGATCAGGTGGCGGTCGGCCACGGCGGTCCCCCTCGCATCCCCGGAACGTCTCGGTGATCTTCTCGGGTGTGGCTGACGAATGGGAGACCGACATCGAGGATTCCGCCGGGGCCTCGGGGCGCTGTGCGACGCCGTCGAGCGGTGGGCCCCGCCCCCGCCAGGTCCGGTCACCGCGCCGCACCGGAGACCGCCTCACCCCGGACCAGCTGGGCGCGCTCGCCCGCAGGCGCCGCGACCGCCTCCGCCACCCGCGCTCCACCACCGCCGAGGTGCTGGTTGCCGACGGCGGGCGGGTCGTCGCGGGCGTGGACGAGCTGGACCGCATCGGCGACGCCGAGCAGGCCCAGCGGTTCCCCAACGAGGTCAAGGCCGTCTCCACCGCCGACAACCGCTTCTCCCCGGTCGCCGTCTCCGACGACGCGCTCGCCGACCTCGAGCTGTCCGCGCCGGCCCACGTGCTCTCCGGCGGGCTCGCGCGCGAGCTGGTCCGCCACGTCGAGGTGATCGGGGCGCGTCCCGGCACGCCGGCCGAGCAGACCGGGGCGGGGGAGGCCGCCGAGGGGCTGCGGGACGACATCGTCGCCCTGCTGGAGCACCTGACCACCGGCTGCGCAGCAGGTCCCGGCGGGTTCGAGTCGCTCGCGCGCGTGCGCCGCTGCCCTGGCGCCAACCCGTACGCGGCCGGTGAGCTGCTCACCGCGTTCCGCCGCGCCAGGGACTGGACCGCGTCCGGGAACGGCGAAAGGCCCGGCGCCCCCTCAGAGGGGACGCCGGGCCCGCGGGTCGAACCGCCGGTCAGGACGTGCGGAAGCCCGACACCAGCGACTTCAGGTTCTCCGCCATGCCCGCCAGGTCACCGGCGGCGCGCTGCGCCTCGGCCACGCTGGTGGTGGTGCTGCTCGCCGCGCTCGCCACGCCGGTGATGTTCGCGGCGATCTTCGCGCTGGAGTCCGACGCGTGCGACACGTTCCGGTTCATCTCGCCGGTGGTCGCGGTCTGCTCCTCCACCGCCGAGGCGATGGTCATCTGGTGGTCGTTGATCTGCGCGATCACGTGGCTGATCTCGGCGATCGCCGCCACCGCGTTCGTGGTGTTCGACTGGATCACCTCGACCCGGCGCGCGATGTCCTCGGTGGCCCGCGCGGTCTCCTGCGCCAGGTCCTTGACCTCGCTCGCCACCACCGCGAAGCCCTTGCCCGCCTCACCGGCGCGCGCGGCCTCGATCGTGGCGTTCAGGGCGAGCAGGTTGGTCTGCTCGGCGATCGAGGTGATCACCTTGATGACGTCGCCGATCTCCGCGCTGGACTGCCCCAGCTCGCCGACCGTGGCGGTGGTGCTCTGGGCGGCGGCCACCGCGCGGGACGCCACGTCGGCGGCGTCGGAGGCGCTGGTGGAGATCGAGCGGATGGCCTCGCTCATCTGGTCCGAGCCGGTGGCCACGGTCGAGATGTTGTCCGACACGTCCTGCGCCGAGGTCGCGACCTGGTTGGCCTGCGCGTCGACCTCCTGCGCGCTGCGGGCGATCTCCGCGTTGGTGGTGTGCAGCTCCTCGGCGGCGTTCGCGAGCGCCGACGCCGACTGGTCGATGGTGCGCACGGCCTGCTCCATGCTGGACGCGGCCCGGTTCAGCGCCTCGCCCATCTGGGCGACCTCGTCCTTGCCCCGCACGTCGACGCGGCCGGTCAGGTCGCCGTCGGCGACCTTGTTCAGCACGGTCACGACCTCGCTGACGGGGCGCGAGATGCGGCGGCCGATCCACAGCGCCACGACCACGCCCGCGAGCGTGCCCAGCACCAGGATCAGCACCATCTGCAGCTGCGCGGACTCGACGGTCTCGTTGAAGTCGGTGCTGGACGCGAGGTCGTCGACGGCGGCCTGCACCTCGACGGTCAGCACGTCCTCGTAGGTCTTGCGCAGGTCGCGGTTCACGGTGGTGGACGCGGTGACCGCGCCCGCCCGGTCGGTGGCGAACAGGTCCAGCTCGGCGGTCACCGAGGCGTGCCACTTCTCCAGCTCGGCGCGGACCTTCGCGACCGCCTCCTTGCGCTCGGGGCGCTGGGTGGAGGTCTCGGAGCTGCGCAGCGCGTCCGCGACGGCGGTGAAGCGCTTCTCGAAGCTGTCCCGGTAGGACTGCTCGCCGGTCAGCAGGTAGCCGCGCTCGTCGTTCGCGGCGGCCTTCGCCTGGAGCGCGGCCTCCTGCAGGCCGTTGAGGTAGGGGACGGTCCGGCTCAGCTGCGTGTCGTTCGTGTCCTGCAAGGACTCGATCTTCACCAGGCCGGTGACGCCGGTCAGCACCGAGGCGAGGGCCACCACGCCCACCGCGAGCAGCACCTTGGTGCCGATGCGGACATCCGACAGTTTCATG
Organism: Actinosynnema pretiosum; assembly: GCF_002354875.1. GTDB lineage: Bacteria > Actinomycetota > Actinomycetes > Mycobacteriales > Pseudonocardiaceae > Actinosynnema > Actinosynnema auranticum. The sequence goes on from NZ_CP023445.1 coordinate 2,472,697, forward strand.
ACAAGCCTCTCGCGGAACTACGGTGCTGGCTGCACCTGATCCGCTACGGCACCGGCCGCCCGGTCCTGAGCCCACCACCGGTGAGGTGACCCACTCGGGCGCGGGCCAGGCCCCGCTGACCGGGGGAGAACTCCTGCCCAGCGCGGATGCGGCGTCCCACCGAAGGGTGGAGGTTCACTCGTCCGAGGGGTTCTTCCGGTTGCGGTCGGTCGGCGCGAGCGCCTGCTCGGTCACCGGGTCCGGCGGGGTCGACTCCCCGCCCCTGCGCAGCGAGAAGTGCGCCTCCGCCCGCATCCGCTCGACCATGTGCGGGTGGTGCAGCTCGAACGCCGGGCGCTCGCTGCGGATGCGCGGCAGCTCGGTGAAGTTGTGCCTGGGCGGCGGCGACGAGGTGGCCCACTCCAGCGAGTTGCCGAACCCCCACGGGTCGTCCACGCCCGCGAGCTCGCCGTAGCGGTGGCTGCGCACCACGTTCCACACGAACGGCAGCACCGACGCGCCCAGCACGAACGACCCGATCGTGGACAGCGTGTTCAGGAAGGTGAACCCGTCCGACGGGAGGTAGTCGGCGTACCGGCGCGGCATCCCCTCGTTGCCCAGCCAGTGGTGCACCAGGAACGTGGCGTGGAAGCCCAGGAACGTGGTCCAGAAGTGCAGCTTGCCCAGGCCCTCGTCCAGCATCCGGCCGGTCATCTTGGGGAACCAGAAGTAGATCCCGGCGAAGGTGGCGAACACGATCGTGCCGAACAGGACGTAGTGGAAGTGGGCGACGACGAAGTACGTGTCGTGCACGTGGAAGTCGATCGGCGGCGACGCCAGCAGGATGCCGGACAGGCCGCCGAACAGGAACGTCACCAGGAACCCGACCGAGAACAGCATCGGCGACTCGAAGGTGAGCTGCCCCTTCCACATCGTGCCGATCCAGTTGAAGAACTTGATCCCGGTCGGCACCGCGATCAGGAACGTCATCAGCGAGAAGAACGGCAGCAGCACCGCGCCGGTCGCGAACATGTGGTGCGCCCACACCGCCACCGACAGGGCGGCGATCGCGAGCGTGGCGAACACCAGGCCCTTGTACCCGAACAGGGGCTTGCGGCTGAACACCGGGAACACCTCGGTCACGATGCCGAAGAACGGCAGCGCGATGATGTACACCTCCGGGTGGCCGAAGAACCAGAACAGGTGCTGCCACAGGATCACGCCGCCGTTGGCCGGGTCGAACACGTGCGCGCCGAGGTGCCGGTCGGCGGCCAGCGCGAGCAGCGCCGCGGTCAGGATCGGGAACGCCAGCAGGATCAGCACGCTGGTGACCAGGATGTTCCAGGTGAAGATCGGCAACCGCCACATGGTCATGCCCGGCGCGCGCAGGCACACCACGGTGGTGATCATGTTGACCGCGCCGAGGATCGTGCCGACCCCGCCGAGCGCCAGGCCGAGGATCCACAGGTCCGCGCCGACGCCGGGGGAGTGCGCCGCCGTCGACAGCGGGGTGTAGGCGGTCCACCCGAAGTCGGGAGCCCCGGCCGGGGTGAGCATCGAGCTGACCGTCACCGTCGCGCCGAACAGGTAGAGCCAGTACGAGAGCGCGTTGAGCCGGGGGAACGCCACGTCCGGCGAGCCGATCTGCAGCGGCAGGACGTAGTTGGCGAAGCCGAACACGATCGGGGTGGCGTACAGCAGCAGCATCACCGTCCCGTGCATCGTGAACAGTTGGTTGTACTGCTCGTTCGACAGGAACTGCATCCCCGGCCGGGCCAGCTCGCCCCGCATGAGCAGGGCCATCAGGCCGCCGACGAGGAAGAAGAAGAACGACGTCACCAGGTACATCAGCCCGATCCGCTTGGGATCGGTGGTGCGCAGCAACCCCAGCAGCACCGACCCCTTGGACCCGCGCGCGCCCGCGCCGGGACGGACGACCACGGGTTCCGGCTTGAGCGCGGTCATGCCGCCTCCTCGGGATGCGGTGCCAGGGCACCTCATGCTCTACCCGCGCCACCGGGCGGTAATCGTCCGAACGCCCGCGTCTCGGGGTGGAATATCCACACCCCCGGCGGCGTCCGCGCTGATCCGTTCGGCCGGTTCCGGACGCCGGACCTGCGCGGCCGTCGCGCACTCCACCCGCACGGCGTGGCCGAGCGGGTCGCACCACGCGGCGGGAGTCGGTGGGGCGGGCGATCGCGGAGGTGGAGCGCGGGCCCGGTGGACGGGGCGGCGCCGGTGGGCGGCCCGTCCGGGGGCCGCGCGGAACTGCGGTTTCCCGCGCGGGCGGAGTGATCAGCGTCCCACCGCTCGGACCCCGGTCAACGCCCGCGCTCGCGGGTTATCGTCGAGCCATGCAGACCTGGTCATCCCCCTCCGTTCCCAAGCTCCGCGGTGCACCCCGCCCCCTCCGGCTCCACGACACCGCGACCGGCGAGGTGCGGCCCACCGCGCCGGGGGACACCGCTCGGCTGTACGTCTGCGGCATCACCCCCTACGACGCCACGCACCTCGGCCACGCCGCCACCTACCTGGCGTTCGACCTGGTCCAGCGGATCTGGCTGGACAACGGGCATGACGTGCACTACGTGCAGAACGTCACCGACGTGGACGACCCGCTGCTGGAGCGCGCCGCCCGCGACCAGGACGACTGGGTCGTGCTCGCGATGCGCGAGACCGCCCTGTTCCGCGAGGACATGGAGGCGCTGCGCGTCCTGGCCCCGCGCGAGTTCGTCGGCGCCGTCGAGTCCATCCCCGGCATCGTCGACATGATCGAGAAGCTGCTGGCGTCCGGCGCGGCCTACCGGCTCGACGACGACGAGTACCCGGACGTCTACTTCCCGCACGACGCCACGCCCCACTTCGGCTACGAGTCGAACTACGACCGCGAGACCATGCTGCGGCTGTTCGCCGAGCGCGGCGGCGACCCGGAGCGCCCCGGCAAGCGGGACCCGCTCGACGCGCTGCTGTGGCGCATGGCGCGACCCGGCGAGCCGTCCTGGGAGACCTCGATCGGCGCCGGGCGCCCCGGCTGGCACATCGAGTGCAGCCAGATCGCGCTCGTCAACCTGGACACCCCGTTCGACCTGCAGGGCGGCGGGTCCGACCTGGTCTTCCCGCACCACGAGTACAGCGCCGCGCACGCCGAGGCGCTCACCGGCAGGCACCCGTTCGCCCGGCACTACGCGCACGCCGGGATGATCGGCCTGGACGGCGAGAAGATGTCCAAGTCCAGGGGCAACCTGGTGTTCGTGTCCAAGCTGCGCTCCACCGGCGTCGACCCCGGCGCGATCCGCCTCGCGCTGTTCGCGGGCCACTACCGCGAGGACCGGCCGTGGACCGACGAGCTGTTCACCGAGGCCGGGGTCAGGCTGGCGCTGTGGCGCTCGGCCGCGAACCTGGAGTCCGGGCCGTCCGCCGACGACGTCGTCGCGCGGGTGCGCGAGCACCTGGGCAACGACCTCGACACCCCGAAGGCGCTCGCCGCGCTGGACGCGTGGGCGCGCGAGGCGTGGGACCGGGGCGGCCCCGACGCCGAGGCACCCGGCGTGTTCCGCACCGCCGTGGACGCCCTGCTCGGCATCGCGCTCTGACCGGCTGAGCGCGGCGACCGCGGCAAGACGCGGAGGGCCTGGCTCCGGGGGTGCGACTCCCCCGGAACCAGGCCCCGCTCAGCCGCCGGTCACCCGGCAGCCGGTGGTCCGCCCAGCGGTCACACGTCCAGTGGTCACACGTCCAGCGACCACGAGTTCAGCCGACCGGTGTCCAGCGACGCCGCGTCCTGCACCCGCAGCGTCCAGGTGCCGACCACGACCTCGCTCGACGCGTCCACCGTGAAGCTGCGCTTGATGTCGTCCGCGCTGCCCCCGGTCCGGTTGTGCAGGTTGTACACCGACCCGTCCGGCGCGACCAGGTCCACGACCAGGTCGCCGGTGTAGGTGTGCGTGATGTCCACGGTCACCGTGGTCGTCGCCGAGGCCAGCGCCCCGCACGCCAGGGTGATCGGGCTGCTCACCGTCGAGTTGTCGGCGATCGGGTAGGCGGTGCTGTTGGTCGTCGTCGGGCACTCGGCGCCCGGCTCCACCACCAGCCAGCTGAACGCGGTCGACCCGGACACGCCCAGCGAGTCCGTGGCGGTCACGGTCACCGAGTAGGTGCCCGCCGTCGTCGGCGACCCGGAGACCAGGCCGCCGTCGCTGATGGTCACGCCGTCCGGCAGCCCGGTCGCGGTGAACACGTGCGGCGCGGTGCCGCCGAACACCGACAGCTGGAAGCTGACCGAGTCACCGGCCAGGTTCGCCTTGGCGCCGGGGTTCGCGATCGACGGGGTCGTCGTGCTGCCGGTGAACAGCAGCTTGTTCGGCGACCCGGCGCCCGCGTTGCCGATCTTGTCGGCGCTGGCGGCCGAGAGCAGCGCGGCCTCCACGGTCGCGGGCGCGGCGGTCGGGTTCTCCGCCAGGTACAGCGCCGCCCCGCCCGCCACGTGCGGGGACGCCATCGACGTGCCGCTGATGGTGTTGGTGGCGGTGTCGTTGGTGTTCCACGACGAGGTGATGCCCTCGCCCGGCGCGAAGACGTCGGTGCACGTGCCGAAGTTGGAGAACGAGGCGCGCGCGTCCGTCCTGGTCGAGGCGTTCACGCTGATCGCCTCGGCCACGCGGGCGGGGGAGTAGTTGCAGGCGTTCGCGCTGCTGTTGCCCGAGGCCACCACGTGCGTGACGCCCGAGGCGACCGAGGCGCGCACCGCCGCGTCCAGGGTGGCGTCCGCGCCGCCGCCCAGGCTCATGTTCGCGACGGCGGGCTTCACCGCGTTGGCGGTCACCCAGTCGATGCCGCCGACGACGCTGGCCGTGGTGCCGCTGCCCGCGCAGTTGAGCACCTTGACCGCGACCAGCTTCACCTCCTTGGCCACGCCGTACTCCGCGCCGCCCACGGTGCCCGCGACGTGCGTGCCGTGGCCCTGGCAGTCGGTGTTGTTGGTGTCGATCGTGTTCGCGCCCCAGCTCGCCCGGCCGCCGAACGTGCTGTGCGTGGTGCGGATGCCGGTGTCGATGATGTAGGCGGTCACGTTCGACGCGCCCGTCTCGTACGAGTAGGAGCTGTCCAGCGGCAGGTCGCGCTGGTCGATCCGGTCCAGGCCCCACGACGGCGGGTTCGGCTGGACCGCGTCGACGGTGATCCGCAGGTCCGCCTGCACCATCGCGACCTTGGGGTCGGCGGCGAGCTTCGCGGCCTGCTCGGCGGACATGGTGGCGTGGAAGCCGTTCAGGGCGTGCGAGTAGGTGCGCTTGACCTCGCCGCCGTAGCGCGAGGTCAACGAGGTGGCGGCGCTGGTGGCGGCGGCGCGCGGAGAGGCGTCGTCGCGCAGGGTCACCACGTACGAGCCGGGCACGGCGTCGGCGCTGCTCGCGCCCACGACCTCACCCGTGGCCCACGCGCTGCCCGCCGTCGTGACGGCCAGCGCGGTGGCTGTGACGGCGGTCAGGCCGAGCGCGGCCAGCCTCCGGTAAGCGTCTCCCATGGCAGGGTTCTCCCTCGATGCAGGGTCGCCCGCACCGCGGTGGCCGGTGTGCCGCCGCGGTGCGGGCTCGAAGGTGGGGAGTTCGCGCGAACTGGTGGTTCAGACCTGGTCTTTATCGATCTTGGCTGACTTCCGGCACCGGCTAGTAGCGCCGTTCAGTCGCATTCGAAGGTCGTGACGCTGCGTCGAACAGGTCATCACTGCGTGAAGTGCTCTTTTCGGTGCAGGCGCCAGCGCTCCAGCAGACCCGTCAGCTCCCGCTCCAGGAACTCGGTGAACGCCAGCGTCCGCTCCAGCCGCGCCCCGGCCGGGGTGCCCGCGAGCGCCTCGGCGCCCTCGCGCAGCGCGCCCTCCCAGTTGATGAGGGCCTGCTCGCGGCGGAACAGCGACTCGTACCAGGCGTCGTCGTAGATCCGGTACACCTCGCGCCGGGTCCCGGCCTCGCGCTCGCGGCTGACCAGGTTGACCTGGTTGAGGTAGCGGACCGCCCCGGACACGGCGGCGGGGGAGATCCGGAGCCGCTCGGACAGCTCCGCGGAGGTCAGCGCGCCGCTGTCGGTCGCCAGCAGCGCCGCGAACACCCGCGCGGGCATCCTGGCCATCCCGGCGTCGCTGAGCATCCCCGCGAACCGCTCGACGAACCGCGACACCGCGGCGTCCACGCCCTCACCACCCGCTCGCGCCACGCTCCACCAGCCCTTTCGCCGAGGTGACCGGTCGGTAGTTTACCGAGTTCCATAACTTCACCACCTTCTGAAGGTCAACCGGTCGCGCGAGGCGGCCGAACCTCCGCTCCGGGCTCGAAAATCGCCTCCGGCGACCGCTCGCACGCCCCGCGCGAGCAGAAACCGTGCCGCCGCACCGGCCGGAGAACCGCCCCTGAACTGCGGGAACACTCCCGCTCAAGCTCGCCTTCCCAAGATCGTCGTTTTCTTGAGGTGAGCTTGAGGAACGCCTGAGGACCGGTGGAGGTCGGCGGCGCATCGTTTGTCCTACGCAAGGGACCACGACCGCCAGCCCGACCGGACACCAGGGAGCTCCCGTGAAGCACCGCACCACCGCCACCGCCCCCGCCGCCGAGACCACCCGCACCCGCCGCTCGGTCTGGCGCCCGGTCGCCTTCGCCGCCATCGGCGGCTCCGTGCTCGTCGCCATGGGCGTCGGCGTCTACGCGACGCTGCTGGCCACCGCCGCGAACGTCACCCCCGAGTCGGTCACCGACGGCACCCTCAGGCTCACCATGGCCGCCCAGGGCGCGGGCTTCGACCAGGCCGTCACCAACGTGGCCCCCGGCGACACCATCAACCGCTACGTCGACCTCACCAACAGCGGCACCCTGGACGGCCAGGCCATGACGCTGCAGGTCGCCGCCACCGGCGCCAGCACCCTCATCACCGACGGCGCCAGCACCAGGGCCCTGCGGGTCAGCGTCACCTCCTGCAACGGCGGCACCTGGAACCCGACCACGGGCGTGTGCTCCGGCACCACCGCCGCGCTGCTCGCCGCCACCCCGCTGAGCAGCCTCACCAGCAACGCCTCGCTGATCGCGGGCTCCATCTCCGCCGGTTCGGTGCAGCGCCTGCGCGTCAGCCTGAACCTGCCGGACCAGAACGAGACCACGGTCAACGGCGCGCTGCCCGCCAACACCGTGCAGGGCCAGAGCGTGAACCTCACCTACACCTTCGGCCAGACCCAGCGCACCGCCACCACCAGCAACGCCTGACCCGGTCCGGTCGGCAGTCCCCTTGCGATCGAGGAGCCCGGATGAGGACGCTCGCCCGCTGCGCGGTGCTCGGCGCGGCCGTCCTCACCGGGTTCCTCGGGACCGGGACTGCGGAGGCCGCGATCACCGCGACCGCGAGCCAGACCCTGCCCGCCCCGCCGACGGGGACCAGCACCACGATCACCGCGTCCGCCATCATGGTGGGCGCCACGGGGACCACCTACGTCGGGCAGCCCTACGGCGTCAGCTACACCAGCCTCTCCCGCACCTACGCCTACCCGTCCGTGCGCAACAACGGCACCATCGACATGGTCCGGGCGACCTTCACCATCACCTCGGGCGGCCTCCCGCTCGCGGGCGCCGCGCTCGACGTGTGCAGCACCGCGTGGAACACCGCGACCGCCACCTGCCCCGGCACCTCGTACACCGCCGCCTCCGGGACGCCCATCGGCCTCCCGCTGTCCGTCGGCGCCACCGTGCCGCTCCGGCTCACCCTCCCGGCCGGCCTGTTCACGACCGTCTCCGTGTCCGTCTCCGTGGATCGCAACAGCTACCGAACGGCAATCCAGGTGAACTCATGACCACGAGCGCAGCAGGCAAGCCGACCTCCGACCAGGGCGACACCGCGACCGCCGCGAGCGCGACCGCCCCGGCCCCGAGGACCGCCCCGGTCCCGAGGAGCGCGGGGGCCCCGCTCGGGACCGCGCCCGCCCCCAGGACCGCCGAGACGCCGGGAGCGGACGTGGACACCACCGCCGAGCGCGCCGTGCCCACCGCCAGGACCGGGACCGCGCCCGCCGGGACCGCGCCCACCGCGCCCGCCGGCACCGCGCCCACCGCGAGCGACGAGACCGCCACCGCCGCGCCCGCCACCGCCGCGCCCACAGACACCCCGCCCGCCGCCGCGCCCGCCACGGGCCGCGTGTGGCGCCGCCGCAAGGCCCTGCGCGTCCTCGGCGGCGTGCTGCTGTTCCTCGTCGCCACCGCCGCGGTCGCCGCCGCCGTCGCCGTCGTCATCCTCAAGATCGGCTTCGCCCCGGTCCTGACCCCGTCGATGAAGCCCGTCCTCAACCCCGGCGACCTGCTCGTCACCCGCGCCACCCCGGTCTCCCAGCTCGAGGTCGGCGACGTCGTCGTCCTGCCCCGCCCGGACATGGAGGGCGAGCGGTACGCCCACCGGGTGATTTCGCTGAACACCTCGGAGGGCAAGACCGTCGTGCGCACCAAGGGCGACAACAACACCGACCCCGACCCGCAGGCGCTGCGCATCGAGTCCGCCACCGTGCCGGTCGGCATCGGCGACCTGCCCGGCGTCGGCCGCGCCGCCCTCGCGGTCGGCCAGGCGGGCTGGCTGCGCGTCGCGGTGATCGTCCTGGTCGGCCTCGCGCTCCTGCTCGCGCTCAAGCGCGCCCTCATCCAGCCCGCCCCTCCCGGCAGGCACTCCAAGGCCCGCAGGTGAACGGGCAGGCGCTCGTCGCCCCGGCCACACTGTGCGGCGTGAGCACCTCGAAGGTCCTGGTTGTCGAGGACACCCAGGAGATCCGCACCGTGATCGAGATGGCCCTGACCGACGCGAGGTTCGACGTCCGCAGCGCGGGCGACGGCGACACCGCGCTGGAGCTGGTCCGCCAGTGGGACCCGGAGGTCGTGCTGCTCGACCTCAACATCCCCGGCCCCGACGGCCTGGAGGTCTGCCGCAGGCTGCGCCAGTTCTCCACCGCCTACGTGCTGATGCTGACCGCCCGCGCGGACGAGGTCGACAAGCTCGTCGGCCTGTCCGCGGGCGCGGACGACTACCTCACCAAGCCCTTCTCCCCCAGGGAGCTGGTGGCCCGCGTGCACACCGTGCTGCGCCGCCCCCGCATCCCCGCCGCCCGCGACAGCAGGCGCGTCGTCGGCCCGGTCGAGGTCGACCTGGACGCCAGGTCCGTCGAGGTCAACGGCAACCACGTGGCCACCACGAAGATCGAGTTCGAGCTGCTGGCCGCCATCACCGAGAACACCCGACAGGTCCGCACCCGCGACCAGCTGCGCAGGCGCGCCTGGGGCGAGGAGTGGCTGGCCGACGACCACGCGGTGGACGTCCACGTGTCGAACCTGCGCCGCAAGCTCGTGGCCGCCGGGGCGCCGCGCGACTTCATCGCCACCGTCCGCGGTGTCGGCTACCGCGTCAACCAGGAGGTCCGATGAACACCAAGCGGCTGCTCGTCGTCGACGACGACCCCGACGTGCGCGAGCTGCTCCTGCTGTCCCTGCTGGACAGCGGCTGGCAGGTCGACGGCACCGGCACCGGCGCGGACGCGCTGGAGCGGTGCCGGGCGGGGCAGGTCGACGGGCTGCTGCTCGACCTGGAGATGCCGGGCGTGAGCGGGCGGGACGTCCTCGCCCAGGTCGCGCTCGACGGCCCCCCGGTCGTGTTCGTCACCGCCTCCCACGAGCCCGCGCTCGACGCCGAGCTGGTCGCCGCGGGCGCGCTCGCCGTGCTGCCTAAGCCGTTCGACCCGCTGCGCATCGGTCACCAGGTCGGGTCCGCGCTCGGCTGGGTCACCACCACGGGCGGTCCACCAGAGGACCACCGACTGGCAGGGTGACGGTGAAGGTGCTGCCGATCCCGGCCTCGGACTCCACCGAGATCGTCCCGCCGTGCGCCTCCACGATGCCCCGCGTGATCGCCAGCCCCAGTCCCGCGCCGCCGCTCTTGGCCCCCAGCTGCACGAACGGCTCGAAGATCCGCTTCGCCTCGTCGTGGTCGATGCCCATCCCGTGGTCGCGCACGTAGACCCGCGCCACCGAGCCCGTGACGGAGCACCCCACCTCCACCGGCTGCCCCGGCGGCGACACCTTCACCGCGTTCGCCAGCAGGTTCGTCACCACCTGCACCAGCCGGTCCGCGTCCCCGCGCACGGTCACCGGGTCCTTGCGCGTCACCAGCGGCACGTGGCACAGCTCGGCCGTGCCCTCCACGGCGATCACCGCGTTCTCCACCACGTCCGCCAGCTCCACCGGCGCGGGCCGCAGCCGCAGCTGCCCGGACTGCACGCGCGACAGGTCCAGCACGTCGTTGGCCAGCCGCACCAGCCGGTCGGTGTTCTTCACGGCGATCTCCACCAGCCGCGAGGCCTGCGCCTGCATCTCCCCGAACCGGCCGGACGCCAGCAGCTCCAGCGACCCGTGCACCGACGTCAGCGGGGTGCGCAGCTCGTGGCTCACCAGCGCGGTGAAGTCCCGCTTCACCCGCTCCGCGTCCTGCGCGGCCAGCGTCGACTGCACCACCGCGCACTCCAGCTCCACCCACGCCGCCAGGTCCTTGAGCCGCTGCCGCTCCTGGTCGGACAGCGTGCGCGGCTCCCGGTCCAGCACGCACAGCGTGCCCACCCGGTGCCCGGAGGGGGCGCTGATCGGCTGGCCCGCGTAGAACCGCAGGTGCGCCTTCGTCACCACCGGGAACCCGGCGAACCTGCGGTCGTCGGCCAGGTCGGGCACCTCGAACACGTCGTCCTGCTGGATCGCGTGCGAGCACACCGAGATGCCCCGGCTGGTCTCGGTCGCGTCGAAGCCCGCGCACGACTTGAACCACTGCCGGTCGGTGTCCACCAGGGTCACCACCGCCACCGGGGTGTGCAGCACGTCGCGCGCCAGCCGCGTGATCCGGTCGAAGCGCTCCTCGCGCGGTGTGTCCAGCAGGCGCAGCGCCTTCAGCGCGGCGACCCGGTTGACCTCGGCGTTCCAGGACTCGTCGCTCACATGACGGAGTATTCGTCATCGTTCGCGAGGACTGCCCGCCACGAACGGGTGAGTTCTGCTCGGGTGGGGCAACCGCAGGCGCGTGACCACCGCCGGTAGCGCCCCGCTCGGCCCGCTCACCGGGAAAACGCCCCGACCGGGTGGCGCCGTGCGCGGGGAGCGCGCGCCCCGCGGGACGCGCCCGCGGTGCGGGAACGCGCAGTGACGGGGGCTCCCGGCGCGGGATCAGGGGGGTGCAGGGGGGCGGCGACCCGGCCGGACCGTCCGAACCGGACTCCGGGGGCGCGGGTCCCCGCAGCTCACAGCCCCGAGGGCCCCCGGCCCGGTCCGCGCCCGCGCCGCCGCAGGTACCGCTCGAACTCCGCCGCGATCGCGTCCCCGCTCGCCTCGGTGATCTCGATCTCCGCGTCGCCGCGCTCCTCCAGCGCCCGCACGTAGTTGCGCACGTCCTCGTCCTCGTCGGCCATCTCGCTGACCGTGCGCTCCCACTCCTCGGCCTGCTCCGGCAGCGCCCCGAGCGGCACCTCCACGTCCAGGACCTCCTCCACCCGGTGCAGCAGGGCGAGCGTGGCCTTGGGCGAGGGCGGCTGCGACACGTAGTGCGGCACTGCGGCCCAGAACGAGATGGCCGGGATGCCCGCCTGCACGCACATGTCCTGGAACACGCCGACGATCCCGGTCGGACCCTCGTACTTGGTCTGCTCCAGCCCGTACTTCGCGGCGGCGGCCGGGTCGTACGCGGTGCCCGACACCGGGACCGGCCTGGTGTGCGGGGTGTCCATCAGCAGCGCGCCCAGCGTGACCACGGTCGTCACGCCCAGCCGCTCGATGTGCCCGAGCAGCTCGGCCGCGAACTTGCGCCACCGCATGTTGGGCTCTATCCCGTGCACCAGCACGACGTCCGTCGCCGAACCGGGTGGTCTGCACACGGTCAGCCGGGTCGTCGGGAACTCGACCCGCCGGGTGAGGCCGTCCACCATGCGGACTGTGGGTCGTGTCACCTGGAAGTCGTAGTACTCGTCCGGGTCGATCTCCGCCAGCGGCTTGGCCTCCCAGGTCAGCTGCAGGTGCTCGATCGCAGTGCTGGCTGCGTCTCCAGCGTCGTTCCACCCCTCGAACGCCGCCACCATGATCGGGTTGGTGAGGGGTTCGTCGGGGTCGAAGGGGGTCTGGGCGGCCTGGTCCGGATCGGTCACCGGGCAAGCCTACGACCCTTCGGGCACCCCTGACGTCGTAGGCTGGCGCCATGTCGGATCGTGTCTCGTCCCCCCTGCTGGACGCACTCACCGAACGCGTGGTCGTGGCCGACGGGGCCATGGGCACCATGCTCCAGTCGTTCGACCTGTCCCTCGACGACTTCGCAGGCCACGAGGGCTGCAACGAGATCCTGAACACCACCCGGCCCGACGTGGTGCGCGCCGTGCACCGCGGCTACCTGGAGGCGGGCGCCGACGCGGTCGAGACGAACACCTTCGGCGCGAACCTCTCCAACTTCTCCGACTACGGCATCCAGGACCGCATCTTCGAGCTGTCCCGCCTCGGCGCCCAGCTCGCCCGCGAGGCCGCCGACGAGCACGCCGAGCCGGGCCGCCCGCGCTTCGTGCTCGGCTCGGTCGGCCCCGGCTCCAAGCTGCCCACCCTCGGCCACGTCGCCTACTCGGTGCTGCGCGACTCCTACGTGGAGCAGATCCGGGGCCTGCTGGTCGGCGGCTCCGACGCCATCATCGTCGAGACCTCGCAGGACCTGCTCCAGACCAAGGCGGCGATCGTCGCCGCCAAGCGCGCCATGGACGCCGAGGGCCTGCGCGTGCCGATCATCGCCCAGGTCACCGTCGAGACCACCGGCACCATGCTGCTGGGCTCCGAGATCGGCGCCGCCCTCACCGCCCTCGAACCGCTCGGCATCGACCTGGTCGGCCTGAACTGCGCCACCGGCCCCGCCGAGATGAGCGAGCACCTGCGGCACATCGCCAAGCACGCCCGCATCCCGCTGTCGGTCATGCCCAACGCGGGCCTGCCGCAGCTCGGCCCGAACGGCGCGGTCTACCCGCTCGGCCCCGAGGAGCTGGCGCAGGCGCTGCGCGGGTTCGCCACCGAGTTCGGCGCCCGCCTGGTCGGCGGCTGCTGCGGCACCACCGCCGAGCACGTCCGCCAGGTCGCCGCCGCCGTGCGCGACCTCGGCCCCACCACCCGCCGCCCGCGCCCCGAGCCGGGCGTGTCCTCGCTCTACCAGGCCGTGCCGTTCCAGCAGGACGCGTCCGTGCTGATGATCGGCGAGCGCACCAACGCCAACGGCTCCAAGGCCTTCCGCGAGGCCATGCTCGCCGACCGCTGGGACGACTGCGTGGGCATCGCCCGCGACCAGACCCGCGACGGCGCGCACCTGATCGACCTCAACGTCGACTACGTGGGCCGCGACGGCGTCGCCGACATGTCCGCGCTCGCCTCCCGCCTGGCCACCGCGTCCACCCTGCCGATCATGCTCGACTCCACCGAGCCCGAGGTGCTCCAGGCGGGTCTCGAGCACCTGGGCGGGCGCTGCGCGGTCAACTCGGTCAACTACGAGGACGGCGACGGCCCCGACTCGCGGTTCCAGCGCATCATGCGGCTGGTCGCCGAGCACGGCGCGGCCGTCGTCGGCCTGTGCATCGACGAGGAGGGCCAGGCCCGCACCGCCGAGTGGAAGGTCCGGGTGGCCGTCCGCATCATCGAGGACCTGGTCGGCAACTGGGGCCTGCGGCACGGCGACATCATCATCGACTGCCTGACCTTCCCCATCTCCACCGGCCAGGAGGAGGTGCGGCGCGACGGCGTGGAGACCATCGAGGCCATCCGCGAGCTCAAGCGCCGCTACCCCGAGGTGCGCACCACGCTCGGGCTGTCCAACGTGTCCTTCGGCCTCAACCCGGCCGCCCGCCAGGTGCTGAACTCGGTGTTCCTGCACGAGTGCGTGCAGGCCGGGCTGGACACCGCGATCGTGCACGCCTCGAAGATCGTGCCGATGGCGCGCATCCCCGACGAGCAGCGCGCGGTAGCCCTGGACCTGGTCCACGACCGCCGCCGCGAGGGCTACGACCCGCTGCAGCGGCTCATGGAGCTGTTCGAGGGCGTCACCACCTCCGCCTCCAAGGCCACCCGCGCCCAGGAGCTGGCCGCGCTGCCGCTGTTCGAGCGGTTGCAGCGGCGCATCGTGGACGGCGAGCGCAACGGCCTGGAGGCCGACCTGGACGAGGCGCTGACCCAGCGGCCCGCGCTCCAGATCATCAACGACACCCTGCTGGCGGGCATGAAGACGGTCGGCGAGCTGTTCGGCTCCGGCCAGATGCAGCTGCCGTTCGTGCTCCAGTCCGCCGAGGTCATGAAGACCGCCGTCGCGCACCTGGAGCCGCACATGGAGCGCTCCGACGACGGCGGCAAGGGCCGCATCGTGCTCGCCACCGTCAAGGGCGACGTGCACGACATCGGCAAGAACCTGGTGGACATCATCCTGTCCAACAACGGCTACGAGGTCATCAACCTCGGCATCAAGCAGCCCATCAGCGCCATCCTCGACGCCGCCGAGAACCACCGCGCCGACGCCATCGGCATGTCCGGCCTGCTCGTCAAGTCCACGGTGATCATGAAGGAGAACCTGGAGGAGATGAACTCGCGCGGGGTCGCCGCCCGCTGGCCGGTGCTGCTCGGCGGGGCCGCGCTCACCCGCGCGTACGTGGAGAACGACCTCACCGACACCTACCTCGGCGAGGTCCGCTACGCCCGCGACGCGTTCGAGGGCCTGCGGCTGATGGACGCGGTCATGGCGGCCAAGCGCGGCGAGTCCCCGCTGGTCGACCCGGAGGCCGAGCGCAAGGCCGCCGAGCGCAAGGCCCGCCGCGAGCGGTCGCTGCGCATCGCCGCCGAGCGCAAGGCCGCCCAGCCCGAGCCGGAGCCGGTGTCCCGCTCGGACGTGGCCGCCGACCTGCCCGTCCCCACCCCGCCGTTCTGGGGCACCCGCGTGGTCAAGGGCGTGCCGCTGGGCGACTACTCGGCGCTGCTCGACGAGCGCGCCACGTTCATGGGCCAGTGGGGGCTGCGCGGCTCGCGCGGCAGCGGACCGTCCTACGAGGAGCTGGTCGAGACCGAGGGCCGCCCCCGGCTGCGCTACTGGCTGGAGCGGCTGGCCACCGAGGGCGTCCTCGCGCACGCCGCCGTGGTCTACGGGTACTTCCCGTGCGTGTCCGAGGGCGACTCGCTGGTGATCCTGGGCGAGCCGTCGGTGGACGCGCCCGAGGTGACCCGGTTCGCGTTCCCCCGGCAGAAGCGCGACCGGCGGCTGTGCCTGGCCGACTTCTGGCGACCGCGCGAGTCCGGCGAGGTCGACGTGGTGCCGTTCCAGCTGGTCACCATGGGGCAGCCGATCGCCGACTACGCCAACGAGCTGTTCGCCAAGGACGCCTACCGCGAGTACCTGGAGGTGCACGGCCTGGGCGTGCAGCTCACCGAGGCGCTCGCCGAGTACTGGCACAAGCGGGTGCGCGAGGAGCTGACCTGGCCGGGCGGCGGGGTCGTCGCGGCCGAGGACCCGGCCGACGTGGAGGAGTACTTCAAGCTCGGCTACCGGGGCGCCCGGTACTCCCTGGGCTACGGGGCCTGCCCCGACATGGAGGACCGGACCAAGGTCGTCGCGCTGCTCGAACCGGGCCGCATCGGCGTGAAGCTGTCCGAGGAGCTCCAGCTGCACCCCGAGCAGTCCACGGACGCGTTCATCGCCCACCACCCCGAGGCCAAGTACTTCAACGCCTGACCGGTCCCGCGCGAGGACCGGACGCTCAACGGCTGAGCGGCACGTCGGAACGACCCGGCGGCGCGTCCCCCGAACGGGGGCGCGCCGCTTTCGCACGACCAGAGGAGAGCAAGAGTGAACACCCCCGCCGCCGTCCTGTGGGACATGGACGGAACGCTGCTGGACTCGGAGAAGCTCTGGGACATCCCGCTCCACGAGTTCGCCGAGAAGCTCGGCGGGGAGCTGTCGCTGGCCACCCGGCAGCGGATCATCGGCTCGAACCTGCCCACCACCATGGGCATCCTGTTCGACGAGGTGGGTGTCGAGGCCACGCCCGAGGACGTCGAGGAGGGCGGGCGCTGGCTGCTGGCCCGCACCGAGGAGGTGTTCCGCGAGGGGCTGCCGTGGCGGCCGGGCGCGCGGGAGGCGCTGCGGGCCGTGCGCGACGCCGGGGTGCCGATGGCGCTCGTGACCTCCACCGACCGCAGGCTCACCGAGGTCGCGCTCGACACGATCGGGCGGGACCTGTTCGACGCCACGGTGTGCGGCGACGAGGTGGAGGGGCGCAACAAGCCGCTGCCCGACCCGTACCTGAAGGCCGCGCGGCTGCTCGGCGTGGAGCCGGAGCGGTGCGTGGCGGTGGAGGACTCGCCGACCGGGACCAGGTCGGCGGTGGCGGCCGGGTGCGCGGTGCTGGTGGTGCCGTGCGAGATCCCGGTGCCGGAGGGGGAGCGGCGGGTGTTCCGGGAGTCGCTGGTCGGGGTGGACGCGGCGGTGCTCGCGGGGCTGCTGGGCTGAGCGGTCAGCGGGGCGGGAGGGGGCAGTCGCCGCAGGTGCCCCCGCCCGCCACCCGGTAGTACAGGCAGCAGGAGCGGCGGCGGAAGGCGACCTCGCCGGGGAAGTCGATGAAGTCGCCGGTGTTCGCGAGCTCCCCTGCGGCCAGCAGCTCGCGGCCCTTCGCGACGCAGGACCCGGCGTCGACCGGGCGCCCCGGCGGGGGAGTGCGGGCGAGGGTGCGCAGGGCGCCCGCGACGTTCGAGGCGGCGTTGCCCCACAGCAGGCCCTCGGCCACCCCGGACGCCGCGCGGACCGCCGCGACCACCGGCGCCAGCGCGGCGGTGAGGTCCCCGGTGGCCGCGACGGGCTCGGCCAGGCGCACCCGCAGGCCGTCCGGGTCGTAGCGCCACCACAGGTTCTCCGGGCGCACGTCCGGGACCGGCAGGCCCAGCGCGCTCGCGGCGGTGACCGGGCTGAGCAGGCGCGCGGTGTGCGCGAGGAAGAACAGCGACCCGGCGACGCGCCGCTCGGCGGTGCGGTAGCGGGCGGCGATGGCGTCCAGCGCGGCGGGCAGCTCGGGGCCGTCCAGCAGCGCCGCGCCGGGGCGCCAGGTCTCGTCGGGGCGGCCGACGTCGAGCGCGAAGAACGGGCTGATCACCCGGATCTCGCGCAGCGCGGACAGCACGGGCGCGTAGTCAGGCACTCGCGACCCCCGGCAGCGGGCCTACGGTGGCCCGGACGATCCGCGCCACCAGCGCGTCCACGTCCTCGCCCGGCGCGGGGCGCACCGCGCCGTCCCTGAGCAGCGCGTACAGGCCGTGCACCAGCGCCCACACGCCGGTGGCGAGCGCGCCGGTCTCGTCGGTGCAGCTCGTCGTCACGCCCAGCGAGGCCGCGACCTCGGCCAGCGCCCGCGCCGACGCCTCCTGCACCTCGGGGCGGGTGCTGCACGTGCTGTCCACCATCAGCTGGTGCAGGCCGGGGTTCGCGAGCCCGTGCCGCACGCCCTCGGTCACCACGACCACCACGAGGTCCTCGGGCGCGGCGGTGGCGAGCGCCGCGACCACCCGCTCGGCCATCTCGCCGAACCCGTGCACGGCCAGCGCCGCGAGCAGGGCCTCCTTGTCGGCGTAGTGCCGGTACGGGGCGTTCGCGGACACGCCCGCCGCGCGGGCCACGGCGCGCAGCGACAGGCCGTCGCTGCCGGAGGACTCCAGCAGCTCCAGCGCCGAGCGCAGCAGCGCGGCCCGCAGGTCGCCGTGGTGGTACGTCGCCCGAGTCATGTTGACATCGTACACTTCAGGTGCGAATGTGGGCGGCGTCAACAATGTGGACGATGTACACACGAGGGGTGCGCATGGGCGGGACGGGGGAGGTGGTGGCGGCGCTGGGCGATCCGCTGCGGCTGGCGAGCGGGTCGGTGCTGCCGAACCGCGTCGCCAAGGCCGCGCTGGAGGAGTTCCTGGCGGTGGACGGCCAGCTGCCGGGCGACGAGCTGATCGCGCTCTACCGGCGGTGGGCGCGCGGCGGCGCGGGGCTGCTGATCACCGGGCACGTGATGGTCGACGGGCGGGCCGTGGCCGACCCGCGCGACGTGGTCCTGGAGGCCGGGACCGACCTGGAGCCGTTCCGGCGCTGGGCGTCGGCGGCGCGCTCGGGCGGCGGCCAGGTGTGGATGCAGATCAACCACCCCGGCCGGGTGGTGTTCGCCGACCAGGGCGGGCTGGCCTGGTCCGCGTCGGCCAAGCGGGTCGAGATGGGCACGTTCACCCGGCTGTACGCGACGCCGGTCGCCATGACCGGCGAGCAGATCGCCGAGGTGGTGACCAGGTTCGCCGACACCGCCGCGCAGGCCGAGCGGGCCGGGTTCGACGGCGTCGAGGTGCACGCCGCGCACGGGTACCTGATCGGCCAGTTCCTGTCGCCGCTGGTCAACCGCAGGACCGATGGCCACGGCGGTGACCTGGCCGCGCGTGCGCGGCTGCTGCTGGAGGTCGTCGCGGCGGTGCGGGGCGCGGTGTCGCCCGGCTTCGCGGTCGGGGTCAAGCTCAACACCGCCGACTTCCAGCGCGGCGGCTTCCAGCCGCGGGACGCGGCCGAGGTGATCGGGATGCTGTCCGGTGCGGGCGTCGACCTGGTCGAGCTGTCCGGCGGCTCCCTGGAGAGCCTGGCGATCATGGGCCACGCGGCCGACGAGAGCACCCTGGCCCGCGAGGCGTACTTCCTGGACGCCGCGTCGTCGATCCTCGCGGACGCCCCGCTGCCCGTGATGATCACCGGCGGGGTGCGGCGACTGCCGGTGGCCCGGCGGGTCCTGGAGAGCGGCGCGTCCGTGGTCGGCGTGGGCACCGCGCTGGCCGTGGACCCCGACCTGCCGCGCGCGTGGACGCGCGGCGACGAGGCCGAGGCCGCGCCCGTCCGGGTGAACTGGCCCGACAAGAAGCTCTCTTCCGCCGCCGTGCAGGCCCTGGTCCACGCCAGGATGGAAGACCTCGCCGCGGACCGCGAGCGCTCCACCGGCCCGCTCAGGGCGCTGCTGACCGAACGACTGCGCCGCCGCCCCGCGCTGCGCCGCTACCGGAAGTGGGGGAAGGCTTGACCTACCGGGGGACGACCGCGCTGGTGACCGGCGCGACGAAGGGCCTCGGCCGGGCGCTGGCCGAGGAGCTGGCCGCGCGCGGCGCGAACCTCGTGCTGCTGGCCCGCTCGCGCGCCGCGCTGGACGAACTGGCCGACGAGCTGCGCGCCCGCACCGGCGTGACCGCGCGGGTGATCGCGGCCGACCTGACCGACCGCGCGTCCAGGCGCGCCGCGCTGGCCGAGCTGGGCGAGCAGCCGATCGACCTGCTGCTCAACAACGCGGGAGCGGGCTCGGTCGGCCCGTTCCTGGACACCCCGCTGGCCGAGCACGTCGACTCGATCGCGCTCAACGTGGAGGCCCTGACCGAGCTGACCCACCACGTGGCGCGGTCGATGCGCCGGGCGGGCACGGGCACGATCGTGAACGTCGGCTCCACGGCCGGCTACCTGCCGGTGCCGTACCAGGCGAGCTACGGCGCGACGAAGGCGTACGTGCGCTCGTTCACCGAGGCGCTGCGCGTGGAGCTGCGGGGAACCGGCGTGCGCGTGGTGGCGGTCAACCCCGGAGCCATCCGAACCGCCTTCTTCGACGGCAAGGACGTCACCATCGACCCGCGCGCGTACGACACCCCGGAACGGGTCGCCCGCGACGTCCTCGACCACGTCCGCTCGGGCCGGGCGGTGTCGATCCCCGGCATGAAGGCCAACGCGGCGATGATCGCGGTGGCGTCGCTGCTGCCGATGCGGGTGAGGGCGCGGGTGATGGCGGTGCTGAACCGGGCGCTGGGGTTCGACCGGCTCGGGGCGGTGGAGTAGCCGGCTGGGGCGCGGGCGGGAAACCCGCTCGCGCCCACCAGCCCCCACCGGGCACGATCACCGCCATGGCCTGGCTCCCCGACGACTTCGCCCACCCGCTCCGCGCCGAGATCGGCGCCGGGCACCACCTGCGGCCCATCCGCGAGTCCGACACCGAACTCGACTACCCGGCCGTGATGGGCTCCCGCGACCGCCTCTGGTCCCTCTACGGCGAGGCCTGGGGGTGGCCCCCGGCGACGATGACCGTCGAGCAGGACCGCGAGGACCTCGCGCGGCACGAGCGGGAGATCGAGGCGCACGAGTCGTTCAACTACGCGCTGTTCGACGCGGACGAGACCGAACTCCTCGGGTGCGTCTACCTCGACCCCGCCGAGGCCCCCGCCGACGCCCGGATCTCCTGGTGGGTGGTCGACCGGCTCGTCGGCACCGAGGTCGAGCGCGCGCTCGACTCCTTCGTGCCCCGCTGGGTCGCGGAGGTCTGGCCGTTCACCGGTCCGGAGTACCGGATCTGAGGCCGCCCGCCGGAGCCCGCTGCTCGGTCCCGGCCGCGGGATGCGAGGATCAGGCACCGTGAAGACCTTCGACGAGCTGTTCGCCGAGCTGAGCGAACGCGCCCGAACCCGCCCCGAGGGGTCCGCGACCACGCAGGCGCTGGCCGACGGCGTGCACGCCCAGGGCAAGAAGGTGCTGGAGGAGGCGGGCGAGGTGTGGATCGCCGCCGAGCACGAGTCCGACGACCGCCTCGCCGAAGAGGTCTCCCAGCTCCTCTACCGCGTCCAGGTGCTCATGCTGGGGCGCGGCCTGAGCCTCGAAGACGTCTACCGGCACCTGTGACAGCCCGGTCCGCCGCGGTCGTGCGCTGACCGTGGGCGGAGTGCTCGGCGGGTTCCTGCCCATCTGGGTGCTGACCGGCATCGGCTTCGCCTCGGCGCGCGGCGGCGTGCTGGGGCGCGGCGCCGAGCAGGCCCTCGGCCGGTTCGCGTTCCACCTGGCCATGCCCGCGGTGCTGTTCACCACCCTGATCGACACCGACCCCTCCCGGCTCGCCAACGCCGGGGTGCTCGCCTTCGTCGCCTCCACCGCCGTGGTGTGCGCCGCGGGCTACCTGCTGCACTGGAAGCTGTTCCGCACCCCGCACGACCAGCGCGTGCTCGGCGGCATGGCGTCCGGGTACGTCAACGCGGGCAACCTCGGCATCCCCATCGCCATCGGCGTGCTGGGCGACTCGTCGTTCATCGCCGCCGTGCTGCTGTTCCAGCCGCTGGTGATGATGCCGGTCGTGCTCGGCGCGCTGGAGGCTGGCGCGGGCGGGCGGGTCCTGCGCACCCTGGCGCTGCTGCCGGTGCGCAACCCGGTGATCGGCGCGTCCGTGCTGGCCGTCGCGGTGGCCGCCACCGGCTGGGACCCGCCGCAGGTGCTGCTCTCGCCGATCGCCGCGCTCGGTGCGGCCGGTGTGCCGACCGCGCTGGTCGGGCTGGGCATGTCGCTGGCCGGGCGCAGGCACGACGACGAGGTCGCGACGGGCGGCGCGGCGCCGCGCCCCGCCGAGCCGAGGGCCGCGCTGTGGACGGCGGTGGCGCTCAAGCTGCTCGCGCACCCGCTGCTGGCGCTGGCGTTCTGCGTGCTGCTCGACGTCGAGGGCGACCTGCGGCGGGCGGCGATCGTGTGCGCGGCCCTGCCGACCGCGCAGAACGTGCACGTCGTGGCCACCCGCTACCTGCCGGGCACGTCGACCACCCGCAACACGGTGCTGGTGACGACGGCCCTGTCGATGCTCACCCTGACCGCCGCCGCGCTGCTCTAGCGCCCCGGCCCGCGCCAGTCCGGTCGGGTGGTCCCGGCCGGGCGGCGGTCGTCACGAGCCCGGCCGCCGACTCCACCGCCGAGGCCGCCGCCTGCGACGACCACCGCACGGCCACGAGCAACGGGCACGCGGTGGGCGTGGGCGCGCTGGCCTCGGTGCGGGTGGTGAGGGCGGCGGGGGCACGACGACCACCACGCCGCCGACGGGCGCCTGCTCCGCCGCGCACCGCACCACCAACACTCGGCAGGGCGGCTTCCAGGGCGAGGTCACCGGCACGGCGGGCAGCTCGGGCACCACCGGGTGGACCCTGGGCGCGGGTCAGGCCATCACCCAGCTGTGGGACGACCTGCGCGGCACGAGCGGCTCCTCGGTCACGGTCCGCAACGCGGACTGCAAACGCGGACTGCAACGGGACCCTCGCACCGGGCGCGTCCACCACGTTCGGGCACGCCGCGACGGGGACCGCGAGCGGCCCCAGCGTTACCTGCGCGGGCCCGTGAGGGCCACCGGTCGCCGGAAGCCGGGCCGGTGACCGGGGGAGGGGCGGGGCCGCTCGGGCCCCGCTACCTCTCCCGCACGAACAGCGCCTGCGCGGTCCGCCCCACCGCGCCCTCCAGGTCGTGCACCACGCTGCTGGCCACCCCGACCCCGGTCGGCCCGACCACGGTCTCGGCGTCCAGCGCGAACCACTCGCCCACCGGCTCCCGGTGCAGGTGCACGGTCAGCTCCGTGTTGATCGCGTACCACCGCCGGATGTCCAGCCGCGCCGACACCCCGCTCGCCGAGTCCGCCACGGTGAACAGCCGCTGCACCGCGCTCGCCTCCTCGCCCGCCACCACCGGGACGCGCGGGCGGGCCCACACGACCGCGTCACCGGGGGTCGCGAGCCCGCCGCTGACCGACCGCCACTCCATCGCCTCCAGGTACCCGCACGTCCAGTCGCCGGGCACCGAGAACTCCGCGCACGCGGACGGCGGCGGCAGCAGCTCGGGCTGCCCCGAGGCCACCGACGCGGTCTCACCGGGGGCGACCCGCCACGCCGACGCCCGCAGCACCTCCCGGCCCTCGTGCGCCAGCACCGCCGCCAGCAGCTCCACCGACCGGCCCGGCCGCACCACCGAGGCCGACACCACCAGCTCCGCCACCGGCACCGGCCCGAGCACGTCGAACGCCACCCGCGACAGCACCCCCGAACCGGGCAGCCGCTCCAGCTCCCGCACCAGCAGCGCGGACGGCGGCCCCAGGTGCTGGCTGTCGGCCGACCACGGCCCCGCGGTGCGCCTGGTCGCCGCGTACCGGTCCCCGCCCAGCGGCGCGTAGAACGCCTCCACCCCGAACACCCCTCCCGACGAGCCCGTCCGACCCCAGCCCCAGCAGCCCCGGTCCTAGTCGACCCGGTCCTAGTCGACCCGGTCCGCCGCGCGCTCCGCCACCGCCCCCGGCTCCGGCCAGCCCGGATACGGCGGCGGCGTCCCGTCGAACGCCGGGCACAGCGCCTTGTGGTCGCAGTAGTCGCACAGCCTGCTCGGGTTCGGCCGGAAGTCGCCGGTGCGCCCGGCGCGCAGGATCGCCTCCCAGATCGCCTCCAGGGTCCGCTCGAACCTCGCCAGCTCGCCCTCGTCCGGCGAGTACGCCAGCGCCTGCCGGTCCGCCAGGTACATCAACCTCAGCTGCCGGGGCACCACCCCGCGCTGCCGCCACAGCACCAGCGCGTAGAACTTCATCTGGAACAGCGCCTTGCCCTCGACGTGCTCGCGCGGCGCCGCGCCGGTCTTGTAGTCGACCACCCGGATCTCCCCGGTGGGCGCCACGTCGACCCGGTCCACGTACCCGCGCAGCAGCACCCCGGACGGCAGCTCCCACTCGACCAGCAGCTCCCGCGACTCCGGGTCGAACCGGCGCGGGTCCTCCAGCCCGAAGTAGCCCTCCAGCAGCTCGCGGGCCGACGTCAGCCAGTCCGCCTGCTCCTCGTCCTGGTCCGCGCCGAACAGCTCCGCGAACTCGGGCCGCTCCTCGCGCACCCGCGCCCAGGCGGGCTCCACCAGCTCCCGAGCCCGCTCCGGCACCCGCTCGGCGGCGGGCAGCGCGAACAGGTCCTCCAGCACGGCGTGCACGACCGTGCCCCTGACCTGGGCCTTCGTCGGCTTCTCGGGGAGCCGGTCGACCGCGCGGAAGCGGTAGAGCAGCGGGCACTGCTTGAAGTCGCCCGCGCGGGAGGGCGACAGGGCCGGCCTGCGCACGGGGCGATCGGATGTGGTGGGCGCTGCCATGCGGAGCACAGTAGGCCACCCCACCGACACTCCCGCCCGCCCGGCACACCCCGACGTGACACGACCGCGCCTACGCTGCCCACGATGGCGACTGCGGAGGGCTGGCGGGCGAGGGCGGGCCGGGAGGGCGGTCTGCCGCTGTTCCGCGCCGCGGGCATCCCGGTGCTGCTGGCGCCCTCGTGGTGGCTGGGCTCGGCGGTCATCGTCGTGCTGTACGCGCCGCTCGCGAGCCGGATCAGCCCGGACGCGGGCGGCTTCACCGGCCTGGCGCTCGCCGCCGCGTTCGCCCTGTTCCTCGGCCTGTCCGTGCTGGCCCACGAGCTGGGCCACAGCCTGGTGGCGCTGCGCCTCGGCCTGCCGGTGCGCAGGCTGCGGCTGTTCCTGCTGGGCGGGGTCTCCGAGGTGGCCAGGGCCCCCGGCACCCCGCGCCACGAGGGCCTGGTGGCGGCGGCGGGACCGCTGGTGTCCGTGCTGCTCGCGGGCGTGTTCGCACTCGGCGCCCACGCCATCCCGACCACCGACGCGGTGTGGCTGCTGGTCGCGCAGACCGCGTTCGCCAACGCCGCCGTCGCCGTGTTCAACCTCCTGCCCGGCCTGCCGCTGGACGGCGGGCGCATCCTGCGCGCGGGCGTCTGGGCCATCACCGGCAAGCGCGCCACCGGCACCAGGGCCGCCGTCGTCGGCGGCGGGCTGGTCGCCGCGCTCCTGGTGGTCTGGGCGGTGCTGGGGCTGCTCGACGGCGCGCCGGACCGCTGGCTGCGCTTCGGCGTGTGCCTGCTCACGGCCTGGTTCGTGGTCGCGGGCGCGCGCGGCGAGTCGGCCGCCGAGCGGGCCAGGGCCTGGCCGGAGGGGCTCACCCTGCAGCAGCTCGTGCGCCCGGTGCTCCAGCTGCCCGCCGAGAGCCCGGTGTCCGGCGCGCTGTCGGCCGCCGCCGGGCGCGGGGTGGTGCTGGTGCGCGCCGACGGGGTCGCCGCCGGGCTGCTGGACCGGACCCTGGCCGAGCGCCTGGCGGGCACGTCCCCGCACGCGCCCGCCGAGCAGGCCGCCGTGCCGATCCGACCGGAGACCGTGCTGCTCGCCGACGAGGCCGGGGACGACGTGGTCGAGCGGGTCCGGTCGACCGCGGCGCGCGAGTACCTGGTGGTCGACCTGGAGGGCAGGCCCGCCGGGGTGCTGCGCCGCGAGGACCTCAAGGCCGCGCTGGAGAGCCGCTAGCCGTCCCCCAGGTCCGCGTCCTGCGCCAGCAGCGCGGCCTGCACCCGCGAGCGCAGGTCCAGCTTCATCAGCACCCGCGACACGTGCGTCTTCACCGTCGTCTCGCCGATCCGCAGGCGCGTGCCGATCTGCGCGTTCGACAGGCCCTCGCCCAGGCAGCGCAGCACGTCGACCTCCCGCTCGGTCAGCGCCCCCAGGTCGGGCTTGGCGCGGGCCGCGGGCCCGGCCGCGAACTCCCGCATCACCCGCCTGGTCACCGAGGGCGCCAGCACCCCGTCACCGGCCGCCACCCGCCGCACCGCGTCCACCAGCGCCGGGGCCTCCACCGACTTGAGCAGGAACCCGGCCGCGCCCGCGCGCAGCGCCCCGCGCACGTACTCGTCCAGGTCGAACGTGGTCAGCACCAGCACCTCGCACACCCCGGCCAGCCGCCGGGTCGCCTCGATGCCGTCCACCCCCGGCATCCGCACGTCCATCAGCACCACGTCCGGCCGCAGCTCGCGGGCCATCCGCACGGCCGCCTCCCCGTCACCCGCCTCGCCGACGACCCGCACGCCCGGCGCGCCGCCCAGGATCATCACCAGGCCCGCCCGCACCGCCGCGTGGTCGTCGGCCACCAGCACCTCGACGACCCCGTCCGCCGCGTCCCCGCTCGCGGCGCCCCCGCTCACCGAGTCCCCGGTCACAGCGGCAGCTCCGCCCGCACGACCCACAGCCCGTCCTCCACCCCGGCCCGGAACCGCCCGCCCACCGCGTGCGCCCGCTCGGCCATGCCCACCAACCCCGTCCCGCTGCCCGGCGCCCGCCCGGCGCGCCCCTCGTCCCGCACCTCGTTGCCGACCTCCAGCACCACCCGCGCCGCCTGCCGCTCCACCCGCAGCGACACCCGCCCGCCGCGCGCCCCGTGCTTGAGCGCGTTCGTCAGCGACTCCTGCGCGATCCGGTACCCGGCCACGTCCACCGCCGCCGGGACCCCGCTCACGTCGTCCACCCGCAGCCGCACGTCCAGCCCGGACGCCTCCACCAGCCGCCCCACCTCGCCCAGCCGCGCCGACACCGCCTCGTCCACCTCGCCGTCGGCCCGCAGCACGTCGATCATCGTGCGCATCTCCGCCAGCGCCCCCACGCTGCCCTCCCGCACCGCCCGCAGCACCGACCGCACCCGCTGCGGGTCGTCGTCCGGCAGGGTCAGCACCGCCTCGGACTGGATCGCGATCGCCGACAGGTGCCCGGCGACCACGTCGTGCAGGTCGCGGGCCATCCGGGCGCGCTCGGCGGTCACCGCCGCCCGCCGGTCCAGCTCGGCGATCCGGGCCAGCTGGCGCTCGTTCTGCCGGTGCTGGCGGATGTTCGAGCCCCACCACACCGGGACGACCGCCATCGAGAACGCCTGCACCGCCACCAGCAGCGCCAGCCTCGGCTCCCCGGTCAGCAGCGACGCCCCCACGGTCAGGCCGACGCACAGCAGCCCGATCCCGGTCACCAGCCCCCGGTAGAGCCTCGGCCCGGCCGAGATCGCCGTGCTGAACAGCACGTCGATCCCCACCACCAGCACCACGCTGCTGTGCCCGAGCGCCATGTCCGCGGCCACCGCGGGACCGGCCAGCGCCAGCGCGAGACCGGGCCGCGCGGTCCGGAACAGCTGGCCCGCGCAGGCCGTCACCAGCAGCAGCACCCGCACCCACGTCGGCGCGGCCTGGTCAGGGCCCCACAGCCGGTCGAAGTCGATCCAGAACAGCAGAAGCCCGGCGCTCAGGGCCGTCGCGACCACGGCGAGATCGGTGCGGGACGGCACCGGCCCATCCCACCACACCGGCGCGGCCCGGCACGTCCTACGAACTGATGACCACCGGTGGCACCGATCGCCGACGCGCGCAGGCGCGCGCCGGGCCAGGCTGGTCGCCGTGGAACCCCTGGTCCTGGTCATCGTGGCCTGCGAGGTCGGCTTCTGGGTCGTGCTCGCCGCCGGTCTGCTGCTGCGCTACGCCTTCGGGCTGCGCCGCGCGGGCGCCGTCCTGCTCGCCTGCGTCCCGCTGGTGGACCTGGTGCTGCTCGCCACCGCCGTCCTCGACCTGGCGCGCGGCGGCCAGGCGACCGGCGCGCACGGCCTCGCCGCCCTCTACCTCGGCGTGAGCGTCGCGTTCGGGCACTCGATGCTGCGCTGGGCCGACCAGCGGTTCGCGCACTGGTTCGCGGGCGGACCGCCCCCGGTCACGCCGCCGAAGGACGGTCCGGAGCGCGCGGCTCACGAGTGGCGGGAGTGGGGCAGGGCGGTGCTCGCGGGCATCATCGCCGCCGCCGTCATCGGGCTGCTCGCCCTGGTCGCGGGTGGCCTGGACCGGGTCGCGCCGCTGCTGGACTCGCTGCGGCTGGTCGCGCTGGTGTGCGGGGTGTGGCTGGTCACCGGGCCGGTCTGGTGCTCCGCCAAGCTGCTGGCCCGCCGGTAGCCGGTCGGGGGGCTTCTGCGACCATCGTGCCCGTCCGCAGGTCGCGGGCAGTTTCGCGCAGGAGGTTCGTCGCGGTGAGCACCGCCAGTGGTCCGTTCCAGCCCGGAGACCGGGTGCAGTTGACCGACCCGAAGGGACGGCACTACACCATCGTGCTCGAACCGGGCAAGGAGTACCACACGCACCGCGGCGCGCTGCCGCACGACAAGCTGATCGGGCAGCCCGAGGGCAGCGTGGTGACCTCCGTGGGCGGCACCTCGTTCCTGGCGCTGCGCCCGCTGCTCGCCGACTACGTGCTGTCCATGCCCAGGGGTGCGCAGGTCATCTACCCCAAGGACGCCGCGCAGATCGTCATGTACGGCGACGTCTTCCCCGGCGCGCGCGTGCTGGAGGCGGGCGCCGGGTCGGGCGCGCTGACCTGCTCGCTGCTGCGCGCGGTCGGCGAGAAGGGCAGCGTGACCTCCTACGAGGTCCGCCAGGACCACGCCGACCACGCGATCCGCAACGTCGAGCAGTTCTTCGGCGAGCGGCCCGCCAACTGGTCGCTGACCGTGGACGACCTGGCCACCCACACCGGCGAGGTCGACCGGGTCGTCCTGGACATGCTCGCGCCGTGGGACGTGCTGCCGACCGTGGCCGCCAACCTCATCCCCGGCGGCGTGCTCGTGGTGTACGTGGCGACCACGACGCAGCTGTCGAAGGTCACCGAGGCGCTGCGCGAGCAGCAGCACTGGACCGAGCCGCAGGCGTGGGAGACGCTCGTGCGGCCGTGGCACGTGGTGGGCCTGGCGGTGCGCCCCGAGCACCGGATGATCGCGCACACCGCGTTCCTGCTGACCACCCGCAGGCTCGCCGACGGCGTCACCCCGCCGCGCCCGCAGCGCAGGCCGTCCAAGGGCTGAGCGGGCCCCGCACGCGGAACGCCCCGGCGACCTGGTGGTCGCCGGGGCGTTCTCGCCGCTCAGGGGGTCAGCCGCCGAGGGTGGTGGTCTCCGGCGCCTTGAAGACGTTGCAGACCTTCCAGCCGCCGTCCTCCTTCACCACGTCCATCGTGCGCGTGGTGTCCTTGGCGTACTCCTTCAGGATGTCCGGCACGTTCTCGTACTTCACGATCACCTCGAAGGTGCCCTTGTCGCCGTTCTCGGTCACCTTGCCGAGGGTGTTCGTGGTCTTCATCTGCGAGGCGGGCGAGTCGGGGAGGTCGCCGAGGTCCGGCTTCTCCATGTTCTCGAACTGCTTGTTCAGCTCGGCGATCTTGGCCGCGTCCGCGGCGCAGAGCATGTCCTCGCCCAGCTCGCCGTCGCCGTTGGCCGCCGCGACGTAGCGCTCGGCAACCTCCTGCGCGCTGCTGCCGCCACCGCCGCCGAGCACCACCACCAGCGTCACGACGACGCCGATCACCACGAGCGCGCCGACGCCGCCGAGCACCCAGGGCAGAGGGCTCTTCTTCTTGGGCGGGACGCCGCCGTACTGCTCGAAGCCGGGCTGGCCGGGCTGGCCGTAGGGCTGCTGCCCGAACTGCCCCGGCTGCTGGCCGTACTGACCGGGCTGGCCGTAACCGGGCTGCTGGCCGGGCTGGCCGTAGGGCTGCTGCCCGTACTGGCCGGGCTGGCCCGGCTGCTGGCCGAACTGCCCCGGCTGCTGCCCGAACTGCCCCGACTGGGGCTGCTGGCCGTACTGGTCCGGCTGCCCGTACTGGCCGGGCTGCCCGTACCCCGGCTGCTGGGGCTGCTGCGGGAAGCCGCCGCTGGGCTGCCCGTAGCCGGGCTGCTGGCCGAACGGGCCGGACGGCGGCCCCTGGGGACCGGGAGGCGGCGGGACCGACATGGGGATCTCCTTGGAGCTGCTGGGGCGGTGCTGGCGCCCGGTAGGGGGACGCGGGGCCGGGGGCGGTGGCCCACGCCTGCGCAGAGTAGCGCTCCGCGCCGTGCAAGATCGCTTGAACGGTGGTGTTCACCCCACCCCCGACCCCGGTGGCATCACCCCTCGCGAGGGGGTCCGGCGGTGGTCGGGGCGGGGGAGCGGTCGATCAGCCGGTGGCGCCGCCGGGGGTGCCGGTGAGCTGCTTGGCCAGACCGCAGATCTTCCAGTCGCCGCTCTCCTCGACTAGGTCCAGCACCGTGGTGCTCTCGGCGGGCAGGGCGACCCCGGCGGGGACGTTCGAGTACCTGATCCGCATGGTGAGCGAGCCGGTCGTGCCCGACGCGGTCACGTTCTCCACCTCGTAGTCCAGCTTCACCGAGTTCAGCTGCTCGCGGCGCTCGGCGGGGAGGCTGGCCTCCACCGCCTCGGCCTGCTCGGCGAACGCCTTCACGGTCGGCCGGTCGGCGGCGCAGATCATGGCCTGCGACTTGGCCTTGTCCGCGCTCTTGCCCTTCTTCAGCTCGTCGACGTAGGCGTTCACGACCTTCTCGGCCTCGGCCGTCTCCGCCGAGCCGCCCGCCTGGTCGGGGCTGGAGGCGGAGGTGGACTGCCCGGGGCCGCCGCTCGCGGTGTCGGTCTCGTCGCCGCCGGTGAACACCAGCAGGCCCACGACGAGCCCGACGACGGCGAGCACGCCGACCCCGCCGAGCACCCAGGGCAGGGCGCTCTTCTTCTTGGGCGGCAGGCCCCCGTTCGGGTCGAAGCCGAACTGGCCCGGCATCCCCGGCTGCTGGCCGTACTGGCCCGGCTGGCCGTACTGGCCCGGCTGGCCGTACTGGCCCGGCTGGCCGTACTGGCCCGGCTGCTGGCCGAACTGGCCCGGCTGCTGGCCGTACCCCGGCTGGCCGTGGGACTGCTGCCCGTACCCCGCCTGCTGCCCGTACTCCGGCTGCTGCCCGTACCCCGCCTGCGGGGGCTGCCCGAACTGCGGGGGCTGGGCCTGCCGCGGGAAGCCGCCGCTGGGCCTGCCGTACGCCGGCTGCTGCCCGTGCGCTTCCGGCTGCTGGCCGTGCGGACCGGGGGGCGGGACCGACATCGCGTTCTCTCCTCGTACCGGGGTGGCCGTGCTCAGAGCGCACAGTAGCGCCCTACCACGACAGGTTCACCTGGATGAGACTTTCCCCCAACTCGGGGAACTGCACCGTCACCGAGAGCGTCGAAAGCCGCTCGGACGGGCGCTATCCAGCCTCTCCGGCGCCGTGCCCGCCCCGCCGGGGCCGAAACCACCCGGTTGGCCGCATTCCGGCTGGCAGAGGGAGGTGTCGGCGCTCCGGGGCTGCTGACCGTAACCGGACCGGGGCACTCCGCCGGGCCTGCCCCGCGCCCCGCCCTCACCCACCCGCCGCGACCACCGCCTGACCACCCGTGACCGGACCGCCCACCCCGTGGGAAGCCCGCCGGTGCGCGCCGCGGGCCCGCCGACGCCCCGCCGCGAGCCGAACTCGCCTGGCTGCGGCCCCGATCACCCCGCCCGCGACCCCGGCGCCCGAGGGGCCCGCCGGGGTGCGACCGGCGCAATCCCCTGGAATTCCCCGTTCACGCCGGGGACACTGCCCGGACACAGCCGGTGGGGCGTCACCGGCACGCGCGCCGCACCGGGTGAGCGGTGCGCGGTGACACCGAGATGGAGCAGTTCACCCCCCGTACATGTCGAACCCGGTGATCACCCGCCGCTCCGGCAGCCCGCCGAGGTGGCCGCTTTTGTCGGTGATCGCCGGTACCGTTGTCGTACGAACACGGGAGGAGGGCGCCGACATGCCGCACGGTCATCCCGGCAGCCAGCCCGACGAGGGCGGCGAGCTGAGCAATGGCAGCAGCTCCGGCGAGTTGACGGCGCAGATCAGGTTCCTCGAGGACGAGATCGCGCTGCTCCGCCGCAAGTTGACGGAATCCCCACGACACGCCCGCCTGCTGGAGCAGCGGTTGGCCGAGGCCACCGAGCGCGTCAACCAGCTGACCGAGCGCAACACCAAGCTCATCGACACCCTCCGCGAGGCGCGCGGCCAGCTCCTCGCGCTCCGCGAGGAGGTGGACCGGCTGGCGCAGCCGCCCAGCGGGTACGGCGTCTTCCTCGCCCGGTTCGAGGACGGCACGGTCGACGTGTTCACGTCCGGCCGCCGGATGCGCGTGTCCGTCTCGCCGTCGGTCGAGGCGTCCTCCCTGGTCATGGGTCAGTCCGTGCGCCTGAACGAGGCGCTGACCGTGGTCGAGGGCGGCGACTTCGAGCGCACCGGCGAGGTGTGCGCGCTGCGCGAGGTGCTCGACGACGGCGGGGCCGAGGGCTCCGTCGCGCGGGCGCTGGTCGTCGGCCACGCGGACGAGGAGCGGGTGGTCTGGCTCGCCCAGCCGCTGCTCGACTCCCCGCTCAAGGCCGGGGACTCGCTCCTGGTCGACTCCAAGGCGGGCTTCGCCTACGAGCGGGTGCCCAAGGCCGAGGTGGAGGACCTGGTGCTGGAGGAGGTGCCGGACGTCCGCTACGAGGACATCGGCGGCCTCTCCCGGCAGATCGAGCAGATCCGCGACGCCGTGGAGCTGCCGTTCCTGCACGCCGACCTGTTCCGCGAGTACAAGCTGCGCCCGCCCAAGGGCGTCCTGCTCTACGGCCCTCCCGGCTGCGGCAAGACGCTCATCGCGAAGGCGGTCGCGAACTCGCTGGCCAAGCAGGTCTCGAAGGCGCGCGGCGAGGACCACAAGGACGCCAAGAGCTTCTTCCTCAACATCAAGGGCCCCGAGCTGCTCAACAAGTTCGTCGGCGAGACCGAGCGGCACATCCGGCTGATCTTCCAGCGGGCGCGGGAGAAGGCCTCCGAGGGCACCCCCGTGATCGTGTTCTTCGACGAGATGGACTCGATCTTCCGCACCCGCGGCAGCGGCGTGTCCTCCGACGTGGAGACCACGATCGTGCCGCAGCTGCTCTCGGAGATCGACGGCGTCGAGGGCCTGGAGAACGTCATCGTCATCGGCGCCTCCAACCGCGAGGACATGATCGACCCGGCGATCCTGCGGCCGGGCCGCCTCGACGTGAAGATCAAGATCGAGCGCCCGGACGCCGAGGGCGCGAAGGACATCTTCGCCAAGTACCTGACCGACGACCTGCCGCTGCACGCCGACGACCTCACCGAGTTCGGCGGCGACCCGGCGGCCTGCATCCAGGGCATGGTGCAGCACACCGTCGAGCGCATGTACGAGGAGACCGACGAGAACCGGTTCCTGGAGGTCACCTACGCCAACGGTGACAAGGAGGTCCTGTACTTCCGGGACTTCAACTCCGGCGCGATGATCCAGAACATCGTGGACCGGGCGAAGAAGTCGGCGATCAAGTCGCTGCTGGACACCAAGCAGCCCGGCCTGTCGGTGCGGCACCTGATGGACGCCATCGTCGACGAGTTCGCCGAGAACGAGGACCTGCCCAACACGACCAACCCGGACGACTGGGCCCGGATCTCCGGCAAGAAGGGGGAGCGGATCGTGTACATCCGCACCCTCGTCACCGGCAAGAACCAGGAGACCGGTCGGGCCATCGACACGGCGACCAACACGGGCCAGTACCTCTAGGCCCGCGCGGGACGGCGCGCCCCCAGGGGCGCGCCGTCACCGGTCCCCGGAACCCCTCCCCGGCAGCGCGCCGGGGAGGGGTTCCGCGCGTTCACCGGGCGTGACCAGGCCCGACTCGTAGGCGGCGATCACCAGCTGGGCCCGGTCGCGGGCGCCGAGCTTGTGCAGCAGCCGCCCGACGTGCGTCTTCAGCGTGCCGCGCGAGACGTGCAGCGCCTCGGTGATCTCGTCGTTGGACAGGCCCTCGGCGATCAGCCGCAGCACCTCCCGCTCGCGGGCGGTGACCGCGTCCAGCGCGGGCAGTCGCCGGGTGGCCGGGCGCGCGGCGAACTCGGTGATCAGCCGCCGGGTCACCGAGGGCGACAGCAGCGCCTCGCCCGAGGCGACCACCCGGATGGCGGCCAGCAGGTCGGCGGGCGGGGTGTCCTTGAGCAGGAACCCGCTCGCGCCCGCCCGCAGCGCGGCGTACACGTACTCGTCCAGGTCGAACGTGGTCAGGATCAGCACCCGCACGCCCGGCTGCGCCGCGCAGATCCGCGCGGTCGCCTCGATGCCGTCCACGTTCGGCATCCGCACGTCCATCAGCACCACGTCCGGGCCGGTGGCGGCGCACACCGCGACGGCCCGCGCGCCGTCGTCGGCGGTGCCCAGCACCCGCAGGTCGGGGGCCGAGCCCACGAGCACCTCGAAGCTGCCGCGCAGCAGCGCCTGGTCGTCGGCGATCACCACCCCGATCGGGGACGCCGGGGCCGGGCCCGTCGGACCCTGGCCCACCTGGTCCGCGTCCACCTCGTCCCCGCTCATCCGAGCGGCACCTCCGCCCGCACCCGGAACCCGCCCTCGGGCCGGTTCCCGGTCTCCAGCGCGCCCCCGTACACGGCGACCCGCTCGCGCATCCCGACCAGCCCGTGCCCCTGCGGCTGCGGGTCCGGCGCGCCCGGACCGTCGTCGACCACCTCCACCACCGCCACCCCGTCCACCAGCGCGATCGTCACCCGGCAGCTCGCGGGGGCGGCGTGCTTGACCACGTTCGTGATCGACTCCTGCACCAGCCGGTACACCGTCCGGCCGACCGCGTCCGGCAGCTCGGGCGCGCCCGCGGCCAGCTCCACGTCGACCCCGGCGTCCCGCGCCGCCCCCACCAGCGCGGGCAGGTCGGCCAGGCCCGGCATCGGGGCGCGCTCGGCCGCGTGGTCCTCGTCCCGCAGCACCCCCAGCAGCCTGCGCATCTCCACCAGCGTGTCCCGGCTGGTCCGCTCGGCCACCACCAGCGCCTCGCGGGCCACCTCGGGCAGGTCGGCGCACACGTGGTTCGCCGTCCCGGTCTTGACCGCGATGAGGCTCAGGCTGTGCGCGACCACGTCGTGCAGCTCGCGCGCGATCCGCCGCCGCTCCGCCTCCACGGTCCGCTCGGCCCGCTCCCGCTCGGCCCGCGCCCGGTGCGCCCGGTTCACCCGGTTGGCCCGCCCCAGCGCCCACGACGCCACCAGGATCACCGAGACCGCGCCCACCAGCCCGACGTCGTCCGGCCACGGCTGGCCGACGATCAGCGCGACGGCGGTGACCGGCAGCGCGCCGACCAGCACCGGGAGCGACCGGCGGCGCGGCACGAGCAGCCCCAGGGTGTAAGCCGCGTACGCGCTCGGCAGGTACATCTCCAGGGTGATCTCCAGGACCGTCGCCGCGTTCTGCGCCAGCACGACCACCACGAACACCGCCAGCGGCCACTGCCTGCGCACCGCCAGCGGAACGCCGATCAGCAGCGCCAGGTGCAGCTCCGCCCACTGCGGGGCGGTGCTCTTGGAGGCGAAGTACAGGTAGACCACCACGGCGGCCAGCGCCGCGAGGGCGTCGGCCGCGCGCAGCAGGAACGCGGGGGAGAGCCGGAGTCGCACCCCGCGACGCTAGCGGTCCCGCCCCGACCGGCGGATCGGACCCAGGTCCGATCCGGGGAGCGGCCCGTGGTCCGATCCGCCGGGGGTGCTCCGGGCGATTGGCTGTGCCGGTGATCGAAGTGCGTGAGCTGACCAAGCGCTACGGCGCGACGAGAGCGGTCGACGGCCTGAGCTTCACCGTGCCGCCCGGCCTGGTGACCGGGTTCCTCGGCCCGAACGGCGCGGGCAAGTCCACCACCATGCGCGTGGTCCTGGGCCTTGACCGCCCCACCTCGGGCGAGGCGCTGATCGGCGGCAGCCGGTACGCCGACCTGCCCCGGCCGCTGCACCGGGTGGGCGCGCTGCTCGACGCCGGTGACGCCCACCCCGGCCGCGCGGCCCGCGACCACCTGCGCGTGCTGGCCAGGAGCAACGGCATCGGCGACCGCAGGGTGGACGAGCTGCTGGAGCGGGTCGGGCTGGGCTCGGTGGCGGGCAGGCGGGTGGGCGCGCTGTCGCTGGGTATGCGGCAGCGGCTGGGCGTCGCGGCGGCGCTGCTCGGGGACCCGGAGGTGCTGCTGTTCGACGAGCCGGTGAACGGGCTCGACCCGGAGGGCATCCGCTGGATCCGGGGGCTGATGCGGGGCTTGGCGGCGGAGGGCAGGGCGGTGCTGGTGTCGAGCCACCTGATGGGCGAGATGGCGCTGACCGCGGACCGGGTGGTCGTGGTCGGGCGGGGCAGGCTGGTGCTGGAGGGGCCGGTGTCGGAGCTGGTGGGCCGGGCGCGGCGCGAGGTGCTGGTGCGCGCCCCGGAGCCCGGCGGGCTGGTGGCGGCGCTGGAGCGGGCGGGCGGCGAGGTCGTCGCCGAGGGGGAGCGGTGGGTGGTGCGCGGGCTGGACGCGCCCGCCGTCGCCGGGATCGCGCACGCCGAGGGGGTGCTGCTGCACGAGCTGACGCCGCGCGGCGCGTCCCTGGAGGAGGCGTACCTGGAGCTGACCGAGTCCGTCGTGCGGCACCGCGCCGAGGGGGTGGCGGCGTGACCGCGCTGCTGTCGTCCGAGTGGCTCAAGCTCCGCACGGTCCGCTCCACGGCGGTGCTGCTCGCCGTGCTCGCCGCGGCCCTGCTGGGGGGCGCCGCGATCGCCTACCTGATGACCGCCGACTGGGACCACGCCTCGCCCGAGGTGCGGCTGCGGTTCGAGGCCGCCGACCCGGCGCTGCCGGTGGTCCCCATCGGCCAGTTCTGCCTGGGCGTGCTGGGCGCGCTGGCCATCACCGCCGAGCACGGCGGCGGCATGATCCGCCCGGCGCTGGTGGCCGTGCCGCGCAGGGGCGCGTTCCTGGCGGCGAAGACGGCGGTGGTGGCCGCGACCGCGACCGCCCTCGCGCTGCTGCTGTCGGTGGCCGCGACCGGGCTGGGGGAGTGGATCACCGGGGACCGGCCCGCGCCGATCGCGGCGTTCCCCGAGCTGTCCGACGCGTGGCCGACGGTGCTGGCGAACGCGCTGGTCATGGCGGTGTCGGCGCTGGTCGGTCTCGGCCTCGGCTTCGCCGTGCGCTCCAGCGCGGGCGCGCTGACCACCCTGTCGGTGCTCCAGTTCGTCATCCCGACCGCGTCCCTGCTGCTGCCCGCGCCGTGGAACGAGCACGTCTACGGCACCAGCCTGGCCGCGCTGGCCCCCCAGCTCGCGGGCACCCAACCCGACCCGCTGCTGTCCCCGTGGGGCGCGGGGCTGGCGGTGGCGCTGCACGCGGTCCTCGCGCTGGGGGCGGGCGCGGTGGTGCTGCTGCGCCGCGACGCCTGACGGCCGGCCGCCCGGCGCGCGCGGCTACGGTGGCGGTCGTGCCCGAATTCGCCCTTGGTCTCGCCGCGCTGGGCAGGCCCGCCTACATCAACCTCGGCCGCGACGGCGCGCTCCCCGCCACCAGGGACGTCGACTCCATGCGCGCCGCCTGCCACGCCGTCCTCGACGCCGCGCACGCCGCCGGGGTGCGCCGGGTCGACGCCGCCCGCTCCTACGGCCTGTCGGAGAGCTTCCTGTCCGAGTGGCTCGCCGAGCGCGGGCACGACGACGTGGTCGTCTCCAGCAAGTGGGGGTACGCCTACGTCGCCGACTGGCGCGCCGACGCCGACGTGCACGAGGTCAAGGAGCACTCGCTGTCGCGCTTCACCCGGCAGTGGGAGGAGACCTCGGCCCTGATCGAGCCCTCCCGCTACCTGGTGCACTCGCTCACGGCGGACAGCCCGCTGTTCGACGACCCGGCCCTGCTCGACGCCCTCGGCGCCCTGCGCGCGCGGGACGTGCGGGTCGGCTTCTCCACCACCGGCCCGCGCCAGGCCGACACCGTCCGCCGCGCGCTCGCCCTGGAGGTCGACGGGCAGCCGCTGTTCACCGTCGTGCAGTCCACCTGGAACGCCCTGGAGCGCTCGGCGGGCCAGGCCCTGGCCGAGGCGTCGGCGGCGGGCTTCGAGGTGTACGTCAAGGAGGGCGTGGCCAACGGCCGCCTCGCCGTCCGACCGCCGGCCGCGCTGCGGGATCTGGCGCGCGAGCTCGACGCGACCCCGGACGCCGTCGCGCTCGCCCTCGTCGCGGCCCAGCCGTGGGCCGACGTGGTCCTGTCCGGCGCCGCGAGCACCGACCAGCTGCACGCCAACCTGCGCGCCACCGCCCTGGACGTGCCCGCCGACGCCCTCGACGAACTCGTCGAACCGGCCGAGCAGTACTGGTCCACGCGCGGCTCGCTCGCCTGGACCTGAGCGGCGGGGCCCGCCACCCGGCCGTCCCGACCCGGTGACCGACCGGCTCACCGGGTCGGGCCCCGCTCACCCCACTTCCGGCCGAGAGCCACCTCCGGAAGCGAACCACCGCCGCACGAGCGCCCGCCCGTCCGGCACCACCGCCCACTCCGGGTCCGCCACCAGCTCCCGCACCCGTGCGAGCGGCACCCACCCGCCCCAGGCCACTTCCTCCGGCTGGTGGGTGAACGGCCCGTCGGACCGCGCCAGGTAGACGTGCGCGACGTACCGGATGCTCCCGTCCTCGAACGGCGCCCGGAACAGGAACTCCACCGGCGCCGACACCCCCAGCTCCTCCCGCAGCTCCCGCCGCGCGCACTCCTCCGGCGACTCCCCGTCCGCGATCACCCCGCCGCACGTCGGGTCGTGCAGACCGGGGTACACGTCCTTGGTGTCGGTCCGCCGGTGCACGTACACCCGCTCGCCGTCCCCCGACAGCACCACGATCGCCGCGCACGAGTGCCACAAACCCTCCGCGCGGACCCGCTCCCGCGTCGCGCGCCCCACCACTGCCCCGTCCGGGTCAACCAGCGCCACCAGCTCCACCCGCCGATCCTCCCCGAGGACTACCCGCCACGGCACCCCGGTCGTACACCCGCCCGCGACCCCGGACCGATGCCCGCGCGCCCCCGCCGCCACGAGACTTCCGGCAGGCCGGGACCGACCGGCCGACGCGTCCCGAGGAGGACCGAAGTGCCCACGTCCCTGCGGCTCGCCATCGCCGAGCTGCGCGCGCACCCCGGCAGGGCGGTGCTGCCCGCCGTCGCCCTGCTCGTCGGCGTCGCCTGCCTGCTGGCGACCCTGCTCCTCAGCGACGCCATGGCGCGCTCGGCCGTCGAGGGCGCCCGCGCCCTGCCGGCAGGCACCGACCTCGTCGTCCTGCCCGAGCCCTTCAGCGGCGCCAGGCTCGACCAGGCCATGGCCGACCGGATCGCCGCCGTCCCCGGCGTGCGCGAGGTCGTGCCCGAGCGGCGCGTCGAGCTGGACCTGCTCCTCGACGGGGGCCGCGCCACCGAGGAGCGCACCGTCGCCGACGTCGACCCGGACGGCTCCGTCGCCCTCGCCCAGGGCCGCCCGCCCGCCGCCGACGGCGAGATCGCGGTCGACCGGGTCACCGCCCACCGCCACCACCTCGTCGCGGGCGGCCTCGTCTCCATCGCCGACGCGAACGGCCGCCCCATCCAGGTCGTCGTCAGCGGCATCACCGAGCGCGGCGCCACCGCGGGCTCACCCACCGCCTCGATCGGCCCCGACCTCGCCGCGCGCGTCGACCCCCGGCCCGCCACCACCGCGCTCGCCGTCCGGGGCGGCGCGCTCGACGCCGTCGACCAGGCCGCCGGGCCCACCGCCGTCACCCGCACCGCCGCCGCCGTCACCGCCGAGCGCGGCGACGCCACCGAGCTGTGGGTGATGCTCCTGCCGTTCAGCCTGCTCGCGCTCGCCACCGCCGTGTTCGTCGCCTCGGCGACCTTCCGCGCCGTCTACCTCCAGCGCCAGCGCACCACCGCCCTGCTCCGCTGCCTCGGCGCGCTCCGGGGCCCGCTGCTCACCGCCAACCTGCTGGAGGCCCTGCTCAGCGGCGCCCTGGCCGGTCTCGCGGGCGCCCTGCTCTCCGGACCGCTCGCCCACGCGCTCGGCGCGGTGATGGACGGCGCCGGCCTGTCCGAGATGTTCGGCGCGGTCGACCTCGACCCGGCGGCCCTGCCCTCGCCCACCTACCTGCTGATCGGCGTCGTCACCGCCGCCGCGCTCAGCGCCGTGGCCGCGCTGCGCCCGTCGCTGTCCGCCGCCCGCGTCGCCCCGCTCGCCGCCCTGCGCACCGCCGACGGCACCATCGCCGTGCCCAGGCTGCGCAGGCGCCTGCTCGGCGGCGCGCTGCTCGTGGCCGCCGTCGCGCTCGGCGCGGGCGCCCTCGTGCTGCGGCAGTCCAGCGCCGCCGTCTTCCTCGTGCTCTGCTCGTCGCTGTGCGCCGCCGCCGCCCTGTTCGGCGTGTTCGGCCCGGTGGTCGTGCCCGCCCTCAGCCGCGTCTTCGGCGCGGTCGCCACCCGCCTCGGCGGGCCGCCGGAGGCCAGGGCGCAGTGGAAGCTCGCCACCGCCGAGGTCCGCCGCGTCCCGCAGCGCGCCGCCTCGGTCGCCCTGCCGCTGCTGCTCGCCTCGGCCATGGTCAGCTTCTTCGCCGTCACCGCGGGCACCACGCAGGCCGCGCTCGACGGGTTCGCCGAGGTCCGCCCGGACGCCCAGGTCGCCGACACCGGCCGCAGGCCCCTGCCACCCGAGGCCGTCGCCGCCGCCGAGAACGGACCCGGCGTGCGCGCCACCGTCCCGGTCACCGTCACCGAGGGCGCCTGGAGCGCGAACGGCGCCCCCGCCAGGGCCACGGTCATGCTCGCCGACCCCACCCGGATGCGCGACTGGCTCGCCACCGAGGGCGTCACCGCCGAGCTCGGCCCCGGCGACGTCCTGCTCGCCTCCCACACCGCGAACAACCTCGGCGTCCAGCGCGGCGACACCGTCACCCTCACCGACCTGCCCGGCGGCCCCCGCACCGCCCGCTTCACCGACGTCGTCGACGGCGGCCTGCTCAACTACGCCGACGCCGTCTTCGGCACCCCGGACCCCGAAGGGGTGACGCGGGTCCTCGTCTCGCTCCGGGACGGCGCCGACCCGGCCGCCTACCGGACCGCCGTCACCGCGGCCCTGCCCGACCTCCCCACCACCCTGACCACCACCGCGAACAACTGGGACGCCGAGGCCCAGGAGGCCCTCGACCAGGGCCTGACCCTCCTCCTGGTGCTGATGGGCCTGTCCGTCGCGGTCGCCGTCACCGGCATCGGCACCGCCCTCACCATCTCCGTGCAGGAGCGCCGCAAGGAGCTCGCGCTGCGCCGCGCGCTGGGCGTGACCAGGGGCGGGCTGCTCGGCGGCGTCCTGGCCGAGGCCGTCCTGCTCGCCCTCACCGGCCTGCTCGGCGGCGGCCTCTTCGGCACCTTCTACGCCGAACTGCTGCTCGCGGGCCTCGGCGTCCTGGTCTGGCCGTCGGCGGCCGTCGCCCCGCTGCTGGTCGGCGGCTCCGCCGTCCTCGCCCTCGCCGTGCTGTCCGCGCTCGCCCCCGCCCGTTCGGCGGCCCGAATCCGCCCGGCGGCGGGCCTGTCCTCGGGGTGAGAAACCGGCTCGTCCACCGGCACGCGGGGCTCGTCACGCCGTAGGCTGCGGGGTATGCGGCGGATCATGGGAACGGAAGTCGAGTACGGCATCGCTGTGCCGGGTGACGCCACCGCGAACCCGGTGCTCACCTCCACCCAGGTGGTGCTGGCGTACGCGGCAGCCGCCGACGTGCCACGGGCCCGGCGCGCCCGCTGGGACTACGAGGTCGAGTCCCCGCTGCGCGACGCGCGGGGCTTCGACCTCGGCCACCCCGGCGGGCACCCCGGTCCCGGCGACGGCGACGTGGAGGACCTGGGCGCGGCCAACGTCATCCTGACCAACGGGGCCAGGCTGTACGTCGACCACGCCCACCCCGAGTACTCGGCGCCCGAGGTCACCAACGCCCGCGACGCGGTCATCTGGGACAAGGCGGGGGAGCGGGTCATGGAGGAGGCGGCCATGCGCGCCGCCACCGTCCCCGGCCAGCCGCGCCTCCAGCTCTACAAGAACAACGTGGACGGCAAGGGCGCCAGCTACGGCACCCACGAGAACTACCTGATGCAGCGCAGCACCCCGTTCACCTCGGTGATCGCCGGCCTCACCCCGTTCTTCGCGTCCCGCCAGGTGATCACCGGCTCCGGCCGGGTCGGCGTCGGCGCGTCGGGCGAGGAGGCCGGGTTCCAGCTCTCCCAGCGCGCCGACTACATCGAGGTCGAGGTCGGCCTGGAGACCACGCTCAAGCGCGGCATCATCAACACCCGCGACGAGCCGCACGCCGACGCCGACAAGTACCGCAGGCTGCACGTCATCATCGGCGACGCGAACCTGGCCGAGTACTCCACGTACCTCAAGGTCGGCACCGCCTCCCTCGTGCTCGACATGATCGAGGCCGGTCGCCGCTTCGACGACCTGCGGCTGCTCGACCCGGTGCGCGCCGTGCACCGCATCAGCCACGACCCCACCCTCAAGGCCGGCGTGGAGCTGGCGGGCGGGCGCAAGTTCACCGGGCTCGACCTCCAGTTCGCCTACTACGAGCGGGCCTGCGAGTTCGTCGAGAAGGAGGG
The DNA here is from genome assembly GCF_002354875.1 of Actinosynnema pretiosum. Classification (GTDB taxonomy): domain Bacteria; phylum Actinomycetota; class Actinomycetes; order Mycobacteriales; family Pseudonocardiaceae; genus Actinosynnema; species Actinosynnema auranticum. Next base: position 2,514,691 of record NZ_CP023445.1, read on the forward strand.
CTACGGCGACCGGGACGTGCTGCGCACCTGGGGCGAGGTCCTGGACGCGCTGGCCCGCGACCCGCAGGAGTGCGCCGACCGCCTCGACTGGGTGGCCAAGCTGCGCCTGCTGGAGGGCTACCGCGCCCGCGACGGCCTGGCCTGGGGCTCGCCCCGGCTGCACCTGGTCGACCTCCAGTACTCGGACGTGCGGCTGGACAAGGGCCTGTACAACCGGCTCGTCGCGCGCGGCTCGATGAAGCGCCTGGTCAGCGAGGAGGAGGTGCGCGAGGCCGTGTTCACCCCTCCGGAGGACACCAGGGCGTACTTCCGGGGCCGCTGCCTGGAGCGCTACCCGAGCGCCGTCGCCGCGGCCTCCTGGGACTCGGTGATCTTCGACCTGGGCCGCGAGTCCCTGGTCCGCATCCCCACCCTCGAACCCCTGCGCGGCACGAAGGCGCACGTCGGAGCCCTGCTGGAGGCCGCCGACACCGCCGAGGAGCTGGTGGACGCGCTCACCAGGGGCTGATCACCAGACCCGAAGCGAGGCGTTGGCCACAAGTACAAGGACCAAAGCGGTGGAGCCGCAGCACGGGATCGCGGTGCGGCCGGATGGTGGTCTCGCGCTGCTTCGCAACGCGGACGTCGAATGTCAGTCCCGGTCGGTAGTGTTGACCGGGCAGGACCCGAGGACCGGGGAGGTCGGCATGGCCCAGGAACAGGTTCAGCGGCAGGGCGGCGGCGACGGCGACGACGGCGGTGACGCCGCGGCGGCTGCCGGTCAGGAGCGCCGCGAGAAGCTCGGCGAGGACGTCGACGCCATCCTCGACGAGATCGACGACGTGCTGGAGGAGAACGCGGAGGACTTCGTCCGCGCGTACGTGCAGAAGGGCGGCGAGTGACGGCCGCCGGTCACCTCTGCCGGTAGCCAGCACGAGCCTGCGGGACAGGAGAAGAAACAGCACATGGACAACAGCTCGACCGGGCGCTACCCGGCCGCGTCGCTGCCCCCGGCCTACCTCAGGCCGGGGTCTTCGTCGTTCACCGACTTCCTCCGCGCGCAGGCGCCCGAGCTCCTGCCCACCGCGCGGTCCTTCCCCGAGGGGAGCGTCGTGCAGGCGGCCCACGGCACCACGATCGTCGCGCTGACCTTCAAGGGCGGCGTGGTCATCGCGGGAGACCGGCGCGCCACCATGGGCAACGTCATCGCCCAGCGCGACATGAAGAAGGTCTTCGTCACCGACGACTACTCGGCGGTGGGCATCGCGGGCACCGCGGGCATCGCGATCGAGATCGTGCGGCTGTTCGCGGTCGAGCTGCGGCACTACGAGAAGATCGAGGGCGTCTCGCTGTCCCTGGACGGCAAGGCCAACCGCCTCTCCGGCATGGTCAAGGGCAACCTGGACGCCGCGCTGGCCGGTCTCGCCGTCGTGCCGCTGTTCGTCGGCTACGACACCGACGCCGCGGACCCCGACCGGGCGGGCCGGATCGTCTCCTACGACGTGACCGGCGCCAGGTTCGAGGAGACCCTCGGCTACCAGTCGGTCGGCTCGGGCTCGCTGTTCGCCAAGTCGGCCCTGAAGAAGCTCTACGACCCCGACGCGGACGCCGACGCGGCCGTGCGCGCGGCCGTCGAGGCCCTCTACGACGCGGCCGACGACGACTCGGCCACCGGCGGCCCCGACCTGGTCCGCCGCATCTTCCCGGTGGTCGTCACGGTCACCGCCGAAGGCGCGGCCCACCTGCCCGAGGAGCGCACCTCGGCCATCGCCGAGACCGTCGTCGAGGGCCGCCGCGCCCGCCCGGCGGGCTGAGCCGTGCCCCCCGTGTTGTCCGCCCGAGTCCAGGAGCCGCACCAGTGACGATGCCGTTGTACGCCTCACCCGAGCAGATCCTGCGGGACCGCTCGGAGTACGCGAGGAAGGGCATTTCCAGGGGCCGCAGCGTCGTCGTGCTCAGGTACGCCGACGGCGTGCTGTTCGTGGCCGAGAACCCGTCGAGCACCCTGCACAAGGTCTCCGAGATCTACGACCGCATCGGCTTCGCCGCGGTGGGCCGCTACAGCGAGTTCGAGAACCTGCGCCAGGCGGGCATCCGCTTCGCCGACGTGCGCGGCTACCAGAACGACCCGCGCGACGTGACGGGCCGCTCCCTGGCGAACGTCTACGCCCAGACCCTCGGCTCCATCTTCACCGAGCAGATCAAGCCCCTGGAGGTGGAGATCTGCGTGGCCGAGGTCGGTCACACCCCGGAGCACGACACCCTCTACCGGCTGACCTACGACGGTTCGATCGTGGAGGAGCCGCAGCACGCCGTGATGGGCGGCCAGGCCGAGACGACGGCGACCGCCCTGAAGGAGGCCTACGAGGAGGGCCTGTCCCTGGCGGCGGCGCTCCGCGTGGCCGTGAAGGCCCTCAGCGCGGGCTCGGCGTCCACCGGCAACGGCAAGCCGGACCTCCTGGAGGCCGCGAACCTGGAGGCCGCGGTCCTGGAGCGCGACCGCCCGAGGCGCGCGTTCCGCAGGCTCAAGGGCGCCGCCCTGGCCGCACTGCTCCAGGACGCCCCGTCGGACGACGCGGGCGCGGACGCCGAGAAGAAGCCCGCCAACGACGGCAACCTCCCCCCGAACGACGACAAGTCCTGACCCCGCGACACCCCCGAGGCCGCCCCGCGCCACCACGCGAGGGGCGGCCTCGGCGCGTCCGCGCTCACCCCTGAGCCGTGGGCCGCACCACGATCTCCCCGACGTCGACCCCGTCCGGCTGCCCGATGGCGTAGGCGATCGCCTCGGCCACCGCGCTCGGCGGCATGGCCACGTCCTCGCCCAACGCCCGCAACCCCTCCCGAGCCGCCGGGCTGGTGACGTGCTCGGCGAACGAGGTGGCCGTGAACCCCGGCGACACCACGGTGACCCGCAACCGCTCCCCGGCCTCCTGCCGCAACCCCTCGGAAAACGTCCGAACCGCGGCCTTGGTGGCCGAGTACACCGCCTGAGCGGGCACGACCCGGTGCGCGGCAGTGGACGCGACGTGCACGAAGTGCCCCCGCCCCTGGGCCCGGAACACCGGCAACGCCGCAGCCACCCCGTGCAGCACCCCCTTCAGGTTCGTGTCGACCATGGCCTCCCAGTCGTCCACCCGAAGCTCGTCCACCGCGGAAACCGGCATCACCCCCGCGTTCGCGACCAGCACGTCCACCCCGCCGAACCGCTCCACCGCAACCCGGACCATCTCCCGCACATCCTCCCGCCGCCGCACGTCCACGGCCACCGCGACCGCCTCCCCACCCCGCCCCCGAACCCCTTCCGCGACCTCCTCGGCCCGCTCACCCCGCCGAGCCCCGAGCACCACCCGAGCCCCGAGCCCCCCGAGCACCCGAGCCGCAGCCGCCCCGATCCCGCTCCCAGCCCCCGTGATGACGACGACCTTGCCCGCAACCCGCTCACCGCTGACCGACAATGGACCCTCCAGACAGAGAACAGCCACATGTAAGAGACCTCTTACACCCTCCAATGTAAGAGGCCTCTCACACCGTTGTCCAGCGCGTTGAGGAGCACCCCGTGGCCAAGCGCCCGACCTACCACCACGGCGACCTGCGATCGGCCCTGGTGGACGCCGGTCTGGCCCTGGTAGCGGAAGGCGGCGTGGCGTCCCTCTCCGTAGCCGAGGCCGCCCGCCGCACCGGCGTGAGCCCAGCCGCCCCGTACCGCCACTTCCCAACACGGGACGACCTGCTCACCGCAGTGGCAACCAGACTGGCAACCCTCCTGGCAGAGGAACTGCGCCAGGCCACCACCCCGCTGCCCACCCCGGAAGCCCGCCTGGCCGCAGCCGCAGGCGCCTGCGCCCTGCTGACCGCCCGCTACCGGGTGGGAATCGACCTGATCTTCGCCGAGGACCTCAGGTCACGCGCGGACCAAGACCTGGCAGAGGCAGGCAGGGCGGTGATCGACCTGCTCCTGCCCGACGCCCTCACCACCACCGGCACCCCGGAGGCAGCCCTCTCCCTCCTGGAAAAACTGGTGGCAACCGCACACGGCCACGGAGTCCTGCTCCTCACCGGCTTCGCCCGCCGCTTCGTCCCGGACGAGGCAGCACTGGTCGCCTCGGCAACCGAGTCGGCGGCCATCCTGATCAGGGCAGCCCACACCTGACCACCAACGGACCCACGCCACCAAACAGGCCCACGCCACCGAACAAGCCCTACGCACTCGCCAGCCACCGCACTCGCAGACTGACCACCAACGATCCACCCGCACTAACGGACTGACCGCTTCGCGGGCTGCGGGGCGAGCGCAGCGAGCCCGCAGCAAAGCCACCCGCGTCCCTCTTTCCCGTTTGGCCTGGCGAAGCCCGAGCGCGCTTGTCAAGATGCCGCCGCACCGCCACGGCAGACCGCCCGAGTCATACGGCGTCTTGACGAGCGTGCTTGCCTGAAAGGAGGCCAAACGGGAAAGAGGGACCCGGACCACCGCAGGGGTACAACCGGACCACCCACGAAAGCGTCACCGGCCGGCAGAGCCCTGTCCCCTCTTTTTTGGAGGTCTGCCCCGCCGGCGAGGCGTGCCTTTCAGCTTTTAGCCCTTCAGCCCCTGATCTCGCTCCCCCTCCCCCCCTCACCCCCTCCCCCCTCACCCCCGCCCCGACAACCGCTGCACCACCCCAACCCGTGACCGAACCCCGAGCTTGGTGAACACCCGAGCCAGATGCGCCTCAACCGTCTTGGCCGACAACGACAACCGCTCAGCGATCTCCCGATTCGTCAACCCCTCCGCGACCAACCGGGCAACCTCCCGCTCCCGCCCGGACAACGACTCCACGGTCCCCACCGCTTCGGGCCGCCGGGGCCGGGGCGCCCGAGCCCCCAACCGCGATTCCCCAGCCCGAACCCGCCCCGACAACCACAAAGCCCCACAAGCCGAATACCCGCTCTTGGCCCGCCCGTAGGCCGCCCGAGCAGCCTCAAAATCCCCAGCCGCGGCCAACGACGCAGCCGCCCGGTCATGCCCCAGCGCAACCTGCAACGGCGCCCCGGCCTCCCCGAACCGCTCCACCGCCACCCCGGCCTCGTCCACCGACTCGGCCAGCCGCCCACAGGCCGCCAACACCCCGGCCCGCGCCAACGCGGCCTCCCCGCGCTGGAACGCGATCCCCAACTCCTCGGCCACCCGAACCGCGTGCTCGGCCAACCCCAACGCCTCGTTCCACGCCCCACCCCCGGCCTTGGCCACCGCCAGCACCCCGCACCACCGCACCGCCGCCAACCCGCGCCCCCGCGAGCTGCCGACCCCGACGTACCGCCCGGCCAGTTCCCCGGCCCGCCGCAGCTCCCCGGCGTGCAGCAGCGCCGACGCGATCGCCGAGTCCGCCTCCCTGGCCCACCACCCGGACCGTGGCCGCCCCTCCTCCGCCAGGTCCAGGGCGGCCGTGGGCCCCCGCCGCCACAGCACCGGCTCGATCTGCGCGGCCACCGCCATCGCCGCGAGCTCAGGACTCCCCAGCGCCACGGCGTCCTCGTGCGCCTTCTCAGCCGTCTCCGAGGCCTTCACCAGCTCCCCGCCCCACGCCGCGCAGTCGGCCACCACCACCCGCAGGTACGGCCGCACGTGCGCCCGCCCGGTGGCCAGCGCGATCTCCTCCCCCCGCCGCAGGTGCCGCTCGGCCTCCTCCCGAGCCCCGAGCCGCAGCTCCAACCACCCCAGCGGCGGCAGCACGTGCAGGTGGTCCCGCAGCGCCGTGTCGGGCAGCCCGTCCACCAACCGCACCGCCGCCCGCGCCCACTCCCGCGCGGCCTCCGCGTCCCCGTCCTGCAACGCCGTCAACCCGACCAGCATCGACGCCGCGGCCTCCTGCCCCCGATCCCCCCGCTCCCGCCCGTCCACCACCGCCTCGCGCGCCAACTCCGAACACGCCCCGGTGTCCCCGCGCAGCACCTCGGTGGCGGCCAGCTCCACCAGCAGCGGCCCCCGCCCGCCCCCACCGACCTCACCACCGGCCCCGCCGCCCCCACCCGCCGCAAGCCCGCCCCCCGCAAGCCCAACCCCCGCGAGCTCGGCCTCCAACAGCGCCTTGGACTCGTCGAACCGCCCCAACAACCGATCCGCGACCGCGCTGAACCGCACCGCCTCCCGCCGATCCGGCCCGGCCACGTCCAGCACCCCGTGCAGGATCCGCCTGCTCTCCGGCAACCGCTCCGCCAGCCCGACCGCCCGCGCCAGCAGCACCCGCAGCCCGGCCGACCGCCCGTCCCCCTCGGGCAGCAGCTCCAACGCCGTCCGCAACCACCCCGCCGCACTGGCGGGCGCGCTGTCCATCGCCACCACCGCCGCGTCCACCAGCGTCCCCACCGCCACGTCGTCCCGCCGCGCCGCCCGACTCGTGTGGTGCGCCCGCAACGCCAACGACCCGCCGTGCGCCCGCAGGTGCTCCTCGGCCCGCCGGTGCGCCCCGATCCGCCAAGCGGGCCCCGCGGACTGGTAAGCCGCCGCCCGCACCAGCGGGTGCCGGAACCGGAACCGCCCGCCGACCGGCCGCAGCACCCCCAGCTCCGTCAGCTCGTCCACCGCCGCGAACACCTCGTCCTCGGGCATCCCCGCGACCGCGACCAGCAGCCCCACCTCGGCCGTGTCCCCCGCGACGGCCGCCGCGTGCGCCACCCGCAACCGGTCCGGCGCCAGGTCCCGCAGCTCCCCGGTCAGCAACGCCCCCAAGCGTCGGGGCAGGTCCTCCGGGTCCGTGTGCTCCCGGTCCAGCGCCCCCAGCGCCCGCTCGTCCAACCGCGCCAACGCGTCCAGGTACAGCGGGTTCCCCCCGCTGACCCGCGTCAACAGCTCCCGCCGCCGCGTTGGGACGTCCGGCAGCAGCACCGCCACGTCCCGCTCCACCAGCGGCCCCGGCGCCAACCGCACCACCTCCGCGCGGGTGCGCCCCAACGCCGAGGGCAACCCCGCCGGGACCTGGTGCCCCCGGTACGCCACCGCCACCACCAGCGGCGCCTCCGGCAGGTCCAGCAGCAGCGACTCCACCAGCTCCAACGACGCCTCGTCCGCCCAGTGCACGTCGTCCAGCAGCACCACCAGCCCCGACGGCCGCGCCCGCCTCCCGAGCGTGCGCCGCACCGCCCGGTGCAACCGGTACCGGTGCGCGCCCCCGCCCGCCCCCGCCTCGCCCGGAGCGCCCTCGGGCGTCAGCGAGTCCAGCAGCGCCTGCGTCGTGTCATCCGGCTTCAACCCGCCGAGCGCCTCCGCCACGATCCCGAACGGCACCCCGCGCTCGTACTCCCCGGCCCGCCCCGAGACCACCTCGAACGCCCGCTCCAGCGCTATCCGCGCGAGCTCGTCCAACAACACCGTCTTGCCGATGCCCGGCTCGCCGTGCACCTCCACCACCTGCGGCGACCCGGTCGCGGACGCGCGCGCCACGGCCTGCCGCAGCGCCTCGACCTCCCCGTCCCTGCCCGCTGCCGCCCGACCGGCGCCCACTGACCTACCCGCACCTTCCCGCCACCCGGAACCGCGACCACCGCCGAGCCTAGGGGCCGCGCCCGGCCCCGTCGATCAACCGCCCGCCCCCTCCCACGCCCCACCGACAACCCCCTGGGGAACCCTCAGGCCCGGCAGCCCACCGCCTCAAGCCCGGTAGATCCCCAACGCCGCAGGCCGAGCCCGGAACGAGAACCGCGACCCGGTGGGCCCGACCTCCCCGTCCGTCGCGATCGCCACCGACCGCCCCAGCACCCGCACGTCCAACCGCCGCGTCTCCATGTGCCGGTACGTCCGGCTCCGGTGCAACGACCCGAGCAGCGCGCCCAGGAAGAACCGGGTCCGCGACATCCTCGTGTCGGCCCGGATGAACCGCACGTCCATCAACCCCCGGTCCAGCGCGGGCCGGGTGGTCGGCGCGAACCCCTTCGGCCGGTACGGCCCGTTGCCCACGAACAGCATCCACACCAGGTGCGGCTCCCCGTTCAGCTCCACCCGCAGCGGCTTGGACGTCGCCAGCACCCGCCCCATCGCGATCGCCGCCGCGGGCCACTTGCCCCACCGGTGCTGCAACTTGTCCCGCAGCCGCACCATGTCCGGGTACCCGCCCAGGCTCGCCGTGTTCACGAACCACCTCGGGTCGCCCCCGTCGACCTGCACCGTCGACAAATCCACCACCACCCCGTCGCCCGCCGCGACCGCCCGAGCCGTGTCGTACAGCCCGGCCACGCCGACGTCGCGCGCGAAGTGGTTGAGCGACCCGGCGGGCACCAGCACCAGCGGCAACCGGTTCTCCGCCGCCACCGCCGCGACCGCCCCCACCGACCCGTCCCCGCCCGCGACGCCCAGCGCGCGCGGCCGGTGCTCCAGCACCGAGCCCAGCTCGTCGATCCCCACCAGGATCGCCTTCGGCCACTGCTCGGCGATCGCCTCGGACGGGTCCGCCGAGGTGAACCCGGCACTCGGGTTCACCACCACGACCAGCCCCTCGCCCTCCTCCAGGGCCTCCAGCGACGCGTGCTCCCTGGCCGACGCGGGCTCGTCGCGCCCCCGCGGCCACCACCTCCGGGTCAGCAGCCCCGCGCCCACCCCGACCGCCACGCCCGCCGCCACGTCCGACGGCCAGTGCACCCCGGTGTGCACCCGCGAGTAGGCCACCGCCGCCGCGATCGGGGCCACCGCGACCGCCGCGATCGGGTGATCCATGGCCACCGCCGTGGTGAACGCGGCGGCCGACGCCGAGTGCCCCGACGGGAACGAGGACGAGGTGGGCCGCTTGGTCAGCCTGCGCGGCACGTCCAGCAGGTCGGCGGCCGGCCTGCGGCGCGGGAACAGGGTCTTGCCGACCAGGTTCGCCGACGCGCTCGCCCCCGCGATCGCCGCGATCCCGCGCAGCGCAGCGTGCCTGCCCCTGCCCTTGCGCAGCGCGAGCGCGCCCGCCACCGCGAACCACAGCACGCTGTGGTTCGCGGTCTTCGTGAGCGCCTTCAGCCCCCGGTCCAACCGCGACGGCGGCAGGTCGGCGACGCGCTCCATCAGTGCCTGATCCAGTTGGTTCACCCGTCGGCGCACACCCGGAACGTTATCGGCGAACACGCCGCTCCGCCCGATTGGATCACTGGACGCGGGCCGGGATGCGCCTACTGTTGAGGGATGCAGCGGCGGATCTTCGGCATTGAGACTGAGTTCGGGGTGACCTGCACCTTCCACGGGCAGCGCAGGCTGTCCCCGGATGAGGTCGCGCGGTACCTGTTCCGCCGGGTCGTGTCCTGGGGCCGTTCGTCCAACGTCTTCCTGCGCAACGGCTCACGGCTCTACCTGGACGTCGGCTCGCACCCCGAGTACGCCACGGCGGAGTGCGACGACCTGGCCCAGCTCGTCAGCCACGACAAGGCGGGCGAGCGCATCCTGGAGGACCTGCTGGTCGACGCCGAGCGCAGGCTCGCCGACGAGGGCATCGGCGGCGACATCTTCCTGTTCAAGAACAACACCGACTCGGCGGGCAACTCCTACGGCTGCCACGAGAACTACCTCGTCGCCCGCGCGGGGGAGTTCTCCCGCATCGCCGACGTGCTGCTGCCGTTCCTGGTGACCCGCCAGCTGATCTGCGGCGCGGGCAAGGTGCTCCAGACCCCGCGCGGCGCGGTCTACTGCCTGTCCCAGCGCGCCGAGCACATCTGGGAGGGCGTCTCGTCGGCGACCACCCGGTCCCGGCCCATCATCAACACCCGCGACGAGCCGCACGCCGACGCCGAGCGCTACCGCAGGCTGCACGTCATCGTCGGCGACTCGAACATGTCCGAGGTGACCACGCTGCTCAAGGTGGGCAGCGCGAACCTGGTCCTGGAGATGATCGAGCAGGGCGTGCAGTTCCGGGACTTCAGCCTGGACAACCCGATCCGCGCCATCCGCGAGATCAGCCACGACCTGACCGGGCGGCGCACGGTCAAGCTGGCGGGCGGCAAGGAGGCGTCGGCGCTGGACATCCAGCGCGAGTACTACGAGCGGGCCGTGGAGCACGTGGCCAAGCGCTCGCCCGACCCGATGGCCGAGCGGGTGCTGGAGCTGTGGGGCCGCACGCTCGACGCGGTGGCCGCGCAGGACCTGTCGAAGATCGACCGCGAGATCGACTGGGCGATCAAGCACCGGCTGCTGGAGCGGTACCAGGCCAAGCACGACATGGACCTGTCGAACCCGCGCATCGCCCAGCTGGACCTGGCCTACCACGACATCCGGCGCGGGCGGGGGGTGTTCGACCTGCTCCAGCGCAAGGGGCAGGTGGAGCGGGTGACCGACGACGGCGAGATCGAGGCCGCGAAGGACACCCCGCCGCAGACCACGCGGGCGAAGCTGCGCGGCGACTTCATCGCGGCGGCGCAGGCGGCCGGGCGGGACTTCACGGTCGACTGGGTGCACCTGAAGCTGAACGACCAGGCGCAGCGGACGGTCCTGTGCAAGGACCCGTTCCGGGCGGTGGACGAGCGGGTGGAGCGGCTGATCGCGTCGCTCTAGGGATTGTGGGCCTGGCTCCGGCCCTGGCCCCGGCCCCGGTCCGGTCCCGGTCCCGGTTCCCGTCGCGGGCGCGCCGCCGCGACGGGACCGGGTGCGCCATGGTCTGCTGGGTCCTCGCTGTCGTCGGGACGTCAGGGGGGTCGCTGTGAGCGAGACGGTGCGGTTGGCGGTGCGCGCGGGCGTTCCGGTCGAGCGGGTGTGGCGGGCGCTGACCGAGCAGGCCGAGGTGCGGGCGTGGCTGGCCGAGGAGGCCGAGGTCGACCTGCCCACCCGCTTCACGTTCGGGGGACGGCAGTCGCCCGGCGGTGAGCAGCGGGTGCTCGCCGTGGTCGACGGCGCGGCGGGGGACCGGGGGCTCACCCTGGGGTGGGACGTCGGCGGCGAGCAGACCACGGTCGAGTTCCGATTGGTCGCGGAGGGTGGCAGCACGCAGGTGCACCTGGCGCAGAGCCACTTCCCCGGTTGGGAGGCGGCGGTCGCCGAGGAGGGCGTGCTGGCCTGGCTGTACACCTTCTGGGTGCTGGCCCTGTGCGACCTGGTCGACCACGTCGAGGGCCGCGAGGTGGGTCCGAGGCCGGACTTCACGCCGGGCCTGGCCGAGTTCCGCGCCGAGGTGCTGATCCGCGCGCCCCGCCCCGAGGTCGCGGCGTCCCTGGTGGAGCCGGAGCGCTACGAGCGCTGGTTCGGCGCCAAGGTCGACATCGAGCCCTGGCCGGGAGGCCGCTTCGCGATGGGCGGCTCCGATCTGGACCCGTCCCCCGGACAGGTGGCGGCGTACGAGCCCGACCGGATGATGCGCATCGCCTGGGGCCGCTCGACGCACACCTGGGAGCTGTCCGACGCCGAGGAGGGCACCACCCTGGTGGTCACCCAGTCCGGCTTCGACCCGGACCACCCACCGCACGGCGAGTGGTCCGGCTGGCTCGGCGGCCTGGCGGGCCTGCGCCGCTACCACGAACTGCCGAACACCCCACCGATCTGGCTCCCCGGCGACGTGCCCGGCCTCCCCGAGGGAATGCTCACCGACTAAGACCACGCCGCTCGCGGTCGGGGGCACCGCGCTGCTCGGGGTCGGGAGCACCGCGCTGCTCGCGATCGGGGACACCGCGTTGCTCAGGGTCGGGGACACCGCGCTGCTCGGGGTCGGGAGCACCACGCTGCTCGCGATCGGGGGCACCGCGCTGCTCGCGGTCGGGGGCACCACACCCCTCGGGGACTCAGGGGCGCCCCGCTGCCTGGGTACATCCCGCCGCCCGCCGCCCACCTACCGCCCGCCGTCGCCCCCCGCCACGCCGGCCAGCGGGTGAACGGACCACTCACCAATTTCTCCCCACCCGCCCTGACCAGCAAAAACCCAACCCAACGGACCGTTCGCCCAGGAAACCACCAGGGATGCCGGTCACCCAACCCCCCGGCGGGGTTAGGGTTCCGTCGTGGCCACCGCACGTGCTGAGCGGCTCGTCAACCTGGTCCTGTGCCTGCTCTCCACTCGCCAGTACCTGACCGCCGAGCGCATCCGCGCCATCGTCCCCGGATACACCGACGCCGCGACGGACGAGGCGTTCTTCCGCATGTTCGAGCGCGACAAGTCCGAGCTCCGCGACCTGGGCGTCCCCCTGGAGACCGGGCGCAGCGGCGCCTTCGACTCCGTCGACGGCTACCGCATCGCCCGCCGCGACTACGAGCTCGGCGACATCGACCTCGAGCCCGACGAGGCCGCCGCCGTCGCGCTCGCGGGCCGCCTCTGGGACTCCCCGCAGCTCACCGGCGCCGCCCACGGCGCGCTGCTGAAGCTGCGCGCGGCGGGCGTCGACGTGGACCAGGACGTGCACGTGCCGGTCGAGCCGAGGGTCCGCGCGACCGAACCGGCGTTCCCGCCGCTGCTCGCCGCCTCGCAGACCGGCCGCGTGGTCGAGTTCGACTACCGCCGCCCCAGCCCGGTCGAGGTGCGCACCCGCACCGTCGAGCCGTGGGGCGTGGTGGCCTGGCGCGGGCGCTGGTACCTCGTCGGCCACGACCGGGACCGGGGGGCCACGCGCTGCTTCCGGCTGTCCCGGATCGTCGGCGACGTGCGCACCCTCGGCAAGCCCGGCGCCGTGACCAGGCCCGACGACGTCGACCTGCTCGGGTTCGTCGCCCGCACCCAGCCCTCCCCGCAGCCGCCCGCGCCCGCGAAGCTGTGGGTCGCCAAGGGCCGCGGCCACGGCCTGCGCCGCCGCGCGCGCGTCGTGGGGGAGCGCGAGCTCGCGGGCGTGCCCGGCGACCTGCTGGAGATCGAGCTGAACTTCCCGGACTCGGCCGCGGGCTGGATCGCGGGCTTCGGCCCCGACGCCGTCGTGCTGGAGCCCGAGGTGCTGGCCAAGAGCGTGCGGGAGCGCCTGCTCGGCGCGCTGCGCGGGACGGGGGTGGTCGTGTGACCTCGGCGAACGACCGGCTGCCGAGGTTGCTCGCGCTGGTCCCGTACCTGCTGGCCCGCCCCGGCATCCCGATCGACGAGGCCGCCGCCGACTTCCAGGTCACCCCCAAGCAGCTGCGCAAGGACCTGGAGCTGCTCTGGATGTGCGGCCTCCCCGGCTACGGCCCCGGCGACCTGATCGACCTGTCGTTCGAGGGCGAGACGGTCACCGTCACGTTCGACGCGGGCATGAGCCGCCCGCTGCGCCTGACCGCCGCCGAGGCCACGTCGCTGCTGGTGGCGCTGCGCGCGCTCGCCGACACGCCCGGCGTCGCGGACAAGGCCGCCGTCGAGCGCGCCGTCGCCAAGGTCGAGTCCGCCGTCGGCCAGGCCCAGCCCTCGGGCGTCGCGGTCGGCCTCGCCGTGCGCGAGGGCCCGGAGACGGCGCGCGTGCGCGACGCCATCGCCGAGGGCGTGCGGGCCCGCCGCGCGCTCGCGCTGCGCTACTACACGCCGTCCCGCGACGAGATCACCGACCGGGTCGTCGACCCGATGCGGATGCTGCTGGTCGAGGGCCGCAGCTACCTGGAGGCCTGGTGCCGGGCCGCCGACGGGGTGCGGCTGTTCCGGATCGACCGGGTCGACGCCGTCGAGGTGCTCGACGAGCCTGCCAGCCCGCCGCCGCACGCCGTGCCCACCGACACCTCCGAGGGCCTGTTCCAGCCCGACCCGGACCAGCGCGCCGCCGTGCTCGTGCTGGAGCCGGACGCCCGCTGGTTCGCCGAGTACTACCCGACCGAGGCCTTGGTCGAGCTGCCGGACGGCCGCGCCCGCGTGCTGATGCGCTACACCGACACCGCCTGGATGGTCCGGCTCGTGCTGGGCCAGGGCGGCGAGGTGCGCGCGGAGGAGCCCGCCGAGCTGGTCGAGGCGGTGGCGAGGCAGGCCAGGGCCGCGTTGGACCGGGCGGATCAACTCCGGTGAACCGCTTGCCTATACGGTTGACGGTGTGCCGTACTTGCCGTCCCTAGCACTGGTGCTGCTCGGGCTGGTCATCCTGGTGGTGGCCGTGCTCAAGGTCACCCGGTCGTTGCGCCGCGCACGCGCGGCAAGCACTCTGATGAGCGACAGGGTCGGCGATCGGGTCGGCTTCCTGCGGGCGCGCCTGGCCGCGCTCGGGGTGGCCTTCCGGCAGCGGCGTCCGGACAAGGCCCGTCAGGGCGAACCCCGGCTACGATCGAGGAACCGGGGCCGACAGGAGGAACACCATGCCCAATCTCGGAGTGCCTGAACTGCTGATCATCGCCGTGGTGGTCCTGCTGCTGTTCGGGTCGAAGAAGCTCCCGGACATGGCCCGCTCGCTCGGCCGCTCTGCGAAGATCCTCAAGGCCGAGACCAAGGGCCTGCGCGACGAGGACCAGCCCCAGCAGCAGCCCGTGCAGCAGGTCCAGCCGGTGCAGCAGCCCGTCCAGCCGCTGCCGACCGCGCAGCAGCCGGTCCAGCAGTACGCGCAGCCGGTGCAGCAGCCCGTCGCGCAGCCGGTCCAGCAGCAGCCGGTGGCCCAGCCCGTCGCGCAGCAGCCTGTTGCCCAGCCGGTGCAGCCCAAGCAGGACTGACCCGGTCGCGCCGCGATCGGCACGGGCCGCCACCCGTGCCCCGGCGCTCGACCCAGCCGAACGACGAGCGGTGCCGGGCGAGCCAGTCCCGGCCGACGAGCAGTGAAGGACGGTCCACGCCGTGGGGGCGAGCCCTGGGTGGTTGTCGCGCAGGCGGGAGAGCCGCAAGCTGAGGAGCAGGCGGCACAACCCCGAAGGCACCATGTCGCTGCGCGACCACCTCTACGAGCTGCGCAACCGGCTGGGCTGGGCGCTGCTGTTCCTCACCATCGGCGCGATCTTCGGCTTCATCTGGTGGAGCTGGCGCATCCTCGGCGCGCCCAGCCTCGGCGACATCATCATCTCGCCGTACTGCGGCATCCCGCTGGAGGACCGGTTCAACCAGAACCAGGAGTGCCAGCTGCTCCAGACCCAGCCGTTCGAGGCCTTCATGATCCAGCTGAAGGTCGGCGCGGCGGCGGGCGCGGTGCTCACCTCGCCGCTGTGGCTCAACCAGCTGTGGCGGTTCATCGCGCCGGGCCTGTACGCGAAGGAGCGCAAGTTCGCGCTGATCTTCGTCGGGGTGGCGTCGCTGCTGTTCCTCGCGGGCGCGGTGCTGGCGTTCTACGTCGTGCCGCAGGGCCTGTCCGTGCTGGTCGGGTTCGGTGACAACAAGTTCCTGACCGCCCTGTCGGGCACCGCGTACATCGACTTCGTGCTGGCCCTGCTGATCATCTTCGGGGTCAGCTTCGAACTGCCGCTGGTGGTGGTGATGCTGAACGCGGTCGGCATCCTGCCGTACGAGAAGCTCAAGCGCTGGCGCCGCGGGCTGATCTTCGGGTTGTTCGTGTTCGCCGCGTTCGCGACGCCGGGCACCGACCCCATCTCGATGGTCGCGCTCGCGATCTCGCTGGCGCTGCTGTTCGAGATGGCCACCCAGATCGCCCGCCTGCACGACAAGCGCAAGGCGCGCAAGCGCGTGGAGGAGGGCTTCGGGCCCGAGGAGAACTGGGACGGGCTGTCGGACGACGAGGCCTCGCCGTTCGACTACACGCCGTCGCAGGTCGAGGACGGCGGCCAGGCCAGGACCGCGACCCAGACCGCGCAGCACCAGACCGCGCAGCACCAGACCGCGCAGCACCAGACCGCGCAGCACCAGACCGCGCAGCACCAGCCCCAGACCGCGCCGCCGCAGCCCCAGGCCCCCGCGCAGCCGACGCCCCCGCCCACGGCCCAGCCTGAGCGCAGGGTCAACTACGACGACGACGCGACCTGATCCGCGTGCGCTGATCCGCGTGCGCTGATCCGCGTGCGCTGATCGGCGCGCGACGACTTCCGAGGACCGGCCGGGCCCAGCCCCGCCGGTCCTCGGCGTTCCGGGGGTGCGCGGTTCCGGGGACGCGGTTCCCAGGGAGCGGGGGGAGCGCGCACTTCGTCTTCCCGCGCACTGCGAGCGCTCCCGCCCCTCCCGCTCCTAAGCTCAGGTCCCGCGTGGGCAGCCGTCCCCGACCGACTGGAGCGCCGCCGTGACCAGAGCCGCCCTGCTGGTGTCGCCGAACTCCGGCGGGGGAGCCGCCGCGCGGATCGCGGGCACCACCGCGGCCCTGCTGCGGGAGGCCGTGGACGTCCTCGACCTGCTGGTCCCCACCAGCACGGCCGAGGCCGCCGCGATGGCCGAGCGGGTGGTGGGTGCCAACGTCGACGCGCTGGTGGTCCTGGGCGGCGACGGCGCCGCGCACGTGGCGCTCCAGGCGTGCGCGGGCACCCCGACCGCGCTGGCGGTCATCCCGGCGGGCACCGGGAACGACCTGGCCAGGGCGCTCGGCTCCCGGTCGGCGGCGGACCTGGTCCCCGCGCTGCGCTCGGGCGAGCGGCGCCGGGTCGACCTGGGGCGGGTGCGGGGTGGGCGGTGGTTCGCGACGGTGCTGTGCGCGGGGTTCGACTCGGCGGTCAACGCCCGCGCGAACCGGATGCGCTGGCCCGCGGGGCCGCGCCGGTACGACCTGGCGCTGCTCGCCGAGCTGCTCGGCCCGCGACCGGGGAGGTTGCTGCTGGGCACCCCGAAGGGGGAGATCGGGGTGAACGCGCTGCTGGTCGCGGTCGGCAACACCGGCAGCTACGGCGGCGGCGTGCCGGTGTGCCCCTGGGCGGACCCGGAGGACGGGCTGTTCGACGTCACGGTGGTGGAGGCGGTGAGCAGGCGGACCCTGCTGCGGGTGCTGCCCACCCTGCGGACCGGCGACCACACGGCGCACCCGGCGGTGCACACGTTCCGGGCGTCCTCGATCCGACTGGCCGGGCCCGCGTGGACGGCCTACGCGGACGGCGAGCGCCAGCGGGCCCTGCCGGTGACGGCGACGTGCGTCCCCGGTGCGCTGAGCACTATTCCTTCAGCGCTGACCGATTCCAGTATTCCAGCGCGGGCCTGACCGGCCACCGCCACCGCCACCGCCACCGCCGTCCGCTCTGGACACGCCGCTCCCCTCCCGCCCTCCGGCGACTTCACCCCTGCCATCACCCCCCTCACCAGGACGATCGCCCCCAGCCGACCCCGCGTGGAAAAAATGACCCCAGCTTTTGTCGGCCCCTTGTGACAGCCTGGAGGGGTGTCAAGTGCTTCCCGGTCCCCGGCCGAGGCCTACGCGGAATCCCGCCGCCGCGCTTCCCGGCCCCAGTTGACCGACTTCCTCTCGGTGGTCTCCTTCGAGCTCGACCCGTTCCAGCTGCGCGCCTGCGAGTTCCTGGAGGACGGCCACGGCGTCCTGGTGTGCGCGCCCACCGGCGCGGGCAAGACCGTCGTCGGCGAGTTCGCCGTGCACCTCGCCCTCGCCGAGGGGCGGAAGTGCTTCTACACCACGCCGATCAAGGCGCTGTCGAACCAGAAGTACGCCGACCTGTGCGCCCGGTACGGCCAGGACAAGGTCGGCCTGCTCACCGGCGACACCTCGGTCAACGGCGACGCGCCCGTGGTCGTCATGACCACCGAGGTGCTGCGGAACATGCTGTACGCGGGCTCCTCCACCCTGAACAGCCTCGGCTACGTGGTCATGGACGAGGTGCACTACCTCGCCGACCGCTTCCGCGGCCCGGTCTGGGAGGAGGTCATCCTGCACCTGCCCGAATCGGTGCGGCTGGTGGGCCTCTCGGCCACGGTGAGCAACGCCGAGGAGTTCGGCGAGTGGCTCGTCACCGTCCGGGGTGACACCGCGGTGGTGGTGGACGAGCACCGGCCGGTGCCGCTGTGGCAGCACATGCTGGCCGGTCCGCGCATGTTCGACCTGTTCGCCGACGACGTCGCCGACACCCACGTCAAGATCAACCCGCAGCTGCTGCGCCAGGTCGAGGACCTGGCCCGCTTCCACGTGCCGTGGACGCGCGGCCGGGGCAACAAGGGCGGCCGTCCGCCGCGCTCGACCGGGTTCAAGCCGCCGTCGCGGGTCGACGTCATCCAGCGGCTCGACGCGGCCGGGCTGCTGCCCGCGATCGTGTTCGTGTTCAGCCGGGCGGGCTGCGACGCGGCGGTGAACCAGTGCGTGCGGTACGGCCTGCGCCTGACCACGCCCGACGAGGTCGAGGTCATCCGCCGGATCGTCGACGAGAAGACCCGCGACCTGCCCCAGGACGACCTGATGGTCCTCGGCTACTGGGAGTGGCGCGAGGCGCTGGAGCGCGGCATCGCCAGCCACCACGCGGGCCTGCTGCCCGCGTTCAAGGAGACGGTGGAGGAGCTGTTCGTGCGCGGCCTGGTCAAGGCCGTGTTCGCCACCGAGACCCTCGCGCTCGGCATCAACATGCCCGCGCGGACGGTGGTGCTGGAGAAGCTGGTCAAGTACAACGGCGAGGCGCACGTCGACCTCACGCCGGGCGAGTACACGCAGCTCACCGGGCGCGCGGGGCGTCGCGGCATCGACGTCGAGGGGCACGCCGTGGTGGTGTGGCAGCCCGGCGTCGACCCGAAGGCGGTCGGCGGGCTGGCGTCCACCCGCACCTACCCGCTGCGCTCCTCGTTCCGGCCCGGCTACAACATGGCCGTCAACCTGGTGCACCGGCTCGGCGCGCCCGCCGCCCGCGACCTGCTGGAGCAGTCGTTCGCCCAGTTCCAGGCCGACCGGTCGGTGGTGGGGCTGGCCAGGCGGATCGAGCGCAACCGGGAGGCGCTGGCCGGGTACGCGGAGTCGATGTCCTGCCACCTCGGGGACTTCACGGAGTACGCGTCGCTGCGCCGCAGGGTCACGGACCGGGAGAAGGCGCTGGCCAGGCAGAACACCTCGGCCAGTCGCGCGGAGACCGCCGCGTCGCTGGAGAGGCTGAGGAAGGGCGACGTCATCGCGGTGCCGTCCGGGCGGCGGACCGGGCTGGCGGTGGTGATCGACCCAGGGCTGGAGCCGCTGGGCGAGCCGAGGCCGTTCGTGGTCACCGAGGACCGGTGGGCCGGGCGGTTGACCTCGGCGGACTTCCCGCTGCCGGTCGAGGTGCTGGGGAAGGTGCGGCTGCCGAAGCAGGTCGACACCCGGTCGCCCCGGTCGCGGCGGGACCTGGCGGCGACGCTGCGGAACACGGGGCTGGTCGCGCCGAGCGCGCGGAAGCGGCGGTCCACGGCGGACGACGACGCCGAGCTGGCGACGTTGCGGCGGGCGCTGCGGGCGCACCCGTGCCACGGGTGCGAGAAGCGCGAGGAGCACGCCCGGTGGGGGGAGCGGTACCACCGGCTGCTGGCCGAGACGGAGCAGACGGAGCGGAAGGTCGCGGCCACGACGCACTCGTTGGCGCGGGAGTTCGACCGGATCCGGGGGTTGCTGCGGGAGCGCGGGTACCTGGAGGTCGTGGAGGACGAGCCCGAGTCCGAGGGCGGGGCTGTGTTCGAGGCTCCCGGTGAGGGGGCGGTTTCCGAGGGCGGCGCTTCTGAGGGGGCTGCTTCCGGGGGCGGCGCTGAGGGCGAGCCAGGGCAGAGGAAGCGGCGGGTCGTGCGGCGGGCTGGGCAGGAGCGCGTCTCGGGTGGGCCCGGCAGGAGGGGCGGGGAGCGGGTCACCGAGCACGGCAGGCGGTTGACCAGGCTCTACAGCGAGTCCGACCTGCTGGCGGCGGAGTGCCTCAGGCACGGGGTGTGGAAGGGGCTGGCGCCGGAGGAGCTGGCGGCGGTGGTGTCGTCGCTGGTGTACGAGGCGCGCAGGGACGGGCCGATGGAGACGCGGCTGCCACCGGGGAAGGTCTCCGACGCGATGACCGCGACCGCGAGGTTGTGGGCGGAGCTGGAGGACGACGAGCGCAGGCACCGGCTCGACCGCACCCGGCAGCCCGACCCCGGTTTCGCCTGGGCGGTGTACCGGTGGGCGCGCGGCGAGTCGCTGGAGCGGGTGCTCGGGACCACCGACACGGGTGGGACCGAGCTGGGGGCGGGTGACTTCGTGCGCTGGTGCAGGCAGGTCGTCGACTTCCTCGACCAGATCAGGGACGTCGTCGGCGGCGGCGACCCGGTGGGCGCGGCGGCCCGCAAGGCGGTCGACGCGCTGCGTCGTGGTGTGGTCGCGCTGGCCACGGTCTGACGGCGTTGGCCACGGTCTGACAAAGTTTGGCGGGGTGCGCTGCGTAGTCGGCGTCATCCTGTGGTTTGATCGCGCGAGCAAGCCAGCACGTCCGAAATAGTCCTTTTCCCGTTCCAGACCGACCGCCGGAGGCCGAGCATGACCAGTCCGTACGGACCGTCCGGAGGGAACGACCCGCAGCAGCAGTGGGGCCAGCAGCCCTACGGCGGTGGCGGGTACCCCGGCACGCCGTCGGGTGGTTTCCCCGCTCAGCAGCCCGGTTACGGGCAGCCGGACCCCTCGCAGCAGCACCAGCAGCACCAGCAGCAGTGGGGCCAGCAGGCGCCGCAGGGGCAGCCTTACCCGCCCCAGCAGCAGTACCCCGGCACGCCCGGCGGTGGGTTCGACCCGAACAACCCGTACGGGCAGCAGCCGCAGCAGCCCGGTTACGGGCAGCCGGGTCAGTACGGGCAGCCTGGGCAGTTCGGCGGGCAGCCGGGGCAGTACGGGCCGCCGCCGCCCGCGAAGAAGTCCAACGGGCTGATCTGGGGCGTTGTGGCGGCCGTGGTGCTGATCGTGGCGGTCGTGGGCATCGGCGGGTTCGTGACGCCGGGGTGGTTCAACAAGAAGGTCCTGGACAACACGTCCGTGCAGAACGGGATCGTGCAGGTCCTCAAGGACGACTACAAGCTCGACGCGAAGAGCGCCAGCTGCAGCGGTGAGCACGAGGTCAAGCCGAACACCACCTTCGAGTGCGACGTGAAGGTCGGGGACGCGGACAAGAAGGTGAAGATCACCATCAAGACCTCGGACGGTGAGTACGAGGTTGGGCAGCCGACGGGCTGATCCAGCGTGTTGCGCGGCGCTGCGCTGCGCGGCGCGGTGCCAGGTCGCTTTGCTTCGCCGAGGCCGTTTCCCGATGACCGGGAAACGGCCTCGGTGTTTTTTGTGGGTGGGTTGGTGCTTTGCCGGCGGGCGTGCGCTCGGCATCGTGATTCCTGGCTAATTGATTAGTGGGCGCGGGGGTGGCGGGGGAGGATGCTCGGGTGATTGACCACGACATCCGGGTGCTCGGCGACGAAACCCACTACCGCGCCGCGAACAACGTGTTCCGCAGGGCGCTGCTGAACGGTCCCGCCAACGACGAGATGTGGGAGGTGCTGCTCGAGTCCTACGTTCCGGGGCGGGCGCTGGGCGCGTTCGACGGGGACGAGGTGATCGGGTCGGCGCAGTCGTTCCCGTCGTCGCTGGTGGTGCCGGGGGGTGCGGTGCTGCCGATGGGGGCGGTGAGCCGGGTGGGGGTGCGGGCTGACTGGACCCGGCGCGGGGTGGTCAGCGCGTTGATGCGGACGCAGTTGCGGTCGCTGCGGGAGATGGGGGACGTGGCGGCGACGTTGCGGGCCACCGAGGGTGGGATCTACGGGCGGTTCGGGTACGGGGTCGCCACTCGGGGGCGTGACCTGCGGGTGAACCGGGTGAAGGCGGTGCCTCGGGGGCGGGTGGAGGGGCGGGTTCGGGTGCGGCCCGTCTCGGAGGTCGGGGACGGGGAGGAGTTGCGGGCGCTGTTCGAGGGGGTCCGGGGTGGGGGCCTGGGTGGGGGGTGGAGTGGGAGCCGGCCTGGGGTGATCGGGCGGTGGGACGGGTGGTGGTCGATGCACCTGAAGCGGGAGAAGGAGAAGGACCCGCAGGTTGTCATCGCGACCGGGCCCGATGGGGTGGACGACGGGTTCGCGATGTACCGGGTGGAGCGGTCGCACACGGAGAAGTCCGAGTTGACGGTGTTGGACCTGTGGGCTGGGACGCCGCGCGCTTGGGCTGACCTGTGGCGGTACCTGCTGGGGGTGGACCTGGTGGATGAGGTGGTGGCCCACCTGAGGCCGTTGGACGAGCCGGTGGAGTTGTTGCTGGTCGACCCGCGTGGGTGTCGGTGGGAGAGCACGTCGGATGAGACCTGGTTGAGGTTGATCGACGTTGAGGAGGCGTTGGGGCGGCGGGCTTACGCGGTGCGCGGGGGTGGTGGCGGGGGGGCTGACCCGGCTGACCTGGCTGACCCGGCTGACCCGGCTGAACTGGCTGTGGTGCTTGGGGTTCGGGATTCGGTGTTGCCGGAGAACGCGGGGAGTTATCGCGTTTCTCGGGGTGGGGTTGAGCGGGTGGAGGACGCGCCTGAGGTGGTGCTGGACGTTGCCGAGTTGGCGGCGGTGTACCTGGGGGATGTGTCGTTCGCGGCGTTGGCTGCGGCTGGGCGGGTTGAGGTTGTGGGGGAGGGGACCGGCGCGGTTGAGCGGGCTGATCGGTTGTTCGCGGTTGGTGAGGTTGCTTGGGCCGGGACGTACTTCTGAGCCCGTGGGTGGCTGAGGGGGCAAGCTGAAGGGCAAGGGCTGAAGATCAAGAGCTGAAGGGCACGCCTCGCCGGCGGGGCAGACCTCCAAAAAAGAGGGGGACGGGCTCTGCCGGCCGGTGGCCGTTCCGTGGGTGGTCCGGTTTACCCCTGCGGTGGTCCGGGTCCCT
Source organism: Actinosynnema pretiosum (assembly GCF_002354875.1). Lineage (GTDB taxonomy): Bacteria > Actinomycetota > Actinomycetes > Mycobacteriales > Pseudonocardiaceae > Actinosynnema > Actinosynnema auranticum. Next base: position 2,537,185 of record NZ_CP023445.1, read on the forward strand.
CTTTCCCGTGTGGCCTCCTTTCAGGCAAGCACGCTCGTCAAGACGCCGTTTGGCTCGGGCGGTCTGCCGTGGCGGTGCGGCGGCGTCTTGACGAGCGTGCTCGGGCTTCGCCAGGCCAAACGGGAAAGAGGGACGCGGGATGGGGTGGCTGCGGGCTCGCTGCGCTCGCCCTGCAGCCCGCGAAGTGGTCAGCCCGTGAAGCCGCCAGCCCGTGAAGCCGCCAGTCCGCGAAGTGGTCAGCCCGCGAGCGCAAGGCGGGCGGCTTGTGCCGTCAGCGTTCTGCGCGGCGTTCCAGGGCGGTGAGCAGGCGGGGGACTGAGCTGCCCAGGCCCCAGCGCTTCGTCAGTTCGGTCAGGCGGTCCGGGTCTGCGGGGGTTGCGGGGAGGGTGTCGTCGCGGTCTTGGGTCACCGGGGCGTCCAGGGCCACGTTGACCACGGTGGGGGCTGCGGCCAGGTAGTCCTCTGCGGCGATCAGGGCGTTGCGGGCCTTGGTGGTGAGCTTGCGGTCGCGGCCGTCGTGGACTGCTGCCAGGACTGCCTCCAGGGAGCCGAACTCGGTGATGAGTTTTGCTGCGGTCTTCTCGCCGATGCCCGCCACGCCGGGGAGGCCGTCGGAAGGGTCGCCGCGCAGGACTGCCATGTCTGCGTAGGCGCGGCCTGCGTTCTGCTCGGGGAGGGCGTACTTGGCGGCGAGTTCCGCCGGGCCCACCAGTTCCGCCTTCGCCCAGCCCCGGCCCAGGTAGAGGACGCCTGCTGGGGTCGGGGTGGTGCGGACCACCTGGAAGAGGTCGCGGTCGCCGGTGACGACCTCGACCGGGGCGGTGGTTTCGCGGGCCACCAGGGTGCCGATGACGTCGTCGGCCTCGTGGCCGGGGGCCTCGGCGGTGGCGATGCCCACGGCGTCGAGGACGTCCAGGATGATCGGGACCTGCGGGGTGAGGGTGTCGGGGACCTCCTCGGCGTCGCCGCTCTCCGCCACGCGGTGGGCCTTGTAGGAGGGCAGCGCGGCCACCCGGAACTCCGGGCGCCAGTCGGCGTCCAGGCAGGCCACGAGCCTGGCGGCGTTCCGGTCGTTGACGATCTTGGCGATGGTGTCGACGAAACCGCGCACCGCGTTGACCGGGGTGCCGTCCGGTGCGGTCATCGACTCCGGGAGCGCGTAGAACGACCGGAAGTACAGGCTGGCGGCGTCCATCAGGACGAGCGGGCTGCTCACCGGGGTGAGCTTGCCAGAGACCACCGACGATGGGGTGGGGCGGCGCGGTGGGGCTTGATCGTCGTGGGGCGGGCGGAGTCGGCGGGGACGACTAGGCTTGCCACCCATGTCGACCCGTGTTGGACCCCTGGACGTGGAAGCCCTGCGCTCCCGACTGGACCGCGCCACCGCAGCCGCCGCCGTCGCGGGCGTGGACGCGCTGCTCATCTCGCCCGGCTCCGACCTGCGCTACCTCATCGGCGCGGGTGGGGCCTCGTTCGAGCGGCTCACCTGTCTGGTGGTCCCGGTCGGCGGGGACCCGGTGCTCGTCGTGCCGAAGCTGGAGCAGCCGGGGTACGCGGCCGTCCCCACGGAGGCGCTCGGGGTGGAGGTCGCCACCTGGGTGGACGGCGAGGACCCGTACGCGCTGGTCCGCAAGGCGCTGAAGGGGACCGCGCGCACCGCGGTGGCCGACATGACGCCCGCGCTGCACGTGCTGGGGCTTCGGGGCGCGATCGGCGGGGAGCAGGTGCTCGCGGGGCCGATCCTGCGGGAGCTGCGGATGCGCAAGGACGCGGCCGAGATCGCCGCGCTGCGCAAGGCGGGCGAGGCGATCGACCGGGTGCACGCCCGCGTCGGGGAGTGGCTGCGGGCCGGGCGGACCGAGGCCGAGGTCGGGGCCGACATCGCCGCCGCGATCGTCGCCGAGGGGCACGAGGTCGCCGAGTTCGTGATCGTCGGGTCGGGGCCCAACGGGGCGTCGCCGCACCACAGCCTGTCCGACCGGGTGATCGAGGTCGGGGACGTGGTGGTGGTCGACATCGGCGGGCCCGTGGCCGAGGGGTACAACTCGGACTCGACCCGGACCTACTCGATCGGTGAGCCGCGTGACGCGGACGTGCGGGAGACGTACGCCGTGCTCCAGGCGGCCCAGCAGGCCGCGGTGGACGCGGCGCGGCCGGGGGTGACCTGCGAGGCCGTCGACGCCGCCGCGCGCGAGGTGATCGACGCGGCCGGGTTCGGGCAGTACTTCGTGCACCGGACCGGGCACGGCATCGGGCTGGACGTGCACGAGGAGCCGTACATCGTCGCGGGCAACGACCTGCCGCTGGAGGCGGGGATGGCGTTCAGCGTGGAGCCCGGCATCTACCTGCCGGGGCGGTGGGGCGCGCGGATCGAGGACATCGTCATCGCCACCGGGAGCGGCTCCGAGCGGTTGAACAACCGGCCGCACGAGCTGGTGGTGCTTGAGGCGTGACGAACCTGGAGCCGATCGACCGGGCGATCCTGCGCGAGCTGTCCACGGACGGGCGGTGCAGCTTCACCGACCTCGCGGAGCGGGTCGGCCTGAGCGTGTCGGCCGTGCACCAGCGGGTGCGCAGGCTGGAGCAGCGGGGGGTGGTCAAGGGGTACGCGGCCCGGTTGGACGGGGACGAGGTCGGGTTGCCGCTGACCGCGTTCATCTCGCTGACGCCGATCGACCCGGCGGCCCCGGACGACTACCCGGAGCGGCTGGAGCACCTGGCGCAGATCGAGGCCTGCTACTCGGTGGCGGGCGACTCGTCGTACCTGGTGCGGGTGCGCGTGGCCTCGCCCAAGGCGCTGGAGGACCTGCTGCGGCAGATCCGGGAGGTGGCGAACGTGTCGACGCGGACCACGGTCGTGCTGTCCACGCCTTACGAGGACCGGCCGCCCGCGGTGTGAGCGGCCCCGCCCCCGCCGTGCGAGCCCGTTCGGGCGGCGGGGGTCAGGGGGTGACGGGGTGCTGGGGGATCGCGGCGAAGGTGGCTCTGAGGCGCTCGAAGGCCCGGCCCACCGGGTAGCGGACGTCGCCGATGCGGTGGACCGGGGCCACGCCCCACGAGTTGGCGGTGAACGCGCCGTCGTGCGCGCCGAGGTCGGCCAGGCGCACCGGGGCGCGCCGGGAGGGCGCGTGCTCCTCCAGCAGGCGCATGGTGGTGCCGTGGAGCCAGGGGCCGTCCGCCCAGACGATCTCGTCGCCGGTGAGGAAGCCGATGTTCGCCACCGCCGACTCGACGACCAGGCCGCCCCCGCCGATGAGCAGGGCGCCGTCGAAGCCGGCTTCGCGGGCGGCCCGGTGGTGCACCGCGCGCTCGAAACCGCCCAGGTGCTTCACGTGCGGGAGCGGGCGCACGTGCTCCACGGGCAGGAGCGACTGCGGCAGTTCGGGCGGCTCCCTGGGCTCGCGCACGGACACCAGGGTGGTGGGCGCGTCGACGCCGAACAGCACCACGCGCACGGACGCGTCGCCCACCCCGCGCAGGGCACGGGCGACCAGCGCGCGCACCCGGTCCCGGTCCAGGTCCAGGGAGTACAGCTCGCGGTTGCCCTCGGCCAGCCGGTCCAGGTGCTGGTCCATGCCTCTGACCAGGCCGTTCCTCACCTGGAACGCGGTGAAGTGGCCGTAGTTGCCGAACAGGCCCGCCATGTCCTGGGCGGTGGCGGCCACGCCGTCGACCTCGATCCTGCGCACCGGCCGACTCTAGGCGGGGCGCCGCGGGGGCGTTCGCGGGGCGGGGGCCCGCCGGAACGGTGAACCGTCAACATCCCCCCAGCGCGGCTGGTCGCGAACCGATCACCCCCCGTCGTCCTTCCTTGTAGCGTGTCCGGCTTACCGGCGCCGCCAACCGGTCCCGACTCCGGCCCCGGCTCCGGTTCCGGCTTCGGCGACGGCGACAGCGGGGGATGGCGGGAGAGAGCTATGGCGACGGGTTTCCGGGCGGTCTTCGGGGTGGCGGAGTTCCGCGTGCTGTGGTGCGCGGCGGTCCTGTCCACGCTCGGCGACCAGCTCGCTCGCGTGGCGTTGTCCGTGCTCGTGTTCGAGCGCACCAACTCGGCCGCGTGGACAGCCCTCACCTACGCGCTGACCATGCTCCCGGCGCTGTTCTCCGGCGTCCTGTTCTCCGGGCTGGCGGACCGGTACCCCCGCCGCACGGTGATGGTCGTGGCGGATCTGCTGCGGGCCGTCGTGCTCGCGGTCATGGCGCTGCCGGGCGTGCCGCTGCCGCTCGTGGCGGCGTTGCTGGTCCTGGCGCAGCTGGCGGAGCCGCCGTTCGCCGCGGCCCAGGGGGCGCTGCTCCCCGCGGTGCTGGGGGACAGGTACGAGGCCGGGCAGTCCGTCCACCTCATCACCCACCAGGCTGGGCTGCTGCTCGGCTTCGCCGGGGGCGGGCTGGCGGTGCACTGGCTGGGCACCTCGGGGGCGCTGGCCGCCGACGCGGCCACGTTCGCGATCTCCGCGCTGCTGCTGCGGCTGGGGCTCGAGGCGCGTCCGGCTCCCGCCTCCGCGCGGACGACGCGGCTGCGGATCAACGAAGGCGCGGCGCTGGTCTGGCGCACCCCGCGACTGCGGCTGCTGGTGCTGCTCGGGTGGCTCGCGCTGTTCACCGTGGTGCCCGAGGGACTGGCCGCGCCGTTCTCCGACGAGGTCGGGACCGGGGCCGCCGGGGTGGGGGTGCTGCTCGCCGCGGACCCCGCCGGGATGGTCCTGGGCACCGTCCTGCTGCGCTACCTGCCCACCGAACGGCGGGTGCGGCTGCTGGGCCTTCTGGCCGTCGCCACCGCCCTGCCGCTGGTCGCCTACCTGCTGCACCCCGGACTGCTCGGCGCCGTCACCCTCCTGGCCCTCAGCGGCGTCTTCAGCGCCTACCAGGTGACCGCCGGGGCCACCTTCGTCCGCCTGGTCCCGGACGCCCGCCGGGGGCAGGCCCTCGGGTTCGCCCGCAGCGGCCTGGTCGCAGCCCAGGGCGTCGGCGTGGCCGGTGGTGGCCTGCTCGCCACGGCCACCGGATCGGCCGCCACGGCCATCGCGATCGCCGCCGGGGTCGGCGTCCTCGCCGCCGCCGCCGTCACCGCGCGGTGGATGGCGCTGGGCCCGCTGGAGCAGCTCGCCGAGGGCTGAACGCCCGGCCGCGCGCGCGTGGCGCGCGGCCGGGCTCACCGGTCACCGGGCACATGGGGCGCGCCGGGGGACCGCACCGCGGCGGGGCGTCAACCCCACCGTCTTCACCAGATCTTCTCGCGCATGACCGAGCACCTCCTCCACTGGCCGCACCGGGCAGGTCGGGAACCGGGATCACCAGATCTTCTCGCGCACCGCGATCACCTCCCAGAACCCGTGTCACCCCACCAGCGGATGACACCCGTTCGCCCCAGGGTTACCGTGACGCTCCAGCCGGTCACCAACCGGGGGGTCCGGTGTGGACGGGCGCGAGGGAACCGTGGTTGGACGAAGCTGGTCACTATGGTCCCTTCCGAGGGGCGCGCTGGGCTACGTGCTCTCGGTGGACCTGCTCGCCCTGCTGGCCGTGGCCGCCGCCGCGACGACGCGCCAGCCGACGACCAGGCACGACTGGGTCGTCCTGGCGGTGTTGCTCGCCTGCGCAGCGCTGCACCTGGTCTTCTCCCGCTGGATCGAGCGCGCCCGCAGGGACGCGACCGGTCTGCCGCACCTCGACCTGTGCAGCATCTGGATATTCGCCGGTTCCCTGCTGCTCCCGCCACCCCTGGTCGGAGTATTGGTGGTCGTGCTCTACGCCCACCGCTGGTGGGTGGTCGGCCGCTGGGACCCGTTCCGCCCGCCCCACCGGGGCGTGTTCACCGCCGCGATGATGCTGCTGGTCGCCCTCGCCGCCAACGTGGTCGCCACCGCCACCGGCCTGCGCGAGAGCCTGGCCGCGGGCCACCTCGAAGGCCCCTGGGACCTGCTCGGGCTGATGGGGGCGGGCTCGGTCTACTGGACGGTCAACACCGCGCTCGTCGCGGGCGTCATCGTGCTCACCACCGGCGCGCGCACCCACCTGTTCGGCGGCCCCCTGGACAACCTCCTGGAGGCCGCCCAGCTCAGCCTCGCGTTCTTCGTCGCGCTCGCCGTGGCCTGGTGGCCCGGTTTCGCGCTCCCGATGGTCGTGGCCGCCGTCGCGCTGCACCGCACCGTGCTGATCCACCAGCTGGAGCTGGCCGCCCGCACCGACGCCAAGACCGGCCTGCTCAACGCCGAGGCGTGGCACCTGCAGGCGCGCGTCGAGCTCAACCGCACCCGCCAGCGCGGCGACTCCCTGGGCCTGCTCATGATCGACGTGGACCACTTCAAGGGCATCAACGACACCCACGGCCACCAGACCGGCGACGAGGTGCTGCGCTCCATCGCCGACGTCATCCGCGAGTCGGTGCGCCGGGGCGACAGCGTCGGCCGGTTCGGCGGCGAGGAGTTCGTGGTGCTGCTGCCCGGCGCGGGCCGCGACGAGTCGATGGCCATCGCCGAGCGCGCCCGCTGCCGCGTGGGCCTGCTGGGCACCGGCGCGGGCCCCGTGCGCGGCCTCACGGTCAGCGTCGGGGTGGCCGTGTGGCCGGATGTGCCCGAGGACACCGTCGAAGGTCTCCTCGCCGCCGCCGACGGGGCCCTCTACCAGGCCAAACGCCTCGGCCGGGACCAGAGCCGGGCGGCCTGGAGCCACCCGGTGCCCTCGGTCCGCAGCGATCAGGGCGGCTGAACCGGGGGCCCACCGCCCCGCAATCACGCGGATTCACCTCCGGTTGGTGGTCCGCGCGACTCAATCGTGACCGGCGTGGCGTACGTTCTGCCAGCCACCACTCGTTCGGACGTCGCACGGAGGCCGCTGTGGACGCCCGCCACCTGCCAGAGGGTATGTGAGCCGTGGATCTTGGACCGCCGCACGGAATCCGCTTCCGCTTCTCCACCGGACTGGTGCGGGCGGTCCTGCTGGACGCGCACGGCAAACCGCCGCTGCCCCTCGCCGAGGCCCTGTCGATAGACGTGGGCACCCGCGAGCTGGCGGTCGCCGAGGACCACGGCGACCCGCTGCGCGCCGTGCTGCGCCAGCGCTACGACCTGGCCGAACCGGTCGAGTGGCGGCTGCACGTCCCCGGTGACGCCTCCGTCGACGGCGACGGCGTCCAGTTCGCCCTGCCCACCGGCACCTCCGTGCGGGTGACCTCCACCGGTCAGGTCTCGGCCACCGAGGACGGCGTGGTCGTCGCGCTGCCCGCCGGGCCCGCCGAGATCGACGTCGAGGTGGTCAGCGAACCCCAGTACGCGGTGTCCGACACCGTCGTGGTGTGCCGGGCGCACCAGGCGCGCGAGGCCGCCGTCGTGGTGTCCTGCCTGCCCGGCGACCGCTTCACCCCCGTCGTCGCCCTGGACCGCCCGCCGCCCGCGGGCGGCAGGCACGCCCTGCCCGGCGAGCACGACGACGAGCTCGACGCCCCCGGCCCCGACACCGGCCCGCTGCGCTCCTGGAACAACCGCAACTCGCTGCTCGCCGACCTCATGCGCGCCACCGGCGTGCGCCGCGCCGTCGTGCTCGCCGACCCGCCGCCGCAGGCCGCCCACGTGTTCGACGGCATGGAGCACGTGCGGCTGCTCAAGCCCGACCTGCTCGGCGAGGACCTCACCGACGAGGTGTGGGCGCTGCTGCACGGCGAGGGGCGGCAACCTGCCAAGGTGCTGGAGGCCGCGCCCGGCGACGACCCGGCGCAGGCCCTGTACACCGCGCTGCGCACCGGGTCCGCGCTGCGCTTCACCGAGCGCGCCGACCCGCTGGGCGACCGGTTCGCCGCCGCCGGACCCGAGTCCGGCGACGAGGCCGTGCTGGTGGAGACCACCGGCGAGGCCGACGACCTGGTCGCCGCCTGCTACGCCCACCACCGGGGCGCCCGCCTGGTCACCACGCCCCAGCCGGACCTGGACGAGGTCGGCCGGGTCGTCGCCGAGGAGCAGGCGCGGGTCACCGAGGCCGCCAGCGCGATAGGCGACGCCGTCAAGGGCATCGCGGTCGGCGAGGCGCTGTGGCGCTACCTGTCGACCGGCGGCCACGACCCCTACCCGGCGGTCGAGTCCGTGGTCACCGCGCAGGTGCCCGCCGACGCCGTGCACGCGGTGGGGGAGCGGCGGCTGACCGCGTTCACCGCGGGCCTGCCCTACCCGTTCGTGCGCACCGCCACCGGAAGCTGGGCGCGCAAGCCCATCGGGCACGTCACCACCGACCCGGCGCTGGTCGTGCTGACCGAGCTGCACCGGGAAGGCGCTTGCCGCCCGCGCGGCGCGTTCGCCCTCCTGGTCGACCCCGGCTTCCCCGCAGCCCCCGCCGACCGGGCCGCCCACGTCACCCACCCGGTGGTGCTCACCGGCGCCGAGACCGCGCTGCCCGTGGTCGCCGCCCTCGCCGCCGACCTGCCCGTCGAGGTGCTGGCGGTCAACGCGCACGACGCCGAGGGCAACGCCCTGCTCGACGGGAGCCCGCTGCCGCCGTGGCTGGTCGCCCACGCGCTCGACCTGCCGCACCAGCCCGTGGTGCTCAACAACTCCTGCCTGTCGTGGACCGACCAGGCGCGCGAGTACCTGCGGGTCGGCGCGCGCGGCTACGTCGGCGCGCTGTGGCGCATCCCGCCCGACCTGGCGGCCGACTTCACCCGCGTCGTGGTGCGCAGGCTCACCGCGGGCGAGGTGCCCGCCGCGCGCGCCGTCGTGGACACCGGGCTGCCCGGCGGCATCGAGCGCTCCTACCTGTACGCGGGAACCGCGAACGGGAGGCTGGACCGGTGGCGCGCGGGCGCACCCGGTGAGGGAGAGTCAGCGCTGACCGGGTGCGCCCTGCTGGCGGGCGTGGACCACGGCGGCGAGGAAGTGCTGCGGAAGGTGGTCCACCGGGAGATGAGTGCACTGCGCAGAGCGGCCGAGACGACCCCGGCCTCGGGGACCGAGGCCTACGTGGACACCCTGTTCGACGAGCTGTCCTTCGCGGGCGACCTGTCCGACGCCGCCGAGGTCGTCGAGAAGATCGACAAGGCGCTGCCCGCGCTGGACCTGCCCCCCGCCGAGGCGGACCGCCGCTGGGCGGCCCGCTACGAGCGCACCGGCGCGCTGCACGAGCACGGCGGCGACCACGGCGCCGCGCTGGCCGACTACGGGCGCAGCGCGTCCTACGGCGACGCCGGACCGGACCGGGCCGGGGTGCTGCTGCGGATGGCCGCGCTGGAGCCCAGACCGGAGGAGGCGCTGAGACTGGCGTCCCAGGCGTACCGGGCGGCCGTCGCCGCCGGGGACCGGGACACCGAGTTCCACGCCTGCTCCTCGCTCAACGACCTCGGCCGCCGCACCGGCGACCTGGACACCGCCCTCAAGCACGCCGTCATCGGCCACGACCTGGCGGCCGTGCGCGGCGACCGGGTGCGGCAGACCGCGTTCAAGGTGGACGAGTGCGCGCTGCGGCGCGAGCTGGGCGACCCGGACGGCGCCATAGAGGCCGGGACCGACGCGCTGGAGCTGGTGCGCGCCCAGGGCGACCCGGCCACGGAGCTGCGGGTGATAGGGGAGCTGGCGCGCTGCCACGAGGCGAGGGGCGACCTGGCGGCGGCGCTGAGCTACACCAAGGCCGGGCTGTCGCTGTCCGAGCACCAGGACGCGCCCGGCGAGTTCGCCCGCTTCCAGGACGAGACCGGGCGGCTGCTCACCAGGAGGGGCGAGCACGCCGAGGCGCTGCGGCACTACCGCAGCGCGGTGGAGGGCCTGGTGGCGCGCGGGTCGCTGGAGCGCGGGGCCGAGCTGCTGCCGCACCTGGCGGTCGGCGCGGTGCGGGCCGGGGACGCCGGGGCGCTGTGGACGACGGCGCTGTGCGGCGGGCTGGTGTGCGAGGTCGTGGAGCGCGACGTGTGGCAGGCGCTGGTGCCGCTGGTCGTGGACTCGATGAAGCGGGCCATCGAGATCGGGTCGGCGGAGCTGACGCAGCGGGGCATGACGGACTTCGCGAGCGCGGTGACCGCCGGGCGGCGCGACGACATGCCGGTGCAGGTCGGGGTGCTGTCGGACGTGGTGGTGCTGCTGCTGGCGTGGCTGATGGGGCGGATCGACGACTCGATGCTGGCGTTCGGGCGGGAGGTCGACCGGCAGACCGGCGGGGTGCTGGACCTGGTCGGGTACGTGTCGACGCCGTACGCGCAGCGGGTGCGGGGCGGGGCGGTGGCCGGGCGGTGGTCGGCGCGGTGAGCTGGGGCGCTCACGCGCCGCGGTGGGCGGCGCGGTGGGCGGCGCGGGTGCGCGGGAACAGCTCCCGGTGCGCGGTGAGGCGCCCCCGCGGGGTGGTGACCGGCTCGGCGGCCAGCAGCCCGTGGACCAGCGCTCGGGCGAACACCCGCGACGCGGCGCGCAGCACCTCGTCCGGCGGGGCCTGGCGCGCGCCGGTCACCGCGCCGAACACGGTGTCGCCGTCGGCCGTGCCGTGCGCCGGGGAGACCGCCAGCGCCAGCCCGTCCTGCGCGGCGGCGGCGAGGGCGAACGGCGGCACGGCCGCGTTGGTGGCGACGACGCCGATGACGGTGTTGAACGGCGGTGGCGCCGGCGGCGCCGGCGCCACCGCCGGGTCCAGGATCGCGCTCGGGAACTCGCCGGGCAGCCCCAGCCCGGCGGCCAGCGGCAGCCCGTCGGGCGCGTAGGACGGCCCGACCGCGTTGAGCGCCGCGATCGCGCCCACCACGACCCCGCCGCCCAGGTCCGCGCTCGCGGTCCCGAGTCCGCCCTTGAGCGCCACGTTGAGCGCGCCCGTGCCCGCGCCGACGTTGCCCTGCGGCGCCTCCACCGAGGCCGCCCGCACCGCGAGCGCCCCGAACGAGGCGTCCGGCCGCGCCCCGAAGTCCCCGCCGCGCCCGAGGTCGAACAGCGCCGCGCCGGGCACCACCCCACCACCCAGCTCGGCGGCGGCCCCGCGCGCGGCGGCCAACCCGAAGGCGCTGCCCCCGGTCAGCACGACACCGGGCACCTCCCGCCCGCCGTACCGCGCGTCCACGGCGGCCGTGTCCACCGTCGCGGGCCCACCACCGCGCACGTCGGCGACGACGAGGTTGCCGGGCGGCAGCAGCACGGCGGTGGTCCCGGTGAGGAAGCCCCCGCCGATCCGCGTCACGTGCCCGACCAGCACGCCGGGGACGTCGGTGATCGCGTTGCGCACCGGCGCGATGCTACCGAGCCGCCACCCGCGCCCCGAGCTCCCGCACCACCGCCACCAGCAGGTCCACGTCCTCCGGCCGGGTCCGCCAGTTCACGATCGCCGGTCGCAGCGCCACCGAGCCCCGGTGCACCGTCGTCCCCGCGTGCACCCGGCCGTCCTCGGCCAGCGCCGCCCCGAGCGAGCGGTTCAGCGCGTCCAGCCGGGCCGGGTCGGTCACCCCGGCGGGCCGGTACCGGAAGCAGACGACGAACAGCGTCACCGGCGACAGCAGCTCCAGGTCGTCCGCCGCCTCCACCAGCCCGCCGAGCCGCCGCGCCAGCTCCAGGTGCCGCTCCACCACCGCCCGGTGCCCCGCCCGCCCGTACGCGCGCAGCGCCGCCCACAGCGGCAGCGCCCGCGCGCGGCGCGAGGACTCCGGGCCCAGCGTGTTGTAGTCGACCCGCGTGTCGTCCGGTTCCGGCAGGTAGGCCGCGTTCCACGAGCCGAACGCCCGCCCCAGCGCGCTCCGGTCGCGCACCAGCGCGAACCCGCTCTCGTACGGGGTGTTCAGCCACTTGTGGCAGTCCGCCGCCACCGAGTCGGCCCGCTCGACCCCGCGCACCAGCCCCCGCGTGCGCGGCGAGGCGGCGGCGAACAGGCCGAACGCGCCGTCCACGTGCAGCCACGCCCCGTGCCGCTCCGCGAGGTCCGCCAGCTCGTCGAGCGGGTCGTACCGGCCCGCGTCGACCTCGCCCGCCGTGCCGATCAGCACCGAGGGCCCCGAGTCGGCCAGCTCCCGGTCCAGCCGGTCGACGTCCAGGCTCCCGTCCGGGTGGGCCACCAGCCGCACGCCGTCCCGGCCGCAGCCGAGCACCTGCAGGGCCTTGCGGCAGCTCGCGTGCGCGTAGCCGCTGGAGAGCACCGGCATCCTCGGCAGCCCGGCCAGGCCGTCGGCGGCCACGTCCACCCCGTGCTCGGCGGCCCACCACTGCCGCGCGCAGGCCAGGCCGGTCAGGTTCGCGAACGTCGCGCTCGGGGTGAGCACGCCGCCGTGCGAGGCGGGGAACCCGAGCAGGTCCTTCAACCAGCCCAGCACGACGGTCTCGGCCCCCGCGGCCAGCGGCGAGGTCGGCCACAGGCCCGCGGGCTGGTCGAGCAGCGAGACGACCCAGTCCCCGGCCTGCGCGGCGGGGGTGGCGCCGCCGACGACGTAGCCGAAGTACCTCGGGCCCGCGGTGGCGGTGGCGGCTGCCGTCCCCACGCGGAGCAGTTCGGCGACCGCGACGAGCGCGCCGTCGCCGTCCTCGGGGAGCGGGCCGGTCAGCTCGTCGATCAGGCGGTCGCGGCCTGGCGGGTGCACCGGGCGGTCGTCCAGCCCGGCCAGGAACGGGGCCGCCGCGCGCGCCACCAGCTCCAGCGCGGCGGCGGCGTTGTCGACCGGGCCGCGACCGGCGGCGTCCGGCGGGATCGGGGGCTGCTCGAACGGGTCCTGCCCGCCCGCGTGCTTGCCGGCCGCGTTATCGCTGGTCAGGTCCGGGGCGGGGGCCTCGGGGCGTCCTCGGTCGTCCACCGGTCCGAGCGTAGGCCGGGGTGGGGGTGGTGGGGCCGCGGTGACCTGCGCCGTTGCGGGTTCACCGGTGCGCGGCTTCGGCGGAGGGGCACGTCCGGGTGACAGGCGCGTTCACTCGTCGGTGAACCCACCCGCCGCGTCCCGTCCGCCTCGCCCCGCTACCGCCGCTCCGGGTCAGCGCTGCGCGTCGCGCTCCCGCCGCACGGTCACCTTCCGGCCCTTCATGGTCGCCCCGCGCAGCGCCGTGATCACGTGCTGCGCCGAGCTCTCCGGCACCTCCACCAGCGAGAACCGGTCGGTGATCTCGATCGCGCCGATGTCCCGGCCCTGCAGCCGGGCCTCGCCCGCGATCGCGCCCACGATGTCCTGCGGCCGGATGCCCGAGCTGCGCCCGGCGCCCACGAACAGCCGCGTCATGCCCGCCGTCGGCGGCCGGACCCGGCGCTCGCGCCGCTGCCCGTCGCCCCCCGCGGCGCCGCCCCGGCCCCGGTCGGGGCGGTGCGCGACCTCGGGGATCTCCTCCTCGTCCGCCGCCGCGCCGCTGGCCTCGTGCGCGAGCTTGACCGCCGCGAGCGCCACCTCCATGACGTCGAACTCGTCGGACAGCGACTCCACGACCACCCGGAAGCGCTCCAGGTCGTCCTCCAGCAGGCTCTCGTGCAGCGCCGCGCGGGTCAGCTCCAGCCTGCGGGCCCGCAGGTCGGCCACCGTGGGGACCTTCTCCATGGTGATCCGCTGCTTGGTGACCCGCTCGATCGTCTTGAGCATCCCGTGCTCGCGCGGCTCGGCCAGCGTGATCGCCACGCCCTCGCGGCCCGCGCGGCCGACCCGGCCGATGCGGTGCACGTAGGACTCGGGGGCGGACGGCACGTTGTAGTTCACGACGTGCGTGAGCTGCTCGACGTCCAGGCCGCGCGCCGCCACGTCCGTGGCGACGAGCAGGTCGGCGGTGCCGTTGCGCAACCGCGCCATCACCCGGTCGCGCTGCTCCTGGCTGATGCCGCCGTGCAGCGACTCCGCCCGGTAGCCGCGACCGTTGAGGGTCTCGGTGAGCTGGTCGACCTCGTCGCGGGTGCGGCAGAAGACGATGGCGGCGGTCGGGGCCTCCACGTCCAGCACCCGGCCGAGCGCGGCGGGCTTGTGGGCGCGCGGCACGACGTACGCGACCTGGCGCACGCGCGGGGCCTCGCCGGGCTCGGCGCGCTCCTGGTTGATGGTGATGCGGGCGGGCTCGGTCAGGTGCTGGCGGGCCAGCTTGTCGATGCGCGGGGGCATCGTGGCGGAGAACAGCACGGTCTGCCGCTGCTTGGGGGTCTCTGCCAGGATCGTGTCCAGGTCCTCGGCGAAACCCATGTCGAGCATCTCGTCCGCCTCGTCCAGCACCACGACCTGGAGGTCCTCCAGGTTCAGCGTGCCCCGGCCGAGGTGGTCCACGGCGCGTCCGGGCGTGGCGACGACGACGTCGACGCCGCGCTCCAGCACGCGCAGCTGCCTGCCGATGGGCTGGCCGCCGTAGATAGGGAGCACGCGGGCGTTCAGCTCGCGCCCGTAGCGGTGCACGGCCTCGGAGACCTGCACGGCCAGTTCGCGGGTGGGGACGAGCACGAGCGCGAACGGCGCGTCGCCGCGCTTCTCGACCTGCGCGAGGCGTTCGAGCACGGGCAGCGCGAAGGCGGCGGTCTTGCCGGTCCCGGTGGCGGCCTGCCCGAGCAGGTCACGCCCCTCGGTCAGCGGCCCGATGGCCTCGCGCTGGATGGGGGTGGGTTCTTCGTAGCCGAGTCCGGAGAGCGCCCGCAGCAGTTCGGGGCGGAGCCCGAGGTCGGCGAAGCTGGTCCTGTCGTCGTCGGGCGCGTCGGTCATGAGGTCAAGTCTCGCCGATCGCCGTGGAAGCGCGCGGTGTGGGGTGGGGGTTAGCTCCTGAGGGGAGTGTGCAGGTGAGGTGCGCGTGGCGTTGTCGTGACGGGTGGGTGAAATCGGGTGGGGGTCGTTGGGGCGACCAGCGTTCACGGGGTGCTAGGTGGCGACTACCCGGTGTTAGGCGCGGTCCGCGTCCGGGCGCGCGGGGACCGGCTCACTCCCCCCGCTGCACCACGTGGTGCAGCGCCTGCATCCGCTCGTCCAGCTCCGCCGCGATCGCCGCCGTCCGCGTGAGCTCCTCCACGAACCCCGCCGGGACCTGGCGGTCGTACTTGTAGTGCAGCTTGTGCTCCAGCGTGGCCCAGAAGTCCATCGCGATGGTGCGCAGCTGCACCTCCACCTTGACGTGCACGACCTGGTCCGACAGGAACACCGGGATCCGCACGATCACGTGCAGGCTCCGGTACCCGTTCGGCTTCGGGGTGGTGATGTAGTCCTTGGTCAGCAGCACTTCCACGTCGCTCTGCCGCCCGAGCATCGCGGCGACGCGGTACACGTCCGACACGAACGGGCAGATCACGCGGACGCCCGCCACGTCGTCCAGGTGCTCGCCCGCCAGGTCCAGGTCCTCCGGGAGGCCCTTGCGGCGCAGCTTGGCCAGGATCGCCTCGGGGCGCTTCACCCGCTGCGCGATGTGCTCGATCGGGTCGTGCCGGTGCACGAGGTCGAACTCCTCGCTGAGGATGCGGAGCTTCGTCATCAGCTCGTCGAGCGCGAACTTGTACACCACCAGGGACCGCCGCAGTCCGTCCGCGACGTCGATTTCCATGATCTGAGGATACCTTCGCCCCCTCGGCTACGATCGGGATCGTGAACACGCACTGGCACGTCGTCCTCCCGCCTCCGGGCGCCTGACCGGGCGCAGCGGGGCCGGGCCACGCCACCAGGCCGAGCACGTCACCGCGCCGACCCCGAGCGGTCGGCCGGGCACTTCGCGCGCCCGCCCCCATCCCCCGACGGTCGATGTGGACGGAGAACGACACCGGTGCCATTCCCCGCACGCCCGAACAACCCCCTGCACGGCCCCCTCCCGATCCTCGCCGCCTGCGCCCTCTGGGGCACCACCGGCACCGCCAGCTCCTTCGCGCCCGCCTCCGCCCCCGCCATCGCGGTCGGCTCGGCCGGGCTCGTCGTGGGCGGGTTCCTGCTGCTGCTCGCCGGGACCGGGGCGAGAGCGGTCGCCAAGAGCGCCGACCGGCGGCTGCTGCTGCTCGGCTCGGTGACCGTCGCCGGCTACGCGCTCGCGTTCTACCCGGCGGTCGCCCGCACCGGCGTCGCGGTCGCCACGACCGTGGCCCTCGCCACCGCCCCGATCGTCCTCGGCGCCCGCGCCCGCCCGGCCCTCACCCTCACCGCCGTCCTCGGCTGCGCGCTGCTGGTCCTGGGCGGCAGCGCGGGCGACACCCGGATCGACCCGCTCGGCGTCGCCCTCGCGGTCGTCGCCGGGCTCTCCTACGCCGCCTACTCCGCCGTCTGCGCGCACCTGATCGCCCTCGGCCACCCCTCGCGGGCCGTCGTCGGGGTCGTGTTCGGCGGGGCCTCGGCGCTCGTGCTGCCGGTGCTGCTCGTCGCGGGCGTCTCGTGGATCGCCTCGACGGCGGGCCTGGCCGTGGTCCTGCACCTCGCGGTGCTCACCACGTTCCTGTCCTACCTGCTGTTCGGCTACGGCCTGCGCCGCACCACCGCCGCCGCGGCCACGACCCTCACCCTCGCCGAACCGGCCGTCGCCGCCGTGCTCGGCGTGGTCGTGGTGGGGGAGCGGCTGCCGTGGGTGTCCTGGGCGGGCATGGCGGTGCTGGCCGTCGCGCTCGCCGCCCTCACCCGCGCGCCCCGCACCCCGGAAACGATCACGACCGGCTGACGGAAAACCCCGGCCGAAGGAATTCCCCCGGCTCGGGGGCGGGAATTCGGCGCGGCCTGGCGACCCGCGCCCGGAAAAGGCGCGTCACCCGGCCGGTGGAATGCGCGAGGTCATTCCAGGCACGGGGCGGGCGCGGATCGCACGCGGGAGGGGACCGGTCGACGGGGCGGTCGCACGGCCCCGCGCACCGGGCCGCCAGGGGTCTCCGGCCCTGGCGAAGCGAAACCCCGCCGTGACGGAAGTCACGGCGGGGTTCGTCGCGTCGGCTCGTGCTCGGGGCGCCCGGCTACTCGCCGTGCTGACCGCCCAGCCCGTGCAGGATGCGCTGGATGACCGCCGGATCCACGTCCGGCTCGTCGCCCAACCGCTCGGCGGCGGGGGAGCGCCTCGGCTCGCGGCGCGGCAGCGGCACCGACGAGGCGTTCATCCCCGACGGCAGCCCCAGCTCGCACCACGCCAGCCTGCCGCCCACGGTCAGGTCCACCAGGCCCGCCCGCGACCCGGCCAGCTCCGGCGGCATCGCCACGCGGTCGGCCTCGATCTCGACGGCGAGGTGCTGGCCGGTCAGCCGCAGGCGCACCAGCAGGAAGCCGGGCTGCGACTGGTCGGCGACCTCGACCGCCGCGGCGACGAGTCTGCGCGCTGTCTGGCCCGCCTCGTCCTGCATCGCGGACAGCCGCCACTCGCTCAGCGAGAAGCGCACGAACATCTCCGCGACGTTGACGGCCGTGGGCAACGCGACGAGCCTGATGTCGTCGACCTGCTCGGTCTTGGCGTTCACACCGATCCCTCCTCGCCAGCGTCCGGCGCGTGTGCGCCAGATGGTGCCATGCGTTCGACCGTTGTCACCCACGCGGGGCAGGGACGTGAGCGGACCGTGTCCTCGGCGGCTCGTCGGCTCGGAGCGGTCGAAGGCGACACCACACCTTCCACGCCACCTACTACGGGTGGACCCACCCCCTGGTTCACCTGGACGGGTGGATTAGGTCCGGGAAAAGTACCCCGAGTTGGTCCATGAGCGGAATGGCGACCTGGTCGATGGGGGCCAGAAACACATCTAGGGGGACCACCCGAAGGTGGTCCCCCTAGATGGGGATCGGCGGCCGAATGGCCGCGCTACCGCGCCGGAGCGTGAGCTCAGGCCTGCTTGGCCAGCTCGATCTCCAGCTTGATCTCGATCTTGTCGCTGACGACCGCGCCCGCCGCGCCGCCGGTCACGCCGAAGTCCTTGCGGCTGATCGAGGTGGTGGCGGTGAAGCCCGCGACCTTGGAGCCCTCGGACATGCCGTCGCCGAAGCCGTTCACCTCGACCTCCAGGGTGACCGGCTTGGTGACGCCGCGCAGGGTCAGCTCGCCGTCGATGAAGTACTCCTCGCCCTCGGCGCGCAGCGCGGTCGAGGTGAAGGTGATCTTCGGGTGGTTCGCGGTGTCCAGGAAGTCCGGGGACTGGAGGTGGCCGTCGCGGTCGGCGTTGCGGGTGTCGACGGTGGTGGCGTCGATGGTCGCGGTGACCGTGGACTCCAGGGGGTTCTCGGCGGTGACGACCGAGCCCTCGAAGGCGCCGAAGTGGCCGCGGACCTTGGAGATGCCCAGGTGGCGGACCGTGAACGAGACGTCCGAGTGCACGGGGTCGATCGCCCAGGAGCCGGTCAGGTAGCCGGGGATCTGCGTCGAGGTCATGCGGGTTGTCCTCCTCGGTAGTGCTGGTTGAACTCTCAACTTCAAGCTACCGCAACCTGATTGAGAGTTCAACCAACGACGTATGATGGTGGGATGAGCGATGTGCGGTGGTTGAGCGCGGACGAGCAGCGCGTGTGGCGTTCCTTCATGACCGCCGTGACCAGGTTCACCGAGCACCTGGACCGCCAGCTCCAGCGCGACTCCGGAATGCCCATGGCCTACTACGAGATCCTCGTGGCCCTGTCCGAGTCCGAGGGCCGCGCTCTGAGGATGAGCGAACTGGCCGATCTCTGCCACTCGTCCCGGAGCAGGCTCTCCCACGCGGTGGCCAAGCTGGAGAAGCAGGGCTGGGTGGCCAGGCGGGCCTGCCCCTCCGACCGGCGCGGGTCCATCGCCGAGCTGACCGACGCCGGGTTCGCCGCGCTCGCCGAGGCCGCCCCCGGCCACGTCGGCGCCGTGCGCTCGCACCTGTTCGACGTGCTCACGCCCGAGCAGCTCGACGACCTCGACCGCATCGGGCGGGCCATCAGCGGTGGTCTGGGCAGCGAGTGCGCCCAGGTCCGGGCCGAGCGCGAGGCCGAGGGCGACTGCTGACGGCGGCCGGGGGGGGGGCGACCGGCGCTCAGCGGCCCGCTGCGGGTCCGCGACCGGCCGGGCAGTGGATCTTCCGCCCGGACCGGCGTTCGGCGCGCCGCGACGGCGCTGGGCGGGCGCAACCGCGCGCCGGGACCGGACCGGGGCCGCCGAGGTCACTACGTTCCCCCGAAGGGGTGGCGCAACCGGGTGGGCGCGGGACAGGATGGGCGCCTCCGGGCCGGACGCCCCTCGGG
This sequence comes from Actinosynnema pretiosum, assembly GCF_002354875.1. Classification (GTDB taxonomy): domain Bacteria; phylum Actinomycetota; class Actinomycetes; order Mycobacteriales; family Pseudonocardiaceae; genus Actinosynnema; species Actinosynnema auranticum. Next base: position 2,556,200 of record NZ_CP023445.1, read on the forward strand.
GGCGCGGCGGTGCTGCCGGTCGATCCGGCCAGGTCCCCCTGCCCGGCCGTGACCGCCCCCGGCGCGGCCCCCGGTCGAACGAGGAGTCCGGTGACCAGTACTGCCACCCCCGCGATCGGCGCCGACGAGATCGCGGCGTTCCGCGAGCTGCACACCCGGCTCGGCGACGCCGTCGCCACCGCCCTGCTCGGCAAGCGCGACGTCGTCGACCTCGTGCTCGTGTCCCTGTTCGCGGGCGGCCACGTGCTCCTGGAGGACGTGCCCGGAACCGGCAAGACCACGCTCGCCCGCGCCGTCGCCGCCGCCCTCGGCGGGGTGTCCCGGCGCGTCCAGCTCACCCCCGACCTGCTGCCCTCCGACCTCACCGGCGCCCCGGTGTACGACCCGCAGACCGGCCAGGTCCGCTTCCGCCCCGGCCCCGTCTTCGCGAACGTCCTGCTCGCCGACGAGCTCAACCGGGCCTCCGCCAGGACCCAGTCCGCGCTGCTGGAGGTCATGGCCGAGGGCACCGTCACCGCCGACGGCGCCACGCACGCCGTGCCGGCCCCGTTCCTGGTCCTCGCCACCCAGAACCCCGTCGACCTGGACGGCACCTACCGGCTGCCCGAGGCCCAGCTCGACCGGTTCGCCCTGCGCACCGCCCTCGGCTACCCCGACGCCCCGCACGAGCTGGACGTGCTGCGCCCCGGCAGCGGCGCGGGCCGCGTCTCGGCGGTGCCCACCGTCACCTCGCCGCAGGTCGTCGCCGACCACGGCCGCAGGCTCGCCGCCGTGCACGTCCCCGAGCCGGTCCTGCGCCACCTCACCGACCTCGCCGCCGCCACCCGCGCCGACCCGCGCCTGCGCCTGGGCGTCAGCACCAGGGCACTGCGGTCGCTGGTGCGCTGCGCCCAGGTCCTGGCCGCCACGCGGGGCCGCCACACCGTCGAGCCGGGCGACGTGCGGGAGCTGCTCGACCCGGTCCTCGCGCACCGCCTCCAGCTCACCAGGCAGGCCCAGCTCGCGGGCGCCACCACGACCGGGGTGCTCGCCGAGGCCGCCGCGGCCCTGGGCGCCCGGTGACCCGCGTCCGCCTCACCGGCCGTGGCGCGCTCGCGCTCGCGGTCGGCGCGGCCCTGCTCGCGGCGGGCGCCCTGCACCCCGCGCTCGCCGCGCTCGGCCTCGTCCCCACCGCCCTGACCTGCGCGGTCCTCCTGCTCGCCGCGCGCCAGGTCCCGGCCCGCCCGCGCCGCACCGTGCGGCCGTCGACCGTGCGCAGGCTCGACCCGTGCACCCGCACGATCGAGCTGACCGCCCCCGGCGGGCGGCTGACCGCGCGCTTCGCCGCCACCGAGCGCCTCGACGGGCGGGACGTGCCGGTCCGGTTCCCGGTGCTGCGCCCCGGCGGGACGACCACCGCCGAGTACCCGGTGCCCACCGACCGGCGCGGCGTGCTCACCCTCGGCCCGCTCGTGCTGACCAGGCGCGGACCGGTCGGGCTGGTCGTGAGCCGGACCGAGCTGGCCGACCTCGACCAGGTGCGGGTGGCGCCCAGGGTGCTGCCGGTGCGCGGGATGCCCGGCCGGGTCCGGCGCGGCCGGGTCGGCGCGGACGAGCTGGTCGAGTCGGACGCCGACCCGGTGCTGCGCCCGCACCGGCCCGGCGACCCGCTGCGCGGGCTGCACTGGGCCGCGTCCGCGCGGGCGGGCGGGCTCGTCGTCCGGGAGGGCGCCGCGCCGACGCGCCCGCGCCTGGCGGTGCTGCTGGACGACCGCGCCGCCTCCCACCCCGACCCCGCCGGGTTCGAGGACGCCGTGGAGGTCGCGGCGTCGCTGCTGGTCGCGGCGGTCGACGACGGGCACCCGGCGCACCTGCTGTCCGCGGGGGGAGCGCTGGACGTGGAGCTGGCCGCGCACGACGCCGACCTCGCGCGCACCGGGCTGGCCGACGTGGCGCTCGCGCCGGGGGAGCGCGCCGCCGCGACCGTCCCCGAGCGGGACCTGGACGTGGTCGCCGCGGTGAGCGGACCGGGCGCGGACCTGGCGGCGCTCGTGCTGGAGGCCGCGCGGGCCTCGGTGGGCGTGGTCCTGGTGCTGGACGCGGCGGCCGAACCGGAGGTCGCCGCGCGCGGCACCGTCCTGGTGCTGCGCGCCCCCTCCGCCGAGGGGCTGGTGGACGCCTGGAACGCGGCGGTCGCCCGGTGACCTGTGCTCCTCCCCGTCGGCACTGGCCATTCCGGCCCGCTGGGGGAAGCATTCCGGCATGGACTTCCGCCAAGCCCGCGACTTCCTCCTCCAGCACGCCGACGACCACGACGCCGCCCGCGCGGGCTTCGCCTGGCCCGACCTCGCCGAGTTCAACTGGGCCCTGGACTGGTTCGACGAGATCGCCCGCGACAACGACCGCACCGCCCTGTGGATCGTGGAGGAGGACGGCTCCGAGGGCCGCTGGTCGTTCGCCGAGCTGTCCCGCCGCTCCGCGCAGGTCGCGAACTGGCTGCGCGACAACGGCGTCGCGCGCGGCGACCGGGTCGTGCTCATGCTCGGCAACCAGGTGCAGCTGTGGGAGACCCTGCTCGGCGCGATGAAGCTCGGCGCGGTCGTCATCCCCGCCACCACCCTCCTCGGCCCGGAGGACCTGCGCGACCGCGTCGAGCGCGGCGGCGCGCGGCACGTGGTCGTCACCGCCGAGGACGCGCCCAAGTTCGCCGAGGTCCCCGGCGACTACACCCGGATCGCGGTCGGCGCCCCCGTCGACGGCTGGCTCGACTTCGCCGACAGCGAGCGCGCCGACGCCGCGTTCACCCCGGACGCGCCCACCCGCGCCGACGACACCCTGCTGCTCTACTTCACCTCCGGCACCACCGCCGCGCCCAAGCTGGTCGAGCACACCCACGCCTCCTACCCGGTCGGGCACCTGTCCACCATGTACTGGCAGGGCCTGCGCCCCGGCGACGTGCACCTGAACATCTCCTCGCCCGGCTGGGCCAAGCACGCCTGGAGCAACGTCTTCGCCCCGTGGAACGCCGAGGCGACGGTGTTCGTGCACAACTACCGCCGGTTCGACGCGGCCAGGCTCATGGCGGAGATGGACCGCTGCGGGGTGACCAGCTTCTGCGCGCCGCCGACGGTGTGGCGGATGCTCATCCAGGCCGACCTGACCGCGCTGCGCGTGCCGCCCGCGAAGGTCGTCGGCGCGGGCGAGCCGCTCAACCCCGAGGTGATCGAGCGGGTCGCGCAGGCGTGGGGGGTGACCGTGCGGGACGGGTTCGGGCAGACCGAGACGACCGTGCAGATCGCCAACACCCCCGGTCAGCCGGTCAAGCCCGGCTCGATGGGGCGGCCGGTGCCCGGTTACGAGGTGGTGCTGGTCGACCCGATCACCGGGAAGCCGGGGACCGAGGGCGAGATCTGCCTGGACCTGTCCCGCAGGCCGCTCGGGCTGATGGTCGGCTACCACGGCGACCCGGAGCGCACCGCCGAGGTGATGCGCGGCGGCTACTACCACACCGGGGACGTCGCGTCGGTGGACGAGGACGGGTACCTGACGTACGTGGGGCGCACGGACGACCTGTTCAAGGCCTCGGACTACCGGATCTCGCCGTTCGAGCTGGAGAGCGTGCTGCTGGAGCACGACGCGGTGGCGGAGGCGGCGGTCGTGCCCTCGCCGGACCCGGTGCGGCTGGCGGTGCCGAAGGCGCACGTGGTGCTCGCGCCCGGCTGGGAGCCGACGGCGGAGACGGCGCTGGCGGTGCTGCGGCACGCGCGGGAGCGGCTGGCCCCGTACAAGCGGGTGCGGCGGCTGGAGTTCGGGCCGCTGCCCAAGACGATCTCCGGGAAGATCCGCCGGGTCGAGCTGCGCGAGCAGGAGGACGGCGGGCGCCCCGACGGCGAGCACCGCGAGGAGGACTTCCCGCAGCTGCGCGGGTGACCGGTGGTCGTCGAGGGCCGACCCCCGCGTGCAAGGAGCGCGGGGGCGGGGCCCTGAACCCCATCCGCCCCACGGCACGGGGGCGGGCAGGGCTACTGCCGCGGACCGGACCGCGAGCCGGGTGCTCCCGGCGGACCGTCCGCGGTGACGGTCCGGGCGCGGAGCGGCAGGGGCCCTGGGCGGTGGCCGGTCGGTGGTCTGCCGGGTGCTGCTGGTGACGCCTGCTGCGGCGCTGCGGACGCCGTGCGCTGGACCCGTTCGGGGTTCACGCCACGCGCGTTCGCGGGTCCGGCCCTACGCTCACTCCTGGGGGTCCGGCTTGCGCCTGCGCCCGCCCCCGGACGTCGAGGCGCGCGACTGCGGCTCGGCCGTCTCGACCGGGAGCCCGGCGCCGGGCGTGCCGAGGCCGGGCGTGAGCCCGGAGGTGATGCCCGGAACGGGCGCGGGCTTGGGCGCTTCACCGGTCGTGCCGTCGCCGAGGTGGATGGCTGCCAACTCGTCGTAGATCGGTGTGTTGGTCATCGATGGTCCTTACCCCTTTTGGTCGCAAGTTACACGCTAGCCGCAGGCAAAAGCGCGCAGGGTCGCTCCCCCGATTCCCCCGCTGGTGGCCGTGACCAGAAATCTTCTGACTTCCGATAGACGGACTTCCTAGTATCGTCGGGGGCAGGCCCCGCCGACCGGCGATCCCGGCGGCCACGGGCCACCGCGCAGGTCAAGCGACAGCGAAGTCGGAGGACTGACCGTGACCGCCGCTCCCCAGCCGCACGTGCCCCGCAACCCGGTCCGCTTCGTGACCGCGGCGAGCCTGTTCGACGGCCACGACGCCGCCATCAACATCATGCGCCGCATCCTCCAGTCGCAGGGCGCGGAGGTGGTCCACCTGGGCCACAACCGCTCGGTCCGCGAGGTGGTCGACGCCGCGGTCCAGGAGGACGTCCAGGGCGTGGCCATCAGCGCCTACCAGGGCGGGCACGTCGAGTACTTCACCTACCTCGTGGACCTGCTGCGCGAGCGCGGCGCGGGCCACGTCAAGGTGTTCGGCGGCGGTGGCGGCGTGATCGTGCCCGAGGAGATCGAGCTGCTGCACGGGCGCGGCGTGACCCGGATCTTCTCGCCCGCCGACGGCCAGGAGCTCGGACTGGCCCGGATGATCAACCTGATGGTGCGCGAGTGCGACCACGACCTCGCCGACCCGGCCCGCGTCGACCGGTCCGCCCTGCGCACCGGCAGCCCCGACGCGCTCGCCGCGACCATCACCCTGGCCGAGGCGGGCCGCCTGCCCGGCGACCTGCGCGCCGAGCTGGAGGCCGCCGCGTCCGCCCGCCGGGTGCCCGTGCTGGGCATCACCGGCACCGGCGGCTCCGGCAAGTCCTCGCTCACCGACGAGCTGGTCCGCCGCTTCCGCCTCGACCAGCAGGACAAGCTCCGCATCGCCGTCCTCGCCGTCGACCCCACCCGCCGCCGCGGTGGCGGCGCGCTGCTGGGCGACCGCATCCGGATGAACTGCCTGGAGGGCGACCGGGTCTTCTTCCGGTCCCTGGCCACCCGGCGCGCGGGCTCCGAGGTGCCGGACGGGCTGGCCGACGCGATCCTCGCCTGCAAGGCCGCCGGGTTCGACCTGGTCGTGGTCGAGACGCCGGGCATCGGGCAGGGCGACGCGGCGATCGTGCCGTTCGTCGACCGGTCCCTGTACGTGATGACCCCGGAGTTCGGTGCGGCCTCCCAGCTGGAGAAGATCGACATGCTGGACTACGCCGACGCCGTGGCGATCAACAAGTTCGAGCGGCGCGGCGCCGACGACGCGCGCCGGGACGTGGCCCGCCAGCTCGTGCGCAACCGCGAGGCGTTCGGGGCGTCCTGGGAGGACATGCCGGTCTACGGCACCAGCGCCGCCACGTTCAACGACGACGGCGTCACCGCCCTCTACCAGCACCTGCGCGACGGGCTGGCCGAGCACGGGCTCCAGGTGGACGAGGGCGCGCTGCCGCCGGTGAGCGGCCGGGTGTCCACGGCGGCGGCCACCGTCGTGCCCGCCTCCCGGTCCCGCTACCTGGCCGAGATCGCCGAGACCGTGCGCGGCTACCGCCGGGCCACCGAGACCCAGGTCGACGCGGTGCGCCGGGTCGCGCACCTGGAGGCCGCCCGCGCCGAGCTGGTCGCCGCCGGTCACGACGCCGACGCGCTGGACGAGCTGCTCGCGGGCGCGCGCCGCCGCGTCGACGGGGCCGCCGCCGAGCTGCTGGAGACCTGGCCGTCCGTGGTGGCGGACTACTCCGGCGACGAGCTGGTCGTGAAGGTCCGCGACCGCGAGCTGCGCACCGCCCTGACCCGCACCACGCTGTCCGGCAACCGGGTGCGCCGCGTCGCGCTGCCCCGGCACGACGAGCCCGGCGCGCTGCTGCGGTTCCTGCGCGCCGAGAACCTGCCCGGCCGCTTCCCGTTCACCGCCGGGGTGTTCCCGTTCAAGCGCGAGGGCGAGGACCCGGCGCGCATGTTCGCGGGCGAGGGCGACGCGTTCCGCACCAACCGGCGGTTCAAGTACCTCTCGCAGGGCTCGGCCGCGACCCGGCTGTCCACCGCGTTCGACTCGGTCACCCTCTACGGGCGCGACCCCGACACCCCGCCGGACGTCTACGGCAAGGTCGGCACGTCCGGGGTGTCCATCGCGACCCTGGAGGACATGCGGGCCCTGTACGCCGGGTTCGACCTGACCGCGCCCACCACGTCGGTGTCCATGACCATCAACGGGCCCGCGCCGACGATCCTGGCGTTCTTCCTGAACACGGTGGTCGACCAGCGGGTGGACGCGTTCCGCGCCGAGCACGACCGCGAGCCCGACGAGGGCGAGCGGGAGGAGCTGACCGCGTGGGCGCTGGCGAACGTGCGCGGCACCGTGCAGGCGGACATCCTCAAGGAGGACCAGGGGCAGAACACCTGCATCTTCTCCACCGAGTTCAGCCTGCGGATGATGGCCGACGTGCAGGAGTGGTTCATCCGGCGCGGGGTGCGGAACTTCTACTCGGTGTCGATCTCCGGCTACCACATCGCCGAGGCCGGGGCGAACCCCATCAGCCAGCTCGCGTTCACCCTGGCCAACGGGTTCACCTACGTCGAGTCGTACCTGGCGCGCGGCATGGCGATCGACGACTTCGCGCCGAACCTGTCGTTCTTCTTCTCGAACGGCATGGACGCCGAGTACAGCGTCATCGGGCGGGTGGCGCGGCGGATCTGGGCCGTGACCATGCGGGACAAGTACGGGGCGGGGGAGCGGTCGCAGAAGTTCAAGTACCACGTGCAGACCTCCGGGCGGTCGCTGCACGCGCAGGAGATGGACTTCAACGACATCCGCACCACGCTGCAGGCGCTGTGCGCGCTGTACGACAACTGCAACTCGTTGCACACCAACGCCTACGACGAGGCGGTGACCACGCCGACCGAGTCGTCGGTGCGGCGCGCCATGGCCATCCAGCTGATCATCAACCGGGAGTGGGGGCTGTCGGCGAACGAGAACCCGCTGCAGGGCTCGTTCGTCATCGACGAGCTGACGGACCTGGTGGAGGAGGCGGTGCTCGCCGAGTTCGACCGGATCTCCGAGCGCGGCGGGGTGCTCGGGGCGATGGAGACCGGGTACCAGCGCGGGCGCATCCAGGACGAGTCGATGCTGTACGAGCAGCGCAAGCACGACGGGACGCTGCCGCTCGTCGGGGTGAACACGTTCCTGCCCGAGGACGGCGGGCGCGAGCCGGTGGTGATCGAGCTGGCTCGGGCGACGGAGGAGGAGAAGCGCTCGCAGGTCGAGCGCACCCGCGACTTCGCGGCCCGCAACGCGGACGCGGCGGGGGAGGCGCTGCGGCGGCTCAAGGCGGCGGCGGCGTCGGGGGAGAACGTGTTCGAGGTGCTGGTGGACGCGGCGCGGGTGTGCACGCTCGGGCAGGTCACGGAGGCGTTCTTCGAGGTCGGGGGGCAGTACCGGCGCAACGTGTGAGCCGGTCCGGGGCAGTCCGGCCGAACGCGCGCGGGGACGGCGCCGGCGTGCCACGATCGGGTGACACTGGTAGTGCTGATCGCTGTCACGCGGGGTGGAAGCCCGGTGTCCGTGCCGGGCCTGGGGGATGGCCTGGTGGAGCACGGGTGCGCGGGGTGGGGTTGTGGCGGGGTGGTTCCGGCCTCGGCGGCGTGGTCGGGGCGGTCGGCCGGGCGCGGGCCGAGGGCGTGCCGGGACTGCGGGCGGGTGCTGTGCGCGTCCTGCTCGGCCCGGCGGACCCGCTGCCTGCCGTGCGGCGGCCCCCTGATCGGGGTCACCCGGTGGGGACGGCTGCCGGTTCACCGCCCGCCGGGCGCGGTCCGGCTGTGCGCGCAGGGCGCCGCGCTGGCCGCCGAAGGCCGGTCGGCCGAGGCCCTGACCAGGTTCGACCACGCGATCCGGGCCCGCCCGCACTACGTGGAGGCCCGGTCGCGGCGGGCCGCGCTGCTGGTCGACCGGGGCGACCCGGACGCCGCCCTGGCGGACTGCGACCACGTGCTCGCCCTGGAACCCGATCACCCGCCCGCGTGGTACGACCGGGCGACAGCGCTCACCCTGCGCGGTCACCTGCCCGAGGCGGTGGCGGCCTACGACGAGGCGGTCCGCCGCTGCCCCCGCTTCCTGGCCGCGCACGTCAACCGCGCCGTGGCGGTGCTGGAGCTGGGCGAGGCGGAGCGCGCGCTGCGGCTGTGCGACGAGGCGGCCCGGCTCCTGGCCGGCCCCGGCGACGTCGAGGGCGACGACGCCACCGGCACGCACCTGGCGGGCGCGCGCGGCGCGTGCCTGCTGGTCCTGGACCGGCCGGAGGAGGCGCTCGACGCCCTGGACGCGGCGATCGGCGACGGGCCGGGGGAGCCGAACATGCTGCGCAACCGCGCACTGGCGCTGCTGCGCCTCGGCCGCCACGAGGAAGCGCGGGTCGCGGCGCTGGCGGCGCGCAGGAAGACCTGATGGTGGGCCGGGAAAGCCTGGTGACGGGCCGGGCGGGCCTGATGACGCACCGGGACGCCCTGGCGGCGGACCGGGCGGGCCCGCCCCGCCACCGCCCCCGACCAGCGGCGAGGGGGCGCCCGCCACCCGGCGAGCGCCCCCTCCGCGAACGGTCCGTCCGCCCGACGGCCCTACCGGGCCCCCGCCCGCTCGCGGGCCTGCGCGCGCAGCGCCATCGCGGCCCGCTCCAGCGTCCCGAGCACCCCCGGCGGCAGGTCCTGGCTGCGGCCGACGACCTCCTGCAGCATCACCTGCATCGGCGTCGTCTCCTCCTGCTCCACCACCGCCAGCACCTTGAACACCGTGCCCGGCGCGAACAGCACCCGCTCCTGCAGCACGCTCCCGAACGAGTCCACCACCGTCACCCGGCGCCCGGTCGTGGACCACACCACGAACTCCACGCGCCCGTCCACCGGCATCGACGGCCCGGCGACCGTGCTCAGCACCGCCGCGTCCGACAGCAGGTCCCCGGTGCGCAGCCGCCTGGCCTCGCCCCAGCCCACCGTCACGCCCTGGTGCACCGGCAGCCGCCGCAGGCCCGACACCACGCCCGCCGCGTGCGGCCACAACCGGCCGAGCCTGCCGGTGCGGAACGCCTCCGTCAGCAGCTCGTGGTCCTGCGTCAGGAACGCCGACACCGCCGCCAGGTCCGTGACCACGGCCTCGAACGCCTCCGGGTCCGACGGCCGCTCGGCCAGGTGCCTGCACGCCACGGCCGCGTGCTCGCCGTACCGCTCGCCCATCATCCGCCGCAGCGCGTCCCGCTCCATCTCGGTGCTGCGGTGCTCCGGCGGCACGGTCTCCTCGCCGGACTGCTCCTCCCACGTCGGGCTCACCGGCGCGGGCAGCGGCCCGTCCACGCTCAGCGGCACCGGCACCTCCGGCACGGACGGCTCCGGCGGCTCCTCGGCGACCGGCGGGCGCGGCATCGGCGTCGGGTCGCAGAACACCACCTTCAGCAGCCTGCGCACCTCCGGCTCCAACCGCTCCACCAGCGACGCGCCCGCCACCGCGACCGCGCCCGCCGTCGTGCGGCCCGGCGTGCCCACGGTCAGCCGCGCCCACTCCGGGTCCACCGGCAGCGCCCGCACCTCCGTGGTGGTGCCGTCCTCCGCGTCGTGCACCCACAGCCCGGACGGCACGACCTCCAGCACCACGCCGCCGCCCAGGTCGAACACGCCGGGCGCGCGCTCCACCAGCCCGTGCACCGGCGGCCGGTACGCGGCGACCAGCGGGCCGGAGCCCGGCCGGTACGCGACCTCGGTGACGTACGGCCGCCAGGTCGGCTGGCCCTGCGGGTTCACCGCGACCACCGACGCGCCCATGCGCAGCATCCCCACCGGCAGCCCGGTGTACAGCGCGACCGGCTCACCCAGCTGGTCGGCCACCGACTGGGCGGCGTGCTCCCCGCCGAACCACACCAGCCGCACGCGGGTGCGCGCCGCCGTCGGCAACCCGCCGATCAGCCTGCACACCTCCTCGACCGGGATGGGCGGCTGGCCGGGGCCGCCGACCACGACGGTGAGCACGTTGTCCCGGCACGGCAGCGACAGCACCGCCCGCGCCTCCGGCGAGTTCGGGTCGAACGCCACCCGCTGGGCGCGCAGCCACAACCCGGACGGGATCGGCTCGCTGATGCCGACCTCGCCGGTCGGCCACGGCGAGTTCGGGTCGACCGCCTCCCACTGGGGCACCGGGAACCGGCGGCCCATCGGCGTCGGCGACGCGCCGGGGAGGAACCGCAGCCAGGCGCCGTAGCCGCCGCCCGTCCCGGTCACGAACACCACGCCCGGCACGATCGCCAGCGCGCCGTCCGGGGCCACGACCTCGGCCTGGAGCTGATCGGCGAGCCACTGGGCGGGCGCGGTCGGGCGCATCGACCCGGCGTGCGAGACCACGAGCCGCACCGGCCCGCGACCCTGCAGGGCCACGGCGACGGCGGGCCAGAACGCGGCCTCCTCGGCGGGCGGCACGTCCACCACGACCACGGTGCGCCCGCGCTCCACGGGCAGCGACCTGGCCAGGTTCGTGGCCGACGCGGTCACCCCGGAGGGCTGGCCGACGACGAGCGCGGCCCCGGCGAACGAGGTGGTGAACGGCTCGGGCTCCTCCTGCGGTGGGTAGGCGGGCTCCGAGGCGTAGACGGACGAGGAGGGGCTCAGCGACCCCGAGCGGCTCTCGCCCTGGGCGGCGCTCCCGGTCGGGGAGCCGCCCAGCGCGGGGCTGCCGAGCGTCGAGCTGCCCAGCGCCGCGCCGATGGTCCCGGTCGTGGCGTTGGGGTCGGGGTACACGGAGCCCGACGGTTCGGTGTACACCGTGTCGGCGTACGAGTTGTCCGGCGTCACCGGTTCTCCGATCACCGATGGCGGCGGTGGTGGTGGCATGGGGGGCAGGGGGGCCGGTGGGGGCGGTGGGACGACCGGCTCGTCCTTCTGCGAGGAACGGCGGAACATCACAGCGCCCGATCACCTCCAGACAGGTCCGCGAGCACGCCCGCACTCTATCCACATCGTCACCCGATCGTGTCCTTGCCGTCTCCGTTCGCGCACCGTGAGTTGTCCACTGTGGACGTTCTACGCAGCGTCACGCGGCACTGACGCTCGAACGCGTGTTTGACCACCGCCCGACGAAATGTCCGACGGCGCGGCTACCCTCCACTACCGTGAACCGCCCGAAGCGCACCCAGACCAGGGGAGACCGGTGACCGCAGAGATCCTTTACGGGGCCGACGACCTCACCCACCTCGAAGGTCTTGAAGCGGTTCGCAAGCGCCCCGGCATGTACATCGGCTCCACCGACAGCCGAGGGGTCAACCACCTCTTCTCCGAGGTGATCGACAACTCGACCGACGAGGGAGTCGCAGGGCACGCGACCCGCATCACCGTGACCCTCCACCCGGACGGAAGCGTCCAGGTGGATGACGACGGCCGGGGGATCCCGACCGGCGTGCACGCCAAGTCCGGTCTGTCCGGAGTGGAGCTCGTCCTGACCCGCCTGCACGCCGGCGGCAAGTTCGGCGGCTCCGGCTACAAGACCTCCGGCGGACTGCACGGCGTCGGCGCCTCCGCCGTCAACGCCCTCTCGCACCGCTACGACGTGGTCGTGCGGCGCGAGGGCAAGACCCACGAGATGTCCTTCGCCCACGGCGTCCCCGGTGTCTTCGACGGGCCGGGCCCGAAGGCCGCCTTCACCCGCCAGTCCGGACTCAGGGTCACCGGCCGCACCCGCAAGACCGGCACCTCCACCCGCTACTGGCACGACTCGCGCTACTTCGAGAACGGCGCCGCGCTCGACCACGAGGCCGTGCGCGCGAAGCTGCGCAACACCGCGTTCCTCGTGCCCGGCGTCACGTACGTGCTGCGCTCGGCCGTCGACGGCAAGATCGCCGAGGAGGTCTTCCACTACCCCGGCGGTCTCGCGGACATGGTCGACTTCCTCGCGCCCTCCTCGGAGAAGCCCGTCACCGGCAAGATCACCATCACCGGCGAGGGCGTCTACCACGAGAACGCCGCCGACGAGAACGGCGTCATGCGCTCCAAGGTCGAGCGGCACGCCGAGGTCGAGATCGCGCTGCGCTGGGGCACCGGCTACGAGCGCACGGTGGAGTGCTTCACCAACACCATCCGCAACGTGCACGGCGGCACGCACCGGCGCGGCTTCGAGCGCGCCGTGCTCAAGTCCGTGCAGGAGGCCATCGGCCGCACCAGGGGCCTGCTCAAGCCGAAGGAGGACCCGCCCACCCTCGACGACGTGCTGGAGGGCATGACCGCGGTCGTGCACGTGCGCGTGCCCGAGCCGCAGTTCACCTCGCAGACCAAGGACGAGCTGTCCACCGCGGGCGTCACCAGGGTCGTGCTCGCCCTGGTGGACAAGCACATCAAGGCGTGGACCGAGGACCGCCGCACCAAGGCGGAGGCCAAGGTCGTCCTCCAGAAGGTCGTCGACGCCGCCCGCGTCCGGCTCACCCAGAAGCAGCAGAAGGACGCGGCCCGCCGCAAGACCGCGCTGGAGGGCGCGGCGATGCCGCCCAAGCTCGTCGACTGCCGCACCACCGGTGTCGCGCGCAGCGAGCTCTTCCTCGTGGAGGGCGACAGCGCGCTCGGCTCGGCCCGCATGGCCCGAGTCTCCGAGTACCAGGCCCTGCTCCCGCTGCGCGGCAAGATCCTCAACGTGCAGAAGGCCAGCCTCGCCGACACCCTGCGCAACGCCGAGATCGCCTCGATCGTGCAAGTCCTGGGCGCGGGCACCGGCCGCACGTTCGACCTGTCGACCATGCGCTACGGCCGCGTCATCCTGATGGCCGACGCCGACGTCGACGGCTCGCACATCCGCACCCTGCTCATCACCCTGTTCGCCAAGTACATGCGACCCGTCATCGAGGACGGCAGGCTGTACGCCGCGATGCCCCCGCTGCACAAGGTCGTCACCAAGGGGCGCAACGCGGAGACCCACTTCACCTTCACCCAGCGCGAGATGGAGCAGAAGGTCGCCCGGTTGGAACGGGCGGGCAAGACCGTGGTCAAGCCCGTCCCCCGGTTCAAGGGCCTCGGCGAGATGGACGCCGAGGAGCTGTGGGACACCACCATGAACCCCGCCACCCGCTCCGTCCGCCGCATCACCCTCGCCGACGTCGAGGCGGCCGAGGCCGCGCTCGAACTGCTCATGGGCGAGAAGGTGGAACCCCGGCGGGCCTGGCTCGTCGCGTCCGCGGCGCGGGTCGACCAGTCCGCCATCGACGTCTGACGCCAGGAGAACGCTCAGCCATGGCACGCCGCAAGGGACCCGTCACCAGGGTCGACCCGTCCGCCTTCGACAGCGCGGGCGCCAAGGTGATCGACAACTCCCTCACCACCGAGATCGAGGACTCGTACCTGGAGTACGCGTACTCGGTCATCCACTCCCGCGCCCTGCCGGACGCGCGAGACGGCCTCAAGCCGGTGCACCGCCGGATCCTGTTCTCGATGAACGAGCAGAACCACCGGCCGACCTCGCCGTACGTGAAGTCCTCCCGCGTGGTCGGTGACTGCTTCGTGCGGGGCGCGCTCGTGTCCACCCCCTCCGGGGTGCGGCCGATCGAGGAGATCGTGGTCGGCGACCACGTGCTCGACCCGGCGGGTTCGCCCGTGCGGGTGGCGCAGGTGTACGAGAACCCGGTGTCCGAGCTGGTCAGGGTGGCCTTCTCGGACGGCCGGACCATGCTGGTCACGCCCGGTCAGCGGTTCCGGGTCCACGCGGGCAGCGAGGTCGAGTGGGTCGCCGCGCGCGACCTGGTCGGCCGCCGCGCGGTCGCCCTCGGCCCCGATCGCGCGTCCGCGCTGCTCGGGGACGGCGACCAGTACGCCCACGTGCTGGGCCTGCTCGCCTCGGCGGGCGTCGACGGGCAGCGGCTGCGCCTGGTCGACGAGGGCCCGGCGGACGCCGTCCACGGCTGGGCCATCGCCGCGGGCGTGGTCGTGACCAGGGACAAGCTGCCCGCCGCCGGTCCCGGGGGCCGCGACGTGCACGTGCTCGACCTGGACGGCCACGTCGGCGTGCGCGCCGCCGTCGCCTCCGGGGCCGCGCCCGCCGCCGTGCTGCTCCAGCGCGACCGGTGGGCCGCGTTCCTCGCGGGCGTCTTCGACGGCGCCGGCTCGGTCCGCGACGGCGAGGTCGTCCTCGGCGTGCGCACCGCGCTGCTCGCCGAGCAGGTCGGCGCGCTGCTCGCCGACTGCGGACTGCCCGCGACCAGGGCGGACGGCGAGATCCGGCTGTCCGGCGGGGCCGCCGCCACCCTCGGCGCCGCCCTGCTGCCGTGGGCCCGCTCGGCCGCCGAGCAGGACCTGCGCGAGCTGACCGGCGCGGTCGAGCACGCCGTCCCGGAGGTCGTGTCGGTGGAGCCGGCCGCCCCGGACACCACCTACGACATCCAGGTCGACGCCGACGAGCACGCGTTCGTCGTGGACGGCCTCGTCGTGCACAACTGCATGGGCAAGTACCACCCGCACGGCGACACCGCGATCTACGACGCGATGGTGCGGCTGGCGCAGGACTTCTCGCTGAACACCCCGCTCATCGACGGCCACGGCAACTTCGGTTCGCCAGATGATGGACCGGCTGCCTCGCGTTACACCGAGGCCCGCATGTCCGGCGCGGCGATGCTGCTGGTCGGCGAGCTGGACGAGGACACCGTCGAGTTCCGCCCGAACTACGACGGCTCGCTCACCGAGCCGGCCGTGCTGCCCGCCGCGTTCCCGAACCTGCTGGTCAACGGCACCTCGGGCATCGCGGTCGGCATGGCCACGAACATGATCCCGCACAACCTCGGCGAGGTCGTGGCGGCGGCGCGGCACCTGGTCAAGCACCCGGACGCCGACCTCGACAAGCTCATGGAGTTCGTGCCCGGCCCCGACCTGCCCACGGGCGGGATGCTGCTGGGCCTGGACGAGGTGCGCAAGGCGTACGAGACGGGGCGCGGCGTGGTGCGGATGCGCGCCACCGTCACCACCGGGCCGCTGGAGGGCAGCCGGGGCAGGCAGGCGATCACGGTCACCGAGCTGCCGTACGGCGTCGGCCCGGAGAAGATCATCGAGAAGATCACCGACGAGGTGAACAAGTCCAAGCGGCTCACCGGCATCGCCGACGTCAAGGACCTCACCGACCGGGAGAACGGCATCCGCCTGGTCATCGAGTGCAAGGTGGGCGTCAACCCGCAGGCGCTGCTGGCGGACCTGTACCGGCTCACCCCGCTGGAGCAGTCGTTCGGCATCAACAACCTGGTGCTGGTCGACGGCGAGCCGCGCACGCTCGGGCTCAAGGCGCTGCTGGAGGTGTTCCTGGCCCACCGGTACGAGGTGGTCACCCGGCGCACCAGGTTCCGCCGCCGCAAGCGCGAGGACCGGCTGCACCTGGTCGAGGGCCTGCTCAAGGCCCTGATCGACATCGACAAGGTGATCAAGCTGATCCGCCGCAGCGAGAACGCGCAGGCCGCCAAGGAGGGCCTGGTCAGCTCCTTCGAGCTGTCCGAGACCCAGGCCGCCTACATCCTGGACACGCCGCTGCGCCGCCTCACCCGGTTCGACTCGATCGAGCTGGAGGGCGAGCAGGAGCGGCTGCTCAAGGAGATCGCCGAGCTGTCCACGATCCTCGACGACGACAAGGTGCTGCGCCGGGTCGTGTCGAACGAGCTGGGCAAGGTCGCCAAGGACCTCTCCGTCGAGCGCCGCACCACGCTGCTCGACGGCGACCTGAAGGAGGTGCTGGCCGCCTCGCGCACCTCCGGTCCGCTGGAGGTCGCGGACGACCCGTGCCAGGTCGTGCTGTCGGCGACGGGCCTGGTGGCGCGCACCGCCGCCGAGTCCGAGGAGGCCGTGGAGGGGCGCAAGCGCAGCGGCCGGGCCAAGCACGACGCGGTGGCGGCGACCGTGCACACCACCGCGCGCGGGCAGGTGCTGCTGGTGACCAGCAGGGGGCGCGCGTTCAAGACCGACGTGCTGCCGCTGCCGGTGCTGCCGCAGGGCGAGGGCACGCTCTCGCTCAGCGGCGGGGTGCCGGTGCGCGAGCTGGTGGACCTGGACGCGGGGGAGCGGGTGGTCGGCATCGCCCCGCTGGGCGAGACCGACTCGCCGGGGCTCGCGCTCGGGACCAGGCAGGGCGTGGTGAAGGTGTGCGCGCCCGAGTGGCCGGTGCGGTCGGACGAGTTCGAGGTGATCGGGCTCAAGGCCGGTGACGAGGTCGTGGGCGCGCAGTGGCTGGCCGACGGCCAGGAGTCGCTGGTGTTCGTGTCCTCGGAGGCGTCGCTGCTGCGGTACGCCGCGTCGCTGGTGCGCCCGCAGGGCCTGCGCGGCGGCGGCATGGCCGGCATCACGCTGCCGGGGGAGGCGTCGGTGGTGTTCTTCGGCGCGGTGCGCACGGACGACGCCGAGCACGGCGAGCCGGTGGTGGTGACCTCGACCGGGCAGAGCGTGAAGGTGACGCCGTTCGACCTGTACCCGGCCAAGGGGCGGGCGACCGGCGGTGTCCGGGCGCACCGGTTCCTCAAGGGGGAGACCGGGCTGGCGCTGGCGTGGGTCGGCGCCCGGCCCGCCGCGGTGACCGAGTCGGGGGCGGCGGTGGAGCTGCCGGAGGTCGACCCGCGCCGGGACGGCTCGGGCGCGCCGCACCCCGGTCCGGACGTCATCGGGCACCTGGTGGAACGCGCCTAGCGCGCCGCTCCCGGCAGGGCTTCCGAGGCCCCCGATCCCGGTGTGACGCCGGGGTCGGGGGCCTCGTCACGTCGTTCGGCTTGATAACGACAGTCATGTTCAGTGAGGATGGCGGTGGTCAACCGGGTTGAGGACGAGGGGCGTGCATGATCACCGCTGGACTGGCTTCGGTCGGCTTCCCGGACAGACCGCTCGCGGAGGTCGTGGAGCTGGCGCTGGGCGCGGGGGCGGGGGCTCTCGCGTGGGGCGGCGACGTGCACGTCCCGGCGGGCGACCTGGTGGCGGCCGAGCGCGCGGCGGCGCTGAGCGAGGCGGCCGGGCTCGTGGTGGGGGTGTACGGGTCCGGGTACCGGGCCGGGTGCGACGACCCGGAGGAGTTCGCGGCCGTGCTGGACAGCGCGCAGTCCCTCGGCGCGCCGGGCGTGCTGGTGCGGGCCGGTGGCGTGGCCCCGTGGGAGGCGACGGTCGGGGCGTGGTCGTTCGTGGTGGCCGAGCTGCGCCGCTGCGTGCGGCTGGCGGCCGAGCGGGACCTGGTCGTGGTGGCCGAGCACAGCGCGACGAGCCTGTTCGGCACCCTGGAGTCCGCGCTGCGGCTCCTGGCCGACGTGCCGGGGCTCGCGGCGCACTGGCGGGCGCTGGGCGGGTCGGGGGCGGTGCTGGCGGAGGTGTCGGCGCTGCTGCCGTCGCTGGCGGTGCTCTCCTGCGGGGCAGGCGATCCGGGCGCCTCGGCGGCGCTGGAGCTGCTCGCGCGGGACGGCGGCGCCCGGATGGCGCTGCTGGAACCGGCCTCCGGCGACGCGACGGCCGTCGTGCGGGACGGCCGGGCGCTGCTCGCCCTGCTGGGGCGGCGTCCCTGATCACCCGCCCGCCGCGGGCGGTCTGGCGCGGAAACGCGCTCGCCCCCGCCCGCGGGCCCGTGCGAGGGTGGCCCGCGTGGCTCCGCAGCGCCAGGTCCGCGCCGACTACGACGGCTCGCACATCACCGTGTACCAGGCCTACCCGTCCGCGATCGCCGATCCGGCGCTGGCCGCCGGGCGCTTCGTGTCGCCGTTCTCGTTCGGGCGGATGACCTGGATCAAACCCTCGTACCTGTGGCTGATGCACCGCAGCAACTGGGCGCGCAAGCCGGGGCAGGAGCGGGTGCTGGCGGTGCGGATCACCCGCGAGGGGTGGGAGCGCGCGCTCGCCCAGGCGGTGCTGACGGACTCGCCGGGGCTGGAGGGCGCGCGGGTGCACGTCCAGTGGGACCCGGAGCGGTCGCTGCGCGGGGCGGCGCTGAACCACTACAGCATCCAGGTCGGCGTCGGGCGGGACGTGGTCCGCGAGCTGGTGGACGAGTGGACCACCGGTATCACCGACCTGACCGAGCGCACCAGGAAGATCGCCGCGCTGCTCCAGGCCGGGCGCGTCGAGCAGGCCAGGCGCCTGCTGCCGCCCGAGCGGCCGTACCCGCTGCCCAGGGCCATCGCCGCCAGGCTCGACGCCGACTGACCCCGGTGGGCCGCGCGCCCGGCGCGGCGCGCGTCACCCCGCCCCGCGGGTCCGGAATACCCCGCGCACCTGTACCGTTGGGACAAGTAGTTGAACTCGCAACTACCTGGATCGAGGAGCGGTCATGCAGTTCGGGGTCTTCACCGTCGGCGACGTGACTCCCGACCCCACCACGGGGCGGGTTCCCACCGAGGGCGAGCGGATCAAGGCGATGGTCGCCATCGCGCTCAAGGCCGAGGAGGTCGGGCTCGACGTCTTCGCCACCGGGGAGCACCACAACCCGCCGTTCGTGCCGTCCTCGCCCACCACCATGCTCGGCTACATCGCGGCCCGCACCGAGAAGCTGATCCTGTCCACCGCGACCACGCTGATCACCACCAACGACCCGGTGAAGATCGCCGAGGACTACGCGATGCTCCAGCACCTGGCCGACGGCCGGGTCGACCTGATCATGGGTCGGGGCAACACCGGGCCGGTGTACCCGTGGTTCGGCAAGGACATCCGCGACGGCATCGAGCTGGCCATCGAGAACTACCACCTGCTGCGCAGGCTGTGGCGCGAGGACGTCGTCGACTGGGAGGGCAAGCACCGCACCCCGCTCCAGTCGTTCACCTCCACCCCGCGCCCGCTCGACGGCGTCCCGCCGTTCGTGTGGCACGGCTCGATCCGCAGCCCGGAGATCGCCGAGCAGGCCGCGTACTACGGGGACGGGTTCTTCGCGAACCACATCTTCTGGCCGAAGGAGCACTTCATGCGGTTGATCAACCTCTACCGCGCGCGCTTCGAGCACTACGGCCACGGCAAGGCGCACCAGGCCCCCGTGGGCCTCGGCGGCCAGGTGTTCATCCGGCCCAACTCGCAGGACGCGGTCAACGAGTTCCGCCCCTACTTCGACAACGCCCCCGTGTACGGCCACGGCCCGTCGCTGGAGACCTTCACCGAGCAGACCCCGCTCACCGTGGGCAGCCCGCAGCAGGTCATCGACAAGACGCTGACCTTCCGCGAGCACTTCGGCGACTACCAGCGCCAGCTGTTCCTGGTCGACCACGCCGGGCTGCCGCTCAAGACCGTGCTGGAGCAGCTCGACCAGCTCGGCGAGATCGTGCCCGAGCTGCGCCGGGAGTTCGCGGCCAAGCGGCCCGCGGACGTGCCGGAGGCGCCCACGCACCAGAGCCTGCTGGCCGCGAAGACCGCCGCCGAGACCGGCGTCCGGTCCGCCGCCCGGACCGGGAAGGAGAGCGTCCGATGACCCGCATCGCCGTGGTGTCGGCGGGCCTCGGCGAGCCGTCGTCCACGCACCTGCTGGCCGACCGCCTCGCCGCCGCCACGTCCGCCGCCCTCGCCGCGTCCGGCGGCCCGGTCGAGGTCACCACCGCGCACCTGCGCGACGTGGCCCGCGACGTCGCGGACAACCTGGTCACCGGCTTCGCCGGTCCGAAGTTGCGCGCGGTGATCGAGGACGTGGTCGGCGCGGACGCGCTGATCGCCGTGACGCCCACGTTCAACGCCTCGTACAGCGGCCTGTTCAAGTCGTTCGTGGACGTGCTGGAGCCGACCTCGCTGGCGGGCAAGCCGGTGCTGATCGGCGCGACCGGCGGCAGCGAGCGCCACTCGCTGGTCCTGGACCACGCGCTGCGCCCGCTGTTCGCCTACCTGAAGGCGATCGTGCTGCCGACCGGCGTGTACGCGGCCTCGGCGGACTGGGGCGCGGGCTCCGGGCTGGTCGGGCGGATCGACCGCGCGGGGGCCGAGCTGGCGGACCTGCTGGCGGGCCGCGCCCCGGCCGCGCAGGCGGACCCGTACGCGGACGTCGTCCCGTTCGAGCGCCTGCTCGCCGGGGACCGCTGACCCCGGCGGGGCCGCCGCGGACCGGGGGCGCCCACCACCGCCCCCGGTCCCGCCCGCCGGTCGTCCGGAAAACCGGCTGACTCGCGCCCGCCCGCCGCTTAGGCTCTCCGGCGGAGCGGGCGGCGGGCGGCGTCCCCTCCGCGCCGGTGTCGGTGTCGGCGTCTGGGTCCGCGTCCGCGCGAGCGCAAAGCGCGACCGGAAAACCCGGATGAATCACCCGCCCGCCCCGCGCGCGCCACTCCCCGCGCGCTCCGCGTCACACCCGCTTTCCATTTGAATGCAATGCTCGGCTTTCCCTCTCGACCGGGTGAACGACCCATGAACCCCGAGTGGGTCTCATTCCCCGTGACACTCGTCCCGGTGTACCCGGAACAGGTGACCGTCACCCGGTGTGGCAGACTCCCGAGCATGGCTTCTCTCCGGTTTGCCCTGCCCAACAAGGGTTCGCTCAGCGAACCCGCCGCGCGGATGCTCAGCGAGGCGGGGTACCGCGTGAGCAGGTCGGGGCGCGAGCTGATCGTCGCGGACAAGGCCAATGGCGTGCAGTTCTTTTTCCTGCGCCCGCGCGACATCGCGGTCTACGTCGGCGAGGGTTCGCTCGACGTCGGCATCACCGGCCGCGATCTCCTGCTCGATTCCACGATCGCCGCCGACGAAATCCTGCCGCTCGGGTTCGGGCGCGCCTCGTTCTACTTCGCCGGGGTGCCCGGCGCCATTTCCGACGTCTCGGAGCTGGCGGGCCGCCGGATCGCCACCAGCTACCCGAAGCTGGTCGGCCGCCACCTGGAGGAGCAGGGCATCAAGGCGGACCTGGTCCGCCTGGACGGCGCGGTCGAGACCGCCGTCGAGCTGGGCGTGGCCGACGCCATCGCGGACGTGGTCGAGACCGGCATCACCCTGAAGACCTCGGGCCTGGCCACGTTCGGCGACCCGATCCTGCGCTCGGAGGCCGTGCTGATCCAGCGCGACGCCACGCGCGTCGACGCGGAGACCGCCGAGGCCGTCGAGGTGCTGGTGCGCAGGCTCAAGGGCGTGCTGATCGCCCGCAGCTACGTGATCCTGGACTTCGACTGCCCGACCAGCGCGCAGGAGGAGGCGTTCAAGCTGGTCCCCGGCATCGAGGCCCCCACGGTCTCGCCGCTGGCCCGCGAGGGCTGGGTGGCGGTCCGCTCGCTCGTGCCCAGGCACGACGCCCCCAAGATCATGGACCAGCTGTGGAACGTGGGCGCGCGGGCGATCCTGGTCAGCTCCCTGGACACCTGCCGCATCTAGCCCCGAGCGGGAAGCCACCGGACCGCCCGCCCCCGCACGGGGACGGGCGGTCCGCCGCTCCCCGGCGTCCTCGCCGAACCGCCCGTGGGCGGGCCCGGTGCCACCCGGCCCGCCGTCACCGCGCCCGCGTCACCGCGCCCGCTTGGGGAACAGCGGTCCGGTCCCGGTCTCCGCGCCCACCTCGCGCCACCACCGGCTCCGCTCGGCCGTGGCCAGCCCGTCGACGGACACCTCCACCCCGGCCTCCCCGAGCACCCCGAGCAGGTCGGTCAGCGCCTTCACCGCGCTCGGGTGCGCCACCTCCAGCCCGGCGCGCACCCGGACCGCCCGCACCGGGAACGCCTCCAGCGCGGCCAGCTCGCCCGGAGCCACCGGGAAGTCGTCGACCTCCGCGCCCACGCCCGCGTCGGCGAGCACCCGCAGGTTGTCCGCGGCCTCGTCCCGCTCGAACAGCACCCGCGCGGGCACCGCGACCCGCAGCAGCCGCCGGGGCAGCCCGGTCTCCTCCAGCGCCCGCAGCGCCGACCCCACCAGGTCCTGGTCCGCGGCCTGCTCACCGCTGAGCGCCACCCGCACCGGCAGCTCCGCCCCGTCCCGCGCCCACTCGGCGGCCCGCTCGCACGCCGCCCGCAGCACCAGCGCCCCGAGGGGCACCGCGAACCCGGTCTCCTCGGCCAACCTCGCGCACCGGGCGTGCGGCAGCACCCCGAGGACCGGGTGCCGCCACCGCAGCACCGCCTCGGCCGCCACCACCCCCGCGTCCGCCAACCGCACCACCGGCCGGTACCGGACCTCCAGCTCCCCGCGCCGCCACGCGCCGGGCATGGTCGCCGCGAGGGCGAAGTCCCGCCGGTCCGCCCCGTCCAGCTCCGGATCGGCCAGCGCCCACTGCCTGCTGCCCAGCCCGCGCGCCCGCCGCAGCGCGAGGTCGGCCGCCTCCAGCAGCTCGGCGGGCGGGGTCCCCGGCGCGGGCCGGTGCACCACCCCGATCGTGGCGGACAGCGCGATCTCCTGCCCCGCGACCTCCAGCGGCTCCCCGAGCCGCTCGTTGATCAGCCGCACCGTGGTCACCACGTCCGGCGTGCCCGCGACGTTCTCCACGAGCACCGCGAACTCGTCCGCCCCGAACCGCGCGATCATCGTGTTCTCACCGGGCACCGCCTCGAACAGCCGGGACGCGGCGGTCTTGAGCACGTGGTCGCCGACCGCCCGGCCGAGGCCGCCGTTGATCCGGGAGAACCCGTCCAGGTCCAGGTGGTAGACGGTGACGCCGGTCGCCGGGTCGGCTGTGCGCAGCGCCCGCTCCAGCCTGCTGGTGAAGTACTGCCGGTTCGGCAGCCAGGTCAGCACGTCGTGCAGCGACTGGTGGTTGAGCTGCCCCTGGAGCAGGCTCACGTCGGTCCGGTCCTCCACGACCACCACCGCGTAGGGCTCCCGGCCGGGTGGTCGCAGCGGCGCGGTGGTCAGCGCGGCCCACGCGACCTCGCCGTCCGGGCGGAGCAGCCTGCGCTGCCCGGACAGCGCCGCCGTGCCGCCGCAGGCCAGGCCCACCAGGTCGGCCACGACCGCGCCCCGGTCCGCGGGGTGCACGAGTTCGAGCAGGTCGACGCCGGTCAGCGTGCCGCGGGCGCGGTTGAGGATGTCCGCGAGCGCGTCGTTGGCCTCCAGGACGCTGCCCTCGAACGTCACCGAGGCCACCCCGATCCGGGCGGCCTCCTCCACGATCCCGGCCTTGGCCGCCAGCAGCACCGACTCGGCCATCGGGAGCCCGGCCGCCGGACCGCCGGGGAGTTCGGCGTCGGGGAGGTTGTTGTTGGTGGGGTCCGCGTCGGGCAGGCCCGCGCCGGTGGGGGCCTGCCAGGGGGAGTTCTGGTCGACGGCGCCCGCGCCGGTGGGCGGGGCGTCGGCGCCCGCCCGCCTGCGGTGGGGCCCGCCGGGAGCGGTCTCCGGCGCGGGGGCGGTTTTCGCGCCGGTCGGCGGCTCGTCGCCGGTCCCGGCGCCGCTCAGGTCGTCGACGTCGTCGTCGGCGGGCGAGCAGTGGTGCGGCTGCTCGTCGTCGTCCTCGTCCAAGTCCTCCGGCGCGGCGGGTGTGGCGGGCGGCCCGTCGACCGGGACCCGGACCGCCGCGCCGCACGGGGTCGCCAGGGGGACGCTCTCCGCGCGGGGCCTCGGGGTGCGCGCGGACCTCGCCGCGCCGTGCGCCACCGCCTGCTCGGCGAACCCGGCGGCGAGCGCCGCCAGCACCGAGGGGACGCGGTTGCCGACCGCCGACAGGGTGGCCAGCCCCGGTAACCCGGCGCTCAGCAGCTCCAGCGTCACCCGCAGCGCCTCGGGGTCCTAGGTCAGCTCCGCGAGCACGCCGCCCGTGGTGCGGCCCGCCGCGACGGCCAGGTCCGCGCTGCCCCGCGCCACGGCAGGCCCCGCGCCGTCCGGGTCGTCCTCGAAGTCGTCCTCGTCCCCGTCGCCGATGCCCAGCGCGCCCGCGCACAGCCGCTCGACCTCGCCGAGCAGCGCCCGCTCCAGCACCTGCCCCGGAACCCTGCCGCCCGAGTGCCCGGCCAGCAGCCCCGCCCACGTCCCAGCCAGCTCCGCGCGCTCGCGGAGCGCTTCCGCCTCCCGTGAAAGCGGAACCGTCATGTCACCCTCTCCGGTGGCTCTGCGTTCGGTGCGTTCGGTCTTCACGTCCGCGCGCGCCGGAACGTCCGGCGCGCGCGTGCCCACGAGGTGCTCCGGCGGCTGCGCCGATCAGGGCCCGCCCACCGGTCGTTCATCACAGCTTGCGCGACAGGGCTAATAGCGCCTTCGACCGGGTGGTGGACAGGAACCCGGATCATCCAACCGCCTGTCACCTCACCGCGCCAGCAGATCCTACAAATTAACTCGATCGTGGCAGTGGCTTCGCGTGCGACACGCCCTTAAGGCTCCCTTTAACCCCTGCTGAACGCGGTCGGGACGGTGTTCCGGGGTTCGCCGTGAACGCTTCCGGAACGTGGGACGACGCGGCGCGGAGTGACGCTCCGCAGTCGCGGGCTACACCGCAGAGCTGCGGAAACACCCCTTCGGGTCAGTCTGCGGCCAATGCTGATCACGGCTGGGCGGCACGCCTCGAAAGGGGGCAACGCGGGCCCTGCTGACGTTCGGCGGATATTTGACCGGGGGGCGACCTGGGATGATCCGGTCGAATGCGGGTTTTCCGGTCGGCGCGGCCGGGCGGAAAACGGCGGCCGGTTCGATTGGGTCGCCCGGTCAATTCCTCACCACCTGGAAAGGGGCTTGTCCGGAGTTCGCGGGCGCCGCTCGCTGTCGGTCCCCGCTGCTAGCGTCGCGCGCATGACGACGACCCGCGTGCAGCGCACCGTCCGAGCCCCACGAGCAGCCGTGTACCGGGCCCTGCTCGACGGCGAGGCGGTGGGCCGCTGGATGGTCCCCAACGGCATGAGCAGCGAGGTGCGGGCCTTCGACGCCAGGGAGGGCGGCGAGTTCCGGATCAGCCTCACCTACGACGACCCGAGCACGACGGCGGGCAAGACCAGCGACCGGGTGGACAGCTACGGCGGTCGCTTCACGCGGCTGGTCCAGGACACCGAGGTGGTCCAGGTGGTCGAGTTCGACACGGACGACCCGGACACGGCGGGGGAGATGGTGCTGACGTTCACGCTGGTGGACGTCGAGGGCGGCACGCAGGTCACCGGCGTGCACGAGAACCTGCCGCCGAGCGTGCGGCCCGAGGACAACGAGCACGGCTGGGCGATGTCGCTGGGCAAGCTCGCGGCGCTCGTGGAGGAGCGGGAGCAGGGGCGGCAGCGGGGGAACGCCTAGCGGAGGGGAGTGCCTGGCCGGGGGGGCTGGCGGAGGGGAACGCCTGGCCGGGGGAGTGCCTGGTGGGGGAGTGCCTGGCGGGCAAGAGCCGGGCGGGCAAGAGCCCTGCGGGCAAGGGCTTGGCCCGAGACGGGTCGCCGGAGTGGCGGCGACCCGCCCGCGTCAGGCCGGGGTCACTCGCCCGCGCCGCACAGCCACTCGTAGAACTCCTCGCCGTCCGGCACCTCGCCCCGGTGGCGGACCACCCACAGCAGGGCGGCCTCGCTCTCGCCGTACTGGTCGAACTGCTCGCCCTGCGCGACGACCACGACGGTGTTCTCGCCGCGCCGCCACAGCGCGTGCTGCCAGCCCAGCTCCTCGTCGTGCCCGCCGGTGCGCTCGGGCTCGCCCAGCACGGCGGTCAGCGCGGCCACGCCCTCGGCGTAGCGGGCGGTGAAGTCGGCGCGGGAGGCGTCCTCGGCGAGCTGCCAGCCCTCCGGCCAGTCGCCCTCCGGGACGTCCTCGGGGTCGGGGGCGAACCAGGCGAAGTCCAGGGAGGCGCTGGTCAGGGCCGTCTCGTCGGCGCCGAACCGGACCGGGCCCTCGGGCAGGTCGAACCGGTACTCCAGCTCCTCGAACACCTGGTGCGAGAGCGCGACCCCGCCGGGCAGCTCCCAGCCGGTGCTCGCCCACGCGTCGTCCAGGTCGCCCCACGGGGTGTCCGCCAGTGCCAGGACGCGTCCGATCGCTTGCTCGTCCAGAGGACGCCACGCCAGTGCCATGCGGCAACGGTAGTGGGCGCGTCCCGGCGCTCCGCCAACCGGGTGGGTGATCAACGGGTGGGTGATCAAGACGGGCGCGACCGCCCGCGGGCGCCGGGGGTGCGAGCGGGAGCGGCGGCTCCCGGAGACGGGCCCGCGGTCGTCAGCGGGTGAACGCGGCTCTGCGGGCCGCCCTGCGCATCGTGCGCAGCAGCACCGGGCCGGTGGTCGCCACGAGCAGGGCCGTGGTGATCGCCCGCCCCACGTCCCAGCCCAGCGACGTGGCCAGGCTGAACAGCGCCAGCCTGGTCAGGTTCGACCACACCGGCTCGCCGGGCTGGAACGACAGGTCGCTGTGCGCGCCCAGCGCGAACGGCCAGAACGACAGGTTCAGCAGCAGCCCGTACCCGAGCCCGGCCACCGCCCCGTACCCGGACAGCACCAGCAGCTCCCGCCACCCCCGGCAGCGCGGCAGCAGCCCCGCGCCGAGGCCCACCCAGGCCGCGCCGATCATCTGGTACGGCAGCCACGGCCCCACCCCGCCGGTCAGCAGCGCCGACGCGAACAGGGTCGTGCTGCCCAGCGCGAAGCCGAAACCGGGGCCGAACACCCGACCGCCCAGCACCAGCAGGAAGAACACCGTCTCCACGCCCGCCGTGCCCGCCCCCAGCGGTCGCACCGCCGCGCCCAGCGCGGACAGCACGCCCAGCACGGCGACCGCCTTCGAGTCCAGGCCGCCCTCGCTCAGCTCGGCCAGCACCACCGCGATCACCAGCGGCAGCAGCAGGGCGAACAGCCACGGCGCGTCGGTCGAGCGCGCGATCCCCGCGCCCGGTTCCACCAGCAGCGGCCAGCCGAACGCGATCAGGCTGATCGCGCCCGCCACCAGCAGCGCCGCCACTGCCCTCGGGCCGATCCGGACCGGCGCCGCGCTCACCGCAGCGCCCCCTCGACCTGCTCCACCGTGAGCCACCGGCCCGGCGCGAGGACCTTCGACACCTGCGGCGCGAACACCGGCGACGAGGTCACCACCTCCGGCGTCGGGCCGTCCGCCACCACCTCGCCGCCCGCCAGCACCACCACCCTGGTCGCGCACTCGGCCGCGAACTCCACGTCGTGCGTCGCCAGCACCACCGCCGCGCCCCGCTCCGACAGCCCGCGCAGCACCTCGACCAGCCGCCGCTTCGCCGTCACGTCCAGACCCCTGGTCGGCTCGTCCAGCAGCACCGCGCGCGGCTCGGCGGTCAGCGCGATCGCCAGCACCAGCGCCAGCCGCTGCCCCTCCGACAGGTCGCGCGGGTGCGCCCCGGCGGGCACGCCCGGCGCCAGGCCGTCCAGCAGCGCGCGGCACGTCCCCGCCCCGCGGCCCGACTCGCGGTCCGCCTGCGCGCACTCGGCCGCCACGTCGTGCAGGTACAGCAGGTCGGCGGGCTGCTGCGGCACCAGCCCGACCAGCTCCCGGCGCTCACCCGGCTCCAGGTCCGCCGGGTCCGCCCCGCCGTCCGCGCCGAGCACCAGCACCTTCCCCGCCGCCCGGCTCCCGCTGCCCTGCACCGCCCACAGCAGGCTGGACTTGCCCGACCCGTTGCGCCCCATCAGCGCCACCCGCTCGCCCGCGCGGACCGCCAGGTCCACCCCGCGCACCGCGTCCACCCCCGGATACCCGACCCGGACGCCCTCGGCGCGCAGGACGGGCGGACCGCCCACCGGCGCGTCCTCTGGCGGCGCCACCCCGGCCAGCCGCTCGCGCAGCCCACCCGCCGCCCGCCGGGCGTCGCGCACCGACACCGGGACCGGCGACCACCCGGCCAGCGCGCCCAGCCGCACCACCGGCGGCGCGACCGCCGACCCGGCCAGCACCTCCGAGGGGGCGCCCGCGCTCACCCGGCCGTCCCGCACCAGCACCACCCGGTCCGCGTACTGCGCCACCCGCTCCAACCGGTGCTCGGCGACCAGCACCGTCATGCCCAGGTCGTGCACCAGCCGCAGCAGCGCCGCCAGCACGTCCTCGGCCGCGCCGGGGTCCAGCGCCGACGTCGGCTCGTCCAGCACCAGCGCGCTCGGGTGCGCGGTCAGCGCCGCCCCGATCGCCACCCGCTGCTGCTGCCCGCCGGACAGCGCCGACAGCGGGCGGTCGCGCAGGTCGGCCAGGCCCAGCAGGTCCAGGGTCTCCTCGACGCGCTTGCGCATCACCGGGTTCGGCAGGGCCAGCGACTCCATCGAGTAGGCCAGCTCCTCCTCCACCGAGTCGGTCACGAACCCCGACCACGGGTCCTGCGCCACCAGCCCGACCACGTCCGCCAGCTCGCGCGGCGGGTGGTCGCGGGTGTCGCGGCCCGCCACCAGCACCCGGCCGGTCAGCTCGCCGCCGCTGAAGTGCGGGACCAGGCCGTTCGCGGCGCGCAGCAGCGTCGACTTGCCCGACCCGGTCCGGCCGACGACCAGGCACAGCTCGCCCTCCGGCACCACCAGGTCCACGTCGGACAGGACGGGCGCGGGGGCGTCCGGGTAGGTGATCGACACCTGCTCGAAGCGGATCACGACGACCTCCGTTCCGGCGGCGCGGGCGCCACCACCAGCGGCAGCAGGGCGACCAGCGCGCCCGCGACGGGCAGCAGCGGCAGCACCGGGGCGGACAGCGGGGTCACCTGCACGATCAGCGCCTGCCCCGGCGCGGCGAACGCGCACACCGCCGCCACCAGCCCCGACCCGGCCACGAGCAGCTCGCGGGCGCGCCAGCGGTCCGGCCGGTAGCGGGTGCGGCGGACCCGGCGCGACCCCAGCGCCAGCCCGCCCGAGGCCAGCGCGACGCCGACCGCGAGCGCGCCCGCGCCGAGCGGGACCGGGGTGTCCGCGCCGAGCAGGCCGTACGCGCCCACGCACAGGCCGACCAGCCCGCCCAGCACGAGCGCGCCGGTCACCAGCCGGTCCCGGCGCGAGAGCCCGGCCCGCCTGCCGTACCCGCGCGAGTCCATCGCCGCCGCCAGCACCAGCGACCGCTCGAACGCCTCCTCCAGCACCGGGACGAGCAGCGAGCGCACCACCCGCCTGCCGCGCGGGGCGTCACCGCGCAGCAGCCGCGCCCGGCGCACCGAGCGCGCGCTCGCCACCAGCTGCGGGGCCACGGTCAGCGCCACCACGACGGCCACGCTCACCTCGTACAGGGCGGCGGGGAGCGAGCGGAGCAGGCGCTTCGGGTCGGCGAGCGCGTTCGCCGCGCCCACGCAGGCCAGCAGCACCGCGAGCTGCAGGCCCTGGCACAGCGCCAGCACCAGGCCCTCGGCGGTGACCGGGCCGCCGAGGCGGACGCCCCGCGCCCAGGCGGGGAGCGGGATCTCGGGGAGCGCGAGCAGCACGGTCGGGCCCTGGGCGCCGCCGAGCAGCACGTGGAACAGGATTCGGACGGCCAGGACGACCAGGCCGAACTTGAGGAACGCGCCGTACGCGGACGGCCCGGCGTCGCGGCGCGCGCACCCGGCGACCACGACCCCGGCTACGGCGAGGAGGGTGGTGAGGAGGAGGGGGTTGGTGGCGCGGGTCGCGGCGGCGGCCAGGCCCAGCGCCCACAGCCACCACGCGCCGGGGTGCAGGCGGCGGGGTGGAGCGGTCACGCGGCGGTTCCGGGGGTGTGGTGGCCGGTCACGTGGCTGGTCCTGGGTGTGCTGCGGCTGGTCGCCCGGCGGTTCCGGGGGGTGTGGTTGCTGGTCGCGCGGCGGTTCCGGGGGTGTGGTGGCCGGTCGCCCGGCGGCTCCGGGAGGCGCTGTTGCTGGTCACGCGGCGGCTCGGCGGCGTGCGGTCCACGCGCCCAGACCGGCCAGCGCGGCGATCAGGAGCACCCCGACCGGCCAGGCCGCGGCGCCGCCGGTGGGGGCGTCGGTGGCCTGCGCGGCGGGGATCGGGGTGGGTGGGGCGTCGGTCGGGGACGTGGCTGGGGGAGTGGAGCCCTCCGAAGGGGCCGCGCTCCCGGAGGGGGTGGCGCTCCCGGCGGTGGCCGGTGCGGAGGAGTCCGAGGTGGGCGCGCCGGGCGCCGGGGTGTCGGGCGCGGGAGGTGCGGCCTGGGTGGTCCCCTGGGAGCCAGGCTGCGCGGCGGGGGGCGCGGGTTGGGGGAGTTGCGGCTGCGGTGGGGCCGGTTGCTGGGGCTGGGGCTGAGGTTGGGGCTGCGGGGCGGGGGGTGCGGGTGGGGCGAGCGCGGGTGGGTTGCCCGCGCCGAACGACCAGCCCTCCACGCTGCCCGGAGCCGGGTCGTAGGAGCCCGCGCCCGAGGAGCTGTAGGTCCACGAGCCGCCCGCCGGGGCGTGCCAGTACGACCAGTAGGCCGAGGCCGGAGCGCCGTTGCACGGGCTGGGCAGCGCGGAGATCTGGCAGACCAGGCCCGGCTGGCGGGGCACGTAGGCGTGCGGGAAACCGGCGGAGTTCAGCGCGGCGATCCCGCTGGCCGGGTCGCCCGGCGCGCAGCCGGTGCGGACACCGCCCAGCGCGCCGAAGTCGACCACCACGGTCACGCCGTCGCAGGCGGCGGCCGACGCGGGCGCCGGGACCAGCGCGGTCCACAGCAGGGCCAGCGCCGTGGCCAGGCAGGCGCCGGGCCGACGGGTCGAGCGCCGTGCCGCCGCCCCGGTCACCGGGTGCGCCTGCGCGACGCCACCAGCGCCAGCGCGCCCGACACCAGCATCAGCGCGCCGATCGCCAGCACCGGCGCGATGTTCGCGCCCGTGTTCGCCAGCGCCACCGACTGCCTCCCGGTCACGACCACCGCCGCCGGGGACGTGGTGGTCGGCGCGGTCGCGGCGGGCGCGGAGGTGGTGGTCGGCGCGGTGGTGGTGGTCGTGGAGGTGGTGGTCGGGCCGGTGGTGGTCGTCGGGGGCTGCGCGTCGCACTTCAGGGTCGGCGCGCCCGCGTTGTCGGCGGCCTTCAGCGTGGTCAGGCCGACGCCCGCCACGCCCAGCACGGCCTGCGCCGTCGCGCGCGTCGCGGTGGCCGCGTCGAAACCGGTGGAGTCGTACGCGATCGCGCCCCGGTTCGCCTCGACGCCCGAGCAGGCCACCTGGAGGCCGGTCAGGAACGCCACCGCCCTGTCGGCCGCCGCCCCGCGACCGCCGACGCGCAGCGCCTGCGCGGCCAGGCCGGTGCTGTTCGCGTTCGGCTTCGGGGCCGGGCTGAGGTCCGCGAACCCGCCGTTCGCGCCCTGCGCGGAGGTCAACCAGTCCAGGGCCTCCCCGGCCTCGGTGGCCCTGCCGGTCGCGAGCAGCGCCTGCGCCGCGTACCCGGTGGTGTCCACGTCCGACTCGCAGGTGGCCTGCTCCAGCTTCTGCGGGAACCCGCCGTCCGCGCACGCCTGGCCCACCAGGTAGTCCACCGCAGCCTGCGGCGCGGAGCCGTGGCGCTCCAGCGCGATCACGGCGAGGGACTGGGTGATGCCGTTGCTGAAGTCCCCGAACTGCGACTGGTCGCTGAACCGGCCGGACGGGGCCTGCCGCGCGAGCAGCCGGGTGATCAGGTCGACCCCGCCGAACGCGGTCGGGTCGACGCCCTGGACCTGGGCGAGCAGCGCGACCTTCGCGTGCGCGCCCGCGTACGACTCGGCGGTGCCGTCGCCGAGGTACTGCGGCAGGTTCTCCGGCCTCGCCAGCCACGCGGTGGCCTTGGCCCCGCTGTCCCGCCCGACCCCGGCCGCCGCGAACGCGAGCACCGCGTCCGCCGTCAGCCCGTGATCGGGGTAGGCGACCCCGTCGAAGGTGGTCTCCAGGTGGTCGCCGCCGACGAGCTGCCTGGTCAACCAGCCGCCCGCCGCCCCGTCGGGGGAGGTGGTCGGCTCGGCCCGCGCGGGCAGCGCGGGGGCCAGGAGCCCGGTGACGATCAGCGCGGCGATGCCCGCCGCGGCACGGCCATGACGCATGTGGCGCCTCTTTCGGTGGCGAGGCGCGGGCAACCCGAGGGGCCCGACCCGCAGTCCTCGACGGGTGGCGTGGCTTGTCCACGTCCGCCGGGTGTTCGGGCTCGACGTCCTCGGGACGCCCTACCGTTGCGGGTCAGCGCCGGCATTCGACCGGCTTCCCCCAGCGCACGCGCGGATCAGAGTACGCCCCGGAACCGCTGGGGCGACCAGCGAACGGCCCCATCCAGCGGGAACGCGCAGGAGGGGTGGGGGAGCCGGGGCTAGGGCTTCCGGGCGATCAGGCAGGCCTGCGGGCCCTTCTCGGCGCCGTGCGGGGCCCTCACCAGCCGCGCGATCTCGGTCAGGCCCGCTGCGGCGATCGCGCCGGCGACCGCGTCGACCGGGTGCCAGTGCACCTCCAGGTCCACGTCGTGCCCGTACGCGCGGGTCAGCGGGGTGACCCGGTCGCCCTCCTTGAAGGCGGTCATCAGGTGCCCGCCGGGCTTCAGGACCCGAGCGAGTTCGGTGAACACGGCGGGCAGTTCGGCGGTCGGCGCGTGCACGGTCGAGTACCAGGCCACGACCCCGCCCAGCGAGTCGGCCGGGACGGCCAGCTCGCGCATCGTCCCGACCTCGAACCGCAGGTCGGGGTGCTCGCGGCGGGCCACCTCGACCATGCCGGGGGACAGGTCGACCCCGGAGACGTCGACGCCCAGCCCGGCCAGGTGCGCGGTGATCAGGCCCGTTCCGCAGCCCACCTCCAGGACGGGGCCGTCGACCAGCTCGGCGAACGCCGCGAGGACGGCGCGGTCGAAGGGCATCCCAGGGAGGAGGCCGCTGACCAGTTGCTGGTAGGACTCGGCGACGGTGTCGTACGAGGCGCGGGTGGCCTCCGAGCGGGGGTCGGTCACGGGCGTGGACCCTAGCGGGTGGGGTGCTGGTGCGGAGCCCGGCGGGCCAGGCGCGGGACGGGGCGCGGCGGGCCTGCCACGGGAGTGGGGCGCGGCGGGTCAGGCGCCCGGTCGGTTCACGGCGACCTCGGCCCAGACGGTCTTGCTCGTCGGGCCCTGCACCACGCCCCACAGGGTCGCCAGGCGGTTCACCAGGAGCAGGCCGCGACCGCTCGGCTGGAGCGGTTCGAAGCGGCTCAGCACGGGCAGCAGTTGCGGGCTGGCGTCCTCCACCTCGACCCTGATCACGTCGCGGACCAGGTGGAGCCGGAAGCGGCGGGGGGCGACCGCGTGTCTGAACGCGTTGCTGAGCAGGGCGTTGCCGACGAGCTGGGTGTCGACGGCGTCCGCCACTCCCAGCCCGGCGAGCGTCGCCGAGGTCCACTTCCGCATCCGCGCCAGCGGCGGGTCGTCGCCGTGCAGGACGACGTCGATCCGCTCACCGCGAAGCTCCACGATCCGCACTCGCCAGTCCTCCGGGAAAATCGCCCGACAAGCCGACGGGATACCCCCGTTGGCACGAGTCAAACACCACGCCCGGCCCACCAGTGGAGGTGGGGGGCTCTGAACGGGGGAATCGCAGGTCATGGCTCCTACACCGGTCAACCGGTCCCGGCTGCTCGCGCTGCTGCGCGACGAGGGGCCGCTGTCGAGGGTCGCGCTGGGGGAGCGGCTGGGGGTGCCTCGGGCGGCGCTGTCGGCTGAGCTGGGGAGGTTGGCGGAGGCGGGGCTGGTCGAGGAGGGCGGACCTGCGGCGAGCCGGGGCGGGCGGCGGTCGGTGCTGGTGCGGTTGGCGGCTGAGCTGAGGGTGCTGGCGGTGGCGGTGGGGGCCACGTCGGTCACGGTGGCGGTGGCGGACGGGCGGTGCGAGGTGTTGGCGCGGGTCACTGAGGAGAGTGACGTGCGTGACGGGCCGGGGGTGGTGCTGGAGCGGGTGGTGCGGCTGGCGGCGCGGGTCCGGGAGCTGGCGCCGGGGAGGGTGGTCGCGGCGGGGGTGGGGCTGCCGGGGCCGGTGAGCTTCCGGGACGGGGTGCCGGTGGCGCCGCCGATCATGCCGGGGTGGGACAGGTACCCGGTGCGGGACGAGCTGGCGGCGCGGTGGGGGTGCCCGGTCGCGGTGGACAACGACGTGAACGCGATGGCGCTCGGGGAGCGGCACGCGGGGGTGGCCCGGTCGTTGGAGGACTTGCTGTTCGTGAAGGTGGGGACGGGGGTGGGGTGCGGGATCGTGCTCGGGGGGCGGGTTGTACCGGGGGGTCGCGGGGGCCGCGGGGACATCGGGCACATCCGGTTGGAGGAGGACGGGCCGGTGTGCGCTTGCGGGGGGACGGGGTGCTTGGAGGCCTGGTTCAGCGGGGCGGCGTTGGCTCGGGACGCGGTGGGGTTGGCGAGGAGCGGGAGGTCGCCGTTGTTGGCGGCTGGGTTGGCTGAGCGCGGCGGGTTGACGGCTCGGGACGTGGGGGCGGCGGCGTCGGCTGGGGATTACGCGGCTGCCGGGTTGGTGCGGGATGGGGGGAGGAGGTTGGGGCAGGTCGTGGCGTCGCTGGTGAGCTTCTTGAACCCGGGGATGGTGGTCATCGGGGGTGGGGTTTCGGGGCTCGGGCACGCGTTGCTGGCCGAGGTTCGGGGGGTGGTGCATCGGCGGTCGTTGCCGTTGGCGACGGGGAACCTGCCGATCGTGCTGTCGGAGTTGGGGGATGAGGCTGGGGTGGTTGGGGCGGCTTGGACCGCGACTGAGCGGGTTTTTGCGGTGTGAGGGGGCAGGAGCTGAAGGGCAAGAGCTGAAGGTCAAGAGCTGAAGGGCAAGAGCTGAAGGTCAAGAGCTGAAGGGCACGCCTCGCCGGCGGGGCAGACCTCCAAAAAAGAGGGGACACGGGCTCTGCCGGCCGGTGACCGTTGGTCCTGTGGTCCCGTTGTACCCCTGCGGTGGGCGGGGTCCCTCTTCTCCGTTTGGCCTCCTTTCAGGCAAGCACAGGCGTCAAGACGCCGTTTGACCAGGCAGTCTGCCGCGCAGTGCGGCGGCGTCTTGACACCTGCGCTCGGGCTTCGCCAGGCCAAACGGAGAAGAGGGACGCGGGAGTGGGGCTGCGTGGGCTCGCTGCGCTCGCCCCGCATCCCGCGAGGAGGTCATCTCTCGTTGGTCGTTGGTCGTTGGTCGTTGGTCGTTGGTCGTCGGGCGTTGGTCGTCGGGCGTTGCGCTTTGGGGGACTTTTGTCGAGAATCAGCAAAAGTTGGGGGAGCTTACTGCGGCATCTGGCCCAATCTCGGGTGGCGGTCGTGTGAGTTGGCCCCTTTTGGACTGGTTCGGGCTGGTTTGGGCTGGGTGAGGGGTGGCGATGACGCGATCGGGTGAGCGGATCGGTGTGGGGTTGGTTGGGCACGCGTTCATGGGGGCGGTGCACTCTCAGGCCTGGCGGACTGTTGGGCACTTCTTCGACGTGCCGCTTGTGCCTGACCTCGCCGTGCTCTGCGGGCGGGACGCTGTTCGCACTCGTGCCTCTGCTGACAAGTACGGGTGGCGTGAGGTTGAGACTGACTGGCGGGCGCTTGTTGCGCGGGAGGACATCGGGATTGTTGATGTCTGCACGCCTGGGGACAGTCATGCGGACATCGCCATCGCCGCCCTTGACGCGGGCAAGCACGTGTTGTGCGAGAAGCCGTTGGCCAACAGCGTCGAGGAAGCCGAGCGGATGGTTGCCGCTGCCGAGCGGGCTGCCGCGCGTGGGGTGAAGGCGATGGTGGCCTTCAACTACCGGCGGGTTCCGGCGCTTGCGCTGGCGCGCAAGCTGGTCGCCGACGGGGAGATCGGGGAGGTGCGGCACGTTCGGGCCGTGTACCTCCAGGACTGGCTGTCCGACGCCGAGTCGCCCATGACCTGGCGGTTGCGGAAGGAGACTGCGGGGTCCGGGGCGCTGGGGGACCTCGGGGCGCACATCGTGGACGCTGCGCAGTTCGTCACCGGTGGGCTGGTCACCGGGGTTTCCGCGCTCACCGAGACGTTCGTGAAGGAGCGGCCGGACGAGCGCGGGGGGCGGGACGAGGTGACCGTGGATGACGCGGCGCTGTTCCTCGCGAGGTTCGACAACGGGGCCGTGGGGACGTTCGAGGCCACTCGGTACGCGCTCGGGCGCAAGAACGCCATGCGCATCGAGGTCAACGGGTCCAAGGGGAGTCTCGCGTTCGACTTCGAGTCGATGAACGAGCTGTCCGTCTTCACCGACGCGGGGCCCGACTCCGGGTTCCGGCGGGTTTTGGTCACCGAGCCCGGTCACCCCTACCTGGAGGGGTGGTGGCCGCCGGGGCACCTGCTCGGGTACGAGCACACCTTCACGCACGAGGTCGCCGACCTGCTCAGCGCCATCGGGACCGGCGTCGACCCGCACCCCGGCTTCGCGGACGGGCTGCGCGTGCAGCGGGTCCTCGACGCCGTCCAGACCAGCGCGGGCTCCGGGTCCGCCTGGACCGCGATCTGACCGCCTCCAGCAAGCCGTCTGACAACGCCGACAGAACGGAACGGAACACCACGATGAGCCGACCCGTCACGCTGTTCACCGGCCAGTGGGCCGACCTGCCCTTCGAGGAGGTCTGCCGCCTGGCGTCGAGCTGGGGGTACGACGGCCTGGAGATCGCCTGCTCCGGCGACCACTTCGAGGTCGACAAGGCGCTCGCCGACGACGACTACGTCCCGGCCAAGCTGGCGGTGCTGGAGAAGCACGGGCTGAAGGTCTGGGCCATCTCCAACCACCTGGTCGGGCAGGCCATCTGCGACGACCCGATCGACGAGCGCCACAAGGCGATCATCCCGGCCTCGGTGTGGGGCGACGGGGAGCCCGAGGGCGTGCGGCAGCGGGCCGCCGCGCACATGGCCGACGCCGCGCGCGCCGCCGCGA
The DNA here is from genome assembly GCF_002354875.1 of Actinosynnema pretiosum. Lineage (GTDB taxonomy): Bacteria > Actinomycetota > Actinomycetes > Mycobacteriales > Pseudonocardiaceae > Actinosynnema > Actinosynnema auranticum. The sequence continues at coordinate 2,593,191 of NZ_CP023445.1, forward strand.
AGCTGGGCGTGGACACGGTCGTCGGGTTCACCGGGTCGAAGATCTGGAAGTACGTGGCGATGTTCCCGCCGGTGTCGCAGGCGGTCATCGACGACGGCTACCAGGACTTCGCCGACCGCTGGAACCCGATCCTGGACGTCTTCGACGAGGTGGGCGTGCGGTTCGCGCACGAGGTTCACCCGTCCGAGATCGCCTACGACTACTGGACCACCAAGCGCGCCCTGGACGCCCTGGGCAACCGCCCCGCGTTCGGCATCAACTGGGACCCGTCGCACTTCGTGTGGCAGGACCTGGACCCGGTCGGCTTCATCCTCGACTTCGCCGACCGGATCTACCACGTGGACTGCAAGGACACGAAGAAGCGCTTCGACGGCCGCAACGGCCGCCTCGGCTCGCACCTGGCCTGGGCCGACCCCCGTCGCGGCTGGGACTTCGTGTCCACCGGCCACGGCGACGTGCCGTGGGAGGAGTGCTTCCGCGCGCTCAACGCGATCGGCTACTCGGGCCCGATCTCGGTGGAGTGGGAGGACGCGGGCATGGACCGCCTGCGCGGCGCGGAGGAAGCCGTGACCTACATCCGCAAGCACCTGTTCGACCCGCCCGCGGCGGCCTTCGACGCGGCCTTCTCCGTCAAGGAGTGACCGGGGCCCACCGGGTGTGACGCGCCCGTCCCGCTCCCCTGCGGGACGGGCGTTCCGATGGGTCCCCCGACCGGGTTAAAGTCCGCTCGGGAGGCACGATGACGCGCACGAACTGGGCCAAGAACCTGACGTTCTCCGCTGAGGAGGTCAGCGTTCCCGAGACGGTCGAGCAGGTCCAGGAGGTGGTGGCGCGCTCGCGCGCGGTCCACGTCGTGGGCACCGGCCACTCCTTCAGCCCGATCGCCGACACCACCGGCACCCTGATCACCCTGGAGCGGATGCCGGAGCACTTCGAGCCCGCAGGCTCCAGCGCGAGGGTCTCCGCGGGCATCAGGTTGGCCAGGCTGGCGGAGCTCCTGCACGCCCACGGCCTCGCCCTGCCCACCCTGCCCTCGCTGCCGCACATCACCCTGGCGGGCACCTGCGTCACCGCCACCCACGGCTCGGGCGACGGCGTCGCCTCACTGGCCAGCGCGGTGCGCGCCATCGAACTGGTGGTCCCGGACGGCGCCCTGCGCAGGGTCGAACGCGGCGACCCCGATTTCAACGGCTCGGTGGTGGCCCTGGGCGCGCTCGGCGTCATCGTCACCATGGAGATCGACGTGGAGCCCGCGTTCGACGTCGAGCAGCGCGTCTACCAGGACGTCCCGTGGTCCGCCCTGACCGACCACTTCGACGCCGTGCACGGCTCCGCCTACAGCGTCAGCTCCTTCACCCAGTACCGAGGCACCGCAGAGGTCTGGGTGAAGCGCCGCCTGGACGCCCCACCCGCGGACCTCTCCTGGACCGGCGGCCACGAGTCCACCACCCCCCGCCACCCGGTCCCAGGCCAACCCGCCCACCACTGCACCGCCCAACTGGGCGACCCTGGCCCCTGGCACGAACGCCTCCCGCACTTCCGCGCCGCCTTCACCCCGAGCGTAGGCGCGGAACTCCAGTCGGAGTTCTTCGTGGCCAGAGAACACGCAGGCCCCGCCCTACGAGCCCTGGCCACCCTCTCGACCGACTTCGCCCCGATCCTGCTCACCTCCGAGGTGCGCACGGTCAACGCGGACGCACAATGGCTCAGCCCCGTCCACAACCGCCCCAGCGTCGCCTTCCACTTCACCTGGCGACAGGAGGCGGAGGCGGTCGCGGCAGTGGCAACAAAGATCGAACGCATCCTGGAGCCGTTCACCCCGAGACCCCACTGGGGCAAGGTCTTCACCCTGCCCCGCACCACCCTGGCCTCCCGCTACCCCCACTGGGCCGACTTCGCAGCCCTCCTGAACCGCACCGACCCCCAGGGCAAGTTCCGCAACCCCACCATCAACACCTACTTCCCCCACCCCTGACCGTCACCCTCCACTCCTGACCGCCTCGCAGCCCGGCGGCTTCGCAGCCCGGCGGCTTCGCGGGCTGACCGCTTCGCGGGCTGCGGGGCGAGCGAAGCGAGCCCACGCAGCCCCATTCCCGCGTCCCTCTTTCCCGTTTGGCCTGGCGAAGCCCGAGCACGCTTGTCAAGATGCCGCCGCACCGCCACGGCAGACCGCCCGAGTCATACGGCGTCTTGACGAGCGTGCTTGCCTGAAAGGAGGCCAAACGGGAAAGAGGGACCCCGCCCACCGCAGTGGTAAACCGCACCACCACACCAACGGTCACCGGCCGGCAGAGCCCGTCCCCCTCTTTTTTGGAGGTCTGCCCCGCCGGCGAGGCGTGCCCTTCAGCTTTTGATCTTGAACCCCAGCTCACAACTCACAACTCACAACTCCCCCCACTCCCACCCCACTCCCACCAAGTCGCGGTACCCCACCCCCCACCCCCACCGCCACGATCAACCGGTGATCCGGACGTTCGCCGTGCTGTCCAACCGGGACCTGCGCCTACTCTGGCTCTCCCGCGCGATCAGCTCCTTCGGCGCCTGGCTGGTGGTCGTAGCCATCCCCGCGCACGTCTTCGCGCAAACCGGCTCAACCACCGCCACCGGCCTGGTGGTCGCCGCCCAATACCTCCCCCCGGTCCTCCTGGGCCCCCTCGCAGGCGCCCTGGCCGACCGCCTGGACCGCAGGCACGTCATGGTCGCCTCAGACCTCCTCCGAGCCGCGGCGATCACCACCCTCCTCCTCCCCGACTCCGACCACTTCTGGCTCGTCTACCCCGTGATGGCCGTGGAAAGCGCAGGCACCGTCCTGTTCCGCCCCGCAGCCCAAGCCCACATCCCCACCATCACCGGCACCGGCCCCACCCTGACCGCCGCGAACTCCCTCACCGCCCTCACCGACGGCGCCATGCGCCTCCTGGGCCCACCCCTGGGCGCAGCCCTCCTCTTCACCGCCGGCTACCACACCCTCATCGCCGCGGACGCCCTCAGCTACCTCATCTCCGCGGCCCTCATCGCCCGAACCACCCGCCACCCCCGCACCGCCCCCACCAACACCCACCCCTCCGCAGGCGCCGTCTTCCTCCGCGACAACCCCGCCCCCCGCGCGATCGTCCTCTCCCTGACCCTCTTCTTCGCCGGGAACGCCGCCCTCAGCGCCCTGGTGGTCCCCTTCGCCGTCCTGGAGCTGGGCGGCGAACTCCAAGCCGGCCTGGTCATGTCCGCCCTGGGCGCAGGCTCCCTCCTGGGCGCTCCCGCCATCACCCCCCTCATGGACCGGATCGCGGCCCACCTCCTCCTCTCCGCCTCCCTCCTCGGCATCGCGATCGGTTTCGTGCTCCTCTCCTCCGCCCCCACCCTCCCCCCGGCCCTCATCGCCGCGACCCTCGTAGGCGCAGCGGGAGTCCTAGCCCTGACCTCCGCCCAAACCGCCCTCCAACGCGCCACCCCCACCCCCCTCCTCGGCCGGGTCACCGCAGTCCTCCTCATGGCGGAAGCCGCAGCCACCCTCTCCGGCTCGGTCATCGGCCCGATCCTCGCCGGAGCCCCGAACAGCTCCACCCTGATCACCGCCTGGACCGCAGCCGCGCTGACCGCCTCAGGCGCGGCCGTCGCACTACGCGGCAACCGCTACGCATGAACTCCCGAACCTCCCCTCCTCGCCTCCCCGCCCTCACCTCCCCACCTCCCGCCCCCAACCCCCGCTGCTTGCACCCCGCCCACCCAGTCCTTAAAGTGCACGCCATGTCGGCGTTGCTGATCACGCTGCCGCTCTCCCCCGAGGCAGGCGCGTGACGGGCCTCAGGGAGCGCCGTCGCCGCTCGACGCGCAAGGACATCTCCCAAGCCGCCGCCGCACTGGTCCTCGAACGCGGCCTGGCCGACGTCACCGTCGAGGAGATCGCCCACCGCGCGGGCGTCTCACCCCGGACCTTCTTCAACTACTTCCCCAGCAAGCGCTCCGCCGTCATCCCCGGCCCGGAACCGCTGCCCGCCGACCTGGTCGAGGCGTTCGTCGCCGACCGCGGGCGCCCCGTGCTCGACGGCCTGGTCGCCCTCTTCTCCGACGAGCGCGTGCTCACCGACACCGAGCGCGCCGACCTGCGCACCGCGCAGGAACTGGTGACCCGCCACCCCGAGCTGGTGCCCGTGCTGCACGAGCGGATGGCCGAGTTCGAGCGCGTCGTCGTCGACGCGGTCGCGCGCCGCCTTGAGGCCCCCTCCGGCGACTGCCGCCCCGAGGTGGCCGCCGCGGTGCTGGGCGTGCTGCTGCGGGTGGCCATGACGCGCGGTCTCGACGACCCGACCCGGCAGTGCGTGATCGGCGCCGAGTTCCAGGCCGACCTGGCCCGCGCGTTCGCCGCCCTGCGCGCCCTCTGAGAACCCCTCCCGAACCCCCTCCCGAACCCCCTCCCAGGCCCTCCCCTCAACCCCCTCCTCAACCCCTCCCCGCGACCGCGCTCAGTTCGCCGACGGGGCGCGCGCGGCGGTGGTCAGCCTGCGCCGCACCGAACCCCGGTCGCGCACGGCCAGCCCGTTGCCGGCGGCGCAGACCACGAGCAGGAACCCCGTCAGCGCGGGCAGCACCACCCCGCCGTCCGCCGCCGACCAGCAGGTCATCGTCATCCACAGCAGCAGTCTCATAATCCGCATCGTAGGGAGACGCGGATCACACCGGTATTCATTTGGCGGAAGCTTGATGTTTTCCGGAGAATGCTCCGGCAAATCACCTCGCCATTCCGGGTGACCTGGAAGTGGTATCGCGGCCCACTCGAAGGCGGCAACCTCCTTGCCCGTGGCCGATCTCGGGTTAGGCTCGTCATCGAGCAGCAGGCGCCTCCTCAGGGCCGCTGCAATCCCCGTGTGGTGAGGAGGCGAGCGGTGAGGGACCTCGACGAGGAGATGAGCGTCCACTCGCGGGACTGCGGTGGCGCGGTGGTGCTCCACGTCAGCGGCGAGATCGACCAGCTCACGGTCGAACCGCTGCACCGCGAGCTCCTGTCCGCGCTGGCCCGCGTGCGCCCGCCGGAACCGGTGGTGGTCGACCTGACCGAGGTCGGGTTCTTCGGCTCGGCCGGGCTGAACGAGCTGGTCACCGGGCACCTGCAGGCCGAGCTGCTCGGCACCCGGCTGTCCGTGGTCGCCGGGCACCGCGAGGTGCTCCGGCCGCTGGCGATCAGCGGGCTGGACGAGCAGCTGGACGTGCACCCGACCCTCCGGGCGGCGCTCGGCGCGTGAGCGCGACCCCCGACCGGGTGCCCGTTCGGCCCCGGTTCGTTTGGGTCGCCCCGGCGTGGGAATGACACCTCCCGTGCTGCTGCTGAGACCACCGGGCGTGTACCGCCCGCAGGAGGACACCGAGCTCCTGGCCCGTTCGCTGGCCGAGTCCGGTGTCCCGTACGGGGCGACCGTGCTGGACGCGTGCACCGGGACCGGGGCGCTCGCCGTCGCGGCCGGGCGCGCCGGGGCGGGGGAGGTGACCGCCGTCGACCGGAGCCGCCGCGCGGTGGCCGCCGCGTTCGTGAACTGCCTGCTGCACGGGGTGCCCGTGCGGGTGCGGCACGGGGACTTCTCGACCGTGGGCGGGCGGTACGACGTGGTCTGCTCGAACCCGCCCTACGTGCCCGCTCCCGGACCGCCCGATCCGACCGGCGCGGCGCGCGCGTGGGACGCCGGGGCGGACGGGCGCGCGGTGCTGGACCGGTTGTGCGCGGCGCTGCCGTCGCTGCTCGCGCCCGGCGGTTTCGGGCTGGTCGTGCACTCCGCGCTGTGCGGGGTGGAGCGGACGCTCGGGCAGCTGCGGGACGGCGGGCTGGCGGCCGAGGTGGTGGCGTCGCGGGACGTCGGGTTCGGGCCGGTGCTGCGCTCGCGCGCCCGGTGGCTGGAGGGGCGCAGGCTCATCGCGCCGGGGCAGCGGCACGAGCGCTTGGTGGTGGTCCGTGCCGACGCCCCGTGAACCCCGCAGGGTCGTGGTCAGCCGGGAGGGGCCGGTGCTGGTGGAGGGGCCGGTGGAGGTCGTGGTCGAGGACGGGGAGGCGGTGCGGTCGGACCGGGTGGTGGTGGCGGTGTGCGCGTGCCGCAGGAGCCGCAGCTACCCGTTCTGCGACACCAGCCACCGCAAGCGGGTGCGCGCCCACCGGGAGGACGAGGGGTAGGCCGGGGGCGGGGCTGATCTGCTCGCCGCCCGGCCCCGCCCCCGCCCCGCCCCCCGTGCCTCAGTGCCGGTAGGTCGAGCTCTCGCCCCGCGTCCACGCGCCCAGCACGTGCTCGCCGTAGCGCCCCTCCACCAGGTCCGTGGCCCGAACGCCCAGCACCACGTCCGGGGTCAGCTCCGGTTCCCGGCGGAGCAGGTCGCCGATGACGTCGTGCCGCACCACCTGCTCGTGCACCGCGTCGGCCTCGACGTGCTCGGTGAAGAACTCGACGCAGTCCGGGTGCGCGCCCATCCGCTCCAGGGCCGCCGCCATGCGCTTGGCGCTCGGCGCCGTGGTGATCTCGGCGGCGGCGAAGTGCCCGACGAGGGCGCCGCGCAGCGAGCGGCGCAGCCCGAACGCCGACATCAGGTTGACCACGGCCAACATCGGCGCGGGCGCGCTGTCCTGGTAGGACAGGTACTCGCGGGACAGTCCGGCCCCGCTGAGCAGCCGCCCGTACAGCTCCGAGTGCATCCGCTCGGGGCGTCCACCGCCGAACTCGTCGAACTCCACCGCGACCAGCGCGGCCTTGGCACGCCCCGTCAACCGGGGGATCACCCAAGCGTGGGGATCAGCCTCTTTCAAGTGATACACGGACCGGTGAGCAAGGTGCTCCTGCATCTGCCACCACTCCCCGTCGCCCTTGAGGTGGTGGCTGATCCCGCTGCCGTCGACGGGCTCCACGAGCAGCTCGCCGAGCACCTCGTCCAACGACGGCGCCCCGCCCAACTCGTCCCGCACCGCCCCGAGGAACCGCCGCTCCAGCCCACCGCGCAGCTCCAGCAGCCGGGAGTCCCACTCCAGGTCGGGGTCGACCCCGTCGAACCCCCGGTAGTGCAGCTCGTAGAGGGTGTGGAGGGCGAGCTGGAGGTCGTCGCCCCACGGGTCCTGGTCGCCGACGGCGGGCAGCAGCCCACCCCCGCGAAGCGCGGCGACCACCCCTTCGGACAGCGCCCCGCGCGGCAACGGCAGGGGAGGGCTGACCGCCCGCTCACCGACCGGCCGCTCACCGGAGACCTGCGAAGGCACCACATCCACGACAACCCCACCAGCACCACGAACGCTCATGGGCGAGGGCTACCCCGGTGGATTTCGGCTACACGGGGGCGCGGGGCGGTGGTGGGGGAGGGCTTTGGCGTGCGGGGGCCGAGGGCTGGTGGTGACTGGGCCGGGGCGGGGGCGAGGGGGTAGGACGCTGGCGAGCCCGAGCCCGAGCCCGAGCCCGAGCCCAAGAGCGAGTCCGAGCCCGAGCCCGAGCCCGAGAGCGAGCCCGAGAACGAGCCCGAGCCCGAGACCGGGGCCGAGCCCGAGACCGGGGCCGAGCCCGAGTCCGAGCCCGAGCCCGGGCGCGGGGCCGGGGCCGAGTCCGAGACCGGGAGCGGGACCGGGCGCGGGGCCGGGGCCGGGGCCGAGTCCGAGACCGGGAGCGGGACCGGGAGCGGGGCCGAGCCCGAGACCGGGAGCGGGACCGGGGGCGGGAGCGGGAGCGAGGACGCTGGCGGGACCGAGGGCGGGGGCGAGCCCGAGACCGGGGCCGGGGCCGGGAGCGGGACCGAGTCCGAGTCCGAGACCGGGGCCGGGGCCGGGAGCGGGACCGAGGGCGGGGGCGAGGGGCGGGGGTGCTGGCGGGACCAAGAGCGAGGGGGAAGACCGGGGGCGGGCGGTGGGTGGGGTGAGGGTTTGGGGTGTGAACGGTCCGTTCGCTCAGCTGCCCGCTGCGGTGAACACCTCTGCCAGCGCGCGTACCGCGCCCGCCGCCCCCATCGCGCCTGTCGCGCCCGCTGCCCTCATCACTCCTGGCGCGACCTTCGCCCCTCCCTCGCCCGCTGCCCCGTCGCCACTCGCTGCCCCGTCGCCACTCGCTGCCCCGTCGCCACCCACTGCCCCGTCGCCACCCACTGCCCCGTCGCCACCCACTGCCCCGTCGCCACCCACTGCCCCGCCGCCACCCACTGCCCCGCCGCCACCCACTGCCCCCTCACCACTCGCCGCGCGTTGCAGCGCCGCGCCCGAGCGGCCGTGCAGGGCCAGGTGTGCCGCCCAGCCCGCGTCCGCGCCCAGCGCCGGGCGGACGTGGTTCAGGAGGGCGCGCACCAAGGTCTCCGCCCGCACGGCCCGGCCCGTCGTCGGGTCCACGCCCCGGTCTGCCGCTCCGTGCCGGGCCGCCGACCACAGGGCCGCCGCCAGCACCGCGGGCTCGTGATCGGTTGCCTCCTCGCCGCGTTCCAGCGCGGCCAGCGCGGTGTCCACCAGCGCCCTGGTCAGCACCGCTTGCAGGACCGCGCCCTCCGCCGTGGCCGAGGTGTCCGCCGCCCGGACCTCCACGGTCGGGTACTTCGGTGAGAGCCGGGCAAGCCAGAACGTCATCGTCGGGTCCACCAGCGCGCCCGTGCCCACCGCCGCCTCGACCAACCGGTCGTGGCGCTCCACCGTGCGCAGCAGGGGCGGCGCCCCCCACCCAGGGAACGAGGACTGGCGCACCGCCCGCCAGCTCCCGTACCCGGTGTCCTCGCCCCGGTCGAACGGCGAGTTCACCGACAGCGCCAGCAGCGTCGGCAGCCACGGCCGCAGGTGGTCCAGCACCGCCACACCTGTCGCCCGGTCCGGCACACCCACGTGCACGTGACAGCCGCAGCACTGGTAGTCCGTCATCAGTCCCTGATAGAGGGACGTGATCTCTCGATAGCGTGAACCTTGCGTCACTGGAACCCGCCCCGGTAGCGGTGGGTTGCCCACGGCCACGGGGACCACGCCCACCCGGCCCGCCGCGTCCGCGACCGCCCTCCGGCCCGCCCGCAGCTGCTCCCGCAGCTCCGACGCGGTCCGGCACACCCCGGTGGCGAACTCCACCTGCGAGGACAGCAGCTCCTGCTGGGCCAGGGCGCCCGGCGGCAGGTCGCGCACCACCGACAGCACCTCGGGGGCGCTCGCGGTGGGGAGGGACGTCTCCGGGGAGACCAGCAGGTACTCCTCCTCGACGCCGAACGTCGTCCCGGTCACGTCCCCCTGTTCCCCGAACGGGTGAAGGGAAACCGACCTCGCCGCACCGATCACCAAGCCGCCGCACCGATCACCAAGCCGCCGCGGCGAGCACCCCCGCCCGCCGCCCCGGCCTCACACCCCGGCCTCACACCCCCGAGGCCAGCAGCTCCCGCACCCGAGGGATCACCTTCGTCCCGTACAGCTCCACCGCCGCCATCATCCGCTCGTGCGGCAGCGTCCCGTTCGAGTACTTCAGGTCGAACCGGTCCACCCCCAGCACCGACACCGTCCTCGCGATCCGCCGCGCCACCGTCTCCGGCGACCCCACGTGCAGCGCGCCGAACGCCGCGTCGTCCTCGAACCGCTCCCGCGTCACCGGCGGCCACCCGCGCTCGCGCCCGATCCGGTCGTGCACCGCGCGCCAGTGCGGCCACAGCACCTCGCGCGCCTCCTCGTCCGTGTCCGCCACGAAACCGGGGCAGTGCACCGCCACCGGCAGCCGCTCCCGCCCCAGCTCGTCCAGCGCCCGGTGGTACAGCCGCACGAACGGCGCGAAGCGCTCCGGCTCGCCGCCGATGATGGCCAGCACCACGGGGAACCCGCCGCTCGCCGCCCGCACCACCGAGTTCGGGCTGCCCCCGACGCCGACCCAGGCGCGCATCCGCCCGCCCTCGGTCTTCGGGTACACGTGCTGCTCCTCCAGCCCGGCCCGCACGGTCCCGCTCCACGACACCGGACCCTCGTCCAGCAGCCGCGCCATCAGCTCCAGCTTCTCCGCGAACAACCGCTCGTAGTCCGCCAGGTCGTACCCGAACAGCGGGAACGACTCGGTGAAGGACCCCCGCCCCAGCGTGATCTCCGCGCGCCCGTTCGACAGCGCGTCCAGCGTCGCGAACCGCTCGAACACCCGCACCGGGTCGTCCGAGCTGAGCACGGTCACCGCGCTGCCCAGCGCGATCCGCTCGGTGCGCGCCGCGATCGCCGCCAGCACCACCTCCGGGGCCGACACGGCGAAGTCGTCCCGGTGGTGCTCGCCCACCCCGAACGCGTCCACGCCGACCCGGTCCGCGAGCACGGCCTGCTCGACCACGTCCCGGATCACCCGCCCGTACGGCAGCTTCACACCATCGGGGCCCACGGTCACGTCCCCGAACGTGTCCAGACCCAGTTCCACGGTCGTCATGACGGCGGACAATACGGTCTCATCCGGGCGAACCTCCGATCGGGAGCGTCAGCTCCACCGTCGTCCCCCTGCCCTCGGCGGCCCGCACCCGGATGTTCCCGCCGTGCAAAGCCATGATCTGGCGGCAGATCGACAGCCCCAGCCCGCTCCCCGGCACGCCCGTCGAGTTGCCCGCCCGCCGGAACACGTCGAACAGGTCCGGCAGGTCCGCCGCCGGGATGCCGATCCCGGTGTCGCTCACCGTGATCAGCCACCCGGTCGGGTCCACTTGGGACCGCACCCGAACGCGTCCCCCGGCCGGGGTGAACTTCAGCGCGTTGCCGATCACGTTGTCCAGCACCTGCGACAGCCGCACCGCGTCCCCGCGCACCTTCGGCCCGTCCACCGGCTCCACCACCAGCTCGATCCCCGCGTTCTCCGCCGGGTTCGCGTGGTCGTGCTCCGCCTCCGCGAGCAGCCCCGCCACGTCCACCTCCGCCAGCGACAGCGGCAACCGGTGGCTCTCCAGGCGGGACAGCAGCAGCAGGTCGTCCACCAGCCGCACCAGCCGCGCCGTGTTCCGGCGGATCACCTCCAGGTGCGCCAGGTGCTCCGCGTTCAGCGGCCCCGCGCCCGGCATCATCTCCGCGAACGCCAGCACGGCGGTCAGCGGCGTGCGCAGCTCGTGCGACACCGTCGCCACGAACCGCCCCTTCACCGCCGCCGCCTCGGCCAGCACCCGGTTGCTCTCCTCCAGCTCCGCGCGCGCCGCGGTGTCCGCCGTGACGTCCCGGAAGTGCCAGAACCGCCCCAGCTCCGCCGCGGGCCCCAGCGGCACCAGGTCGCCCACCACGATCCGCCCGTCGCGCAGCACCAGCCGCACGTCCCGGTGCCCCCACTCGGACGACGCCAGCTCCGCGAGCCGCGCCGCCGTCGCCACCGGCTCCGCGCTCACCGCGCCCAGCGCCGCCGTGAAGTCCGCCACCGGCATCCCGTTCCACGGCCGGTCGCCGAACACCGCCGTGAACGCCGGGTTGTGCAGGAACACCCGCTCCCGGTCGTCCACCGCCACCGCGCCCGCCAGCCGCAGCACCACCTGCTGCAACCGCCCGCGCTCGGCCCGCGCCTCCTCCTCGGCCAGCCGCCGCGCGGTCACGTCCCGGCAGTGCGCCACGACCACGCCCGCCCCGGTGTCGAGCAGGTTCAGCATCCCCACCGCCAGCACCACCCAGTGGCCCGCCGCGTGCCGGACCCGCAGGTCCAGCTCGACCTGCCGGTGCGGCGAGGTCAGCAGCCGCCGGTACTCGCCGCGCACGCGCGGCAGGTCGTCCGGGTGCACCAGCGCGGTGAACCGCTCCATCGTCGGCGGCCCCTCTGCCATGCCCAGCAGGTCGCGCACCGCGTCCGGGTCGAAGTCCGTCGCGCCGTGCGCGTCCACCAGCACCACGAGCGAGCGCTCCGGCGCGGGCGCGCCCGCCGCGTGCCTGGGCTCGCGGGCCTGCTCGACGCGCAGGGCGTCGAGCAGGCCCAGCGCCTGCTTGAGCACGTTGTTCCCGTCGGGCAGCAGCCCGCACAGCTCCACCACCCGCGCCCGCGCCTCGGACGCGCCCGTGCTGTGGGTGGCCAGGTCGGCCGCCACGCCGAACAGGTCCCGCAGCACCGGGGTGAGCGCCGCCGAGGCGTGGTCCATGTCGCGCCAGCCTAGGAGTCGGCCGGTCAGTCCGCCGTGGACTGACCTGATCGGGTGGAAGCGGCGGCGCCGTCCTTGCCCGGCAGCCCCAGGTCGGTGCGCTCGGCGTGCGCCATCACCACCGCGTGGATCGAGCGGTCCGGCTCGTACTTGCGGAAGACCGCCCTGGGGATCGCCAGCAGGACCGCGGCGACCGGCACGGTGATCAGGAACCGGATCAGCGCGTCCAGCGGGTCCACGCTGCCGGTCACGAACGCGCCCCACATCGCGGGTGCGCTCAGCACGCCCGCCAGCAGCATCGTCGAGTAGCGCAGCACGGGGTCACGCTGCCACGAGGTCGGCGAGGGCGGTGGCCGCGGAACCGGTGCTCGACATGCGCTTGCCGTCGACCGCCACGATCGGCAGCCCCAGCTCCAGCACCGTCGTCGGGTCCGCGCTGGCGGCGGCGCCGTGCACGGCCATGGCGACCACGTCGCCCAGCTCGCGCACGTGCCTGGCCAGGTCGCGCGACTTGCGCGTGGCGTCCACGACCGCCCAGACCGCGCTCGCGCCCAGGGCGCGGGTGATCTCGGCGGCCCACTGCGCGCCGTCGGCCTCGTCCACCGACGCCTGCACGACCACGACCGAGGGGGTCTCGGCGGCGTGCAGCTCGGCGGCGACCTGGGCGGCGTGGCGGGCGCTGGCGACGCGGCGGTGACCGCTGGTCGTCGGACCGGCGACCAGCACGTCGGACGGGTCGATGCGCAGGTCTCGGCACACCGCGTTCGCGACGTCGAGCGCGTGCTCCAGCTCGCCCGCCACGACCAGGACCTGGCCGGGCAGGGCGGGCGCGGCCGGGGCGGGGCCCGCGGTGCGCAGGGGGCGCAGCGGGCGGGAGCTCTCGGTCCGCTGGTCCGGCACCGGGGCGCCGGTCAGGTCGACCTCCACCTCGCAGGCCGGGCGGGTGCGACCGGTGTACATGGTGGCGCGGCGCGGCACCGGCTTCGGCGCGGGCAGCGCGGTCGGCTTCTTCGACGCGGCGGCGGGCTTGGCCTTCGGGGTCCTCGGCTTCACGGCCGCCTTGGACCCGGACGAGCGGGTGGTGCGGGTGGTGGCCTTGGGCTTCGGGGTCGGCTGGACCGGGATCTCGGCCGTGGCGGTGTCGGACTCGGCGCCGGTCTCGGCGCCGGTCTCCCTGGCGCCGCCCATGATCTGGGCGACGGCCTCGGCGATCTCCTTCGCGGTGACCGCGCCGGGAACCAGCAGCGGGGCCGGGGCGAGCTCGGCGGTGGCGGCCTCGGCGGCGGCGCGGCCCTCGGCGCGCGCGGCGGCCTCGTCGGCCTCCATCGAGGCGAGCCTGGCCTCGGCGACCTCGCGGGCGCGCTCGGCCTCGGCGCGGGCGGCCCGCTCCAGGGCCAGGCTCTCCCTGGCGGCCAGCGCCTCCTCGGACCTGGCGGTCTCGGCGGCGCGCAGCTCCTCGGCGCGCTTGTCCTTCGCGGCCTTCGCGGCCCTGGCCTGCTCCGCCGCGTCGGCGGCGGTCTCGGCGATCGGGGCGCGGGACAGGCGGGCGGCCTGCGCGCCGTGCAGCACGGTGGTGCGCGGCTTGCCCTGCTCGGCGGCGAGGTCGGCGACGATCGCGGCCATGGCGGTGCCCGCCTTGGCGGCGGCCAGCTCGGCCATGCTCGCGGTCTCGGCCGGGGTCCACGCGGCGCCCGCGCGGTAACCGGGGGAGTCCACGTGCTGCACGTGCTGGACGCCGGCCGTGGTGTGGGCGGCGGTGCGGGTGGTCTGGGACAGGGCGGACTCGGGGCCCGCGACCAGCGCGGACGCCTGCGCGGCGGCGACCACGGCCGGGGCCGCGACCGAGGTGGCGACCGGGGTGGCGGCGATCGGGGCGACGGCGTGACCCGCGACGGCGGCCACCCCGTGGGTGACACCCGCCTGGGCGGTGGTCGTGCCGGCCGCGTGACCGGCCTGGGCGAAGCCCTCGGCGGACGCGGCGGCGACCTGCCCGCCTGCGACCTGCCCGCCTGCGGTGTGCTGGGGGATGACCTGCTGGGCGGGCCTGCCCGCGGCGAACGCGCCCGGCGCGAAGTGGCCGACGCCGTCGGCCTGGCTCGCGTCGTGGTGCTGGCCCGCGGTGATCGGCTCACCGGCGGCCGTGGTGGCCGGGCCGGTGTCGAGCCTGCCCACCGCGTCCGCCTGGCCGAAGGCGAGGCGCTGGGCCTCGGCGGAGCCGTAGGCGGTGGTGACCGGGTGACCCGCGATGTTCAGCTGGGCGATCGCCAGGCCCGGCTCCTCGTAGCCGAGGACCGGCGCGGCGTGCACCGGGGCCTGGAGGGCGTTGTCGGCGACCTGCGCGGTGGCCACCAGCTGGGCGCTGGCCAGCGCCTGCGTGGTGGTGACCGGCGCGGGGGTGGTGGGCGCGGCGGTCTGCTGCGAGGCGAACTCGGCCGCGGTCTGCGCGACGGCGACCCCGGTGGGGGCGGCGCCGGTCAGGCCGGTGCCCAGGGTGGAGGTGGTGGGCTCGGGGGTGCTGTGCACGGCGATCCGGCCCGCGCCGCTGGCGTACGCGGCGGCGGCGGCGGCCTGGGCCGCGCGGTGGGCCTCGGCGTGCGCCTCGGCGGCCTGCACCGCGTCCAGCCCGGCCAGCCCCGCACGGGTGACACCGGCCCTGGTGGCGGTCTGGGTGATCCCGGCCTGCGCCACGGCGGCCTGCGCGGCCCCGAGCGCGGCGCCGCGCTCCCCGACGCCGTGCGCGGCCAGCGCGGCCTGCGTCACGGCGGGGAGCCCGCTGTTGTTGCTGGCCAGCGCGATCGCCGCGGCGATCTGCTCCTCGGTCAGCCCGGCGGCCCGCGCCGCCGCCAGCTCGGCGACCAGCGCCTGGCTCTCCGCCGACACCAGCCCGGTCGGGGCGGTGGCGGGGGAGCGCCGCGCGGTCAGGTCCGAGCTCACGCCCTGCGGCAGCGAGCCCGCCACCGGACCGGCCGGGGCCTGCTCGCCCGCCTTCGCGGCGGCCAGCTCGTCGGCCGACACCGGGGTGCGCTCCGCGCCGTCCGCCCGGTCGGCCAGCGCCAGCAGGCCGTCCAGCGAGTCCGAGCCGGAGCCCTGACCCGCGGCGCCCTCGCCCTCAGCGCCCTTGCCCGCGGCGCCCTGACCGGCAGCGCCCCTGTCGGAACCCTGCCCGGCGGACCCCTTGCCGGAGCCCGAGCCCGAGGCGCCGCCGTCCGGCACCTCGACCGTGATCTCGAACCAGCGCTGGGCGAAGAAGCCCATCACGCCGCCCTTGCGCAACTTCTCCGCGGACACGATGCGCGCGTCCTTGCCGTGCTCACGGGCGACCTGGTCCAGCAGCGCCGTGAGGTTCGGGCCCTCAAGCAGCAATCGAGTGGACACTGTTCACGACTCCAACGGTCTCGATCCGGTTGGTGCCACCGGAGAGTTCGGGGTAGGACAGGACGGCCAGGCGGGGCACGGCCACGTGGAGCAGGCGGTAGAGGGGGGCGCGCAGCTGCGGCGCGCACGCCAGGAGCGGGGTCGCGCCGCGCTCCTCGGTCTGGAGCGCCAGGCGGGACACGTCGCCCACCAGCTGCTCGGCCAGGTTCGGGTCCAGCACGACCTGCGCGCCGTGCTCGGTCATCCGCAGCGACTCCAGGAGCACCTGCTCCACGCGCGGGTCCAGCGTCATGACCGAGAGCACGCCGCCGGAGGCGAACCGGGAGGCGATCGCCGGGCCCAGCGCGTTCCGCGCGGCCTCGACCAGGTGGTCGGTGTCGGTGCTGCCGGACTTCGCGGCCAGCGACAGCGACTCGTAGATGCGGACCAGGTCGCGGATCGCCACGTCCTCGTCCAGCAGCCGGTGCAGCACCCGCTGGATCTCGCCCAGGCTCAGCAGGTTCGGGGTCAGCTCCTCCACCACGACCGGGTGAGTGCGGCGGACCACGTCGGTGAGCTGGCGGACGTCCTCGCGCCCCAGCAGCCTGCTCGCCTGGGTCCTGGTCACCTCGGCCAGGTGGGTCACGATCACCGACGCGCGGTCCACGACCGTGGCGCCGGTCAGCTCGGCCTGGTAGCGCAGCTCGGCGGGCACCCACTTGCCCGCCAGGCCGAACACCGGCTCGACGCCGGGGCGGCCGGGCAGCGCGTCGAGGTTGTCGCCGATGGCGAGCACGGCCCCGGCGGGGGCGGTGCCGGTGGCGACGTCGGACCCGCTGATGCGGATCACGTAGGTCGAAAGAGGCAGGTCCAGGTCGTCGCGGGTGCGCACGGGCGGCATCACCACGCCCAGCTCCAGCGCGATCTTGCGGCGCAGCGCGCGGACCCGCTCCAGCAGGTCGCCGCCCGAGCTGTCCACCAGCTCCACCAGGTCGGTCGCGAGCGCGAGCTCCAGCGGGTCGACCTGCATCTCGGACAGCAGCGCCTCGGAGGCGTCCGGCGCGGCCTGCTCGGGCACGGCCACGGCCTCGTCGCCCGCCTCGCCCTCCTTGGGCATCCGGACGCCCAGGAACAGCAGCCCGCCGCCGACCAGCAGGAACGGCAGCATCGGCAGCTCGGGGATCAGGGACAGGCACAGCAGCGCGGACCCGGCGACCATCGGCACCAGGCGGTTGCGGCCGAACTGGCTGAACACCTGGCTGCCCATGTCCCCGTCGGACACCGGACGGGTGACGATGATGCCGGTGGCCAGCGACAGCAGCAGCGCGGGGACCTGGGAGACCAGGCCGTCGCCCACGCTGAGCAGGCTGTAGGTGTTGATGGCCTCGCCGGCCTCCATGCCGCGCTGGATCATGCCGATGGCGAAGCCGCCGAACAGGTTGACCAGCGTGATGATGACCGCGGCGATGGCGTCGCCCTTGACGAACTTCGAGGCGCCGTCCATCGCGCCGTAGAAGTCGGCCTCCGAGGTGACCTCGGTGCGGCGCTTGCGCGCCTCGGCCTCGTCGATGAGCCCGGCGTTCAGGTCGGCGTCGATCGCCATCTGCTTGCCGGGCATCGCGTCCAGGGTGAACCGGGCGCCGACTTCGGCGACCCGGCCAGCCCCGTTCGTGATCACCACGAACTGAATGACGATCAGGATGAAGAACACGACCATGCCCACGATGAGCGACCCGCCGACCACGAAGTGGCCGAAGGCGCCGATCACCGCTCCCGCGTCGCCGTCGAGCAGCACCAACCGGGTGGCGGCGATGTTGAGCGCCAACCGGAACAGCGTCGCCAGCAGCAGCACGGACGGGAAGACCGAGAATTCGAGTGGCCGCTTGACCTGCATGCTCACCAGCACGATCAGCAGCGACAACGCGATGTTCGCCACGATGAGCAGGTCGAGCACGAAGGAGGGCACCGGCAGGATCATCATGACGATGATCAGGATGACGCCCGCCGGGACGGCGAACTGGTTCAGGCGCTTGGCGTTCACGACACCTTCCGGGGTGTTCGCTTGCTTCGCGGCCGATCCGTGGCCTTCGTCGCCGTCCTGGCAAACAGGTCATCGGCCCCCGCCGGGGGGAGCTGAGCGTTTCCGCTCAACGCCCCCCAACGAGTGAGAACAGGCCGTGGCTGTACCCCGTGACGGCGACGTCCAGGTCCAGCCGGTTGCCCAGGGCCTGGAGGTACCCGAGCACGTCGCCGGGCACCTCCTCGCCGGGCGCGTGGATCGACGAGAGCTTCACGTGCGGGCCGCCGTCGCGGTTGAGCAACCCGGTCAGCACGTTGCAGATCTCGGCGAGGTTGTCGGTGAGCATCGGGGAGAGCTCCCCGTCCTCGAGGGCGGCCTGGGCGCCGCCGGGCGGGATGAGCCCCACCGCCGCCGCCAGGTCGGCGGCGAGGGGGAACTCCATCCCGATGACCCCGGCGATGCTCATGTCGTCGTGCACGAAGACCGCGACCGCGGGCTTGTCCACCTTGCCGGGCGGGTCCGCGAGCTGCACGGACACGTCCTTGCCGATGAGGTCGGTGAGCAGGTCCCTGATCTCCTTGGGAGCGGGAAGTGTGTCGGCCATCGGTGTCATCCCAGAATCGAGTCGAACCGCTCGCGGAAGGTGTCCGCGGAGAACGGCTTGGTGATCAGGAACATGGCGCCCCCGTCCTCCGCGATCTTCTGCATCTCGTCGGAGCTCTCCGAGGTGACGAAGGCAAACGGGGTGTTGGTGCCGCTGCTGCGCAGCGCGCGGAGCAGCTCGATGCCGGTCATGCCGGGCATGTTCCAGTCCGACAGCACCAGGTCGGGCTTCTCCGCCTGCACGACCTCGTGGGCGTGCTGGCCGTCGGTGGCCTCGACCACGTCGTGGTCCCCGAACCCCGCCTGGCGCAGGGTCCTGATCACGATCTGGCGCATCACCCTGCTGTCATCGACGACCAGGATCTTCATACCGGCAGCTCCTCGCTGTCTTGTTCCTGCTTGCTGCTGCTGAAGAGCACCACCGAGAACGGCTGGCCCTTCCACTGCACGACCGTCCGGCACAGCTCCACGGCGCCGGGCCAGCGCTCGGAGTCGGCCGCGCCGACGCGCGGCAGGGAGAGCTTCGCCGGGGAGGGGACGAGGCTCTTCACGTTGCCGCCGACCACGTTGGCCAGCTCACCGAGCGCGTCGCTCACATCGTCGTCGGTCAGCTCTTCGTGAGACATCATCAGCATGACGCTGGCCACGTCCTGGGCCCCGGCCTTGGAGGTCGACACCACCAGGTGCCCGTCCCAGGCGCCCACGATGGACACCGAGGCGGTCAGCTCCACCGGGTTCGGCCCCAGGTCCCCGAAGAGCAGCGGGTGCTCGGTCTCCGGGTCCAGGTAGGCCGACCAGACCTGCTCGGTCATCGAGCCCAGGTCTTCAGTGGTGGGGAGGACCAGCGTCATGATGCGACTCCAATCGGTACCAATCCGAGCAGGGCGAGCTTCTCGCCGATGCCTTCGGCGTTGAAGGGCTTGATCACGTACTCGTGAGCCCCGGAAGCGAGCGCCCGGACGATCTGCTCCTGCTCGCTCTCCGTGGTGACCATCATCAAGGTCATCTCGCGGAGGGCAGGGGTCTTGCGAGCGGTCATGATGAACTGCAGCCCGTCCATGACGGGCATGTTCCAGTCGACCAGCGCCAGGTTCGGCGCCGTCTCCTGCTGGGCGAGCACGTCCAGGGCGACCTGGCCGTTCTCGGCCTCCAGGACCTCGCCGAAGCCGTGGCCCTCCAGCAGTCGGCGGAGGATGACCCGCATGGCGCGGGAGTCGTCGATTACGATGGCGCGCACGTCGTTACCCCTTTCAAGGAAGTGGTCGCTGCGTCGGGTGATTCGCCGCCGGCCAGTCGGTAGACCGCCGTGCGCCCGACGGGGACGCGCTGGAACGCGCTGTCGATGCCCATGGTCGTCTCGGCGGAGCCCAGCAGCAGCCAGCCGCCGGGGCGCATGAGCGCCCTCATGCGACGCAGGATCTGCCGCTTGGTCTCCACGTCGAAGTAGATCAGCACGTTGCGCAGGAAGATCACGTCGAACGGCTGCATGGGGGGCAGCGGGTTCGCCAGGTTGATCCTGCGGAACGTGATGTTGCGGCGCAGGGCGGGCTTGACCTGCCAGTCCAGCCCCGCGCGGTCGAAGTGCGACACCAGCAGGGACGCCGGGAGGCCGCGGTTGACCTCCAGCTGGCTGTACTTGCCGGTCTGGGCGCGGTTGACCATCTCGCTGGAGAGGTCGCTCGCGGTGATGTCGTACGCCCGCCCTGGCGGCAGGCTCTCCTCCAGCTTCATGGCGATGCTGTAGGGCTCCTGACCGCTGGAGCACGCGGCCGACCAGATGCGCAGAGGCCTGGCGGGCCCCGCGCTCTCCAGCACGGCGGGAAGCACCACGCTCTTGAGGGCGAGGTACGGCTCCTGGTCGCGGAACCAGGAGGTCTCGTTGATCGTCAGGGCCTCGACCAGGGACTGCCGCAGGTCCGGCGACTTGCCGGACTGCACGGCCTGCACCAGCGAGGCGGTGTCGGCGTGGCCAGACTTGCGTGCCAGCGGGAGGAGGCGCGACTCGACCAGGTACTCCTTGCCGGGAGCCAGGACGATCGCGGCTTCTCGCTTCACGAGGTCTGCCACGAAGGCGAATTGCTGGGCGTTCAGTTCCACTACGCCACTCCCGGAGCTGTGGCAGCTACCCGATCGGGGAGCTGGGAGAGGATGTATCCGGTCATGTCGGACAGGGGCAGGACCTCGTCGGCCAACCCCGCCTCCACGACCGAGCCGGGCATTCCCCACACGACCGAGCTGAACTCGTCCTGTGCGGCGATCCGGGCGCCCTTGGCCCGGAGTACCTGTGCGCCCGCCCTGCCGTCGTGCCCCATCCCGGTCAGCACCACGGCCAGGACGTTCCCGCCGTAGACCGAGGCGACCGAGCGGAAGAGCACGTCCACGGCGGGACGGCAGTGGTTCTCCTGCGGGCCGTTGTGCAGCTTGGTCTGCACGTTCGTGCCCGCCCTGACCACTTCCAGGTGCTTGTCACCCGGAGCGAGGTAGACCGTGCCGGGACGCAGGGGCGTGCCCGCGGTCGCCTCGACGACCTTGACCTTGCACCCCGCGTCCAGGCGCTGCGCGAGCATCGCCGTGAAGACCGGGGGCATGTGCTGGACGACCACCACGGGGACCGGGAGGTTCGCGGGCAGCTCGGAGAGCACCACGCGGAGCGCCTCGGGTCCACCCGTGGACGAGCCGATGGCCAGCACGTCGACGCGGTTGTGACCGCCGGGGATTCCGGGAGCGGAGGACCTGCCGGGGCCGCGGCCGACCGGGGCGCCCGTGCGGGCGGGCGGCTGGGCGCCGGGCCTCGCGGGCGTGCCGGGTCGGGCGGGCGGGCCGCCGACCGGGGGAGCGCCCACCGGGCCGCGCCTGGTGGGCGGCGGGGGGAGCTTGGGACGCCCGCACAGGGCGTGGATGCGCGGCAGCAGCTGCTCGCGCACGCTGGAGATCGATTCGGAGATGCTGCCCACGTTGGCGGGCTTGGTGACGTAGTCGCTGGCGCCCGCGGCGAGGGCGGCCAGGGTGGCGTCCGCCCCGACGCTGGTCAGCGTGCTGAACATGATGACGGGCAGGCGCGGGTGCTTCTTGCGCAGCTCCCGGACGGTGGTGACACCGTCCATGATCGGCATCTCGACGTCCAGCGTGATGATGTCAGGCTGGAGCTGGTCGATCTTCGTCAGGGCGATCTTGCCGTTCGCCGCCGTGCCCACCACGCGGATGTTCGGGTCCGCGCTGAGCACGTCGGCGACCAGTCGTCGGATGACCACCGAATCGTCGACCACCAGAACCGAGATCACGGAGGCCTCCACCGCTTCGGCGAGGGAGCGGATTCTCCCTCGCGGCAGTGGTCCAAACGGTCATCGGGCTGGTGAGTTGAGGTATTTCCGAAGTTGCGGAGCGGCGAATTACCGTTGTGCACCCGGTGGGGTGAAACCGCAGGTCAGGGCGCTCAAGAAAGGGTCTGGAAAAGCTCCGCGGCACCTCTCGCGCAACCGTGGCACCTGCGGCGCAACCGGTCCGTTCCAGGTTACCGGCCGGTCGGTCCGACCGGCCCGTCCTCGGGGCCGCCCCCGGCCGCCCGGTGGGGCCGCGCGCGGGGACAGTGTTACTAGGGGCCCGGTTGCTGGGGGCCTAGTTGCCGGGAGCCGGGTTGCCGGTCAGCGCAGCCAGTCGAGGCCGAGCACGGTGACGCACGGGGTGAGCAGGTCCAGGGACGAGCTGCTCTCGCCGAGGTCGCGCACGACCAGGGCCTGGGCGGCGCCGCTGAGCAGGTTCCACACCCCGCCCGCGCTGACCTGCACCGGGACCCGCGCCAGCTCGACCGCCTGCACCAGCATGAGCTGCGCGGCGGCGGCGGCCCTGATCCGCTCGGACAGGTGCACCGCCCAGGTCGCCGAGTGCATCGACCGCGCCCAGTCGCCGCCGCCCGCGCGGACCCGGTCCGCGGTGGCCGCGAGCGCGGTGACCTCACCGGGGGTGGTCCGGCGGATGCGCTCGGTGAACGCCACGACCGCCTCGGCCTGCGGGCCCAGGTCCACCGGGACCGGGCTCAGCGCGCGGCCCGCCGACACCCAGCCCGCCGCGAGGCGCCTGCGGTCGGCGTCGGGCAGCAGGTCGCGCAGGTACGTCGAGGTCAGCACGTCCTCGATCACGCCGGTGGCGCGCTCGACCGTCTCCTGGTCGAGGCCGCAGTTCGCGGTCCAGTCCAGCACGTCGTCGCGCAGGCAGCGCAGCAGCCCGGACAGGTCGCCGATCGGCGCGCGCTCCAGCAGCGCGATCACCTGGTTCGGCTCGCGCGAGGACAGCTCGCGCACCGACGGCCGCGCGGCGGCGGCGTCCAGCGCGGCGCTGCGGGTCAGCATCAGCTCCGCCGACGGTGACGGAGCGTGGTCGGCGAGCGTCACCAGGTCGTCCGGGGTGAGCCCGCAGGCCGTCAGGAGCACCTCGGCGGTGGCGGAGCCGCCCGCGAGACGGGACAGGTCGAAGCCGAGAACCGGCGCGCTGATCAGGCTGTACATCGTTGCAGTATGCATGAACGCCCCGTACGGCGACACCTGTTCGGGTGAACGGTGTCGCCGTGCGGGTTGTCACACAGAGTTAGGTAACGTGGATCTCGTCGAGGAGCGATACCCCTCGTCAGACCTTGAAGCGGCTCACCTGCTCCTGCAGCTCCGCGGACAGCCGGGCCAGGCCCTCCGAGGCCCTGGAGGTCTCGGTGACGCTCGCCGTGGTCGACTCGGCGGCGGTCGCGACGCCCTGGATGTTCGAGGCGATCTCGCCCACGCCGCCCGCCGCGTCGCTGACGCTGCGGTTCATCTCGGCCGTGGTCGCGGTCTGCTCCTCCACCGCCGAGGCGATGGTCAGCTGGAAGCTGTTGATCTGGCTGATGATCTCGCCGATCTCGCCGATCGCGCTCACCGCGTTCGAGGTGTCCGCCTGGATCAGCTCCACCCGGCGCGAGATGTCCTCGGTGGCCTTCGCGGTCTCCTGCGCCAGGTCCTTGACCTCGTTCGCGACGACCGCGAAGCCCTTGCCCGCGTCACCGGCGCGCGCGGCCTCGATCGTGGCGTTCAGGGCCAGCAGGTTGGTCTGCTCGGCGATCGAGGTGATCACCTTGACCACGTTGCCGATCTCCACCGACGACTGGCCCAGCTTCGACACGGTGCTGTTGGTGGTCTCGGCCACGGTCACGGCCTGGCTGGCGACGCGCGCCGCCTCGTTCGCGTTCTGCGCGATCTCGCGGATCGACGCGCCCATCTCCTCCGAGCCGGTGGCCACGGTCTGCACGTTGCGCGAGACCTGGTCCGAGGCGGAGGCGACCACACCGGCCTGCGCCGAGGTCTCCTCGGCCGCGGCGGCGACCTGCGTCGCGACGGCGGCCAGGCCCTGCGCCGAGTCCTCCAGCGAGTTCGCGCTGCGGCCGATCGCCCGCACGGTGTCCTGCATCGCGTCCGAGGCCCGGTTCAGCGAGGCGGCCATGACGCCGACCTCGTCGTTCGAGCGCACCGCCACCCGCTGGGTCAGGTCGCCGTCCGCGACCGCCTCCAGGGCGCCGGACACCTCGCGCAGCGAGCCGGTGATCAGCCGGGCGATGTACAGCGCCAGGCCCAGGGCCAGCGCCAGGCCGACGACCAGCACGCTGATCTCGGTCCAGAAGCTCTTGGACTGCTCGCTGGCGATCGCCTCGGTGCCCGAGGTGACGTCCGAGACCTCCTTGTCGCGCAGCTTGGCCATGGTGTCGTCCAGCACCGCGATGACCGGGCGCAGGTCGCTGTTGTAGAGCGCGTACCCGGCCTCCGCGTTGTTGCCCAGCGCGGCGTCCTTCATGGTGCCGTTGAGCTTCACGACCAGCTGGTCCAGGGTGCTGGCGAACAGCTTCTTGTCCTCCGGCGAGGTGTCGCTGCCCGCGCTGTAGTCCGCGAAGTAGCCCTTGGCCGTGGCGAACGCCTTGCCCGCGTTGTCCAGGTTGGTCTGGGTCTCGGTCGCATCCGAGGTGATCAGCGACTTGAGGATGCTCTTGTAGCCGCTCTCGGTGCGGTCGACGACCATGTTCAGCGAGTTGAGCGCCCTGGCGTTGTCCGCCATGCCGTTGGCGTTCGCGGCCGAGCTGTTCAGCGACAGCAGGCCCTGCACGCCCACGACCACCGCGACGACCGCGGACAGGCCGACGGCGGTCAGGATCTTGGAGTTGACGCTGCGGTCGGCCAGCAGCCGGGACAGTGCTGAGCGCTTCGACGGCTCACGGCCGGGCTCGTAGGTCGTGGAGGTGGCCATGGTGCGGTGGTCCCTTCCTTGGGGCGCGATCCCGTGCTGCGTACGGGCGAGTCAGTTGCGGGGGGCGGTCTGCTTCACCCGTGACAATGAGAACGGCGCACAGGGCCGGAACCTGAGGGTTCCCCTGTGCGCCGTTCCGCGTGAAGCAGGTCTCACTCGGTTGAGCGAGGGACAGATCAGGCCGCGTTCGCCGCCTGCACGGCGCCCGAGGCGTCCAGCGCCAGCATCAGCCGGTTGGCCAGCGGGAACGTGCCGGTGATGAGCGAGCGGATCGGACCCGTCAGGGTGTCCGGCGGCGGCTCCTCGTCGGCGGACTCGACCTCGACCACGTCGCCGATCCGGTCCACCAGCAGGCTGACCGACTCGTCGGCCGAGCGCACGATGATGTTCATCGCGGGCCCGTCCAGCACCGTGGGCTCCAGGCCCAGCCGCACCCGCAGGTCCAGCGCCGCGACCACCTGGCCGCGCAGGTTGAACAGCCCGCCCACGTAGGTCGGGGCCAGCGGGACCGGGGTGTACTCGCTGTACGAGAGCACCTCCTGCACCCGCGAGACCTCAAGGCCGAAGAGCTGGTCGGCGACCTCGAAGGTGGCGTACTGGATGATGGTCATGATCAGGCTCCCGCCATGTCGAAACCGGCGTAGTCGGCGTTGAAGAACTGCGGGTCGGCCGCCAGGATCGCCCTGCGCACGTCCAGCAGCTCGGTGACCTGCTGCTGCACGACCGCCGAGCCCGCGAGGCCGTCGTCGTCCAGGTTGCTGCGGGTGACGTCGTCGCTCTCGACGATGTCGAGGATGCTGTCCACCGCGAGCGCCACGCTGTGGCCGCCCTCGGAGTACACGATCGCCGAGATGACCTCGCGGTCCGTCTCCGACCAGGCGCCCAGCAGCTGCGAGAGCCGGGTGATGGGCAGGATCTGGTCGCGGTACTGCACGACCTCCCTGGTGCCCACGCGCTCGACGTTCTTCGCCGGGAAGTCCTCCAGGCGGGTGACCATGCTCAGCGGGATCGCGATCCTGCGGTCCGCGACCTTCGTGATGAGCAGGCGGTCGCCGTTCGAGGACGCCGTGACCTGCTCGTCCTGGCCCGCGCCCACCGTGCGCTCCAGCGAGCTCAGGTGCGCCCGGCGCGCCAGCGACTGCACGTCCAGGATCAGCGACACCTGGCCCTCGCCGAGGATCGTCGCGCCCGAGTAGCAGCCCACGTCCTTGAACCGCGAGGCCAGCGGCTTGACCACGACCTCCTCGGTGTTCAGCACCCGGTCCACGACCAAGCCGAACTGGCGGCCCTCGGCCTTGAGCACGGCCACGTAGATCTCGCTGTCCGACGCCTTGTCCGTGCCGGGCCCGCCGAGCACCTCGGACAGGCGCACCAGCGGCAGCAGCTTGCCGCGCAGGCGGTAGACCGGGGCGCCCGAGACGTACTCGACCACCGAGCCGGACTGGCCGTCCACGTACACCAGCTCGTGCACCGCCATCTGCGGGATCGCGTAGCGCTGCTCGCCGGAGTCGACGATGAGCGCCTGCACGATCGCCAGCGTCAGCGGGATGTTGAGCCGCCAGGTCGTGCCCTTGCCGGGCACCGACTTGAGGTCGACGGCGCCGCCGATGGCCTCGATGTTGGCGCGCACCACGTCCATGCCGACGCCGCGGCCGGACACGTTGCTGACCTTCGCGGCGGTCGAGAAGCCGGGGCGGAAGACGAGCTTGAGGATCTCGTCGTTGTCCATCGACTCCAGCTGCGACTGGGTGATGACGCCGCGCTTGACGGCGGTCGCGCCCACCTTGTCCGGGTGGATGCCCGCGCCGTCGTCGCACACCTCGACGATGACCTGGCCGTGCTCGTGGTACGCGCGCAGCGTCAGCGTGCCCTCGCGGGACTTGCCGTTGGCCACGCGGGTCTCCGGCGGCTCGATGCCGTGGTCGACCGCGTTGCGCACGAGGTGCGTCAGCGGGTCCTTGACCGCCTCCAGGAGGCTGCGGTCCAGCTCGGTCTCGGCGCCCTCCATGACCAGCTCGACCTCGCGGCCACAGGCCGAGCTGAGGTCGCGCACGACGCGGGGCAGCTTCGACCACAGCTGCTTGATGGGCTGCATCCGCGTCTTCATGACGCTCTCCTGCAGCTCGCTCGTGATCAGGTTGAGCCGCTGGGCCGCGCGGCTCAGGTTCGGCTCACCGGCGGCGTCGGCCGCGCGGATCATCTGGTTGCGGGTCAGCACCAGCTCGCCGACCAGGCGCATCAGGGCGTCCAGCAGGTTCACGTCGACGCGGATCGAGCTGTCGGCGACGCTGCGCTTCGAGCCGCCCTCGTCGGCGGCCTCGACCAGCGGCGCGGGCGCGTTGACCGCGGCGGGAGCGCTGGGCTCCTCGTGGTGCTCGGGCTCGTCGTGCTCGTCGTGCTCCGCGTCCTCGCCCTTGTCCTCGGGCTCCTCGTCGGACGCCTCGGGGGTCGCGGGCGCCTCGACCACGGCCGCGACCTCGGGCGCCGCGGCGGGCGCAGCCGGAGCGGCGGCCGGGCCGCCGGTGATGCACGCGGTGACCGCGTCGATCACGTCCTGCACGTCGAGGTCGCCCTCGGCGCCGTTCTGCTCGATCTGGGCCAGCAGCTCGCGGACCGTGTCCACCATGCGCAGCAGCACGTCGGCGCTGGGCTTGTCGAGCTCCTGCGTGCCGTCGCGCAGGCGGACCAGCAGCGACTCACCGACGTGGGTCACCTGCTCCAGCTTGGTGAAGGCGAGGAAACCGCTCGTGCCCTTGATCGTGTGGATGGTGCGGAAGATGCTGGCCAGCCGCTCGTGCGACTTGGGCTCCTTCTCCAGCGCCACCAGATCGCGGTCGAGCTGGTCCAGGTTCTCGTAGCTCTCCACGAGAAATTCCTGCACCACATCGTCGAAATCGTCCACCGGGTCCTCCTAGTTCCGCTGTGGACTCCCATCGGCCGGGTGGACGACGAGATGAGAACTGCTCGTGCTCGTTTTTCCGGGCGAACCGGACGTCGTGGTCGGCCGCTCGGGGGCGGAGGCCCTGGTCAGGCGCTTGGTGGGCGCGCTGGGGGTGGGCGCGCTGACAGCGCGCCGCGTGGGCTCCGCACGGGGGAACGGCACGGGGGTGGGGGTTGTGAAGGGAGTGGCGCGCTCGATCGGGTGAAAGCCGGGTGATCGGGCGGGGGTGGTCGAGCCGGGGGCGGCTGGCGCCGGGGGCGCGGGCGGTGCGCGGGCGGGGGCGGGCCGGGGAGCCTGCGGGTGTCGCGGCGGGGGTGTCGCGGCGGGCGCTCGCCTCGCGGGGGCTGCCTCGTCATCGCGCGGGTGGGGCCACGGCTGGGGCCGGGGGTGGGGCTGAGGTCTGGGGCTGAGGTTTGGGGCGGGGTCGCGGAGCGGGTTCGGCTCGGACGCGGTGTCCCGGTTGTCCTTCGGTTGCTGAGTTGCTTCTCGGTTGTGCCGGGTTGCTTTTCGGTTGTGCGGATCGCTTTTCGGTTGTCCGGTTGTTTTTTGGTTGTCGCCGGTGGCCGTTCGGGGTCCGGGTTGTTCTTCGGTTGTGCTCGGTTGCTTTTCGGTTGCGAGGTGCGGGCGGAGTCCCGCCCCGGTTGGCGCCCGGCCGTTCTCAGCCGAATGGCGCGGCTCGTGGTGGGCCCGCCCCTCGGGGCTGCCTCTGCCACTACCGCGCCGTTGACCAGCGGACCGGGGGTCCGCTCGGGCTGGCGACGTGCGTCAGGCCGAGCGGCGCAGGGCGTGGCTCGGGACCGCCGCGGGGGTGCTGACCTGCGTCGGAACGGCCGCGCGGACGAAGGCCCAGCCCTCGAACGCCGCGCGCTCGTTCTCCTCGGCGAGGATCCGGTCGAGGGTGCCGTTCGCGACGCGCATCCGCCACGCGACCAGACCGACCAGCAGGACCCCGGTCGTCACGATGAGCATCCAAGTCGCCATGTCCGTCTCCTTGCTCGAACCGCGCGGTGTGTTCCGCAGGCCTGTCGTCGGCACGGGGTGAGAACTCCTGAGAGGTTTTCCCGAAGAAATTTTTAGCGCTCTTTCGGGGCTCAGATAGTCCGATCGGGTGACGTACACAGCGGGACATGGGCACGGATGACCGACCACTCGGGGGAGTGGGTCATTCGTGCAGGTCAAAGCTGTGCACGGAGGAGTGTTCCCCTATGTTCCACCGCGTCCGTCAGGTCGCCGAGGTGCTGGCCGTGCTGGGGGTGTGCGCGCTGCTGGTCGTCGGGGCGCGCAACACCACGGCCACCGGAGCGACGCCCGTCACAACGGTGGTGAGCGTCGCAGAGCAGGTCAGGGCGCGGGTCGACGGCGTGCTGCTGTCCTGCGAGCGCCTGGACCCGGCCACCTGCGCCCTGGCCGCGGACGGCGTGTCGGACCTGGCCGCCTCGGCGGTCGCCGTCGCCGGGCAGGTGCGCGGGGCGGTGGACCCGGAGCTGCGCGCCCTGGCCGAGGCCGTGGAGGCCGACGCGTCCGCGCGGAGGGCCGCGCTCTGCGCCCCGAGCGGCGCCGCGACCGGCGAGGACCCCCGCGCGACCACCGCGACCGGCGGCCGTTGCGGCGCCCTGGCGGAGGAGCAGCGCCCCCGGCTGCTGGCGTTCCTCGGGGCGCTCAGGGGGAGCGGAGCGGTCGGCGAGGGGGACTGAGGGGGCGGGTGAGGCTGAGGGTGCGGGGTTGGCGGGTGGGGCTGAGGCGCGGGGCTGGCGAGAGGGCTGAGGGCGCGGGGGCGGCGGGTGTGGCTGAGGCGTAGGGCTGGCGAGGGGGCTGAGGGCGCGGGGCCGGTGAGGGCGCGGGGCCAGCGGGTGAGGCTGTGGCTCGGGCTGGTGACTGGGGCCTGCGCCGGCGGGGGGCTGGACCTGCGCTGATGAGCTGCGGCCGGGGTCCTGGGCAACGGGGTGCGCCTGGGCCTGTTGCGAGGGGACCGGGGCGAGGGCTCGCGGCGACCGGCGACCGAGGGCTCGCGGTGGTGGCAGCGGGAGGCGGGCGCGTGTCGCCGGGGTTCTGAGCTGCGGAAACGGGTGGTGGGGCTGGGCGGCCCGCGAGTCCGAGCGCGCGCCCGGCGAGCGGCGGGGCGCAGGTCGGGCGGCGTTGACGCCCGGCGGTGGTGGGCTCGGCGGGCTGCTGTCGGCGGAGCATCCTGGCGGCTGGCGGCTGGCGGCTGGCGGCTGGCGGCTGGCAGGTGGCGCTCGGCGAGCAGCGAGCAGCGGGTGACGGGCAGCGGAGAGCGAGTGGCGGGCAGTGGGCAGCGGAGAGTGAGTGGCGGGTGGCGGGTGGCGGGCAGTAGGGAGCGGGCAGTAGGGAACGGGCAGCGAGTAGCGGGCCGGGGCGAGGTGGAGTTGCTCCCGGTGGGGCTCGTCGCGCGACTTGGCTTCCGGGCGAGGTGGCGAGGGCCGAGGGCCGAGGGCCGGGGATCGGGATCGGGGCCGAGGGCCGGGGATCGGGATCGAGGCCGGGGGCCGAGAGGAGCCCACCGGCCCGGCGCCTGCGCCCCGCCCCCCTCAAGCCGCGTGCGCCTGCATCCGGTGCGTGCCCGCCGCGCTGCCCTTGCGCTTGAGCCGGTGCAGGAACGCCAGCACCTGCGCCACCGGGCCGAACATCTCGAACGGGATCTCGTGGCCCACCTCGCACGCCTTGTGCAGCGCCCGCGCCAGCGGCACGTCCTGCACGATCGGCACGCGGTGCTCGGTCGCCAGTTCCCTGATCTTCGCCGCGATCGCGCCCGCGCCCTTCGCCACCACCCGCGGCGCGCCCCGCGCCGGGTCGTAGCGCAGCGCCACCGCGATGTGCGTCGGGTTCACCAGCACCACGTCCGCGTTCGGCACCTCGGCCATCATCCGGTTCCGGCTCATCTGCATCTGCTTCGACCGGATGGCCCCCTTGAGCTGCGGGTCGCCCTCGGACTGCTTGTGCTCGTCCTTGACCTCCTGCTTGGTCATCTTGAGCTCCTTGTGGATGCGCCGCTTCGCCACCGCGTAGTCCACGACCGCCATCACCAGCCCGCCGATCGCCGCCAGCCGCAGCAGCGACATGGCCGTGCCCGTGGCGACGTCCGTCAGCGCCGCCAGCGACAGCGACCCCGACGCCACCACCGACGGCACCAGCCCGCTGACCGACACGTACAGCAGCGCCGCCAGCAGCGAGGTCTTGATGAGCGTCTTCAGCGCCTCCCACAGCGAGTGCGGGCCGAACATGTTCTTGATGCCCTTGAGCGGGTTGAGCTGGGTGAACTTCGGCTTGAACTGCTTGGTCGACATCCGCAGCGTGCCCTGCAGCCCGGCCGCCACCAGGGTCGCGACGATGATCGTCAGCGACAGCGGCAGCACCGCCAGCGCCCCGTCGAGGACGCCGTCCTTCACGATCGCCACCGCCAGCGCGGGCTCCGGCGCCGCCATGAACCCCGCGGCCTTCTTCAGCAGCCCCTGCCCGATGTCCAGCAGGCCGGTCAACGTCATCGGCAGCGTCCAGGTGGCCCCCAGGATGCCCAGCCACGTCCCCAGGTCGGGGGTGCGGGCCATCCGGCCCTCGCGCTTGGCGTCCCTGACCTTCTTGGCTGTGGGTTCCTCGGTCGCGTCCTTGTTCTTCCCGCTCACGCCCCGCTCACCTCCCGATCGCCTCCATCACGGCGGACGCCGCGTGCTTCGCGATGTTCTCCACGCTCATGGGCAGCATGGGCATCGTCAGCCCGATCAGCACCAGCGTCAGGCCGATCTTGGCCGGGAACCCGATCTGGAACGGGTTCAGCGCGGGCGCGATGCGGTTGAGCAGGCCCAGGCCCACGTCCGCGCAGAACAGCACCACGATCAGCGGCCCGGCGATCTGCGCCGCCGACAGCAGCAGCTGCCCGAGCCCGGTGGTCAGCAGCGTCCCCAGCCTGCCCAGCGACAGCCCGCCGTCCAGGGGGATCGCGTCGTACGACAGGGTGAACCCCCGGATGATCACCTGGTGCGAGCCGGTGACGAACAGCAGCGTCGTGGCCAGCAGGCCGTAGAAGCGGCCCAGCACCGCGTTGTTGCCGGAGAACGACATCGGGTCGAACGCGAACGCGAGCGAGAAGCCGCCGAACACGTCCAGCAGGTCGCCCGCGGCCTGCACCCCGGCGAAGATCACCGCGGTGAGGAACCCGAGCCCCGCGCCCACCACGACCTGCTCGCCCGCCGCGATGACCAGCGACCAGGTGTCCAGCGAGGGCACGCTGCCCGCGGACAGCCTGGGCACCACCGGGAGCGCCAGCCCCACGGCGAGCATCCCCTTGACCGTCATCGGGATGGCCTTGCCGTTGAACGGCGGGCACACCATCAGCCAGGCGGCGGAGCGGGTCGCGGCCAGCAGCAGCGCGACCAGGACGTTGACGCCGATGTCGAGGTTCACGCCGCGCTCAGCCCGAGACCAGTGCCGGGATGCGGCCGAACAGGTCGGTGGTGAACGTGATGATCTCGTGGACCATCCAGCTGCCGCTCAGCAGCAGCGCCACGCACACCCCGGCCGCCTTCGGCACGAACGACAGGGTCACCTCCTGGATCTGGGTGACCGACTGGAACAGCGAGATCGTGAACCCGATCAGCAGTGCGGTCAGCAGGACCGGCGCGGCGAGCTTCGCCGTGATCATCATGGCGTTGGAGCCGAGTTCGACGACGGTGGTGTCATTCATCAGGGGGTCCCCTAGTTGTACGTGGCGACGAGCGCGGTGATGACCAGGCCCCAGCCGTTGGCCAGCACGAACAGCAACAACTTGAACGGGAGCGCCACCGTGACGGGTGGCAGCATCATCATTCCGAGTGACATCAAGGCGGCGGAGACCACCATGTCGATGACCAGGAACGGGATGTAGAGCACGAACCCGATGATCATGGCGGCGCGCAGCTCCGAGAGCACGAACGCCGGGATCAGCGTGGTCAGCGGCACCGACTCCGCGTTCGCGGGCTTCTCCTGGCCCGAGACCTTGGTGAACAGCGCGATCTCCTCGGGGCGCGTCTGCTTCACCATGAACTCGCGCAGCGGCTTCGAGCCGTCCTCGAACGCCTGCTCGGTGCTCTTCTCGCCCTTCAGGTAGGGCTGGATGCCCTGGTCGTTCACCTCGGACGCGACCGGGCCCATGATGAACAGGCTCAGGAACAGCGCCAGGCCCGCGAGCACCTGGTTCGGCGGGACCGTGGTCAGGCCCAGCGCGTTGCGGGTGATGCTGAGCACCACGAACACCTTGGTGAAGCTCGTGCACAGCAGCAGCAGCGCGGGCGCGACCGACAGCACGGTCAGCGCGATGAGCACGGTCAGCGAGTCGCTCGGCTTGCCGCCGCCCACGGTGATGTTGACGCTGTTGCCGCTGTCGGCGGTGGTGGCCCCGCCCTCGGTGGGGGCGGTGGGCTCGACCGGCGCGGTGGGCTCGGTCGGCTGGGCCGCGAGCAGCCCGGCGACCGGGGAGGACGCCAGCGCGGCGGGCCGCGCGACGGGCTCGGCCGAGGCGGCGAGCGCGGTGGGGGAGGCGATGAGCAGCAGCACGAGGGCCGCGAACCCCGCGGCGAGCAGCGCCGCCAGCCGCCTCACGGGCGGACCGATCGCTCGCGCAGCGCCTCGAAGGCCTGCTTCCAGGTCTGCGGCGACAGCGCCGACCCGGCCAGCGCGGAATCGGACCCGGCGGGCGTGGACCCGGCGGGAGTGGACCCGGTCTGCTCCTGCGCGGCGCCCGACTTGGCGCCGGACTTGGCGGACCGCTTCTGCGCGGAGCGCGCCTTCGGCACGGACGCGCCCCCGGCGGCGGGCTTCTCGGCGGCCAGCTCCTCGGCGCTGGGACCACCGGCCTGCTCGAACGCCTCGGCGAACGCGGCGCCCTTGTC
Source organism: Actinosynnema pretiosum (assembly GCF_002354875.1). Lineage (GTDB taxonomy): Bacteria > Actinomycetota > Actinomycetes > Mycobacteriales > Pseudonocardiaceae > Actinosynnema > Actinosynnema auranticum. The sequence continues at coordinate 2,626,273 of NZ_CP023445.1, forward strand.
CGCGGCGGGCGTTCCGGACTCCTCTGCCGTCCCAGCCACCCCGGACACCCCGGTCGCGACGACCTCCGCCGCGAGCACCTCGGCAGCCGCGCCGTCCGCAGCCGCCTCGGCGGAAACCTCACCCGAACCAGCGACCACGTCCCGCAGCGCCGCACCCGATCCGGTCGACCCCGAGGGCAGCGCGGGGACCTGCGCGCCAGCCGCCCCGACCAGCGACTGCGTGCCCACCCCCGCCCCGCCCCGGCGCCTGCCCAGCAGCCGCCCGAACGCCTCGCCGACCGGCACCGAGCCCAGCCCGCGCTTCGCGTCGGCGTCCGCCGCGGTCTCCCGCAGCCGCTCGACGTCCAGCGCGACCCGCTCGACCCGCTCGCCCGCCTCGGCGTACTCCTGCGCGTCGGTCGACATCAGCAGGTTCACCCCGCCGTCCGCGACGCCGATCACCAGCGCCTTGTCGTGCACCCGCACGACCGCGACCATCGAGCTCCGGCTCAGCTGGGCCCGGTCGAGCACCTGGAGCCCGCGCCCGCCCAGCTTGCCGCCGACCGGCTTGTTCCTCACGAGCTTGCCCAGGCCCCACATGAGGCCGAAGACCACGACCAGTGCGATGACGACGCGCAGAGCGGTCTCCACTACCTGACCTCCTGGCCGGTGTCGCCGGGCTTGATGATCTCGGTGACCCGGATGCCGAAGTTCTCGTCGATCACCACGACCTCGCCGCGCGCGATGAGCCTGCCGTTGACCAGCAGGTCCGCCGGGCTGCCCGCCGCGCGGTCCAGCTCGATGACCGCGCCGTTGCTCAGCGACAGCAGCTCCCGCACGGTCAGCCGGGTCCGGCCCAGCTCGGCGGTCACCTCCATCTCCACGCCGTGCAGCAGCTCCAACCCGCCCTCGCGGGGCGCCGCGATCGCGACCGCCGCGGGCACCTCCTCGACGACCTCGGCCACGTCCTCGGCGGGCACGGCCAGCGCGACCACCGCGTGCAGCTCGCCGTCGGCCAGCAGCGGCACGAACACCGCGTCGCCGACCTCCAGCAGCACCCCGCCGACGGCGTCCGCCGCCACCTCCTGCGCGGGACCGGGCACCGCGCCCAGCACGCCCGCCGCCGCGACCAGCGCGGGCGCCACGGCCTGGCTCAGGTCCAGCTCGCCCAGCGGGCTGGTGCGCATGGCCTCGACCAGCTCGCCGTTCACCACCACCGCCAGCAGGCCCTCGGCGGGCCCCTCCAGGCGGGCGGTGACGGCCACGCCGTCCAGCGCCACGGCCACCGGGTCGGTGGTGGGCACGCCGACCGACAGCGCGGTCGCGGTGGGCAGCACGGTGAGCGCCGCCTCCGCGACGGCCCGCGCGGTCGCCAGCACCGATTCGGTCTGCACGCTCGTCATCGCTTGTTCTCCTCGGAGTCGGCGCCTGCCACCACGAGGCAGGCCAGGCGGGTGCCGCGCTTGGTGGCGACGGCGTTCGCGAAGGTGCGCCCGGCGGCGACGATGTCCAGCGGCTCGTCCAGGCGGTGGGTCAGCGGGATCACGTCACCCGGCTGCAGGTCGACCAGGTCGGCGGGCTCCAGCCGCACCGACTGGAACTTGACGGACACGGCCACCGGCACGTTCTGCAGGCCCGCCGTGATGGCGTTGCGCGCCGCTTCCCTGGTGGCCCGCTCGCTCGCGCTCACGGCGACCTTGTCGCGGTAGCTGCGCAGCGAGGGGAGGATGGTCTGGAGCGGGATGCACAGGCTGACCTGGCCCTGCTCCTCGCCGACGTTGAGCTCGAAGTAGCCGACGACCACGGCGTCGGTGGGGGTGCTGGTCTGCACGAGCTGCGGGTTGTACTCCAGCCCCTCCAGCTCGGGGCGCACGTCCGCGACGCTCTCCATGCCCACGCGCAGCTGCTCCAGCGCCTGGTCCAGCAGGTCGCGCAGCAACGGCGTCTCGATGTCGCTCAGCGGGCGGGCGGGCTGAGGGCCCCCCTTGCCGCCGAGCATGTGGTCCATGGAGGTCATCGCCGTGGACAGCGTCATCTCCAGCAGCGCCGTGCCGGGCAGCGGCTCCAGCACGACGGGCGCGAGCAGCGTGGGGTTGGCGAGCTCGGCCATGTGCTCGGCGTAGGAGAGCTGCTCGATGGAGATCAGCTCGGCGTGGCACACCACCCGCAGGGTGGAGGTCAGCAGGGTGCCCAGGCGGTGGGCGAAGGTCTCGTAGCAGAGCTGGAGCACGCGCAGGAGCTCGCGCGGCAGCTTGACGGGCCGCGTGAAGTCGAAAACCTCGGGGTCCCCGGGGTTCGCCACGAGCCCGGGGGAGCGCGAGGCACCACCGGAGGAGCTGGTCAGGAGCGGCGACTGGGTCACGCCGCCTAGTACGGCCGTCGCCGGGGGGAGCTGAGCACTCCAACGGGGGACTGCCCCCGCCCGCTGCGGGGCGGGGGCGTCGACGCTCGTCGTCGGCGGTGCTCAAGCGATCTTCCAGCGGGCCGTTCGACCAGGTCAGCGGCGGTTCGCGGCTGCTTTCGCGGATCGCGGGACCGGGGCTGGGCCGCCGGCCCCGGTCACCGGATCGGGGTCACTGGGTCACGAACTCCGTGAAGTAGATGCCCATCACCAGGTCCTCGTACGCGGACACGACCTTCTCCTGCAGCGCGGCCTTCAGGCTCTCGCGGGCCTCGTTGCTGGACAGCTCCGCGATCGACCGGTTGCTGAACTCGCTGACCACCAGGTCCAGGGCCTTGCTGCCGTCCACGTCCTCGGCCGCGTCCTTGGTCTGCTGGAGCGAGAGCTTCAGCTTCAGGTAGTGCCCGTCCGCCAGGTTCATCGTGATCGAGTCCAGCGCGACCACCGTGCCCGGCTCCGGCGGGGCCGGGGTGCTGTCGCGGAACAGGAAGAACCAGCTCCCGGCGCCGCCGAGGGCGAGCACCGCGACGGCGACGATGATCAGCAGCTTCTTCTTGCCACCGCCCTTGCCCTCGCCCTCCTCGGGCTTGTCCTTCTCAGCCTTCTTGTCGTCCTTGGCCATCTCTCGTCCTCCTCTGGCTCTCTCGTCACTCGGCCGCTGCGGCGGGCAGCAGTGTGCGGACCTCGGTGGGCTGGTCGGACAGCACCACGACCTCAACCCGGCGGTTGCCGGTCACCGACCTGGGGTCCGCGGGGTCGTACAGCGGCCTGGTGTCGGCGTAGCCGACCGCGGTCAGCCGCGACGCGGCCAGGCCGTCCCGCTCGATCAGGTAGCGCACCACGCTGGACGCGCGCGCCGTGGACAGCTCCCAGCTGCTCGGGTAGTTCACCGTGGCCACGGGCAGCTGGTTGGTGTGCCCGTCCACCTCGACCCGGTTGCCGACGGACTTCAGCACCGGCGCCAGCGCGTCGACGATCCGCTGCCCGTCGGGCAGCAGCTCGGCGCGGTCGCCCGCGAAGACCACCGACGTGGTGACCACCGTGACCACCAGGCCCCGGTCGTCCACCCGGAACTGGGCGGTCCCGCCCAGGCCCTGGTCCTGCAACTGCTTCGCCATCTGCTCGCCCAGCTCCTTGAGGTGCTGGACCTCCGCCTCGGCGGCCTTCAGGTTCTTGGCGGCCTTCTCGCGGTCGGCCTGCTGGACCGCCTCCTGCGCGGCCTTCGAGCTCAGGTCCTGCGTGCTCCCCGACCCGCTCGCCTCGCTCTTGAGGTCCACCGGGTCGGGGTTGATGCCGCCGTTGGCGCTGCCCGCGCCGCCCGCGCCGAACACCGTGATGTGGTCCGAGCCGCTGAACGCGCCCGCCAGGCTCTTCTTCAGCTCCTGGAACTTCTGCGAGTCCACCGAGGACATGGCGAACATGACGATGAAGAGCACCATGAGCAGCGTGATCATGTCCGCGTAGGTGACCATCCACCGCTCGTGGTTGACGTGCTCCTCCTCTTGGTGCTTCTTGCCCTTGCCACCTCCGCCGCCGGACATCAGGCGGCCTTCTTCTCTGCCTCGGGCGGACCGGTGGCGACCATGGCGCGCAGCTTCTGCCCGACCAGGCGCGGGTTGGAGCCCGCCTGGATGGCCAGCACGCCCTCCACGACCACCTGCATCTGCTCGCACTCCAGGTCGCTGATGCGCTTGAGGCGGCTGCCGATGGGCAGCCACATCGCGTTGGCCGTCATGACGCCCCACAGGGTCGCCACGAACGCGCCCGCGATCAGGTGGCCGAGCTTGGCCGGGTCGCTCAGGTTCTCCAGCACGTGGATCAGGCCGAGCACGGTGCCGATGATGCCGATCGTGGGCGCGAGGGCGCCCATGTCGGTGAACATCTTCACGCCGACCTTGTCGTAGCGCTGCTTGGTCTCGATCTCGCCTTCGAGGATCTCCCGGATCTCCTTGGAGTCCATGCCGTCGATCGCCAGCACGAGGCCGCGGCGCAGGAACGGGTCCTCCACCTTCTTGGCCTCCTCCTCCAGGGCCAGCAGGCCCTCGCGGCGGGCCCGGTCGGCCAGCGAGACGATCGACTCGACCACCACGGAGCCGTCCATCTTCGGCGCCAGGAACGCGCGCTTGAGCAGCGCGGGCAGGCTCATGCTGTCGCGCATGACACCACTGGCCATCACCGCGCCGATCGTGCCGAACACGACCAGCAGGATGGGCGGGAGCAGGAACATCGAGAGCGGGTTGCCGCCTTCGAGCGCCGTCGAGACGAAGATCGCGACGAAGACGAGGACGGTGCCCGCGATGCTTGCGGGGTCCATCTACAGCTCCCTGTCCGTGGGCAGTCGCAGCACCGACGGCTCGGTCGGCTCGACCGGGTCGGGGGCGACGCGCATCCTGCGTCGGGGAACCGGGGGGTGCTCGGCGGGAGCGGGGTCCTGCGCCAGGCTCAGCACCCCGGCGCGGTGCCTGCGCACCAGGTCGGAGATCTCCTCGATGGTCTGCGCCACCACGTACTTGGCGCCGCTGAGGAGCGTGACCACGGTGTCCGGGTTGGACTCCGCGCGTTCGATCAGGTCCGGGTTCAGCGCGAAGGGCTGACCGTTCAATCTGTTGAGCACGATCACGGCTTCCGTCCTTGGATGTCGGGCATCGGGCCCGTCCGTGGGTCCGTGGCGTTACAAACGGCAGTGCGCCTTCACTCCTGAGGGGGAACGAAGGGCGGCCAGGGTGGAGAAGGCCCGGCCGCCCGTCACCCGTTAGCGCTTGAGGTTCATCAGGTCCTGCAGGATCTCGTCCGACGAGGTGATCACCTTCGAGTTCGCCTGGAAACCGCGCTGGGCGATGATCAGGTTGGTGAACTCCTGCGAGAGGTCCACGTTGGACATCTCCAGCGCGCCGGACACGACGGTGCCGGTGCCGTTGTCGCCCGCGCCGCCGATCTGGACCGGGCCGGAGTTGACGGTGGCCCGGTAGAACGAGCCGCCCGCCTTGTCCAGGCCGCCGGGGTTGGCGAAGTTCGCCATGGCGATCTGGCCGACCGTGCGCGGCGTGCCGTTGGCCAGCACGCCCACGATCGTGCCGTCGCCGGAGACGCTGAAGCTGGTGTAGGTGCCCTTGTCGACGGTCAGGCCCGCCACCGGCTGGTTCTTGTCGACCACGCCCGCGCCGTTGGCCATCCAGCCCTGCAGGATGCCGCCCGCCGGGGTGGTGAGCTGGCCCGCCGCGTCGAACGACAGGGCGCCCGCGCGGGTGTACAGCTGCTGGCCCGAGGAGTTGACGACGAAGAACCCGTCGCCCTGGATGAGCATGTCCGTGTTGCGGCCGGTGCTCTGCGTGGTGCCCTGGTTGAAGTTCGTGTTGATGCCCGCGGTCCGCACGCCCAGACCCACCTGGGCCGGGTTCGTCGCGGCGGTGTTGGCGCCCGCGGCCTGGGCGGCGCGCAGGGTCTGGCTGAGCGTGTCCTCGAACACCGTCTGCGAGGACTTGAAGCCCGTCGTGTTGACGTTCGAGATGTTGTTGCCGGTCACGTCCATCATCTGCTGGTGGGCGCGGAGACCGCTGATGCCGCTGAACAGCGAACGGAGCATGTGCTTGTTCTCCCTGTGGAGTGGAGTGAGGGTGCTACTGGTCTGATCGGCAGGCAGGCGCTAGGCCTGCGCGCTCGTTCCGGTGATGGAGGAGAGCGGCACGTCGACGGCGCCGACGCGCAGCGTGGGCGCGGAGCCGAAGGTCGTCGAGGAGACGATGCCGCTCGCCCGGTCACCGCTCGCGGTGGTGTAGGTGACCTCTCGGCCCACCAGCCCCGCCGCCTGTGCGCTCAGCTGCGAGGCGACCAGCTGCGTCTGCTGCTGCGCGATCGAGTTGAGCTTGTCCACCGAGGTCAGCTGCGCGGTCTGCGCCATGAACGCGGTGGAGTCCGTGGGGTTGCTCGGGTCCTGGTACTTGAGCTGGGCGACGAGGAGCTTGAGGAACGCGTCCCCGCCGAGCGAGCCCAGCGCGGAGCCCGCGCTCGTCTGGTTGGGGGTGGTGGCCTGCGTCGACCCGGCGCCGCCGATGGGGCTGGTCATGGTCTCTCCGTGGGGGCGGGCGCGCGGATCAGGCGCGCAGGTCCAGCGATCCGGTGGCGCGCGTGGTCGCCCCGGTCGCGGTGGTCTGGGTGGTGCTGCCGAACGCGGTGACCGCGCCCATCGCCGGGCGCGGGCCGAAGCCGCGCTCGGCCGGGGACTGCCACGACCCGCGCTGCTGGCCGCCGCCGTCCTGGCCGCCGGTGAAGGAGGTCGCGCCGAACCCGGCGCGCTCCATCTCCCGGCGCAGGTCGGGCAGCGCCGCGCGCAGCGCGTCCCGCCCGGTCTCGGTGGCCCCGCTCAGGGTCAGCTGGATCTGGTCGCCGTTGACCTGCGCGGTCACCGCGATCGGACCCAGGTCCAGCGGGTGCAGGTGCACGGTCAGCTCGTGCACGCCGTTGCGCCCGCGCAGCGGGGCGAGCGCCGCCGCCAGCTGGGAGCTGGGCGGCAGCTGCGGGACCGGCTGCGGCGCGGCCGGGGCCTGCGCGGGCGCCGGTGCGGCCACCTGGGGGGTGGGCGCGGTCGGGGCCTGCGCGGCCAGCGAGGCGTGGCCTGCGGCGGCGACGCCGTCCAGCCCCACCTCGGCGGACGCCCGCTCCTCCACCGCCGCGCCCGTGCGGGCGAGGCCCTGGGGGGTGGGCTGCGCGGCGGCCTGGACCGCCGTCACCTGGGCCGTCACCTGCGAGGTGACCGCCGCGGCTGCGGTCGCGGGCGCGGCCTGCGCGCCCGCGTCGACCCGGGCGGTCACCGCGAGGTCGGCCTTCAGCGCCGCCTCGGCGACGTGCTCGGCCACCGGCTTGCCGTGGACGCGCGGCCCGCCGAACAGCTTCGGCTCACCGCTCACCTGAGCGCCGGTCTCGTCGTCTACCCGGGTGACACCCGAAGGGGCGACACCGGTCGGCTCGGCCACCGCCGCGAGCTGCGCGGCCACCTGGGCGGTGACCTGCGCGCCCGCCTGGGCGGGGACGCCGGAGGGCTGCCCCGGCGCGGCGGGCGGGAGGACCGCCGCACCGGGGTCCTGCCCGGCCGGGACCCGGCCGGTGGCGGCGGCCTGCGCGGCGAGCCGCGCGGCGACCCTGGCGTCCACCGCCGCGTCGACCTCGCCCTGCGCCGTGAGCAGCGCCACCGCCTCGACCAGCCCCGCCGAGGGGGAGGACGGGGCGGGCGCGGCCTGCTGGCCGGGAACGGTCGGCGCGTCCGGGGACGGTGCGGCGGGGGACTCCGCACCGGACCCGGCCTGCCCCGCAGGGCCGACCGCGACCTGCGCGGACAGCTCGGCGGAGACCTGCGCGCCCGCGCCGGACGACAGCTGCGCCGCCGCCCGCGCGGAAACCTGAGCGGCCTGGGCCGCGACCGCCGACACCACCTGCGCGGCGCCCGCGCCCGCCTGACCGGCGACCTGGGCGGTCAGCTCGGCCTGGCCCGCGGCCCGCGCCGACGCCGCGAGGTCGGCCTGCGCCGACACCTGCGCCGACACCTGGACACCGCCCGCGGACAGCCCGGCCCCGGCCTGCGCCGCGAGCTGCGCGGCGGCCTGCGCCTGCGCGGCCACCTGGCCGATCGCCCGCGCCGCCGACAGCCCGAACCCGACCCCGACCTGCGCGGCCTGGTCCGACCCCGCGCCCGCGTCCGCGCCGACCTCGGCCGACGCCGCCGCCGACGCCTGGGCCGCCGCCTGCGGCTGCACGCCCAGCGCGCCGAGCAGCGCGGCCAGCGCCGCGGCCTCGGCGCGGGCACCGGCCCTCGCCTCGTCCGCGTCCTCGGCCCGGTCGGCCACCCGCGCGCCTGCGGCGGCCTTGGCCCCCGCCGACTGCCTGGCGCCCGCCCTGCTGTCCGCCCTGGTGTCCGCCCTGGTGTCCGCGGCCCGGTCCGCGCCCGCCTTCCCGGCGGGCTGCTGGTCGTCCTCGTCCCGCGCCGCGCGCCCGGTCGACGCGCCGACGGCCTGCGCGAGCACGCCGTCGAACCCCTGCCCCGCCCTGCCCTTCGGCCGGGCCTCCGACGCGGACGCCGCCGGGGAGGCGGACGCCGCGCCCTGCACGGTCACGTTCACTCAGGCACCGCCGTTCAGCCTGGCCATCGCGGCCTGGACCTTGGGGACGTAGTTCTGGGTCTCCGCGTACGGCGGGATGCCGCCGTACTTCTGCACCGCGCCCGAGCCCGCGTTGTACGCGGCGATGGCCAGCGGCAGCGAGCCGTTGAAGGTCTTGAGGTTGCCCGACAGCAGCCGGGCCGCGCCGTCGATGGCCTGCATCGGGTCGAGCGCGTTCACGCCCAGCCCGGCGGCGGTCGCGGGCATGATCTGCATCAGGCCCTGCGCGCCCGCGCTGCTCACCGCGGTCGGGTTGTAGTTGGACTCCACCGACGCCACCGCCGACAGCAGGCCCTGCGGCAGGCCGTACTTGGCCGTCGCCGCCGCGAACGCGCTCTCGTAGGTCGCGGCCCCGCCGGACAGCGCCGCGGGCCGGGCCACCGACCCGCTCGCCGACACCGCCGCGCTCGCCTCCGGCACGATCCGGCGGATCGAGGTCGGCGTCTCCCAGATCTTCTGCTCGCGCACCTGCGCGCCGGGCTCGGGGGCGTGGATCATCTTGCCGTCGCCGGTGTAGATGCCGATGTGGTAGGCCGGGTCGCCGAACGTGATCAGGTCACCGGGCTTGGCCTGGTCCAGGCTCGGCACGGCGGTGCCCTGCTGAGCCTGGTCCTCGGCCACGCGGGGCAGGGTGATGCCCAGGTTCTTGTAGACCAGCTGCACCAGGCCCGAGCAGTCCAGGCCCTTCGACGGGTCGGTGCCGCCCCACACGTACGGCACGCCCAGGTACTGCTTGGCGTTCTCCACGACCTGGCTGCCGGACACCCCGCCCGACGCCGACGCCCCGGAGGTCGCCGAGGTCCCGGACAGGGCGCTGGTCAGCGCCGACGCGAACTCCGTCCCCGAGGTTGCGGCGGGCTCGGCCGCCCTGGGGACCAACCCGACGATCATCCGGTTGATCTCCTGCATCCGCACGCCGATGCCCGCGATGCCCGCGCTCACTCCTGGCCACCCCCGGTGCGCCCGCCCCACAGGTCGTCCACGACCCGCTGGGCCGCCGCCAGCTCGTCCTTGCGGGCCTGGTCGGCCGCGCGCTCCGTCAACTTCTCCACCGTCCGCCGCCGCGTCGCCGCCTCGCGCAGCACGTCCTGCCTGCCCGTCGCGGCGTCCTCGGCCTCGCGCCGCGCCTGCTCGGCGGCGCCCAGCGCCTGCGCCATGGCCCGGCCCGCGGCGACCGACGCGAGGTACGCGGTCGGGTCACCGCCCTCGGGGCCGCTCCAGCCGTCCAGCTGCTCCTCGCGGCGCGCCACCCCGGCGCTCGCCTGCGCGACCGCCGCGTTCGCCCTGGCCACGTCGCCGCGCGCCATGTCCTCCTGCGCGCGCCTGGCGCGCAGCACGGCCGCCAACCTCGATCCCACGCTCATCCCCGCATACCCCCGTGCAGCAGTTCCCGCAGCTCCTCCCAGGACGACTCCGCGCTGGTGCGCGCGTGGATGTCCTGGGTGAGCAGGCCGTTGATGCGCGACTCCAGCGCCATGGCGCGGTCCGCGTCCAGGTTCGTGCCGCCGACGTAGGCGCCGATCTCCACCAGCTCCCGCACGTCCCGGCGGGCCGCCAGCAGCCTGCGCAGCTGCGCCGCGTCGGCGCGCTGCTCGGGCGTGGTCACCGCGCCGGTCACCCGCGACACCGACTCCAGCACGTCGATGCTGGGGAAGTGCCCCGAGGTGGCGAGCCTGCGGTCCAGCACCACGTGGCCGTCCAGGATGGACCGGGCGGTGTCGGCGATCGGCTCGTTGTGGTCGTCGCCCTCCACCAGCACCGTGTACAGGCCGGTGATGCTGCCGCGCTCGGCCGGTCCGGCCCGCTCCAGCAGGGTCGGCATCAGCGCGAACACCGACGGCGGGAAGCCCCGCGTCGCTGGCGGCTCGCCCGCGGACAGGCCCACCTCGCGCTGCGCCATCGCGATGCGGGTGAGGCTGTCCATCATCAGCAGCGCGTTCGCGCCCCGGTCCCGGTACCACTCGGCGATGCGGGTGGCCACGAACCCCGCGCGCAGCCGCACCATCGGCGGCTGGTCGGAGGTCGCCACGACCACGACCGAGCGGGCCAGGCCCTCGGAGCCCAGGTCGTTCTCGATGAACTCGCGCACCTCGCGACCGCGCTCGCCGATCAGGGCGACCACGGTGATCTCCGCCTCGGTGCCGCGCGTGATCATCGACAGCAGGCTCGACTTGCCGACGCCCGAGCCCGCGAAGATCCCGATGCGCTGGCCCTGCCCGCACGGCACCATCGTGTCCAGCGCGCGCACGCCCAGCTGCAGCGGCTTGTCGATCAGCTGGCGCTGCAGGGCCGACGGCGGGGTCATGTCGACCGTCACCGACTCCAGCCCGACCAGCGGCGGCCCGCCGTCCATCGGCCGCCCCAGCCCGTCCAGCACCCGGCCGCGCAGCTGCTCGCCCACGGCGATCTGCAGCGGCCGGTTCGTGCTCACGACCTCGGCGCCGAGGCCGATGCCGCCCAGCGCGCCCAGCGGCAGGCAGGTGACCCTGCCCGCGCCCAGCGCCACCACCTCGGCCAGCACTTCCTGACCGCCGGACCCGATCCGCACCAGGTCGCCGATGCGGGCGCTGATGCCCGCCACCATCACCGACAACCCCACCACACCGGTCACCCGGCCGATGACCTGCGGCTTCGCCGCGGCCAGGGCAGGTGCGAAACGCTCGTCCAGCAGTCCGGTCACAGTCCCAGCTCCTCGCGCACCCGGCGGAGCGCCGTCTCCAGACGGGCGTCCACCGTCGTCTCGTCGGTTTCTGCGATGGCCGCTCCGGGGGTCAACCCCGGATCGGCCACCAGAACCACCGTGCGTCCGTGCTCGGTGAACTCGGTGCCGTTCTCGTCGGCCAGGAGGGCGTGGTCATGAGGGTGCAGCCGAACCCTCACCGGAACGTGTGGTGGCGCCAGCGCCAACGCCCTGGTCAGCGCGTCCCGGCCCCCCTGCTCGCCGCCGATCTCGCGGCCGACGAGCGCCTCGGCCAGGTCCACCGCCGCCGACACCAGCGCGCCGGTCATCTCGGTGGCCTGCACCACGTCCCGCGAGCGCAGCGACTCGGCCGCCAGGCTCACCGCGCCGATCGCCCGCCGCACCTCGGCCTCCTGGTGCGCCAGGAGCCGCCGCAGCTGCTCCTCGGCGTGCGCCCTGGCCTCCGCGGTGGCCGCGCGGGCCTCCCGCATCCCCTGGGCCCAGCCGATGGCGTACCCCTCGGCCCTGGCCTCCGACCGCAGCGCCGTCAGCGCCTCCGCCGGGCTCTTGGCCGCCGTGACCACGTTCAGCTCGAACGCCGTCACCCCGGACGCCACCGCGTCCCCCTGCCGCAGCACCGACACCTGGGTCGGGCCCTCAGTCGACGTACTCGTCATCCTCGTTGCTCCGTCGCAGCACGATCTGGCCGGACTCCTCCAACTGGCGGATGACCCGGATGATCTTGGCCTGGGCCTCTTCCACGGTGCGCAGGCGCACCGAGCCGAGGACCTCGATCTCGTCGGACAGGTTCTCGGCCGCGCGCTCGGACAGGTTGCGCACGATCTTCTGGTTGACCTCGTTGCTGACGCCCTTGAGCGCCGTGGCCAGGTCGTTCGGCTCGATCTGCCGCAGCACCAGCTGCATCGACCGGTCGTCGATCCCGACGATGTCCTCGAACATGAACATCTGGCTGCGGATGAACTCCGCCAGCTCCGGGGACCGCTTGGTCAGGCCCTCCAGGATGGAGCGCTCCGTCGCCCGGTCCGAGCGGTTGATGATGTTCACCAGCGGCTCGACGCCACCCACCGTGGACAGGTCCGACGGCTGGAGCAGCGACGAGAACCGGCGCTGGAGCAGCGACTCGACCTTGCGGATCACCTCGGGGGAGGTCTGCTCCATCGTGGCGATCCGGTGCGCGACCTCGGCCTGCTTCTCCGGCGCCAGACCCGCCAGCACCTGCGACGCCTGCCCGGAGGGCACGTGCGCCAGCACCAGCGCGATGGTCTGCGGGTGCTCGTCCTGCAGGAACGAGAGCACCTGCCGGGGGTCGGCCCGCTGCAGGAAGCTGAACGGCACGTCCAGCAGCAGCGCGCCGATCCGGTGCACGATCTCGTCCGCGCGGTCGTAGCCCAGCGTGCTGACCAGCAGGTCCCGCGCGTAGTCCATGCCGCCGTGCGCGACGTACTTGCGCGCGGTGGCCATCTCGTAGAACTCGTCGGTGACCGACTGGGTGGCCTCGTGGCTGACCGAGTCGAGCCGGACGATCTCGCTGGAGAGCTGCTCGACCTCGTTCTCCTGGAGCAGCGACAAGACCTTCGTGGAGTTGGCCTTGCCGAGGCGGAGCAGCAGCACGGCCGCCTTGCGCAGGCCGGTCATGTTGTCGTGCGGCGCCATGTCATCCCTTCACGGCGAGCCAGCCGCGCAGCAGTCGCGCGACCTCCTCGGGCTGTTCGTCGACGAGCGACTGGATCTCGTCCATCCGCTTCTCCTGCTCGGCGACCACCAGCGGGTCGACCTCGGGGCGCTTGGGGCCGCTCAGCTGCGGGCGGTCGTTGCCCGCGACCAGCGCCTGCTTCTCGGCGATGGCCGCCTCGATCTCGCTGGTCCTGGTGCGCTCCAGCTGGGCCTTGAGCTCGTCGAGCTTGGCCAGCTCGGCCTCGGCCGCCGCGACGGCGCGCTTGCGCCTGCGCCGGGTGGCGATCATGGTCATGACCAGCAGCGCCAGCACGCCCAGGCCCGCGACCCCGGTCTTGATCGTGTTCATCAGCTCGTCCTGCTGCGCCTGCGCCTGCTGGGCGGCGGCAGCGGCCTCGCCCTGCTGCGCGGCGCTGGTGTCGAACGGCATGGAGCTGACCGCCAGCGTGTCCCCGCGCGCGGTGTCCAGCGCCACGGCCGAGGAGGCGATCTTCTCCACCTCGGCCATGTCCACGGCGCCCGCCGTCTTCTGGTCCAGCAGCACCGCCACGCCCAGCTTGCGCACCTTGCCGGGAGCCGACTGGCGGGTCTCGATGACCGAGTTCACCGCGTTGTTCTTCGTCGACTTCTCCTGGTTGTACGTGCCGTTCCCCGAGCCGCCGGTGCCGTTCGTGGTGTTGCCCTCCAGCCCGTTCAGGGTGCCGTTCGTGGAGCCGAGCACCCCGCCCGCCGCGTTCTGCCCGCCGTCGCCGGTGTAGCTCTCCGTCGTGGACGACTCGGACAGCGGCGCGGTGCCGTCACCGCTGGTGTAGGTCTGGCTCTTGGTCTCGGTCTGGTCGTAGTCCAGGTCCGCGGTCACCTGCACCACCGCGTGGTCCTGGCCGACGACCTGCGAGAGCATCTGCTGCAGCGAGGTGCTCAGCCGCTGCTCGAACGCCTTGGTCTGGTCGTCCCGGTCCCCGTTCGCCGAGGCCGACGCGCCGTCCGCGCCGCCGGTGGACAGCACCTTGCCGTCGGTGCCCGCCACGGTGACGCCGTCCGCGCTCATGCCCTCGACGCTGGAGGACACCAGGTGCGTGATGGTCTGCACCTGGGCCTGCGAGAGCGACTTGCCCGCGCCGGTCCCCACCAGCACGGCCGCCGTCGGCTTCGAGTCGCTGTCGGCGAACACGTCCTTCTGCGGGATCGCCAGGTGCACGCTCGCCGAGGTCACCCCGTCGATCGCCTTGATCGTGCTCGACAGCTCGCCCTCCATGGCGCGCTGGTAGCCGACCTGCTGCATGAACTCCGAGGTGGTGACGCCCTGCTGGTCCAGCAGCGCGTAGCCGGTGTCCGACTGCGACGGCAGGTTCGCCGCGCTCATCTTCAACCGCATCGGGTACACCTGGTCCTGCGGCACCATGATCGTCTGACCGCCGTCGGTCAGCTCGTAGGTCACCCCGGCGGCCGTGAGCTGGTCGACGATCGCGCTGGCGTCCTTCGAGGCCAGGCTCGTGTAGAGGGGGGCGTACGTCGGCTTGGAGGCCCAGAGGAAGTAGAACGCGATGGCGCCGACCACGGCCAGCACCGTCGCCCCCGCCACGACCTTCTGGCCCGCCGTGAACGCCTTGAAACCGGAGAGCACGCCCTGGGCGCTCGCCTTGATCCGGTCCAGGTTCATGCCTGCAACCTCATGATCTCGTTGAAGGCCTCGACGGCCTTGTTGCGGATCGCGACGGTCATCTGCACCCGCAGGCCGGCCTCAGTGCTGGCCGCCAGGTAGTCGTGGACGTCGTTGAGCGTCCCGGTCGCGGCCTGCACGGCCAGCGAGTCCGACTTGGCCTGGGCCTGCTGGATGCCGTCGAGCACCCCGGAGAACAGCGACCCGCTCGCGGAGCCGGCAGCCGTCGCCGGGTCCGCGCCGGTCGCCGAGATGGGCGCGACGACCGCGGGGGGAGTGGGGGAGCCGCCGATCGCGGCGATCGGGGCGGTCACGCGCCACGACCCAGCTGCAGCGCCGCCTCGTAGGCCGTCTTGGCCCGGTCGACCACCGCGAGGTTCGCCTGGTAGCCGCGCTGGGCCATGATCAGGTGGCCCATCTGCTCGCCCAGGTCGATGTCCGGGTAGCGGACGTTGCCGTTGGCGTCGGCCAGCGGGTTCGTGGGCTCGTAGACGATCTTGCCCTCGGCGTCGCCGGAGAGCACCTCGCCCACGACCACGCCGCCGTCCTCGCCCCGCGAGCGGGCCACGACGTAGCGGGCCTGGAACGCGGGACCGGCGGTGGAGGTGGCGTTGTTGACGTTCGCGATGTTGTCCGCGACCGCGTCCAGCCACTTGCGGTGCACCGAGACCCCGGTCTCGGCGATGCCGATGCTGTCGAAGAGGGCCATCTCAGACCGCCTTCAGGACGGCCGAGAAACCGCTGTACTTGTTGTCCAGCGCCCGGAGCATCAGCTGGTAGCGGAGGTTGGTGTCCGTGGCGGAGACCGTCTCCTCGTCGATGTTGACGTTGTTGCCGTCCTGGCGGGCGGCGTTGACGCTGTCGCTGATGACCGGCCTGGTCCCGCGGACCGCGGCGGAGCCCTCACCGGACCGCACCGCCTCGCCCAGCGACTCCTCGAAGTTGACCTTGCTGGCGATGAACCCTGGCGTCTGGACGTTGGCGATGTTGTTCGCGGACACTCGCTGGCGCATCGCCAGACCGGTCAACGCGGCACGCACGCTCGTCGTCGCGAGGTCGTCGAACACGGCTCGTGCTCCCTATGCCGTAGCTGGAGGGTGCCGATCCGTGGCGGTGGAGATGCGAGCAATCCGTGCTCTAGTTTCTGTGATCGGCGGGTGAGGGCCGACCGTGAACTTTTCCGGGAGAAATTCCGCAGGTCACAGCGCGTTCACAGGTATTAATTCGAAAGGGTGAACGTGTCGGGTGGAAAGCACCTGACGGGTGATTCCCCGGAAGCCGTCGAGCACAAGTCAACCGGGGCGCGGTTGCCGCGCGATCGCCGGACAGGTGCTCTTCGGTTGCGCGAAAAGGGCCCCTGAAAAGCCCGCAGGCGGCCGAAATCCGCCTCGGCGCCCCAGGGGCCCGAGAGGCGTCCTGGATGCCTGAGAAGCCCCTGGAGTGCCTCAAGGGCCCCCGGAACGGCCGAAAGCCCCCGTCAGCGGGCGAGGAGGCCGCTGACGGGGGCTTATCGGGTCTGCGCGGTCGCAGGACGGCTCCGCTCCCGCGCAGGGTTTTCGCATAGGCGGCCGGGGTGCCGCCGTAGCGAAGTCTTCGTCTCTCGCACCGTCTCACCGCGCAGGCCCGCTCCCGGTGTCACCCGGTCGTGGGGCTCACAGCGCGCAGTCCACGTACGCCGGCCGGGGGGCGCCCATGCTGCCGCTCTCGACCCGGTCCAGCACCGCGGCGTGGCGGGCGGTCCCGCTCAGCGCCCGCGCCATCTTCGAGGCCACCACCAGCTGCCGGTTCAGGACCTCGTCGGCCCTGGGCCGCAGCTCGATCGGCAGCGGCCCCAGCCCCTCCGGGGGGCTCCACGGGGTCGCCGGGGGGAGCTCGCGCATCCTGCGCTCGTCCCTCAGCAGCGCCTCCGCCTCCGCGACGTCCTCCTCCAGCCGGTCCAGCGCCGCGCTCCATGCGACGAGCCAGCCGGAGGGGTCGCGGCCGGTCATCCGGCGCGCGCCGCGTCCGGGGCGGGGATGCCGTGCACCGCCTCGCGCCAGGCGTCCCGCAGCGGTTCGACCACCACGAGGCACGCCTGCACCTTGTCGGGGTCCTGGCCGGTGTTGGCCCGGATCAGCTCGGAGATCAGGAAGCTGTACAGGTCGGACAGCTGACCGCTGCCCTCCCACACCCCCTGCTGGAGCGAGCCGCGCAGTTCGAGCAGGATGTCCTGCGCGTGCACGACCAGCTCGGAGGCCCCGGCCCGGTCGCCCGCCCGCATCGCGGTGGCGCCGCGCCCGAGGTCCAGGCACAACCGGTCGTACAGCATGACGAGCAGGTGCCCTGGTGAAGCGGTGCTCACCGAGTCGTCCAGGTACCTGTCCCGCAGGGACGTGTTCCGCATCTCACCCTCAGCTCGACAGGCCAGCCAACTGGCCCGAGAGCCAGGAAGCCTGCTGGTTCAACTTGCTCATGGACGTTTCCAGCGTGGAGTAGTACTTCTGCAGCGAGACCTTCTTGGACGCCAGCTTCGTGTCCCACTCGGAGATCGCCGTGTTCAGCCTGCGCAGGGTGGTGTCCCCGCCCTGCACGGCGACCGTCAGCGAGCCCGTGGTCGAGTTCGAGGTGTCCTCGCCGATCTTCTTGTACGGCTTGACCAGCCCGTCCGTGACGGCCGTGCGCACCTTCTCCGGGTCGGCCTCGAAGGCCGCGACGAACTTGGCCTTGTCGAACGTCAGCTGCCCGTTGGTGCCGAGCGCGACGCCGAAGGCGCTCATCGTGCCGAAGGAGGTGCCGCCGCCGGAGACCGTGGTCAGCAGGCTGCTGCGGATGCCGCGCGCGAGGGTGTCCCCGTTCAGCGGGCCCGCGGTCTTGCTGGCCGCGTCGTACGTGTCGTAGCCCTTGGCCGTGCTGATCGCGGAGTTGACCGCGTTGACCAGCGCTGCGACCTTGTCGCCGATGCCGGAGCTGTCCACGGTGCTGGTGACGGTGACGTCGTTCTGCACCTTCGTGGCCCGCACGGTCACGCCCGGCAGCACCGAGGTGAAGTTGTTGTCCGCGCTGGTGAGCTTGTACCCGGTGGTGGCCGGGTCGCCGACGGTGATCGTCGCGTCGCTGCCCTGGGACAGCACGGTCGGGTCGTTGGCCATGCCCGCGACGGTGAACGCCTGCTCGGCGCCCGTCTTGGCGGAGGAGAACTGCACCCGCTGGCCGGTCGTGGTCGTGATGACCGTGGCCCGGACGCCGAGCCCGGCCTTGTTGACCGCCTCGGCGACACCCGCCGCAGTGTCGTCGGTGACGTCCACGTGCGTGGTCTTGCCGCCGACCGTGAGCTCCAGGCCGGAGCCCTTGGTCGCGCCGCCGGACTCGGGCACCTGCGCCGTGGCGACGTGCGCCTTGGCCAGCGAGGTGATGCTGAAGGTGATGCTGCCCGCGACCGCCGAGTTGCCGGTGGCCGTGGCCACCGCGGCGTCGCTGGAGCTGGAGGCCTTGAGGGCCTGCCACGTGGAGTCGCCGCTCAGCGCCTCCGCGGCGCTCTTGACCGCGAGCATCCGGGCGTTGAGCGCCTGGTAGGCGGTCTGCACCTTCTGCTGCGCGCTGACCTGGCTCTGCAACCGGGTCTTGGGCGCCGCCTCGATCTGCATCAGCTGCGAGATGATCGAGGTGGTGTCCAGACCGGTGACGAGTCCGTCTACAGCGGCCATGGGAAGTCAGGTCCTTCCTCGGGCTCGGGGGCCCGGCACTACCGGTTTCCCGGTGGTGGGGCGGGCCGGGGAAGTCCGGGGGAGGGGAGGCGGACCTCGGAGGGGGCAGATCGGGGAGATGCCCCCTCCGAGGTCCGGTCTATCACCTCAGGAGCTGCAGGACGTTCTGCGGCGCCTGGTTGGCCTGCGCGAGCATGGCGGTGCCAGCCTGCGACAGGATCTGCGACCGGGTGAACTTGACCATCTCCTGCGCCATGTCCGTGTCGGTGATGTTCGACTTGGACGCGGACAGGTTCTCCACCTGGACGTTGATGTTGTTGATGGTGTGCTCGAACCGGTTCTGGTACGCACCGAGCTGGGCCCGCGCGGTCGACAGCCCCTTGATGGCGCTGTCGATCGAGTCGATCGCGGACTGGGCGTTGGCGGTGGTGTCCACCTTGACGGCGGTGCCCACGCCGAGGCCCGCGGAGTCGAAGCCGGTCGCGCCCGCGGTGCCGTTGGTGCCGGCACCGGTCAGGCCCGAGGTACCCGTGAGGGTGACCGCGGTCGCGCCGTTGGTCTTCGACTCGATCTTCAGCTCACCGCCGTCCTTGCTGGCGGTGAAGCCGGCCGAGAAGGTGCCGTCAGCGTTCAGCTGGGAGACCACGGCGTCCAGGTCAGCCGGCGTGGCCAGCGTGACCGTGGCGGTCGTGGCGCCCTGCGTCGCGGTGATCGTCTTGGTGTCGAGGTTGGCGGAGGTGTAGTTACCGCCCGACACGGTGTAGCTCGACTTGGTGCCGCCGGAGCTGCCGAAGACCGTGGCGTCCAGGTTGACCTGGATCTGGTCGTCGGCGGTGTTGTTGGCGCCGACCTGGAAGGTACCGGTGTAAGCGGTGCCCGCCGTGTCCAGCAGCTTCTGACCACCGAAGGAGGTGGTCTTGGCGATGCGGTCGAGCTCCTTCTGCAGCTGGCCGAACTCGGTCTGCGCGGCGGCACGCGCGTTCGTGTCCTGGGACCCACCGTTCGAGGCCTGGACAGCGAGGTCACGCATGCGCTGCAGGATCTCAGCCGACTCGTTCAGGGCGCCGTCCGCGGTCTGGACGACGTTGACGCCGTCCTGCGCGTTGCGCGCAGCGACCTTCAGGCCACCGATCTGAGAGGTGAGGCCCTGGCTGATGGACAGACCCGCCGCGTCGTCCGCCGCCCGGTTGATCCGCAGGCCGGACGACAGCTTCTCCAGGCTGCCGGCCATCTGCTTGTCGTTCACCGAGAGGTTGCGGTAGGCGTTCATCGCCGCGATGTTGGAGTTGATGCGAAGACTCATTGTGATTTCCTCCGTGAATCGAGTCCCTTGCGGGCCTTCCGTGGCCCGGCAAACATGCAATCGGCCCGGCCTGGGTCCGTATGAGGTTTTGGTGGAACTTTCTTTCGGATCAGGCCTTGCCGGGTCTGAACCTGCTGGTGGTGCCGTGGTGCGCCCCGCGTGAACGGGGTCCTGCGACCCGCGTGAACGGGCTCCTGCTGCCCGCCTGGGCGGGCGTCGCCCTTCGAGGGGAAGGGCGGGCTCTGGGGGACGCCCGCGCTGGAACCGGCCCCAGGGGGGCGTTCGCGGCGCGGAGGGCGTCTGAACCGGGGAGTCCTCACCCGGTGGAACCGTTTGCCACCAAAGAGAGCGCTTCAACGGGCGTCGTCGACACCGGGAGTGTCCCCAGTGGACGTCTGCGCCGGAAGGGCGTCCCAACGGGTGTCACCACTGCGGGCGACGACCGGGGGCAGACGGGAAAAGCGCTGTGCGGCAGGAGAAAAGAGGAGCAATGCCGGGCGCCGATGCCTGGCGGCCTTGCGCACGGGCCCAGGCGGGCCCGGCCTTCGTGGAGAGCGCCTGGATCAGGCGGTCTTCGCGATGACCGGGACGCCCAGCGAGCTGGTGTGGCTCAGCCTGCTGCGCATGGTGCCCTGCGCGGCGACCGACGCGTAGTAAGCGGCCTTGCGGCGCGCGGCGCACCCGTCGGGGCGGGCGGGCTCGGGCAGGCGCTCCGGGTCCAGCTGCGAGTTCAGGCCGTCGCGCAGCAGCGCGATCGCCTCGGCGCGCAGCTGCGACACGCGGGACTCGTGCACGCCCAGCTCCTCCGCGATCTCGGCCATCGGCCGCTCCTCGAAGAAGTAGCCGCGCACCACGGTGCGCAGGCGGTCCGGCAGCGCGTCGATCGCCGAGTGCAGGTAGCCGATGCGCTCGCGGCCGAGCAGGGTCTCCTCCGGGCCGGGCTGCCGCTCGGGCACGACCTCCTCCAGCACGCCGCCGGTGAAGCCCTGCAGGCTCAGCAGCGCCGAGCGCTGGACGTCGTCCTGGACGGCGGTGACCTCGCGGGTCTCCACCTCCATCAGCTCGGCGATCTCGGCGGTGGTGGGGGTGCGGCCGTGCTTGGAGACGAACTCGTCCTGGACGGCGTTCATCTTGCGGGCCTTCACGCGGACCGAGCGGCTCGCCCAGTCCTGGCCGCGCAGCTCGTCCATCAGGGCGCCGCGGACGCGGACCACCGCGAAGGCGGCGAAGGGGGCGCCGCGCGAGTCGTCGAAGCTCTTGGCCGCGGCGACCAGCGCCAGGTTCCCGGCCGACATGAGCTCCTCGCGGCGGACGTGGACCGGCACCCGCGCCAGGACCTCGCGGACCAGGTGGCCCACCAGCGGGAGGTGCTTGACGATGAGCTCCTCGGCCTCCGCGGCGGTGCGAACCGACTTGACCGCCTGCGTCGCCTGCTCCTGAACCATCATGTCCACTCCCGAGGTCCTCGTCCGGGAGCCGTCTGTTCCCGGTGGTCCGGGAGCCGTCGTCCCGGTGACAGGGAGAAGATTCCGGCGCTCGGGTGAGCAGCCCGGTTGTTGCTTCGGTTGCCTATCGGTTGCGGATTTTTCGAGTCACAGGGGCAAAAACCTCAGGTGCCCGAGCGCCCTGCCGTTGCCGGGTGCAAGACCTGCTGACGGACCAGGTCAGGGACGAGGACTAGAGATGGGCCTGTCGGAGACATCCACGATTCTCTGGCGGCAGCGAGAGCTGCTGACCATGCTGCTGTACAAGCTGGAGGTGGAGAGCCTGGTGCTCGCCGCCGGTCGCACGAGGTGGCTCGGGGCTGCCACCCGCGAGGCCGAGCTGGTCCTGGAGCAGGTCCAGCGCACCGAGCTGCTGCGCACCATCGAGACCGACGAGCTGGCCGCTGAACTGGGGGTGCGGCCCGGCGCGAGTCTCGCCGAACTGGCCGACGCGGTCCCGGACAGCTGGCGGGAGGTGTTCACCGAGCACCGCAAGGGGCTCGTCGCCATCGCGGCCGAGATCGACGCCATCACGCGCTCCAACAAGGAGCAGCTCACGGCGGGCCAGCGCGCGGTCAACGAGGCGCTGCGCTTCGCGGGCGGCGCCAGCGGCCTCTACCGCGCCGACGGCTCCACCGCCTCCGGCGTGCCGATGTCCCGACTCGTGGACGAGGCGGTCTGAGCATGAGCAGCACCTTCTCGGGGATCACCAGCGCCCTCGGCGGGATGCAGGCCGCCAGGCGCGGCCTTGAGGTCGCGGGCCAGAACATCGCGAACGCCCGCACCGAGGGCTACTCGCGCCAGCGGGTGGAGACCGCCGCGGTCGGGGGAACCGCGAACGCGGCCTTCTACGCCACCCCGCCCGCCACGGCGGGCAGCGTCGAGGTCACCGGCGTCACCCGCATGGCTGACGCCTTCCTGGAGGCTCGTGGACGCACCGAGCACTCCAAGCAGGCCTACCTGGACGGTCGCGAGGAAATCCTCTCCACGACCGAGGGACTGTTCGACGAGCCGAGCGACAACGGCCTGCAGGCCCAGCTGACCGGCATGTGGAAGTCCTGGACCGACACCGCCGACAACCCCGGCGACAGCGCGGTCCGCAACCAGCTCGTCGTCTCCTCCGGCGTGGTCGCCGACCGGCTCAACAACCTGGCGCAGACCCTCGGTGGCGAGTACACCGACACCAGGGGCAGGCTGGACAGCACCCTCAGCGAGATCAACACCGGCGCCCGCAGGCTCGCCGACCTCAACACCGCGGTCGTCCAGGCCAAGCAGCACGGCCTGCCCGCCAACGAGCTGCTGGACCAGCGCGACCAGCTCGCGCTGCGCCTGGTCGAGCTGACCGGCGGCACCACCTCCACCGGCGCGGACGGCTCGCTGGACGTGCAGCTGGGCGGGGTCTCCCTGGTCTCCGGCTCCACCGCCCGCTCGCTGACCCTCACCGGCTCGGCCACGCTCACCGGCGCCGCGGGCGACCCGGCCACCGTGCGCTGGAGCGACGACGCCAGCGCCGCCCCGCTCACCGGCGGTTCCGGCGGCGCGCTGCTGGAGGGCCTGACCACGATCATGCCCGACTACCTGGCCCAGCTGGACCAGGTCGCCTCCAAGCTCGCCACCGGCGTCAACCAGCTGCACCGGGCCGGGTTCACCCCGACCGGCGCCGCGGGCGGCGACTTCTTCAGCGGCACCACCGCCGCCACCATCAAGGTCGCCCTCACCGGCGGCGACCAGGTCGCCACCTCGTCGAGCGCCACCCGCGCCCTCGACGGCAGCAACGCCGACGCGATCTCCGCGCTGGCCCGCTCGGCCACCGGCCCGGACGCCGCCTACCGGCAGACCGTCGTGAAGATCGGCATGGCGGTCCAGACCGCCGCGAGCCGCTCCGCGACCCAGGCCTCCATCACCGCGCAGGTCGACGCCGCCCGCCAGTCCTCCGCGGGCGTCAACCTGGACGA
Source organism: Actinosynnema pretiosum (assembly GCF_002354875.1). GTDB lineage: Bacteria > Actinomycetota > Actinomycetes > Mycobacteriales > Pseudonocardiaceae > Actinosynnema > Actinosynnema auranticum. Next base: position 2,649,262 of record NZ_CP023445.1, read on the forward strand.
GGAGCTCACCTCGATGCTGACCTACCAGCGCAGCTACGAGGCCGCCGCGCGCGTCATGAGCGCCGTCGACTCGATGCTGGACACCCTCATCAACCGGACCGGGAGGTAGTCCCCGGTGAACATCTCCCGCGTGACCGAGCGCTCCATGTCGACGGGCATCCTGTCGAGCCTGCAGCGCAACCAGAACAAGATGGACCAGCTCCGCGAGGCCATCTCCAGCGGCAGGCAGCTCACCAAGCCCTCCGACGGCCCCACCGACACCGTCTCGGCGATGCAGCTGCGCACCGAGATCGCCGAGCGCGGCGCGTACTCGCGCAGCGCCGTCGACGGCCAGGCCCGCCTCGGCGCCGCCGAGACCGCGCTCTCCTCCACCAGCGACCTGCTGCTGCGGGCCCGCGACCTGGTGCTCCAGGGCAAGTCCGCGCAGAGCCAGGACTCCCGCGAGGCCATCGCGGCCGAGATCGACGCCATCCGCACGTCGATGATCGGCCTGGCCAACACCACCTACCTCGACCGCCCGGTCTTCGGCGGCACCACGGCCGGTGGCCAGGCCTTCGCCTCGGACGGCAGCTACCTCGGCGACGACGGCCAGGTCATGCGCCGCATCGCCAACGGCACCCAGGTGCGCGTCGACGTCCCCGCCGACACCTTCGGCACGGGCAGCAACCAGGTCTTCAAGGTCCTGGAGTCGATCGCGGGCAACATGCGGAGCAACCCGGCCGGGTTGTCCGCCGATCTCGATCGGTTGGATTCCGGGATCAAGACGGTCAACACGGCCGTCACCGGCATCGGCACCCGATACGGTCAGCTGTCGGCGGCGGACGACGCGGGGCAGGCCCAAGTCGTGACGCTGTCGGCCAGGCTGTCCCAGATCGAGGACGTGGACGTGGCAGCCGCGGTCGTGGAGCTCCAGACCCAGACGGTCGCCTACGAGGCGTCCCTCGCCGCGACCGCGCGCATCGTGCAGCCCTCGCTCCTGGACTTCCTGCGATGACCGCCGTCCTGGAGAGGGGAGCGAGGACCACGAGCACCACAGTGGACGAACAGCTGCCGACCATCGAGTTCGTCACGCCGCTTCCAGGGTTCCCGCACCACCGGACCTTCGTGCTGGTGTCGCTGCACGAGGAGGGGCTGCTCTACGCCCTGCGCTCGGCGGACGACCCCGGTCTCAGGTTCCTGGTCGTCCCGCCCGCCCCGTTCTTCCCGGACTACGCGCCGGTCGTGGGCGAGGAGGCGCTGGACCAGCTGGGCACCCGCGAGGCGGACAACCTGCTGCCGCTGCTGGTGGTCACCGCGGGTGACAAGGCGGCCGGTGCGACGGCGAACCTGCTGGCGCCGATCGTGGTCGACCAGCGGAGCAGGCGTGCGGTCCAGGTCGTCCAGGCGGATGATCTGCCCACGCGCGCACCGCTGGCGCGTGACGTGCCGGCCCCCAACGCGGGAGGAAGACCGCAGAATGCTAGTGCTGACGCGACGGGCGGGGGAGAGCTTGCGGATCGGTGACGACGTCACCGTGACCGTGCTCGACGTCCAGGGCAACGTCGTGCGGGTGGGCATCCAGGCCCCCCGCTCGGTGGCGGTGCACCGGGACGAGCTGTACCGGGCGCTGCGCATCGCCAACGAGCAGGCCGCCCTCAAGCCGGGGGCGCCGGAACCGGACCTGGACCAGCTCCTCGGCTCGCCACCACCTCCTCCGCCGGAGGGCGGGGCGGGCTGACCTCCCGACCGGGAGGAGCGGCTCCACCGGAGCGACGACGACGCTGGACGAGGGGCCGCCGTGACCCAACGGCGGCCCTTCGCCGTACCCGCGCCCCCTCGCGCGCCCACCCCGCGCCGCCGCCGCTCTCCCCTCCTTCCCCGCTCTCCTCTCCTCCCGCTCTCCGGTCGTGCTCCGGGTCTCACCCGAAACCCCTGGGGCGCAACCGATCGCGAACGCAACAGCACCTGGTGAGTCCACAATGTCCATTCGTGGACAACTGAATTACCACCAAGGTGGCACTTGATACGCAACGTTCTTAAGCTTTCCCACGAAGGAGTGAAAAAAAGCCTGTAACTCACTCAAGTAGGTGAGATCGCTTCCGTACTCCTCGCTCGTAGAGCACGTGGCGCAGGAGGCGCGCGTGCGACCTCTCTGAGTGAGGAGTTCCCGTGAGCGCATCTCACCGGGAGTGGGCCGACCGGGCTTCCCGCCCGGCGCCGGGCACGGACGCCCGGTCCACCAGGTGGCGCAAGCGCGCCACCGCGTCCGCCATCGCCGTCGTCACCGGGGTGGGCCTGCTCGCCTCCGCGGGCGCGGCGGGCGCCGCCGACGCCGAGGGCGAGATCCGCGCCGTCCCCGGCGCGAAGGTCGTCAGCAACCGCTACCTGGTCGTCCTCAAGGACAGCCCCGAGGCGTCCTGGTCGGTCGGCAGCAAGCTGGTCACCCGCTTCGGCGGACGTGTGCGCGTCACCTGGTCCGACGCGCTGCAGGGCTTCTCGTTCGAGGGCACCGAGCGCCAGGCCAGGCGCCTGGCCGCCGACGCCCGCGTGTCCTTCGTCGAGCCGGTCACCGAGGTGACCACCAGCGGCACCCAGACCGGCGCCGCCTGGGGCCTTGACCGCCTCGACCAGCGCGCGCTGCCGCTGGACGGCAAGTACACCTACCCGAACACCGCCGCGAACGTGACCGCGTACGTCGTGGACACCGGCATCCGCACCAGCCACACCGACTTCGGCGGCCGGGCCACCATCGGCTACGACGCCGTGGGCGACGGCCGCAACGGCCAGGACTGCAACGGCCACGGCACGCACGTCGCGGGCACCATCGGCGGCACGACCTACGGCGTGGCCAAGCAGGTCAAGCTGGTCGGCGTGCGCGTGCTCAACTGCCAGGGCTCGGGCACCAGCGAGCAGGTCGTCAACGGCCTCAACTGGATCACCCGCAACGCGGTCAAGCCCGCCGTCGCGAACCTGAGCCTGTCCGGCGGCGTCAACTCCGCCATCGACCAGGCCGTCCGCGCCTCCGTCGCCTCCGGCGTCACCTACGTGGTGGCCGCGGGCAACGGCGACGCCCAGGGCAACCCGAAGGACGCCTGCTCCGTCTCGCCCGCCAGGGTCGGCGAGGCCGTCGTGGTCGGCGCGACCGACCGCACCGACACCAAGGCGTCGTTCTCCAACTACGGCACCTGCGTGGACGTCTTCGCGCCCGGCGTGTCCATCGTGTCCGACACCGCCTCCGGCGACACCTCCACCGCCAGCTACAGCGGCACCTCGATGGCGGCCCCGCACGTCGCGGGCGTCGCGGCCCTGCTGCTGTCGGCCACCCCGTCGCTGTCCCCGGCCCAGGTCGAGTCCAAGATCGTCTCCTCGGCCACGCCGAACGCGGTCAAGAACCCGATGACCGGCTCGCCGAACCGCCTGCTGTTCGCCCCGCAGGCCACCACGACCACCCCGCCGCCCACCACGACCACGCCCACCACCCCGCCGGTGACCACCACCCCGACCACCCCGTCGGCGAAGGTCTTCACCAACGGCGCGGACGTGGTCATCCCGCAGAGCCGGTCGGTGGCCAGCGCCATCACCGTCTCGGGCCTGACGGGCAGCGCGCCGTCCGCCCTGTCCGTCACCGTGGCGATCAAGCACCCCAGCCGCGGCGACCTGCAGATCGACCTGCTCGGCCCGTCCGGCCGCGCGTACCGCCTGGCGAACCTCAACTCCAACGACACCGCGGCGAACCTGAACACCACCTACAAGGTCGACGCCTCCGGTGAGGCCGCCTCCGGCTCGTGGCGGCTCCGGATCCTCGACGTCCTGCGCCCGGCTTCCACCGGAACGCTCGACTCCTGGTCGCTGACCTTCTGACCACCGAAGCGGCAGCCGCGCCCCCACACCGGGGGCGCGGCTTCCGCCGCACCAGCCCGGAGAGCGGCAGCCATGATCCAGAACGCGGTGGTCCAGACCGACCTCGCCTCGCTGCGCACCTGCGTGGACCTGTCCCCGGACCCGGCCGCGGTCGTGCGCCTGACCGGTGACGTGGTGCTGGTCAACCCCCGGATGCTCGCGGTCTTCGGCTACGCCGAGGACCAGGTCATCGGCCGCAGCGCCACCGACTTCGCCCCCGAGGCCACGCGCGAGCTCCTGCGCTGGCAGCGGGGCGACTTCGTGAGCCTGCTGCTGGCAGGTCAGATGCCGGAGACCATCCGCCTGCACGCCCGCCGCAGCAACGGCGCCACGTTCCAGGTGGAGGTGAGCGCCTGCGTCGTCGTGGCCGACGGCGAGCTGATGGCCCTGCTGACCGTGCGCGACATCGAGCAGCGGCTCAGCGAACTGGAGGACCAGGAGCGCAAGCGCGCCGCCATCGACGACCGCGCCCTGGCCCGCCGCAACCAGGCCGAGCGCCTGGAGAGCCTGGGCCAGCTCGCGGGCGGCGTGGCTCACGACTTCAACAACCTGCTCGGCGTCATGCTCAACTACACGACGTTCGTGGAAGAGGAGCTGGCCGAGGCCGCCGAGGGCGACGGCGAGCACTGGACCCCCGTTCTCGAGGACCTCATCCAGGTCCGCAGGGCCGTGGAACGAGCCGCCCAGCTGACCAGGCAACTCCTCGTCTTCGGCCGCCGCGAGGTGGTCAGGGCCCGCCCGTTCAACGTCAACTGCGTCGTGGCGGGCGTGGAGCCCATGCTCCGCCGCACCATAGGCGAGCACATCGCCCTGGACATCGAACTGGACCACGAGGTCAAACGCGCTTTCGCCGACCCCGGCCAGATCGAGAACGTCCTCCTCAACCTCGTCATCAACGCCCGCGACGCGATGCCCGGCGGCGGCAGCCTCACCGTCGACACCGGCATGATCGAGCTGGACCCGGTCACCGTCGCCCAGCGCCCCCAGCTCAAGCCGGGCGAGTACGTCCGCCTGCGCGTCAGCGACACCGGCGAGGGCATCACCGACGACGTCCTCGAACGCATCTTCGAGCCCTTCTTCACCACCAAGCCCAAGGGCGAGGGCACCGGCCTGGGCCTGGCCACCGTCTACGGCATCGTCCAGCAGGCGGGCGGCGACGTGCAGCTCTACTCGCAGCCCGGCCTGGGCACCACCGCCTCCGTCCTGCTGCCGGTCACCGAGGCCGAGTCCCCCGAGGAGGACGACGGCCCCGAGCTCCTCCGGGACGGCGGCGAGGGCGGCACCATCCTCCTCGTGGAGGACCAGGTGGCCCTCCGCGAGGTCACCCGCAGACTGCTGGAGCGCAACGGCTACGACGTCATCACCGCCCCGAACGGCATGGCCGCCCTGCGCACAGCCCACGACCACGACGGCCACATCGACCTCGTCCTCACCGACGTGGTCATGCCGGGGATGCTCGGCAAGGAACTGGGCGAACGCGTCACCCTGGTCCGCCCCGGTGTCGCGGTCGTGTACATGTCCGGCTACGCCCAGCCGGTCCTGACCTCCCAGGGCACCCTGAACCCCGGTGTGGTCCTGGTGGAGAAGCCGTTCTCGGAGGCGGAGCTGATGTCGAAGGTCCACGCGGCGGTGGAGGGCCACCGCGCGCAAGTCCTGGCGGGCGACCCGAGATGACGACCCCCGCGGAGCTGGAGGGCGCCCCGGTCCTGGTGGTGGAGGACGACCCGGACATCCGGGAGGTCTACCGCAGGGTCCTGGTCAAACTGGGCTGCGAGGTCCGCCTGGCCGACAGCGCCGCCGCGGCCTTCGCCCTGGTGGAGGCAGGCTTCACCCCGAAGGTCGCCTACGTGGACCTGGGCCTGCCCGACCTGTGCGGCGGCGAGGTCATCGCCAGGCTCCGCACCATGGGCCTGGCCACGACCTGCGCTTTCGTGGTGGCCAGCGGCTCAGGCGACCACGCGGCAGTCCTGGCGGACGCGGACGCCGTGATGGCGAAGCCCTTCGGAGTGGCAGCCCTGCGCACCCTGACCAGAACCCTGGTGACACCTACCTGACCCCAGCTCCCCGCCCCGCGAGAGCCCCGACCACCAAAGGTGGCCGGGGCTCTCGCACACCCGCGACCAGACCAGCAGCAGCCCGACCGCCCGACCGCCTTGCAGCCCGACCGCCTCGCAGCCCGGCGACTTCACGGGTTGACCGCTTCGCGGGCTGCGGGGCGAGCGAAGCGAGCCCGCAGCACACCCACCCGCGTCCCTCTTTCCCGTTTGGCCTGGCGAAGCCCGAGCACGCTTGTCAAGACGCCGCCGCACCGCCACGGCAGACCGCCCGAGTCATACGGCGTCTTGACGAGCGTGCTTGCCTGAAAGGAGGCCACACGGGAAAGAGGGACCCGGACCACCGCAGGGGTACAACCGGACCACAAGACCAACGGTCACCGGCCGGCAGAGCCCGTCCCCCTCTTTTTTGGAGGTCTGCCTCGCCGGCGAGGCGTGCTTGTGGCTCTTCAGCTCTTGATCGTGCCCTTCAGCTCTTGCTCTTGCCCCTCACCTCTCGCCCCACCCACTCGACCGGATCCACGCCGCCAAGTCCTGCACACCCGGCTCGATCGCCCGCACCGCCCCAATATCCGCCGCCTCCCCGCCCCCCTCCCCGCCCCCCTCCGCGAACTGCCGGAACATCACCCTGTCCAGCTCGTTCCCCAGAACGCTCAACGGCAGCGCCTCGTACCGCGACGGCAACCCGGCACGCGCACCGAACGCGGCGGCCATCTGCGCCCCCGTCAACTCGTCACCAACAACCTCAACACCCCCACCGGCCACATCCACCGCACCAACCAGGATCGCCGCGGCGACCAACCCGATGTCCTTGACCGAAACCATCTTCAACGCGACGTCGTCCGGAAGCGGCAGCCTCAGCACGACAACCCCCTCCTCCACGCTCGGCGCCATCACGGTCGCGAAGTTCTCCATGAAGGCAGCCGGCCGAACCATCGTCGCCCTCACCCCGGACCGCTTGAGGTGCTCCTCGATCCGGTGCTTCGAGTCGTGGTGCGGCACCCCCGTCTCCCCGTCCGCCCCGAACACCGAGTTGAACACCACGTGCGGCACACGCGCCGCAACCGCCGCGTCAACCAGCACGGTGCCCACCCGCACCTCCTCCTCGACCTCCTCGAGGCTGTTCGCCTCAGGGGTCATGAAGTAGAACGCCTCAACCCCCTCCAACGCGGCGACCACCGACCCCGGCTCGTCGATCCGCACGCTCACCAGCTCAACCCCCCTGGCGCCCAGCGCCCGAGCCCGATCAGACCCGGCATCGCGAACCAGGGCCCGCACCCGCGCCCCCCGAGCCAGCAGCGCGTCAACCACCGCCCCGCCCTGCTGCCCAGTCCCCCCGAAGACCGCGATCGCGCCGTTCTCCCGCGTGACCATGTCGTCCCGCCACCCCTCGTCACCCCGTGCCACGAACCCCAACCGGTTCATGCCGTGAACAACATTAGTTCACACCATGAACCTAATTCTGGCAAGGGGGCGCCCTGGAGCACCGCACCCCAACTCAGGACAGGGCGGAAGCCGGAACGTCAGCCGCTTCCACGATGGCGGCGGCAAGACGCTCAAGATCGCGCCGCCCATCCGCGTCCAGGTTCTCCGCGACCTCGGGCAACCGCGTGACCGTCTCCGCGAACACCGCCTCGGCCAGCACCTTCCCCGCGGCCGTCACACCGAGCAGGATCACCCGCCGATCCTCCTCCGACCCCACCCGGCTGACCAGGCCACGCCGCTCGGTCCGATCGACCAGCTGGCTCAACGCGTTCTTGGTCATCCCCAGCGAGGCGGCGAGGTACGTCATCCGCCGAGGCTCGTTCCTGATCGCGCACAACAACGTGGCCTGCGTGGGGGTCAGGTCGTGCTCGGCGCAGATCTGCGCGTACCTCCGCTGGATCAGGACCGAGAGCCAGAAGAGCTTGTCCCCGTACCCCACACCCACCACCCCCTTGCTCACCACCCAACCCCCAGCCTACCGACGCCACCCCCCTCCAAACGCCAAAAACCCCCGGCCATCCAGCCAGGGGCTTCCGCCGCACCACCAACCGCAAGGCGACCCAACGCCACCTCACGCCACCTCACCTCACGCCACCTCACGCCACCTCACGCCAAATCATCCCAATCCTCAGCGTGCACCGGCAGCCAAACCCTGGTCACCGTCCCATCCTCAACCCCAAAAACCTCAATAGCCCCCCCGTGCCACTCCGCGATGGCCCGAGCCAGCACCGTGCTGACCCCGGTCGACACCGCGGTCCGATCAGCCCGCCCCCACCGCCCCAACCGGGCGATCGCCGAGTACATCCGACTCCCGCTCGCCTGCAACGGCCGGGGATCGAGCACGTCCAGCACCCACCGCCCCTGCCGAACCCCCGTCGACACCGTCACCGACTCACCCTCGGTGCTGATCCCGATGGCCGCCGACAACGCGTAGTCCAGCATCGTCACCAACCGCTCCGCATCCCCGAGCACGGTCACCGCCTCCTCCTCCGAGGACACGACCAACCGAACCCCCCGATCCGAGGCCTTGTCGTCGATCCGCCGCATGACCCCGCCCAACAACGCGGTGATGTTCGCCGGACTGTGATCCGCGGTCACCGCCCCGCCTTCGAGCCTCGCCAGATCCACCAGATCCTCAACCACGCTCAACAACCGCGAGGCGTTCCGCTCGATCGCATCCGCGAGCTGCCCCTGCACCCCGCCCGAATCCTCGGACTCCTCCTTCAACAGCGCGGCCGAGGAGGCCACCACCGTCAGCGGGGTCCGCAACTCGTGGCTCATCGAGGAGACGAACTCGGTCCGCAGCGCGACCAACCGGGTCAGCTCCTCGTTCGACAGCTCCAGGACCCGCTGCGCGGCGACCCGCTCCGTCACGTCCTGCATCACCAGCAGCGCGCCGACCCGCTCGTCCCCCAACCCCACCGGCTGGTAGCTGTACTCCACAGCCCGCCCGTCGAGCAGCTCCAGCTCCCCGGTGATCTCCTCGTCGACCACCCCCTCGCTGATGATCTGCTCGACCGGGTGCCGGGTGGCCCCGATCGGCCGCAGGTGCTGCTGCAACAACGTCCCGGCCACCGCGCTCGGCGAGAAGTCGATCCCCAGCCACGACAGCGCAGCCGCGTTCGCGTGCGCCACCCGCCCCAGCTCGTCGAACTGCACCACGCCCACGTTCAGCACGTTCACCATCGTCCGCAGCCGGAACGCCTCCTCGCGGGCCCGCCGCTCCGCGGCCCCCCGCTCGGTCACGTCCACCGCGAACCCCACCACCGCGCCCACCGACGGCGAGCTCAGCATGTTCCGCAGCGTCACCCGCATCAGCCGCCACGCCCGCCCGGCCGCGCCCATCCGGACCTCGAACGTGCGCCGGGTCCCGCCGATCTGCCACACCTGCCGCACCGCGTCGGCGACCACGTCCCGGTCCTCCGGGTGCACGAACCGCATCGCCGACGCCATCTGCTCACCGGCGAGCGCGCGCGCGTCGATCCCGGTCTCGGCGGGCGCCGACACCCACTTGATCGTCCCGTCCTCCGCCAGCGCCAGCACCAGCACCGGCGAACGGCTCATCAGCGCCCGGTGGAACTCCCCGCCCCCGGCCTCGGGCGCGCCCCACGTGCTGTTGTCGATCCTGCGCAGCGTGCACGTGGTCACCAACCCGCGCTCCGGGGTCAGCTCCTGCTCCACCACCGCGTCCAGGTCGATCTCGGTCCCGTCCGCGCACCGCGCGGGCAGGTCGAACCGCAGCGGCATGGTCGCCTCGCCGGACACGACCTCCAGCTCGCTCACCAGCCCGGCGAACGCGCCGCGCACGTGCTCGGGCACCAGCAGGTCCACGATCAGCTTCCCGACCGCCTCCTCGCGCCGGTACCCCAGCAGCTCGACCGCCTCGTCGCTGAACTCCACGATCCGCGTGGCCGGGTCCGTCGTGATCCGCGCGGCCCCCGGCTCCTCGCCGTCCAGCACGCCTTCGACGCCGATGGCGCCGGTGTTGACCAGCACCGCGTCCAGGGTGCGCACGATCGCCTCCGCGGCGTGCACCACCTCGACCCGGTGCACGCCCTCGCCCGACAGCACGGCGCCGCCGTGCTGCATCCGCAGGAACACCTCGTCACCGTCGGCGGCCACGGCCTCGTGCGGGCCGCTCCAGCGGACGGAGGTGATGCCGGGCAGCGACCGCAGGGAGTCCAGCGCCTTGCGGCGGGTCCGCGTGATGGGCTGGTCGCGCCTGGTGATCTCGACGATCGTCGTGGACAGCTGATCCAGGATGTGCGCGGGCACGTTCCGCTCCTTCCGCCGCGTCGTTGCTCTCGTGCTCGACCACGGCGTCGGCCGATCGGGTGAATGCCTTAAGGCCTGCTCCCCACCTGCACCCGTGGGGTCCCAAGCGCACCCGACCCGCCACCGAACGCCCGGAGCCGATTGACTCACATCACAGGGGGCGGAGCCGTTGGGTCCGGGCACGGCGGCGGCCACCACCCGAACGGGGAGGGCCGCTCCGCGCTGTCCCGACCCCGGCACAACGACCGGGCGGGCCCGGTCCTGAGCCGGAACCGCCCGTTCCGCGGGTCACCCACCGAGCCCGCGCGGCCAGGCGTCCCGGCGCCCCGACGTCCCGGCGTCCCGCCCAGGAGGACCCATGCCAGGCCCCACCCCAGCCCCGGCCCGCCGGGGAGCGCTCGCCCCCGAGGTCTTCCGCTCCCGGCACCGCGTCATCCGGCTGATCACGTTCCTGCTGGTCCCGCTCGTGGTCGTCACCGGTCTCGCGTCCGGCACCCTGGACGGCTCGGTGCACACCGGCGACCAGTCCGCCTGGGTCGTCGCCTTCGCCGCCACCGCCCTCGCGTGCGCCGCGTTCGGCGACATCGCGCACGGCCAGCGCGGGCGCGCGGTCTGCGTGGCCATCGGCCTCGACGCCGCCGTGAGCGCGCTCGTGCAGGCCATCGGCGGCAGCACCCACCTGCACCTGGCCTACCTGGTCGCGGTCGCGCTCGTGGGCCTCTACCAGGACTGGGTGCCGCTGCTGCTGTCCGTGCTGCTGATCTTCGTGCACCACCTGGCGTTCGGCGCCCTCGCGCCCCAGCTGATCTACTCCGACGGCACCCCCCACCACCTCGCCCTGCCGCTCGCCCTGCTGCACGGCGCCCTGGTGCTCGCCATGTGCGCGGTGCAGATGGTGCACTGGCACTTCGCCCGCGCCTCCGAGGCCGCGCTGCGCCGCTCCCACGAGGAGACCCGCCGCCTCGCCCTGGTCGCCCGCCGCACCGCCGACGGCATCGTCATCACCGACGCCCACGGCGTGGTCGAGTGGGCCAACGAGGCGTTCTACCGGATGACCGGCCTGAGCCCGTCCAGGGTGGAGGGCCGCACCAGGACCGGCCTGTTCCCCGAGCCGCTGGCCCCCGAGCACGCCGCCGCGCTCGACCCGGCCACCGCGCTCGCCTCGTCGGCCGCGCGCGGCCCGGTCGGCGGCGAGCTGGAGTTCCGCACCAGCACCGCCGCGGGCAGGCCCTACTGGACCGCCATCGAGGTCCACCCGGTCACCGAGGCGGGCGTGACCAGGTTCTTCCTGGTCGAGCGGGACGTCACCGCCCGGCACGAGGCCGAGCAGGAGCTGCTGCGGGCCCGCGAGCGCGCCGAGGCGCTGACCGAGGAGCTCAGCCACGAGAAGTTCCTGCTCTCCGACGTCATCTCCTCCATCCCGCAGCTGCTCTACTGGAAGGACAACGGCGGCCGGTACCGGGGCGCGAACCAGGCCCTGCTCGACGAGCTGGGCGTCTCCGCCGCCGACGAGGTCATCGGCCGCACCGACACCGAGATCGGCCTGGTCGGGCCGCTCGCCGAGGGCATCCGCTCGGTGGAGCGGCAGATCGACGAGACCGGGCTGGCCGTCATGGACCAGCACGTCAGCCTGCCCGCCTGGGAGGGCCCGCCGCGCAGCTTCCTGCTCAGCGTGCTGCCCCAGCACGGCCCGGACGGGGCCCGCACCGGCCTCATCGGCGTCGGCGCCGACGTCAGCCGCGTCGCCGACCTGGAGCGCGCCCTCGCCCAGGCCAACCGCCTCGAGGCGCTCGGCCAGCTCGCCGCGGGCGTCGCCCACGAGATCAACACCCCGGTGCAGTTCGTCTCCGACAACACCAGCTTCCTCGCCGAGTCCTTCGGGGAGCTGCTCACCGCCGCCATCGCCACCCGCGCCCTGCTCACCGCCGCGACGGCCGCCGACGCCACCGGCTCCGCGCCCGCCGCGTTCGACCTGGAGGCCGCCGTGGCCGTGGACGCCGCGCTCGACATGGACTTCCTCACCGAGGAGGTGCCCAAGGCCATCGCCGAGTCCCAGGAGGGCCTCGGGCGGGTCGCGGGCATCGTCCGCGCGCTCAAGGACTTCTCCCACCCCGGCGCCGGGCGCGGCGCCGTCGACGTCAACCGGGCCATCGAGAGCACCGCGCACATCTCCCGCAGCGAGTGGAAGTACGAGGCCGAGCTGGACCTGGACCTGGACCCGGAGCTGGGCCTGGTGCCCTGCTACGAGAGCGAGCTCAAGCAGGTCGTGCTCAACCTGATCGTCAACGCCGCCCACGCCGTCTCCGAGCGGCGCGCCACCGCGGAGCACTCCCCGCTCGGCCGCATCACCGTCAGCACGCGCCGGGACGGGGACCAGGTCACCATCTCCGTTGCGGACAACGGCACCGGCATGGACGAGGGCACCAAGCTCCGCATCTTCGAGCCGTTCTTCACCACCAAGGAGGTCGGCAGGGGCACCGGCCAGGGCCTGAGCCTGGCCTACAACGTCGTCGTGCAGCTGCACGGCGGTCGCATCGACGTCGACACCCACCTCGGAGAGGGCACCGTGTTCACCCTGACGCTCCCCCTCGACGCCGTCCCCGCCGACGGCTCCGCACCGCAGGCGGTGTTCGCGTGAGCGCCGCGCACCGCGTCCTGTTCGTGGACGACGAGCCCCAGGTGCTGTCCGGCCTGCGCCGCTCCCTGCGCAAGCACGCCGACCGCTGGGACCTGCGCTTCGCCGAGGGCGGCAGGGCCGCGCTGGAGGTCATGGCCGCCGAACCCGTCGACGTCGTCGTCACCGACATGCTCATGCCCGGCATGACCGGCGCCGAGCTGCTCGCCGAGGTCCGCAGGCTGCACCCCACCGCCGGGCGGCTCGTGCTGTCCGGGCACGCCGACCGGGAGGCCGTGATCGCCGCGGTCGCCTCCACCCAGCAGTTCCTGTCCAAGCCGTGCGACGCGGACCGGCTCGTGCGGGCCGTCGAGCAGGTGCTGACCGTGCGCGACCTGGTGCTCGACGACCGGCTGCGGGTGGTGCTCGGCGAGGTCCAGTCCCTGCCCAAGCCGCGCTCGGTGCACCAGCGCATCCTCGACCTGACCGCGCGCGAGGACTGCGACCTGGACCAGGTGGTCGAGCTGGTCGAGAGCGACATCTCGCTGTGCGTCGAGGTGCTCAAGCTGGTCAGCTCCTCGTTCTTCGGGCAGCAGCGGGAGGTCGGCGGCATCGCGCAGGCCGTGTCGCTGCTCGGCGTCGACACCATCCGGGCGCTCGCGATCAGCGGCAAGGTGTTCTCCAGCGGCGCCACCCCGGACAACCTGGACCTGGCGGCGCTGCGCACCCGGTCCGTGCGCACCGCCGCGCTGGCCCGCGACATCGCGCTCGCCGAGGGCTGGGAGACGCCGGTGGTGCACCAGGCGTTCCTGGCGGGGCTGCTGCGGGACGTGGGGCTGCTGGTGCTGGCCGACAGCAGGCCGGACGCCTACCGGGCCATCACGGCCGTGCCGGAGGACGAGCACTGGGCGGCGCACGACGCGGAGGTCGCCGAGCTGGGCTGCTCGCTGCCGGAGGTGAGCGCGTACCTGCTGGGCACCTGGGGGTTCGCGATGCCGGTGGTGCGGGCGATCGCCTGCGCCCCGGCCGCCGCCGGGGGCGCGACGGGGGAGCGGACCGCGCGGGCGGTGGACTTCGCGCGGCAGCGCGCGGTGGGCCGGGCGCACGTGGACCCGGTGGAGGGCGACTGGCTGGACGCGGCGCGGCTGGAGGCGTGGAACCGGGTCTGCGACCGGGCCGCGCCGGGGCAGGGGACCCCGCTGCGGGAGGCGGTGGTGCCGTCGGCGCCGTGAGGCGCTGCGGGGGGCGCTGCGGGGTGCGCCGCGGCCGAGCGCGGTGACCGGGCGCTGCGACGACCAGGCGCGGTGATCGGCGCTGCGACCGGGCGCTGCGACCGAGGGCTGCGGTCGGGCGCTGCGACCGAGCGCCGCGAAGTCGGTTTGGACGGCCGGGCAGCACCCCCAGTGCTGCCCGGCCGGGGGCGGGGCGGTCGTCGCCACGCCGGGACGCCGCGGTGGTGGGCCGTCCGCCCCGGACGCGTGGCCTGCGCCCGGCGCGGGCCGTCGACCGGGCGCCCGCACAGCGAATCTAAAGAACCCCCACCTGTTCCGAAAGCTTTTGCACCTTCCCGCAAAGGCCCAGCTCGCCACCACGGGGAACCGATCACCCCGCACCGCGCGCCCTCCGCCGCGCCGCTCCACCCGCCCTTCCACCGTCCCCTCCACCGTCCCCTCCACCCACCCCCCTTCCAGGGGCCCGGAAGGGGTGAATCTGTCACCCGTCCGCGTAGAACTTCCTGCGCCGCGCAACCACCCCACCCCCACCGGGGCGCACCCTCGGCTGGTGGTGCGCTCACCGGACCCCCGCACGCCCGACCCCCGGCAGGTCCCCGCCTACCGGGGCGTCCGCGAGTCGGCCTGGGTGGTGCTCGGACTGCTGGTCGCCACCGGCCTGTGGGTGTGGCCCTCGCCCACCACGACCGGGGTCGTGTTCGGCGTCGGCGCCGCCGCCCTGCTCGTCGTCACCGCCCGTCTCGGCTCCCCCCGCTGGTGGGTGCTGGCCGCCGCCCAGGTGATCGCCTCGGCGGGCTGGGTGTTCGGGATGCCCGTGCTGCCCGAGGTCGGCGGCGCGATCGCGGTGGCCGCCCTGCTCGGCCTGCTCCGCCCGCGCGGCACCGCCCTGCTCGACCTCTGCGTCGTCGCCCTGTCCACCGGCGTGCTCGTCTGGGCGCTGCCCACCACCCAGCCGGTGCTGGAGCTGGTCACCGCCGTCCTGCTCCTGTCGGTCACCGCCGCCGCGTTCCTGGTCGTCGGCACGCCCCGCCGCTCCCGCCTGCTGCACTGGGCGTTCACCTGGTTGCTGGCGTCCCTGCTCAACCCGGTCACCCCGGTCGTCGCCCTGCTCGCCCCGGTCCTGCTCACCGCCACCCTGCCCGCCCCGGACGCCGGTCGCGGCCCGCGCGCGCTCGCCTGGGGCAGCCGCGCCGTGCTGGTCGGCTGCGTCGCCCCGCTGCCGCTCCTGCTCGCCCAGCGCGCCCTCCAGTCCTCCATCGAGGACGTCGTCGCGATCGCCGCCGTCTCCCTGATCGCCACGGTCCCGGTGCTGGTCAGGGTGTCCCTGCGGCACCGCGACCGCACCGACGACCCCCGCCTGCGCCGCAGGCTGCGCAACCGCACGGTCCGGGTCTGCCTGGTGTTCGCCGTCGCGGGCCTGCTGCCGCTGGGCGTGCTCGCCCAGCTGTCCATCGCCGTCGCCAGCCAGACCGTCACCGCCGAGGTCGAGCGCCGCCTGGACGCGTCCGCCGAGGTCGCCGCCGCCGAGCTGGCCAACACCCTGGACTCGGCCCGCTCGCTGGTCCGCTCCTACGCCGAGCGCCCGGAGATCCGGGAGGCCAACTTCGCCGAGGGCGCCGGCGCGCTCGACGCGGTCCGCGAGGCCGTCACCTCCCTGCAGCGGCAGAACCCCATGTTCGAGGCGACCTGGGCGATGGACGCCGAGGGCACCCTCGTCGCCGTCTCGCCCGGCCCGGCCACCCCGCCGCGCAACAACTTCGCCTACCGCGACTACTTCCAGGGCGCGCTGAGCACCGGCGGCCCGTACGTGTCCCAGGTGTACGAGGGGCTGCGCGCCGACCACCCCGAGCTGGTCGCCATCGCCGCCCCCGTCCGGGCGGGCGCCGACATCGTCGGCGTGATCGCCACCAGCTTCCCCATCGGCGCGCTCACCGGCTTCGTCAGCGAGGTCGCCGCGGGCCAGGACGTGCGGCTCGCCGTCGCCGACCGGGGCGGGTCGCTGCTGACCGGTGAGCAGCTCGACACCCCCGGCCTGACCAGCGGCCTCGGCGACCCGCAGATCGCCGCCGCCCTGCGCGGCCAGCGGGGCCGCGCCACCACCGGCCCCGCCGACAACCCGGTCGAGACCTCCTACCGGTCCGTGCCGGGCCTGGGCTGGGCGGTGGTGGCCAGCATCGACTCGCGCACCGCGTTCGCAGGCGTCGCCCGGTTCACCGGCCGGGTGCTCGCCGTGACCACCCTGCTGCTCCAGATGCTGCTCGTCGGCCTGGTCGTCACGGTCCGCAGCGAGCGCCGGGGCAGGCTCGCCGAGGAGCGGCTGGCCCGCAGCGCCGCCCACACCGACTCCATCCTCAACGCGGCGGGCGACGCCTTCGTCACCATCCGCCCCGACGGGGTCGTGACCAGGTGGAACAGCAGCGCCGAGCGGATCTTCGGCTGGTCCGGGGAGGAGGCGCTCGGGTCCGCGCTGGTCGACCTGGTCGTGCCCGACGTGCAGCGCGCGGACCACTTGGCCGGGGTGCGGCGGATCATCGAGGGCAGAACGCCGACCATCCTCGGCACCACCCGCGAGGTCGTGGCCAGGCGCAAGGACCGCTCCGAGTTCCCGGCCGAGCTGACCCTGTGGTCCTCGCACTACGAGGACCGGCGGGTGTTCAGCGCGTTCATCCGCGACATCACCGAGCGCAAGGCCGCCGAGGAGGAGATCGCCCGCGCCCGCGACGAGGCGCTGTCCGCGTCCCGGATGAAGTCGGCGTTCGTGGCGAACATGAGCCACGAGATCCGCACCCCGCTCAACGGCGTCATCGGCCTCACCGAACTGCTGCTGGACACCGACCTGGACTGCCGCCAGCGCGACTACGCCCAGACCCTGCAGAACTCGGCCGACGCGCTGCTCGCCGTCATCAACGACATCCTCGACTTCTCCAAGATCGAGGCGGGCAAGCTGGAGATCGACCCGGTCGACTTCGACCCGCGCGCGCTGGTGGAGGACGTGGTCAGCCTGCTCGCCGCGTCCGCGCAGGCCGCCGGGCTGGAGATCGCCGCCGTGGTGCACCCGCCGATGCCGCCCGCGCTGGTCGGCGACGCCCACCGCATCCGGCAGGTGCTGGTCAACCTGGTGTCCAACGCGATCCGGTTCACCCCGAAGGGCGAGGTCGTGGTGTGGGTGGACGTCGCGCCCGCCGCGCCCGGCGAGTCCGGGCACGAGGTCACCTTCACCGTCGCCGACACCGGCATCGGCATCCCCGACGAGCGGCAGCAGCACCTGTTCGAGGCGTTCACGCAGGTCGACGCGTCCACCACCCGCCAGTACGGCGGCACCGGGCTCGGGCTGACCATCAGCAAGCAGCTCGTGGAGCTGATGGGCGGCGAGATGGGGCTGGCCAGCCAGCCGGGGGAGGGCAGCGTCTTCTACTTCACCCTCCCGCTGCCGCCCGCCGCCGCGCCACCGGCCCCGCCGACCGCCCGACCGGACCTGTCCGGGCTGTCCGTGCTGGTCGTCGACGACAACGCCACGAACCGGCAGGTCGTGTCCGAGCTGCTCGGGGCGTGGCGGGCGCGGGTGGTGTGCGCGGACGGCGCGGACGAGGCGCTGCGGGAGCTGCGCGCGGCCGTGGACGGCGGCGAGCCGCTGGACGTGGCGCTGCTGGACATGCGGATGCCCGGACTGGACGGCCTCGGCCTCGCCGCGCTGATCCGCGCCGACCGGCGGATCGCCGGGACCGCGCTGGGCATCCTCACCTCCACCAGCGACGCCGTGGAGGCGAAGCGCGCGCGGGCGGCCGGGATCGAGGTGTACCTGGCGAAGCCGGTGCGGGCGAGGGCGCTGCGCGAGGCGGTGGCCAGGCTGGTCGACGGCGACGCGCCGCAGCCGGGCGGCGCGCCGGAGCGGGCCGCGGCGGCGCCTGCGCGGGCGGGCGCGGGGCTGCGCCTGCTGGTCGCCGAGGACAACGAGGTGAACCGCCTGGTGGCGGTCGAGATGCTGACCGCCCTGGGGCACCGGGTCGACGTGGTGTCCGACGGCGAGCAGGCCGTGGCGGCGGTGCGGGGGAAGCACTACGACGCGGTGCTGATGGACTGCCAGATGCCGGTGCTGGACGGCTACCGGGCCACCGAGCGCATCCGCGCGCTGACCCCGCCGCGCGGGAGCGTGCCGGTGATCGCGCTGACCGCGTCGGCGCTGGCGTCGGACGCGCAGCGGTGCCGCGAGGCGGGGATGGACGACTTCCTGAGCAAGCCGCTGCGCCGGGACGTGCTGGAGGCGGCCCTGCTGCGCGCGGTCCGCTCGCCCGCGCCGAGGCCGAGGCGGGAGGGCGACGGGGCGGTGGCGGCGGGGGCCGGGGTTCGGGCCGGGGGGACGAGCGGGTTCGGCGGGGCGGCGGGGACCGGGGCGGTGGGGTTCGGGGGCGGGGCGGCTGGGCTCGGGGGCGGAGCTGCGGGCGGCGCGGCCAGGCTCGGCGGTGGCGGTGGCGGTGGCGGTGGCGCGGGCGGGACGGCCAGGCTCAGTGGTGAAGGGTCCGCCGGAGGCGGCGGGACGTCAGGCCGCGCAGGGGGGTCGACCGGCGGCGGTGGGTCAGCCGGGGCCGGTGGCGGGCCGGGCAGCGGCGGCGGGCTTGCCGGGGGCGGCAGCAGGTCGGCGGGCGGGTCCACTGCGTCTGCCGCGTCTGCCGCGTCTGCCGGGGTTGCCGGGGTTGCCGGGGTTGGCGGGTTCGGCGGTGGTGGCCGGGGGAGTGCCGATCGGGCCGGTTCCGGGCCGGGCGCCCGCGCGGACGCGGAGCCGTCCCCGGACTCGGGCCCGGCCGCCCCGACCCCGAACGTGGCCGCCCTCCTCGACCCCGATCCCTCCGACCTGCCCGACCCCTCCGACCTGCCCAACCCCTCCGACCTGCCCGGCCTCCCCTCCCTCCCCGCCCTCCTCGATCCCGAGATGGTCGACCAGACCCGTGACCTGGGGCCGGAGGCGGCGGCCAGGTTGCTGGAGTCGTTCACCGGCCGGGCCCCCGACAAGGCCGCCGCGATCGTCGCCGCCGTGCGGGCGGGCGACCTCCCCCTGGTCGGCGGGCTCGCGCACGGCCTGCAGGGCAGCAGCGTCACCCTGGGCGGTCGGGCGCTGGGGGCCGTGTGCGGGCGGCTGGTGGCCGCCGCGCGCGAGGGCGACCTCGGGCTCGCCGAGCGCCTCGCCGACGGGATCGAGGCCCTGACCGGGCGGACGTGCGCCGCGCTCGCGACCGCCCTCGCCCCGCCCGCGCCGTTCGATCCGGTGACGCACCCCCGGTCGACCGGCCGGGACCGCTGAGCTGGGCCAGGCTGGTCGGGCCGATCACCGCCGAGCGGTCGCGCGTCCGCCCCGGACACCCGGAGCGGCCCGCCGCCCGCTCGTCCGGGGCCGGTCGTGGCGGCGCGGGACCACCGGTCCGGTGGTCCGGCGCCGCCGCGGGTGTCGTCGCGGGGTCGGTGTTTCCGGTGGTCGAGCGCAGGGGAGCGGGCGGGGCATGAGCAACCGGCGGGTCCTGATGGTGGACGACGAGCAGCGCGTCCTCGACGGTCTGCGCAGGATGCTGCGGGGTCGCTACGAGCTGACGACCTCGGTGTCCGGCGCCGAGGCGATCGGCCTGGTGCGCGAGAGCGCCGAGCGGCGGGAGCCGTTCGCGGTGGTCGTGTCCGACATGCAGATGCCGGTGGTGAACGGCGCGGCGCTGCTCGCGTCGGTCAACCGGATCTCCCCGGACACCGTCCTGATGATCCTCAGCGGCCAGGCGGACATGAGCGCCACGATCGCGGCGGTGAACAACTCCTCGCTGTTCCGGTTCCTGACCAAGCCGTGCGGGGCCGAGGACCTGACGCGGGCGCTGGACGACGCGCTGCGCCAGTACGAGCTGCTGCACGCCGAGCGCGACCTGCTCGAACGCACCCTCAACGGCGCGGTGGAGGTGCTCACCGAGCTGCTCTCCAGCGCCAGCCCGGTCGCCGCCGCGCGCAGCGGGCGGGTGCGGGCGCTGGTCGCCGCCGTCACCGAGGCGGTCGAGGTGGCCGACGGGTGGGAGGTGCGGCTCGCGTCGCTGCTCAGCCAGGTCGGCTGCGTGAGCGTGCCGGAGGAGGTGCTGCGCAGGGTCGTCGCGGGGGAGGAGCTGGCCGACGCCGAGCGGGCGCTGGTCGCCGGTCACCCGAACCTCGCCCGCACCCTGCTGGGACGGGTGCCGAGGCTGGAGCGGGTGGCCGCGTGGGTGGGCGCGCAGCCGGTGGAGCTGGCCGAGGCGCGCGCCCCGCTGGCCGTGGACGCGCCGGGCAAGCGCGGATGGCCGGGGGAGCTGGTCTTCGCGACGGCCGTGACCTGCCTGCTCGGCGTGGAGGGCGGGGTGCCGCCGGAGGAGCTGGCGACCCGGCTGGTCGAGCAGGGCTTCCCGGCGCCCCTGGTGTCGGCGGCGCTGGGCGCGGAGCTGGTGGCGACCGGCGGGCGGGTGCTGCGCTCGCTGGGCGTCGACGAGATCATGACCGGGCACGTGCTGGACCAGGACGTGCTGACCACGGCCGGGGTGATGCTCCTGCGCAAGGGCGAGCCGGTGACCGACACCCTGCTCATCCGGTTGAAGCACTACGCGCGCACGGTGGGCGTGGAGGAGCCGATCCAGGTCTTGTGCTGAGGGCGGCGCTCAGCCCCGCTGCCCGGCCCCGCTGCTCGGCCGCGCTGCCCGGCCGCGCTGCTCAGTCCCCCTGCTCAGCCCCGCTGCTCAGCAGCCGGGTCGCGGGCGGCGAGGACGGCGCGGATGCGGGCGCACGAGTCGTCGAGGTGGGCGCGCAGCTCGGCCAGCGCCCTGGCCACGTCGCCGGAGCGCACCACGGCCGACAGGTCGGCGTGGTCCTGGGCGATCGGCCCGAGGTCGCGGTCGGTGTTGGTGATCTCCAGCACCGCCGAGAACAGCGGCCGGTGCAGCGACCAGGTGGAGGTCAGCCAGCGGTTGCCGCCGATGCCGCAGAACCCGAGGTGGAAGTCCAGGTCGGCGGCCACGAACCCGGCGGCGTCCCCGACCTCGGCGCTCCGCCGCATCCGCGCCAGCGCGTCGTCCAGCGGCGCCCAGTCCGCGTCCCCCGACCGGGCGATGGTCTCCCGCACGGCCAGCTCCTCCAGGGCCCCGCGCAGCGAGTACAGCTCGACCAGGTCCTCGTCCGTCAGCCCGCGAACGTGCACCCCGCGCTTGCGCGTCTCGACCAGCCCCTCGACCTCCAGCTGCCGCAACGCGTCCCGCACGGGCCCCCGGCTGACGTCGAACCGCTCGGCGATCCACCCCTCCACCAGGTGCGTCCCCGAGGCCAGCTCCCCGCGCACGATCAGGACGCGCAACTGGGCGAGCAGCAGCTCGCCGAGCGGCGGCTGGCGAACCGGGCTGACGATCATGGACTGACTCCCTAGTGAGGCGATCACCCCGGATTCTCCCAGAGCACCCCCACCCCGCCGGACAGCGCCCGCCCGGCGAACCGCCCCCCACCCCACCCCGGAACCCACCCCCGGAACCACCCCGCACCCACGCGCACCAGCAAGAACCCGCTCACACGCCCTACACCCCACGCCGCCCGCGCCCCGCCGATCCCCTCCGCGCCCACCTGACCGCGCTCGTGCTGTGTCGCGCCCACCTGACCGCGCTCGTGCTGTGTCGCGCCCACCTGACCGCGCTCGTGCTGTGTCGCGCCCACCTGACCGCGCTCGTGCTGTGTCGCGCCCACCTGACCGCGCTCGTGCTGTGTCGCGCCCACCTGACCGCGCTCGTGCTGTGTCGCGCCCACCTGACCGCGCTCGTGCTGTGCCGCTCCCACCTGATCGCGCCCGTGCTGTGCCGCTCCCACCTGATCGCGCCCGTGCTGTGCCGGCTCCACCTGATCGCGCCCGTGCTGCGTCGACTCCACCGGGCCCGCCCCGCGCTCATCGGCCCCGACCGCGCCCAGGCCCACCCGGCCCGCGCCGTTCGCGCCTGCCCGCCTCCGCCCGCGTTCTCCGGTCCCGTTCGCGCCCAGGCGTCCCCGCCCGCCCGTGCCCACCGCCCGGCAGCGCGGCCAAGTCCCGCGCGGCCAAGTCCCGCGCGGGCAATGGGCATCCCCACCCGCCCGCGCCCACCGGCCCGCGTCCACCCCGCCCGAAGTGCCCCACCCGGTGCCGGCCCCCCACACCCACCCCTGCGCCCACCCCCACACCCACCCCCGCAACTTCCCCCACCCGCCCCCGCGCAAGGAACCTCACCGTCCCGCGAGGGTGTCGGCCGATCGAGCCGTCCGCGTGCCGCGTTCCCGCTCTGCTGCCACGCTGGGCGTCCGTGACCACCGAAGACGTGCGCGTGCTGCTCATCGACCTGGAGAACGCCGTCGGCGCCATCCGGCCCCGGCCCAGGGTGCTGCGCGGCCGGGTCGCCGCGCTGCTCGGCGCCGCGGGTCCCGTGCACCACGCCATCGCGGGCTACTCCGGCGCCGACCTCGCCGACGACCCCACGGCCTCCCTGCTGGCCGAGCTGGGGGTGGGGGCGCTGCGGGTCGCGCCCGCGCAGGACGCCGCCGAGAACGCCCTCCTCTCCCACGCCCACCGGGTGCACGACGCGCTCGGCTGCCGGGTGTTCGTGGTCGCCTCGGCCGACCGCCGCTTCGCGGAGCTCGCCGCCCTCGGCCGCCTCGAACTGCTCGCCTGGGCGGACCAGCCCATCGCCACCAAGCTGCTCGACGTCGCCCACGAGCTGACCCGCGTCCCCCGCCCCAGCGGCGCCCCGCAGGTCGGGCACGCCGAGCACGACGACCACCCCGCCGAGCCCGGACCGGTCACCGCGCTCGACGCCTTCCGCCCCGGCCCCGGCACGCTCGGCGCCGTGCTGGCGGCGCTGCTGGTCGGGGTCGGCATCGGGGTGGGGCAGCGGGTCGTGGAGGCGATCGGCGGGCGCGCGGGCCACGGACCGGGTGGGGGAGTGACCCACTGAAGCGTGAACATCCCCGCTTCATCGAAACGACCGGGTCCGCCGATCCGAACCCCCGGTGACGGCTCGTTCACCCAGCGTGGAGGTTCTCCCGATGAAGTTCGCAAGACTCGCCGTGCCGCTCGCCCTCGTCACGTCCGCCCTGCTCGCTCCCGCGGCCTCCGCGGCCCCCGCGGGCCAGGAGGCGGACCGGGGTGTCGCCGCCACCGAGCGGGGCATCGGCCTGAACCTCGGTCTCAACCTGGGCGTCAACCTGGGCGGCTCGTCGTCCTACGAGCGCGGCGCGGTGCTCACCGGCGCGGCCGAGGTGCCCGGCCCCGGCGACCCGGACGGCTACGGCACCGCCAGGATCGAGGTTCGCGCCACCTCGGTCTGCGTGAAGCTGTCCACCCGCCGGATCGGCGAGGCGACCGCCGCGCACATCCACGCGGGCGCGACGGGCGAGTCCGGCCCGCCCGTGGTGACGCTGGAGGCGCCCACCGACGGCTACAGCTGGGACTGCGCGCGGATCAGCCTGGACCTGGCCTACGACCTGGTCGTGCACCCGCGCGACTTCTACGTGAACGTGCACACCGACGCGTTCCCGGACGGCGCCATCCGGGGCCAGCTCCGCTGGTAGTCGCGCTCACCGGGCGGGCGTCCCCTCGGCGCCCGCCCGGTCGGCGACCCCACCCGAACGCCCCGCCGGAGCCGCCCCGCAGCACCCGTGCTCAGAACCGCCCGATCGCCACGACCAGCGCCAGCACCGCGAGCACCGCGGCGGGCACGCTCCCCTTGACGTCGCCCTCCTTGAGGTGGACGCCGACCGCGATCACCATCGTGATCACCAGCCCGACCGCCGCGACGGGCGTCAGCACCGGCGCGATCCCGGTGGCCCACGGCAGCACCAGCCCGAGCCCGCCCAGCACCTCGACGGCGCCGACGCCCTTGACCTCCGCGTCCTTGCGGTGCTCGACCCAGCCCATCCCCTTCTCCAGCAGTTGCTGGCGCGGGGTGGCCAGCTTCATCCCGCCCGCGGCGACGAAGGCCACGGCGAGCAGGCCCTGGAGCACCCACAGCACGACGTTCACGAAAACCCCTCACGATGAGACTTGAAGTTTCAACTGCCACCATCTCATCTCATGTGAAATTTCAAGTCAAGTAGCATTCCCCCATGGCCGAACCGACCGCCGCCGAACAGCCCAACTGGCTCGACCCCCACCAGCTCCACGACTGGAAAGCGCTCGCCGGGGTCCTCGTCGCCCTGCCCAGCGCCCTGGAGAGCCAGCTCAGGCGCGACTCCGGCCTGTCCCTGTTCAGCTACCTGGTCATGGCGGGCCTGTCCGAGGCCCCCGACCGCTCCCTGCCGATGAGCGAGCTGGTCGCCTTCACCCAGGGCTCCGCCTCGCGCCTGTCGCACACCGTCACCCAGCTGGAGCGCCAGGGCTGGGTGACCAGGACCCCGAGCCCCGACAACGGCCGCGTCACCCTGGCCACCCTGACCGACGAGGGCCTGGCCAAGCTCGCCGACGCCGCCCCCGCGCACGTCACCGAGGTCCGCAAGCTCGTCGTCGACGTCCTGGGCCGCGACGAGCTGAGCGCCGTCGGCGCCGCCTGCCGCACCCTCCTCGACGCCCTCCTCGGCGTGGGCGGCTGCCCAGGTCGAACCCGCCCCGACCCGACCTGACCAGCCCCCGAAGCACGCCCTCGAAGCCCGCCCCCAAGCCCCCCGCTACCCGACAGCGACCCCGGTGACCCCGGTGACCCCGGTGACCCGCAGGAAGTCCAACTTCTCCGCGTCCACGCTCCCGGCCGCCGCGCTGTACACCACGATCTTCAGGTCCGCCCCCGGCACCGTGAGCACGTCGCAGTCCAGCACCACCTCGCCC
The DNA here is from genome assembly GCF_002354875.1 of Actinosynnema pretiosum. Lineage (GTDB taxonomy): Bacteria > Actinomycetota > Actinomycetes > Mycobacteriales > Pseudonocardiaceae > Actinosynnema > Actinosynnema auranticum. The sequence continues at coordinate 2,674,117 of NZ_CP023445.1, forward strand.
ACCGCCGGGTGCGCCACCACCTTCCGGTCGTGCGTGTGCTCGCCCACCGCCCCCGCCCGCCACAGCTCCGCGAACCGCTCGCTCCCCGCCAGGCACCGCCGCACCAGCTCGGCCAGCCCCCGGTCCGCCGGGTACCGCACCGTCGCCGCCCGCAGGTCCGCCACCAGCGCAGGCTCCAGCGTCAACGACCCCCGCCGCACCGGCAGCGACCCCAGGAACGCCGCCGCCACGATGTTCCGCTCCGCCGCGGGCAGCCGCAGCGGGTCGCCCAGCAGCGCCGCCCACAGCGGCGACCACGTCACCAGCGTCCAGTCCGCGCTGAACACCGCCACCGGCAGCTCCCCGAGCCGCGCCACCAGCCGCTGCACGCTCGGCGGCACGTGGCTGTCGATCACCCCGCTCGACGGCGGCGGCAGGTGCGCCAGCCGGTACAGGTGGTCCCGCTCCGCCGCCGCCAGCTGCAACGCCCGCGCCAGCGCCGCCACGACCTGCTCCGACGGGTTCCGCGCCCGCCCCTGCTCCAGCCGCACCAGGTAGTCCACGCTCAGCCCGGCCAGCGCCGACAGCTCCTCCCGCCGCAGCCCGCTCGCCCGCCGCGCCCCGGAGACCGGCAGCCCCACGTCCAGCGGCGAGAGCCGGTCCCGCCACCCGCGCAGCGCCTCGCCCAGCGCGTTCCCCGCCGAAGATCCCGTCACCGCCCCAGTCTCGCCCACGGGCGCCCCCACGAGGGTGGTACCGCCGTTCCCACCGACCGGCGGGGCACTGGGCCCCGCCCTCCCCACCCCCGAACCTGGTGACACCACCACCGAACAGGGAGGCTCCGCCGTGGAGCGCAGCACCACCGTCATGACCGGGGCCAGCAGGGGCATCGGCCTCGTCGCCGCCCAGCACCTGCTCGCCACCGACCGCGACCGCAGGCTCGTGGTCCTCGGCCGGGTCCCCGCCGAGCTCGCGGGCCCCAGGGTCACCGCCATCCCCACCGACCTGTCCTCGCTGGCCGACGTGCACCGCGCCGCCACCGAGGTCACCGCGCTCCTGGACGCGGGCCTGCCGCCGCTGCGCGGCCTGATCGCCAACGCGGGCATCCAGCACGCCGACGCCCGCACCACCACCGTCGACGGCCACGAGGCCACCTTCGCGGTCAACGTCATCGCGAACCACCTGCTCCTGCGCGTGCTCGCCGACCGCTTCACCACCCCGGCCCGCGTCGTGATCACCACCAGCGACACCCACTTCGGCGACCTCAAGCACAACCTCGGCATGGTCCCCGCCCCGCGCTGGCGCGACCCCGAGGTGCTCGCCGCGCCCGGCGCGTTCCCCAGGCCCGGCAGCGCCACCGCGGGCCGCGCCGCCTACTCCACCAGCAAGCTCGCCACCGTCCACCAGGTGCACGAGCTGGCCAGGAGGCTCCCGCCCGGCGTCGAGGTCCTCGCCCACAACCCCGGCTTCGTCCCCGGAACGGGCCTGACCCGCAACGCGGGCCCCGCCGTCCGCTTCACCGCCAAGCACTTCCTGCCCCTGCTCGCCAGGACCCCGATCGCCACCGACGTGACCACGGCGGGCCGCCACCTCGCCGAGTCCCTCACCCGCCCGATCACCACCGGCGACTACGTCGACCGCGACCACGTCGCCGACTCCGCGCCCCAGTCCTACGACCGGGACCGCGAGGCCCGCCTGTGGGCGGTGCTGGAGGAGCTGTGCGGGACCTGGGTCCCTGCCCGGTAGGGACCGAAGACCGCTGACCGTGGCCGCCGCGAGGAGCAGGCTCGGTGCCAGGCAAGGGAGGTCCTCGGATGGCGATCACACCGGTTCACCCCCACAGCGCACCGGTCGCCGCGGCGGACGCGGAACCCCGCACCGCCGCACCGGCCCCCGACCCCCGCGCTCCCCTCTCCCCAGGGGGCGCGGTGGCGACGGTGACCTCCTTCGCCGCCACCCTGCCGGGCCTGCCCCTGCGCGCCGCGCTGCACGCGGTCGACGCCGCCCCGACGCCACGCCTGTGCGCCGGGACCGCGCTGACCGCCGCGCTCGCCGCCGCGAGGGGCGCGGGCCTGGCGACAGGTGGGGCCGTCGCACTGCTGCACGTGCTGGTCCACGCGTCGCACCGGTGAGGGACGGCCGCGCGGTCGCCGGGCAGCGACCGCGCACCCAGGGGCCGCCCGGCGTCCTGACCCCCCGTGACGCCGGGCAGCCCCGCACTCCACTAACAAAAAGTCACCAAATTCCGCCCGAACCAGCGACCTGAACGGTGGGCGCACATCACTTCGGTTGCTTTTGGTGAACGGCTCAGGTGCATCCCCGGTAAACCGTTCCCTCTGTCGAGCGAGACACGACGGAGGGACGGCAGGTGATACCGGTGGTGCACGACGATCAACTCAGGCCCGGTTCCCCGCTGCGCAGGGCCGCCCTGTTCGCCGCGCTCTACGCCGCAGCCTCGGCCCTGGGCGGCCTGGTGGTCGCCGACGGCGCCGTCCTCAACCAGGTCTGGCCCGCCTCCGGCGTCCTCGCGGTCTGGTTCTGCCTCCAGCGCGGCTGCGCCCGCCGCTGGGTGGACCTGACCGCCCTGACCGCTGTCACCCTGGCCTTCACCACCCCCACCGCGGGCTTCCCGATCGCCCTCGTCTGCCTGGTCACCACCGCCGCCCAGGGCGAGCTCTTCGCCCGCCTCCTGTCCCGCCTGCGCCCCGACCTGTGGGGCGCGGGCGGCACCCGCCCCTTCGGCCGGACCTCGGACCTGGGCGCCCTCCTGACCGCCGCCGTGGCGTCCACCACCGCAGGCGCGGTCCTGTGCGTCCTGGGCGTGCAACTGGCAGGCGGCCACCCCGCCTGGTCCGAGGCCCTGGTCTGGACCGCCCGCAACACCGCCAGCATCCTGCTGGTCGGCACCGCGGGCCTGTGCGTGAGCCGGGCCCGAGCCACCAACCGCGCCACCCCGCGCCGCCTGCACCTGCGCACCGCAGGCTTCCTCGAAGGCGTAGCGGTAGTCCTGGGCTCGGCCACCGCCTACCTCATCGCCTTCGTCTACAACCAGGGCCTCCCGCTGGCCTTCCCCCTGCTCCTGGTCACCGTCTGGGCCGCCCTGCGGATGCCCACCACCTTCGTGGCCCTGCACGACCTGGCACTGGGCGGCGCGGCCGTCCTGTTCACCCTGCACGGCCACGGCCCCTTCGCATCCATCACCTCGCCGGTGACCCGCGTCCTGGTCGTGCAGGTCTTCATCCTCATGGTCGCCGTGGTCGGCCTCACCCTCGCCCTGGGCCGGGACGAGCGCACCGCCCTCCTCGACGAGTTGGCCCAGGGCCGCAGGGACGCCTCCGACCAGGCCGACCTGCTGGCCGCCATCATCGACTCCATGGCCGACGCCCTGGTCGTCGTGGACCGCGAGGGCACCCCCAGGCTCCGCAACCCGGCGGCCCGCCGCCTCCTGGGCGACGACCCCACCGCCACGACCCTCACCCGCCCGGACGGCACCCCGCTGGCGAACGCCGACCTCCCCCACGCGGTGGCCCTCTCCGGCCGCCGCCAGGCCCACGGCGAGGACCTCCTCCTGCACACCACGTCAACCGCGGAAACCCGGATCGCCCACATCACCGCCACCGCCCTCCCCGGCAACGAGGCGGCGGTGGTCCTCTTCCACGACGTCACCGCCGAGCGCAGGCACCGCGACGAACTGGCCAACTTCGCCGGTTCCGTGGCCCACGACCTCCTCACCCCCCTGACCACGGCCCACGGCTGGACCGACCTCACCGCGAGCCTCATCGAGGACCACCCCACCCACCCGGCCGCCAAGTCGCTCACCGACGCCATCGACCGCGTGGCCAGGGCGAACACCAGGATGAGCACCCTCATCACCGACCTGCTGGCCTACACCACGGCGAGGGACGCCACCGTCAACCCGGTGGCCATCGACCTGGGCGCCCTGGTCGCCGAGGTGGCCGCGGCCCGAGCCGACGCCGCAACCGCCACAGGCGCACCCCCGCCCAGCTTCCACATCAGCGACCTCCTCCCAGTCCGAGCCGACCCGGTCCTGCTCCGGCAACTGATCGACAACCTGCTCGGCAACGCGATCAAGTACACCGCCGAGGGCGTCCCCCCGCGCATCACCATCGACTCCCACGCAGACCGAGCAGGCGCCGTGCACGTCGACGTGGTCGACAACGGCATCGGCATCCCCGCAGGCCAACACGGCGCGATCTTCGACAACTTCCACCGAGCCCACCGCACCAGCGGAAAACTGGGCACCGGCCTGGGCCTGGCGATCTGCAAGCGCATAGTCGAACGCCACGGCGGAGAGATCACCGCCCAGGACAACCCAGGCGGCGGCTCCCGCTTCAGCTTCACCCTGCCCGCAGTGAGCTGACCGCACACCACCGCACAGCCTGACCGCACACCGCTATGCAACCTGGGCGCGACCACGCGCAGCCAGAGCTCGAACCCCGCACAGCCGAGATGCGCCCCAGCCCCGACCGCTTCGCGGGCTGCGGGGCGAGCGCAGCGAGCCCGCAGCACACTCACCCGCGTCCCTCTTTCCCGTTTGGCCTGGCGAAGCCCGAGCACGCTTGTCAAGACGCCGCCGCACTGCCCGGAAGACCGCCCGAGCCAAACGGCGTCTTGACGAGCGTGCTTGCCTGAAAGGAGGCCACACGGGAAAGAGGGACCCGGACCACCGCAGGGGTAAACCGGACCACCCACGGAACGGCCACCGGCCGGCAGAGCCCGTCCCCCTCTTTTTTGGAGGTCTGCCCCGCCGGCGAGGCGTGCCCTTCAGCTTGTGATCTTCAGCCCTTGATCTTGATCTCGCCGCCCCCACAGCCGCCCCCGCCCCCCACTCCCACCCCTCACCACAACGCGCTGGCCAACACCACATGCGCCGCAGTCCCGCTGAAAATGCTCAACAACGCATTCCCCCGCCACAAATGCAACCCACCCGTCACCGCCAACCCCACCACCACCGGAACCGCCTGCCGCACATCCCCCAGCTCGGTCTCCCGCACCGTGTGCAGCACCAGGATCAACATCACCCCAACCGGCAACCCATCCCCCACGTGGGCCAACAACTCACTGGACCGCAACCGCCCCAGGAACGTGAACGGCAACGCCCGCAACCCCCACGTCACCCCGGCGCTCACCAACACCGCCGCCACCAGGTACGGAGCCTCAGGCACGACGCCCCCCGCGCTGCCCCCCGCGCTGCCCCCTGCGCCGCTCCACCAGGAACGTCACCACCAGGTACCCCGTGAACAACCCCATGGCCCCCACCAACATCCCCTCGCCGAACACCGCCCCCGACACCACCGCGCACACCACCGCGGCGATCGGCGCGGGCAGCTTCCGCCGCACCCGGTAGGCGTCGATCCCCAGCACCAGGAACAACGCCGTCAACGCGAACCCCAACCCGTGCACACCCTCCGGCACCAGGTTCCCGACCAGCCCGCCCGCCGTCACGCTCGCGACCCACACCACGTGGAACCCGCCCTGGATCGCCAGGATCCGCCCCCGGCTCCACCCCCGAGCCTCCGGTGACGCGGTCAACGCCCAAGCCTCGTCCGTCAGCGCGAACGTGCTGTACACCTTCGCCCCGGCCCCCCGAACCCGGTGCAGCGGGAACGACAGCGCGTAGAACACGTGCCGGAAGTTCACCAGGAACGCCGTCACCGCGATCTGCGACAGCGGCGCCACCGCCATCACCAGCCCCAGCAGCAGGAACTCGAACGACCCGGCGAACACCACCGAGGCGAACACCGTCCCCCACCACCAGGCGAGCCCCGTGTGGGTGACAAGAACACCAAACGCAAGCCCGAGCGGGACCGCGCCAAGCGCCGCGGGAAGCATGTCCCGAAGCCCTCGCGACACACCCCCGCCCTCGACGGCGCTCTCAACAGCGCCCTCAACGGCGGCAGGGGAAGAAACCGACATGCCACAACTTTATGTCCCCCAACCCCCGCTTGGATTGCTCCACGTCGCCTTATAATCGCCAAATGAGCAACAAACCCAAACTAGACGACACAGACCGAGCAATCCTGTTGCAACTCTCCGAGGACGGCAGGCTCAGCAACACCGAGCTGGCCCGCCGGGTCGGCCTCACCCCGGCCCCCTGCCTGCGCAGGGTCCAGCGCCTGGAGCGGGACGGCGTCATCGCCGGTTACCGAGCCGTCCTGGACCCCACCGCCGCAGGACGCCCGTTCGAGGTGGTCGTCGCCGTGGAGATCACCTTCAACGACCGCCAGACCGTCGTCGACTTCGAGGCCGCGATCACCTCCTACGACGAGGTCACCGAGGTCCTCCGCCTGTTCGGCCTCCCCGACTACTACCTGCGCGTCAACGTCGCGGACAGCGCCGCCTACGAGGGCTTCATCATGAACAAGCTCAGCACCCTCAAAGCCGTCAACCGCATCGTCTCCCACCAGAACATGAAGACCCTCAAGAAGACGACCTGACCACCTGCCTAACCGACCGCCTGACCACCCGCCTAACCGACCGCCTGACCAAACACCCTCCCCCGAAACGCGTGCGCCGCAACCACCCCGGCCCCGACCACCAGCACCCCCGCGCTGACCGCCAGCGACCAGTGCAGCCCCACCACGGCCCCCAGCAACCCCACCGTGAACCCGCTCCCGGCCTTCAACCCACCCGCCGACACGTTGTACAACCCGATCACCCGCCCCCGGTCCGCCGCGGGCGCGAGCAACTGCACCACCGTCTGCGTGATCGACATCGACGCCAGGTTCGCCACCCCGCCCACCACCAGCGCGACCACCGCCACCGCGTAGTTCCCGGACAGCGCGAACACCACCGTGGTCACCCCGTAGAGCGCCGTGGCCGCGATCGCCGCCCCGACCTTCGGCCGCACCCACCCGGTGGCCTCCAGCACCAGCCCGCCGATCACCCCACCGGCCCCGTTGGCGAACAGCAGCACCCCGTACGCCACCCCCGCCGACCCGGCCCCCAGGTCGTGCGCGAACACCGGCATCGCCGACTGCATCGAGGCGCCGACCAGGAACGACCCCAACCCCGCCAACGCGATCATGCTCACCAGCGTCCGGTCACCGCGCACGTCCCGCAGCACCCTGACCGCATCCCGCACCCCCACCCTGGCCTTCCGCGCACCGCCCTCCCTGACGTGCCCGGTGAACCGCGTCCGGAACAGGAACAGCGTCAGCGGCAGGTAAAAAGCGATGTTCGCGAAGATCCCCCACGTCGGCCCGAGCCCCAGCAGCAGCGCCGACCCGACCACCGGCCCGAACAGCACCCCCAGGCTCCGGAACGTCGCGTTCAGCCGAACCGCGCTGGGCAGCTCCTCCCGCGAGACGAAGTCGTGCAGCAGCATCTGCTCGCCGGGTCCCCACATCGCCCCGGCGCACCCGTGCAGCACCAGCAGCACGCACGCGTGCCACACCTGCAACGCGCCCGTCAGGAACAGCACCCCCCAGGCGGCCGACACGAACATGAACAGCCCTTGGGCGGCCTGGATGAGCCTGCGGCAGTCGTACCGATCCGCGAGCCCGCCGAACCACACCGACAGCAGCAGGAACGGCACCCAGTGGCTGATCACCTGGAACCCGGTGAGCGCGGGGGAGTGGAAGCGCTCCCACAACACCCAGTACGTGATGACGTGCTCGATGTTGTCGGCCATCATGGCCAATCCCGTGCCGAACAGGTAAGGACGGCAATCCTTGTTCCGCAACGCCGCGAACCGCGCCACTCGCACCGCTGCCTTTGTTCCCGTCCCCATCCCCACCCCCATCCCCGCTCCTGCTGTCGTTCCGGTCGGGGGTCCCGGCTCGACGACGTGTCCGGGCGTCCCGCAGGCGGAGCACATGGTCCGTCCCTCCTCCACCCTCAAAAACGAGGCACCATGTCTCGTATTCGGGCGCAGCGGACGCTACCACAGTTCCGAGACACGATGTCTCGCTAAACTGCGACCGTGGCACAAGACTCAGCCGGTCCCGGCAGGCCCCGGAGCGACGTGGCGCGCAAGGCGGTGCTCGAAGCCGCCGACGACCTGCTGGTCGAGGTCGGGTACGCGGCCATGACCATGAAGGGCATCGCCGAGCGGGCCGGGGTCGGGCGGCAGACCGTCTACCGGTGGTGGGCGACCAAGGCCGAGATCCTGGTCGAGGCGTGCCTGGAGGACGTGCGCGAGGAGCTGGTCGCCGCCCCGATGCCCACCGCGCGCTCCGAGCTGGTGTCGTACCTGGACGCCCTCGGGCGCTTCCTCACCACCTCGCCCGCAGGCCTCGCCTACCGCGCGCTCCTCGGCGAGGCCCAGCACGACCCGGCCGTCCGCGACCTCGTCCGCGAGGCCGACGTCGTCAGCACCGCGACCGGCGAGGTGCTCCGCCGCGTCCGCCCCGTCGCCCCCGCGATGCCGCCCCCCGCGCTCGCCTCCGCCCAGCTCGTCGGACCGGTGCTCACGCGGGTCCTGGAAGTGGACGACGAGTTCTCCCCGGAACTCCTCGACGCGCACGCCGAGCTCCTGCTCAAAGCCTGGTCGTAATCAGCCCCTGGAACGGGAAGGACGGGCCCGGCGCACGCCGGACCCGCCCCCACTCCACACCGGGCTCAACCCACACCGGGGCTCAACCCACAGCGAGGCTCAACCCACAGCGAGGCTCAACCCACAGCGAGGCTCAACCCACACCGGGGCTCAGTACACGTAACTCGCTTCCGCGACCGCCTTCGCGGTCACCGCCGCCGACCCGCTGAACCGCCGCTCCACCTCGGCCTTCTCGGCCGAGCTGGGCAGGTCGTTCTTGCACGCCACCGGCGCGCTGGACCCCGACATCAGGTCCGTGCACAACCCGGTCCGCCGGTCCGGCAGCCCCAGCAGGTGCCCGATCTCGTGGGTCGCGATCCGGGGCCGGTAGTACCCCTGGTTCACCGCCTCGCGCCCCATGTAGACCGTCCCGTTGCCCAGCGTGCCGGGGTAGGCGCGCGGCCAGCCGTTGTCCGCGTAGATCCGGATGTTCACGCCGGACGTCGACGTGCGCTTCGCCAGCTTGACGTTGCTCACCGACTTGTTCCAGTTCGCGGCGGCCACGTCCCAGTCGGCGGCGAACTCCTGGGCCTGGCTGGTGTCGTAGTACAGGGTGCGCGCCAGCGCCACCGGTTCCGCCGACGCCACCGGCGCCACCACCGCGAGCGGCAGCAGCAGACCGAGCGCGGCAACAGCGGCACGCGCGACCTTTCGCACGAGCATGGTCGTCTCCTCGTGTCACAGGGAAAACGCGGGACCCCGGTGCAGGGTGGGGCCCCGCGTTCCAAGCAACCAGCCCCGCCGCCGACCCGCCAGCCCCCACAAGTAGGTAACCCGGCCCGCCGGTCAACGCCCCGCCAACCCCGGCCCAAGGGCGCGCAAAGGACCCGCCGCTACGCCACGAAGCCGATCGTCAGCAGCACGTTCGCGTACAGCCGGGTGTCGCCGGTGGCCACGCACACCGCCAGGTCGGACGACTTGCAGGTGTCGTAGAAGTCCTGCCTCCCCAACGGCTGGAGCGGCAGGTCCGGCCCGAGCAGCCGCTCGTAGTCGGCCCACACCTCCGGCGTGCCGCCCTCGTCGGGCCGCATGGCGTGCGCCGCCTCCACCGGGACCGCCGTCAGCACCGGGGCGAGCACCTGGTCCACGGTCAGCAGTCCCGGCGTCAGGTTCAGGTGCACGACCTCGGCGGCGGGGTGGACGTTGGTGCGGTGGGCGTAGTTCGAGTCGGCGATGAGCACCTTGCTGCCGTGGCCGGACGCGGCGAGCACGGCGAGCAGGGGCGGGTGCAGCAGCGGGTAGCGGAGCATCTGGGCGGCCTCCCGGAGGTGGTGCGAACGGACCAATGTGAACGCTAACACTACGTTTTCCACCTTGGCGCAAGGAGGAATTCGAGTCCACCCGCCCGAAACCCGCCCGCCCCCGCCCGACGCCTGCCCGCTGCCACCGCTGGGCCGTGCGGGTGGCCCGCCGCGCCGCCCGGAGCCCACCGGTGGCCCGTTCGGAGCAGCGCCCGCTGACGGTGGGCGCTCCCGCGACCGGGAAGGCGCTTTCCAGCCGCACTCCCACCCCTTGTCCGGCACGTCCGCCCGGAGCAACCATGGTTGGGCCGCGCGGACCTCACACACCACCGACCGGACGAGGTGAGAGACCCATGAAGCCGACCCTGCGCCGTGCCGCAGCCGCCCTCCTGGCCACCCTCCCCGCGCTGGCGCTCGCACCGGCCGCGAGCGCCACGCCCACCACCGTCGCCTACGCCTGCCGCGCCAACACGCCCTTCGGCGCCCAGGACTTCTCGCTCACCCAACCCGCCGACGTCTCCGCGCCCGCGACCGCCGCCTCCGGCAGCACGTTCGCGATCGTGGTCGACCCGGCCGCCGCCACCGCGCCCGCGTCGGTCGGCGGCTTCACCCTGCGCCGGGTGCAGAACCTGGTGTTCAAGGTCCCGATCCCGGCCAACACCACGTTCGCCTCGGGCTCGCTGTCGGGCGGCGTGAACGTCGGCACGACGGCCCTGTCCGTCAGCGGCGGCGTCGCGACCCTGACCGCGTCGGGCCCGGTCAGCGGCGGCGCGTCGTTCGAGCTGCCGACGATCACCCTGAACGTGGTCGCGGGCGCGCCGGGCACCACCGCGACCACGACCCTGCACGGCACCGGCTACACCGACCCCGGCCTGACCGCGACGGCGATCGTGCGCGTGCTGCTCGACGTGAGCGTCCCGGCGGCCTGCTACCCCGACCCGAACCCGGTGATCACCACGACCGCGATCGTCTGACCCGCGCCCGGCCCGGCCCACGCCCCTCGGGCCCGGCGCACGACCACCCGGTGGAGAAGCGCGGGCGCGATCACCGCCGCGCCCGCGCCGCCGCCGACTCTTCCTCCGCCAACTCCCGCCCCGCCGACTCCCGTCCCGCCAACGCCCGCCCCGCCAACTCCCGGAGGGCGGCCTCCGACGCGCTCCCCGGATCGGCGGTGACGAACACGACCTGCTGGTCGTCCTCGGGCACCTCCAGCACATCGCACGCCACCCGCAGCTCCCCGACCTCGGGGTGCGCCACGACCTTCCGCCGGTGCCCCGGCTCCCGCACCGGATCGCTGTCCCACACCGCCCGGAACTCCGCGCTCCCCGCCCGCAGCTCACCCAGCAGCCCGGCGAGCCGCGCGTCACCGGGGTACCGCGCCGAGGCCCGCCGCAGCCGCGCCACCACGATCGCCCCGAACTCCTCACCCCCGCTGACCTCGGCCATCCCGCCGTTCCCGTTGCCGTTCCCGCCCCCGCCCGCGCCACCGCCCCCGTCCCCGAGGAACCGCGCCCTGGCCAGGTTCCCCGGACGCCCGCCGAACACCGCGCGCGCCACCGAGTTTGCCGCCACCACCTCGTACGTCGCGTCCGTGACCAGCGCCGCCGCCCCGCCGACCCGCTCCAGCAACGCCGCCACGTGCGGTCGCACCACCCGCGCGGGCCCGCCCACCGCGGGCGCGGCCACCCCGGCCAACCGGAACAGGTGCCTGCGCTCGGCCGCCGACAACCGCAGCGCCCCGCCCACCCCCTCCAGCACCCCGGCCGACGGCCGCGGCCCACGTGCCTGCTCCAACCGCACGTAGTAGTCCACCGACACGTTCGCCAGCCGCGCCACCTCCTCCCGGCGCAGCCCCGGCGTCCGCCGCACACCCCCGGCGGGCAACCCCACCGCCTCCGGCGCCACCCCTTCCCGCCGCTCCCGCAGGAACCTCGCCAACTCCGCCCGCGCCACCGAACACCTCCCGACCCCGAAACCAGCCCCCACCCTCCCTGGTACACCTCGTCCCTGGCTGCCCGCCCCCCACCCGAGGCACCGTCGTCCCCGTGAACACCCCCACCGCCCTGGTCACCGGGGCCAACAAGGGCATCGGCCGCCACATCGCCCAGCAGCTCGCGGACCTGGGCCACACCGTCCTGGTCGGCTCTCGCGACCCCGAGCGCGGCGCCGCGGCAGCCGCCGCCATCGGCCCGAACGCCCGCCCCCTGCTCCTGGACGTCACCGACCCGGCGTCCACCGCCGCCGCGGCCCGAACCGTCGAGCACCTGGACGTCCTGATCAACAACGCGGGCATCTCCGACGAGGGCTCCACCGCCGAGGACACCACCCCCGAGGTCCTGCGCCGCGTCTACGAGACCAACGTGTTCGCCGTGGTCGCCGTCACCAACGCGTTCCTGCCCGCGCTGCGCCGCTCCAGCGCCCCCCGCATCGTGAACGTCTCCAGCGGCACCGCCTCGCTCACCGCGTCCGCCGATCCGGCGGGCCTGGGCGCCCACCGGGGCGCGGCGGCGGCCTACCGCTCCGCCAAGACCGCGCTCAACGCCCTGACCGTCCTCTACGCCCAGTCCCTCGGCGACCCGTTCAAGGTCAACGCCCTGGCCCCCGGCCTGCGCGCGACCGACCTCAACGCCCGAGCCGCCGAACTCGGCGGCGACCCCGCCGAGGGCGCGGCGGGCGCGGTCCGCCTGGCCCTGCTCGACGCGGCCGGCCCCACCGGCGGCTTCCACTCCTGGGACGGCGCGCCCGTGCCCTGGTGACCCGACCCGCCCCACCCCGACCGCGCGACCCCGGCGCCCACCGGGGTCGCGCCCAGCGAACCCGCTCCCGCCCCGCCCGCGCTACCGCTTCCGCTTGACCTTGATCAGGTCGACGTCCGTCACGGTCGCCCTCATGTCCCGGAAGTCCACCCCGAGCGCGTCCACGGCCCGCCCGGCGAGCGCCATCCCGCGCTCGGACACCGCCCGGTCCCCGGCGTCCTCGGCCGCCCGGACCTGCACCCGGAAGCTGAAGAAGTCCAGCTTCGCGTCGTAGCTCAGCGCGCCCTCGTCCGAGAACCCGCCGCGCAGCACGTCGTGCTCCCCGGCCTCGGCGAGCAACCGCGCCCGCCCGGTCTCGTCCAGGTCCGCGAACCTCCCGCGCACCATGACCCGGTAGGTGTGATCGGCCACGAGCTCCTCCTGACGACGCGGACGCCCGCGAACCGGACGCCCCGGAAACCGCGCCATCCTGCTCACCCGTCCCCGCCGCCCGCAACGGGATTACGGGCGCGCCGCCCCCGCGAGGGGGACGACGCGCCCGCGGCCTCACCGGATCACAGCCCGCGCTGCAGGTTCTCCGCCAGCAGCCGCACGAACCGCGACGGGTCGCCCAGCTCCCCGCCCTCGGCCAGCAGCGCCATCCCGTGCAGCAGCTCCACGGTCCCGGTCAGCGACTCCCGGTCCTCCCGCTCGGCGAACGCCGTCCGCAGCCCCGACACCAGCGGGTGCTCCGGGTTCAGCTCCAGGATGCGCTTGACCGGCGGCAGCTCCTGCCCCATCGCCCGGTACATCTTCTCCAGCGTGGGCGTCAGGTCGTGCGCGTCGCCGACCACGCACGCGGGCGAGGTGGTCAGCCGCGAGGTCAGCCGCACCTCCTTGACCTGCTCCGCCAGCAGCCCGGTCATCCACGAGGTCAGCTCGGCGAAGTCCGCGACGCGCTCGGCCGCCGCGGCCTTCTCCTCCTCGCTCTCCAGGTCCACCTGCCCCTTGGCCACCGACTGGAACGTCCGCCCGTCGAAGCCCGGCACCGAGTCGACCCACATCTCGTCGATCGGGTCGGTCATGATCAGCACCTCGTACCCCTTGGCGCGCAGCGCCTCCAGGTGCGGGGAGTTCTCCACGGCGGTGCGCGAGTCACCGGTCATGTAGTAGATGTGCTCCTGGCCGTCCTTCATCCGCTCGACGTACTGCGCCAGGGTGGTCTTCTTCTCGGCGTCCTCGGTCGAGTCGAACGAGCACACCGCGAGGATCGCGTCGCGGTTGTCGACGTCGCTGAGCAGGCCCTCCTTGAGCGCGGTGCCCAGCTCCCGCCAGAACACCGCGTAGTCCTCGGGCCGGTCGTTCAGCATGGTCTTGATGGTCGACAGGACCTTCTTGACCAGCCTGCGCCGCATGAGCTGGATCTGCCGGTCCTGCTGCAGGATCTCCCGCGAGACGTTCAGCGACAGGTCCTGCGCGTCCACCACGCCCTTGACGAACCGCAGGTACTCGGGCATGAGCTCTTCGCAGTCGTCCATGATGAAGACGCGCTTCACGTAGAGCTGCACGCCGCGCTTGTGGTCGCGCATGAACAGGTCCATGGGCGCCCGCGACGGCAGGAACAGCAGCGCCTGGTACTCGAACGCGCCCTCGGCCTGGAGCCGGATGGTCTCCAGCGGGTCGTTCCAGTCGTGGCTGACGTGCCGGTAGAACTCGGCGTACTCCTCCTTGCTCACCTCGCTGGACGAGCGCGCCCACAGCGCCTTGCCCGAGTTGAGCACCTTCGGCTCCGGCGCGGCCGGAGCCTCGGCCTCCTCGCCCTCCGCCGCGTCTTCCGCGTCCTCAGCGTCCGTCGCGTCCGCCGCCACCGGCTTGGCGGGCTCGACCAACCGCACCGGCCAGGTGATGAAGTCCGAGTACTTCTTGACGATCTCGGTCAGCTTCGCCGCCGACGTGTAGTCGGGGAGCTGGTCCTCCTCGTCGGCGGGCTTGAGGTGCAGGGTCACCGACGTGCCCTGCGGCGCGTCGTCGACCTCCTCGATCGTGTAGCTGCCCTCGCCGGTGGACTCCCACCGCACGCCCTTGTCGTGCCCGGCCCGCTTGGTGACCATGACGACCCGGTCGGCGACCATGAACGTCGAGTAGAACCCGATGCCGAACTGGCCGATCAGCTCCTGCTGCGAGGAGTCCTGGGCCTCCTTCATCTTGCGCAGGAACTCGGCGGTGCCCGACCTGGCGATCGTGCCGATCAGCCCGACGACCTCGTCGCGCGACATGCCGATCCCGTTGTCCCTGATCACCAGGGTGCGCGTGACCGGGTCCGGGACCAGGTCGATGTGCGGGTCCGACACGTCGACGTCCAGGTCCTTGTCGCGGAACGCCTCCAAGCGCAGCTTGTCCAGCGCGTCCGAGGAGTTCGACACCAGCTCGCGAAGGAACGTGTCCTTGTTCGAGTAGATCGAGTGGATCATCAGGTTGAGGAGCTGGCGCGCCTCGGTCTGGAACTCCAGCGTTTCCACGTGCGTGACCTCTCTTGCGATTCGATCGGGACTGCCGACCCGCCATGATATCGAGCGGGCGCGCCCCCCGAGCGGAACCGCCCGGTCCGGCCCGCCCGGAACTCGGGAAAACGTCGCCCGGAGGGGGAGTATGCGCCCGCGCTAAACGCCCCCCGAGGCATCCGCCGGGAAAGTCCTCCCCGCTCTCGCCCGCCTCCGGGGAAACGTTCGGCCAAGCCCGAAAACAGCGCTCCGGGTGTGATCGGTGTGAAATCGCGTGACCGGGTTCCGACGTTCGGGCGCGCGGGCCCGCGCCGGGGTTGAGCCGCGCGGTTGTGGGGAACCCGCTGGAGGCAAGGGCTTTCCCGGCGACTGGGGGGCGGGTGGGGGAGGACGTCGCGGCAGGTCCGCGCGTCCGGGGAAAAGCCGCGCGCCCCCACCGCCACCGCCGGTCCGGCCGCGTTTGATCTGCATTTGTGCGGAAAGCGGCCGGCTCCGGTTTTTCGGTTTTCCGAGTGCCGTCGCCGCGGTCCCGCCATACTGGGAGGGCGGGCCACCGCATCCGCGCCAGGTCGGGGTGTCCTGGGCTCGGAGTCCGCTGTGGACGGTCGGTGGCGCGTTCGTGCGGGGGATGGGGCGAGCGGAATGTGGAGGGAGCGGAACCGCTTTGTCTGCTGTGGACACGCAGGGGGTTGAATCCGCCTTCGCCGGCTACCTGGCGATGGCGCTGGTCGAGGCGGGGCGCTCGGCGCGCCGCCGCATCGAGGACGAGCTGGCCGACTACGGCCTGACGCTGCGCTACCTGGACGCGCTGGGCCACCTGGCCAGGGGCGCGGAGCTGTCGGGCAGCGACCTGGCCCGGCGCATGGGGATCACGGCCCAGAGCGCGCACGCCACGATCCTGCGCCTGGAGGACCTCGGCGCGGTCGAGCGCTCCCGGACCGGCCGGGGCCGCAGGGCGCTGCTGGACGTCACGGGCGCGGGCGGCGAGATGCTCACGGCCGCCGACCGCGTGCTGAACAGCCTGGACGCCAGGCTGCTCGACGCGGTGCCGGACGTGCGCGACGGCGAGGTGCGCAGGCTGGTCGCCGTGCTGGAGACGGACGCCGCGCCGGGGAAGGAGCCGACCGGCGCGGACTGACCGGTGCGGACTGACTCGGTGCTGACTGGTCGGTCCTGACTGGCAGGCGCGGGCCCGCCCGAGCACGACGGCCGCCCGCACCACCACCCGGACGTGCGAACGGCGCCGCGACCTCCCCGACCGGGGGATCGCGGCGCCGTTCGCCGTCACGCCCTGCTGGTTGCCGCGCCCTGCTCACTGCCGCGCCCTACGGGACGACCGCGCCTCACCGGGCCTGGCTACCGCCAGTCGCGCCTGCCGGTGACCACGGCGCGCTGCGCGCTGGTCACCACCCCGCGCACCAGCACCGTGACCACCAGCCCGATCACCAGGTTCAGCACCGCCGTGAACACCTTCGACTCCGGGTCGAAGTCCACGCTCAGCGGCAGCACCACCGCGATCGCGGTCAGCAGCACCATGATCCAGCCGAAGAACCGGGCCCCGTTGGGCGTGGTCGCCAGCAGCACCTGCGCCAGCCCGGTCGCCCCGAGCGCCACCACCGCGCACGCCACGCAGTACGTCATCGTGCTCGCGTTGCCCCACGCGCCCTCGCCCTGCGGCGCGAGCACCGGCACCCCGAGCAGCCCCCTGGCCACCAGGATGCCCACCACCGAGATCAGCCCGGCGACCAGCGCGGTGGCCACCCCGCCCGCCCACAGCCGCCCCGCGTCGAACAGCCGCTCCGGCTTGGGCCTGACGGGCTGGCGGACCTCGCGCTCCACCGGCTGCGGCAGCACCGCGGTCTCCTCCACCTCGCCGGGGCGGGGCCGGGGGAACGCCTCCGCGCGTCGCGGTTCGACGTCCGCGACGGGCTCGAACCGGGTCCTCCTGCGGTCCTCCGCCATGACCTGCCTCCTCCGGGTGCGCACGCGGTCCTCGTCGCCGGGAGGGGTTTCCCGCCCGCGCCCTCCCCAACCGCGCCAACCGGGGGAACGCCGCACGTCCGGGGGTGGTCGCGCTCCACCGGGCGCGCCGCGCGCCCCCTGGTTACCGTCGGCCCGTTGACGCGGTCGATCACGACCAGCGAAGCTGAGCACCGCTCGCAAAGGCTCCCGCCGGGAGACCCCGGCACGACCACCCGACAGGAGCCACCGATGACCGGTCCGAAGCCGCCGGGCGAGACGCGCGGCGTCCTGGTCACCGGGGCCTCCAGGGGCATCGGCCGCGCCACGGCCCTCGCGTTCGCCCGGCGCGGTGACCGGGTCGCGGTGCACTACGCCCACAACCGGGCCGACGCCGAGCGCACCCTGGCCGAGCTGCCCGGCGGCGGCCACGTGCTGGTGCGCGGCGACCTGTCCGACCCGGAGGCCGCCGAGCTGGTCGCCGAGTCGGCGGACCACGGCCTCGGCGGGGTGGACGTGCTGGTCAACAACGCCGCCACCGCGCCCACCGAGGACACCGCGCACGCGATCGCCGAGGTCTCCTACGAGCACTGGCGGCGGGTGTGGCGCAGGTCGGTGGAGGTCAACCTGCTGGGCACGGTCGACCTGACGCACCGGGTGGTCGCCCGCATGGTCGCCAGGTCGGTGCCGGGCCGGGTGGTCAACATCGGCTCGCGCGGCGCGTACCGGGGCGAGCCGGACCACCCGGCGTACGGCGCGACGAAGGCGGCGCTGCACGCGTTCGGCCAGTCGATCGCGGTGTCGCTGGCCCCGCACGGCATCGCGGTCGCCTCGGTCGCGCCGGGCTTCATCGCGACCGAGCGGCAGGAGGGCAAGCTGGCCGCCGAGACCGGCGACGCCCTGCGCGCCCAGAGCCGCTTCGGCCGCGTCGGCACGGCCGAGGAGGTCGCGGCGGCGGTGCTCTACCTCGCCTCGCCGGAGGCGGCGTGGGCGTCGGGCGCGGTGCTGGACCTCAACGGGGCGTCGCACCTGCGCTGAGCCGCGCCCCCGCCCGGCTCACCCCGCCTACCTCACCCCACCCGCCGCACCTCACCCCACCGCACCTCACCCCACCGCCGCGGGCGACCACCCCAGCGCGGGCCCCAGCTTCCCGGCGATGTCGCTCAGGATCTGCTCGTAGTCCTCCTGCTCGAAGGTGAACGGCAGCGCGAACGCCACCTCCTCCACCTCCCGGAACCCGGCGTGCGCGTGCAGCCGCTCCGCGATCTGCTCCGAGGTCCCCACCAGATCCGGCGCGAACAGCACCCGCCCCGGCCCCTGCGGCGCGCGCGTGCGCGGCAGCCGCGCCTGCGCGTACCGCTCGTACCGCTCCCGCTGCCCGGCGTCCGCGCTGTCCGTCGGCACCACCACCAGCCCCTGCGACACCCGCGCCGCGGCCCCGTCCGGGTGAGCCGCCCGGAACGCGCGGATGTGCGAGGCCTGCACCCGCGCGAAGTCCTCCGACTCCTCGGCCCGCACCACGCTGCTGGTCAGCAGGTTCACCCCGTTCTCCCCGGCCCACCGCGCCGACCCGAGGCTCCCGGCCCCGTACCAGACCCGCCCGGCCAGACCGGGGGAGTGCGGCTGCACTCGCCGGGAGAACTCCTCGATCCCCTCGGTGCCCTCGAACTCGCTCGCGGGCTCCCCGCGCAGGAACCCGAGCAGCCGCCGGGCCCGCTCGTGCCCGAGCTCCTCCACGTCCGCCGTCTCCGGGTACAGCGCGTCCTTCACCCGGTCGAACCCCATCGGCCTGCCCGCGCTGACCCCAGGGTTGAGCCGCCCGCCGGACAGCACGTCCACGGTCGCCAGGTCCTCGGCCAGCCGCAGCGGGTTCTCCCAGCCGAGCGGGGTCACGGCCGTGCCCAGCGCGATCCGCTTGGTCCGCTGGGTCGCGGCGGCCAGCACCGCGACCGGCGACGAGATGCCGTGCTGGAGGTGCCGGTGCCGCACCCACGCGCTGTCGAAGCCGAGCCGCTCGCCCAGCTCCAGCACTCGCAGGGTCGACTCGTGCCCCTTGGCCGGGTCGTCCGGGTCGAACAGCCCGATGGTCAGGAAGCCGAGCTTGCGCAGCGGCTCGGACGGGAGCGGCACGGTGTCCTCCGCGGTGGTCCACGCGGGACGGTCGCCCGCGGGGGCGCGCTCACCGCGTCCCGATCACAGCCTGCCACCGCGGAACCGGTCGATCTCCCGCCGTTCCCGCTTGGTGGGACGCCCCGCGCCCCGGTCGCGGTGCGCGATCGGCACGGCGGCCTCGGGCGGCGGCTTGGGAGTGCGGTCGATGAAGCACGTGGACGCGGCCTCCGCGCCGACCCGCTTCTGGATGACCCGCACCACCTCGACGACCCGGTTGACCCCGTTCACCCGCGCCCGCACCTCGTCGCCGGGCACGACGACGGTCGCGGGCTTGGCGGGCCGGTCGTTGACGCGCACGTGCCCGCCCCGGCAGGCGTCCGCCGCGTCCGGGCGGGTCTTGGTCAGCCGGACCGCCCACAGCCAGCGGTCCACGCGGGTGGACTCCATCCCCCCATCATCCCGGCAACCCCGCCCGGAGCGGACACCACCCGCCGCGCGCGCCCCGCCGCCCCGGAACCGCCTGGTCACCGCGCCAAGCGGTCCCGGAAGCGTGAGCGCGCGCCGGAGCGGGTACCCCGCCGCCATCACGATCCGTGGAGGGCAGAGTGGGCTTCAGCAGCTTCGTCGGCGCGCTCTTCGTCGGTCTGGTCATCGGCGTGCTCGGCCGGTTGATCCGACCGGGGAAGCAGGACATCCCGATCTGGCTGACGATCGTCGTCGGCATCCTGGCCGCGTTCCTCGGCACGCTCGTCGCCGACGCGGCGGGCATCGGCGACACGCGGGGCTTCGACTGGATCGAGTTCTGCATCCAGCTCGCCCTGTCGGTGGTGGGCGTCGGCATCGCCGCGGGCGCCTACGGCAGGCGGAGCCTGCACTAGACCCTCTTCAGGGTCCCCAGGTCCCGGTGGGCGCGGATCCCAGGCCGCGCCGACCGGCAGGCCGGGCGCGCGCCCGGTGCGAACCGGCTGCGCGCGCCCGGTCGTGGCACCCCGGCCACCACCGCGCCGCTGCCACCACCGCGCCGCCCGCCAACCGCGCCACGCGTCCACCGCGCTGCCCGCCCGCCGCGCTGCCCGCCCGCCACGCCGCCCGTCCACCGCGCTGCCCGCCCACCGCGCCGCCGCTGCCCGAAAGCGCAGTCCCGTGACCTGTTCCGGACAGGACCGCCCCCGCGGGGAAGCCCCAGCCCTCCCGCCGCGTTGATCACCACATGCGAATCGGCATCGCGTTACCCCAGTTCGGTCCCCAGAGCAGGCGCGTGGACGAGATCATCCCCTTCGCCGTCGAGGCCGAGCGCCTCGGCGCGGCGAGCCTGTGGGTCGCCGACCGCCTCTACGCCCCCGCCGAGCCCGTCGTCGGCTACGCGGGCGGCGACGACATCCCGGCCGAGTTCCGCCGGGTCTTCGACCCGTTCGCGCTGCTCTCGGCGGTCGCCACGCACACCTCCACCGCCACCCTCGGCAGCAGCGTGCTGAACCTGCCCTGGTACCAGCCGGTGGCCCTCGCCAGGCTGCTCACCTCGATCGACCTGCTCAGCGGCGGCAGGCTGCTGCCGGGGTTCGGCATCGGCTGGTCACCCGACGAGTACCGGGCGTCCGGCGTCCCGTGGAAGGGCAGGGGCGCGCGCTTCGACGAGGCCCTTGACCTGATCGACCTGGCCTGGACCGCCGACGTCCTGTCCTACGAGGGCGAGCACCACTCGGTCCCGGCCGGCTACGTGGACCTCAAGCCCGCCCGCAAGCCCCCGGTGCACCTGGGCGGCTTCTCGAGGACCGCGCTCCAGCGCATCGCCCGGCGCGGCGCGGGCTGGCTGCCGATCCTCCAGGTCGGTGCCACCGCGCAGGACCCGGCCCCGCTCGTGGCCGCCCGCGAGCAGATCGGCGTGCCCACCCCGGCCGTGCTCCGCCTCAACGCGGGCCGCGACACCCCGCTGAGCGCCCTCGCGGACACCGCGCTGGCCTCGGCGCAAGCCGGGTTCGACGACCTGTTCGTTGACCTGTCGTACGTCGTGGACGAGCCGTCCGAGGCGCTGGACCGCTTCGCCGACCTGCTGGCGAGGACGGCCTGAGCTGCGGGTTCCCGCTGCCGCGTTCGGGTGAGACCGACCAGGACGCGGCCAGCGGGACCCACTCGCGGTGGCGTTCGCCGCCCCCGGTTACTCCATTCGGCAATAGGTGAGGCTAGCCTAATGTCATGGCAGCAGAGGTCATGGCGAACCCGACGACGGAACCGTTCCGGCACTTCGACGCCGAGGTGCTGGCCACGAGGGCGCTCGGCCGCAGCATGGTGCGGGTGACCTTCGGCGGCCCCGCGCTGCGCGACGTGCGCACCTGGGGCCCCGACCAGCGGATCAAGCTGTTCTTCCCCAGGTCCGGCCAGGCGGGCCTGACCGTGCCGACCGGCGCCGACTGGTACACCCGCTTCCGCGAGCTGCCCGACCGCGAGCGCCCGGCGATGCGCACCTACACGCTGCGCGCGGTGCGCCACGGCCAGATCGACATCGACTTCGTCCGCCACGGCGACACCGGCCCCGCCTCCACCTGGGCGGGCAGGGCCGCGGTCGGCGACCGCACCGTCATCCTCGCCCCGAACGCCCACCACGTCCCGGAGAACCCGGCCCGCATGGGCGCCGACTACGCCCCGCCCGCCGACACCGCCTGGCAGCTCATCGCGGGCGACGAGACCGCGCTGCCCGCGATCGGCGGCATCGTCGAGTCCCTGCCGAGGGGCGTGCGCGCGCGGGTCGTGCTGGAGGTCCCGAGCGCGAGCGACCGGCAGGACTGGCGCACCGAGGGCGAGGTCGACACGACCTGGCTGGTGCGCGGCGTCGACACCCCGCTGCTGGAGGCGATCCGCGCCGAGGGCGTCCCCGACGGGCCGGGCTACGCCTGGCTCGCGGGGGAGTCGAGCCTGGTGCGGGGCCTGCGCAGGCACCTGGTGAAGGACCTGGGCGTCGACCGCAAGCGCGTCTACTTCTGCGGCTACTGGCGCGAGGGCCGCCCGGAGGAGACCGCCCACGAGCCGGTCGAGGAGGACTGACCCGGAGCCGGTCGGGAGGACCCGGTCCACGCCCCCCGAGGCCGGGCCCTCCCGACCACCGCGCGCGCCGCTGCTCCCGTGCCTGGTGGTGGGCCTGATCGCCCACCTGGGCAGGCAACCCGACCTGCCGGGCAGGACCGCCGCGGTCCCGAGCGCGATCCGCGCAGGGGACACCCCGTCCCAGCAGGACCTCCCGGTCCCGCCCGAGCTCGTCGCCGACCCCCGGAGCCTGGACGGCCGCTGGATCGCCCAGCTGTTCTCGGTGGGGTGCGCGTCCGCGAACCTGCCCACCGCGGACTGCCTGCCCAGGAAGCTCACCCGCTAGCCGCGCCCCCACCCGCGACGCCCTGGCCCACGGCGTTCGCGGCACTCCCGCTCGCAGGCTCGCCACTCACAGCACTGCCACTCACGGCACTGCCACTCACGGCACCGCCACTCACGGCACCGCCACCCACCGGCCCGGTCGACCCCCGCACCACCAGCCGCGTGTCCAACGTCAAGTGGTGCTCCCCGCCCACAACCCCGTCACCCCGCATCAGCGCGATCAACCACTCGATCGCCCGCCGCCCCATCTCCTGGATCGGCTGGTCCACCGTGGTCAGCGGCGGCGTGCACAGCGCCGAGTCCGGCAGGTTGTCGAACCCCACCACCGACAGGTCCTCGGGCACCCGCAGCCCCAGCCCGCGCGCCGCCTCCACGGTCGCGATCGCCGACAGGTCGTTCGCCGCGAACACCGCCGTCGGCCGGTCCGCCGAGGTCAGCAGCTCGCGCGCCACCCCGAGCGACACCGCCGGGTCGTACCCGCCGATCCGCACCAGCGACTCGTCCACCGCCACCCCGGCCTCGACCAGCGCGCCCCGCCACCCCGCCTCGCGCAGCTGCGCCGACTGCAGGTCCGGCCGCCCGGCCAGGAACCCGATCCGCCGGTGCCCCAGCGCCAGCAGGTGCGAGGTGGCGGCCCAGGCGCCGCGCAGGTTGTCCGAGTCGATCGTCGGCACCCGCGACGGCCCGGTGTGCGGGTCGACGGCCACCACGGGCGTGCCCGGCAGCCCCTCCAGCACCACCGCCGGGGTGACCACCACCGCCCCGTCGACCAGCGTCCCGCTCAGCCGCGACAGGTACCGCTTCTCCCACCCGGCCTGGTCGCCGCCCGCCGAGTACACCACCAGCTCGTACCCGCTGCCCCGGATCGCGCCCGCCGCGCCCTTGAGCAGCTCGGTGCTGAACGGCTCCAGGTCGGCGACCAGCACGCCGATCACGTTGGTCCGGTGGTTGCGCAGGCTCTGCGCCACCAGGCTGGCCTCGTAGCCCAGCTCCTCGATCACCGCCCTGACCCGCGCGGACGTCGCGGCGGCCACCCCGTGCCGCTGGTTGATCACCTTGGACACGGTGGCCACGGACACGCCCGCCCGAGCGGCGACGTCTCGGATGGTGGCGCGGGGACCGGGCTGCACGCCAGCAGACTACAAGAAGTAAAACGTTATCGATAACGATTGACACGAGAATTTACCGAGGGCCAGACTGCGCTGGCAGCTCAGCCCATGCACGTCCTACTCGGCCGACGACGTCAGGAGTGGACCCTTCATGCGCTTAACCCGAGCACTGGCCGCCGCGGCGGCGCTCTCCCTGCTCGCGTCCTGCGGTGGCCCGGCTGCCCCGCAGGAGCCCACCGGCCCGATCACCCTCACCTGGTGGCACAACGGCACCTCCGACCCGATCAAGACGGTCTGGCAGGACGTCGTCACCGACTACCAGGGCAAGAACCCGGACATCACGATCGAGGCCCAGCCCATCCAGAACGAGGGCTTCTCCACCAAGATCCCCCTGGCCCTCCAGTCGCCCACGCCGCCGGACGTCTACCAGCAGTGGGGCGGCGGCGACCTGGCCTCCCAGGTCACCTCCGGCAAGCTCGCCGACATCACCGACGCGAGCAAGTCGTGGATCTCCACCATCGGCGACTTCGCCAAGGGCTGGCAGGTCGACGGCCGCCAGCTCGGCGTCCCGTTCGCCCAGCACGTCGTGGGCTTCTGGTACCGCAAGGACCTGTTCACCCAGGCCGGGATCACCACCCCGCCCACCACGATGGCCGAGCTGAACGGCGCCGTCGCCAAGCTCAAGGCCGCCGGGCTCGCCCCGATCGCGGTCGGCGGCAAGGACCGCTGGCCGGACGCCTTCTACTGGAACTACTTCGCCGTCCGCGAGTGCTCGCAGCAGACCATCGAGTCCTCGGTGAAGAACCTCAAGCTCGACGACCCGTGCTGGGTCAAGGCCGGTCAGGACCTGGTCGACTTCCTGAAGACCGAGCCGTTCCAGGAGGGCTTCAACGGCACCCCCGCCCAGCAGGGCGCGGGCAGCTCGGCGGGCCTGGTGGCCAACGGCAAGGCCGCCATGGAGCTGCAGGGCGACTGGAACCCCGGCACCATGTCCTCCCTCACCGAGGACAAGGACCTCGACAGCAAGGTCGGCTGGTTCCCGTTCCCGACCGTCCCCGGCGGCCAGGGCGACCCGGAGGCCGTCCTCGGCGGCGGTGACGGCTTCTCCTGCACCACCCGCGCGGCAGCCGCCTGCGCGAAGTTCCTGGAGTACCTGACCGGCCCGGAGATCCAGAACAAGCTGGCCGCCGCGGGCACCGGCCTCCCGGTCAACGAGGCCGCCGTCAGCGCCCTCAAGACCGAGAACCTCAAGACCGTCGCCGAGCACGGCCGCAAGGCGCCGTACGTCCAGATGTACTTCGACCGGGCCTTCCCGACCGACGTGGGCGCCGCGCTGAACGAGGCCGTCGCGAACCTGTTCGCGGGTCAGGGCTCGCCGCAGGGCATCGTCGACGCGGTCAACGAGGCGGCGGACGGGGCGAAGTGATGCCGGTGGCGCGCAGGCTGGAACTGGCGCTGCTGCTGACCCCCGCGCTCCTGCTGTTCGGGCTGTTCGTCCTGGCCCCCATGGCGATCGCGGGCTTCTACAGCGCCTACGACTGGAACGGCTTCGGCCCGCTCACCGACTTCGTCGGCTGGCGCAACTACGCCGACGCGCTGACCGGGAAGGTGTTCCAGGACGCCTTCTGGCACAACGCGGTCATCGCGGTCCTGTCGATCGCGGTGCAGCTGCCGCTGAGCATCGGCCTCGCGCTGCTGCTCAACCGCCGCCTGCGCGGTCGGGCGGCCCTGCGCGCCATCGTGTTCGCCCCGTACGTGCTGTCCGAGGCGATCACCGCCGTGGTGTGGCTGATGGTGCTGCAACCCGGCGGGTTCGCCGACCGGGTGCTCGGCGCCGTCGGCCTCGGCGACCTCGTGCAGCAGTGGCTCGCCGACCCGGAGGTGGTGCTCTACACCCTGTTCGGCGTGATCACCTGGAAGTACCTGGGCTTCGGCATCATCCTGCTGCTGGCCGGGCTCCAGGGCATCCCCGAGGAGCTGCGCGAGGCCGCCGCGCTGGACGGCGCGACCCCGTGGCAGACCACCAGGCACGTGCTGCTGCCGCTGCTCGGCCCGACCGTCCGCATCTGGGTGTTCCTGTCGGTCATCGGCTCGCTCCAGCTGTTCGACCTGGTGTGGATCATGACCCTGGGCGGCCCGGCGAACGCCTCCACCACCATGGCGACCTACCTGGTGGACCACGGCTTCAAGCGCTACGAGATCGGCTACGGCAGCGCCGTCGCCGTCATCGTCTTCGTGGTCTGCTTCGCGTTCGCCCTGCTGTACCAGCGCTTCGCGCTGCGCCGAGACACCGAGGGGGCGCTGGGCTGATGGCCGCCACGCACACCAGGAGCGGGCTCGCCGCCGGGTACACCGCCGCGATCGCGGTCGTCGGGATCACCGTCGTGCCGCTGCTGTTCGTGGTGCTCGGCGGGTTCCGCACGAACGCCCAGATCAACAACGACCCGGCGGGCCTGCCCGCCCCGTGGGTGCTGGACAACTACGCGTCGATCCTCGGCTCGTGGGAGTTCTGGCGCTTCCTGGGCAACAGCGCCACGATCGCCCTGGTCGCCACGCTCCTCGCGATCGCCTGCGGCTCGGCGGCGGGCTTCGCCCTGTCCCGCTACCGCTTCAAGGGCCGCGAGGCCGTCTACACCCTGTTCACCCTGGGCCTGCTGTTCCCCGTGGGCCTGGCCGCCCTGCCGCTCTACCCCTGGCTGCGCCAGCTCGGCCTCCTGGAGTCCACCTGGGGCGTGGCGCTCCCGCAGGCCGCGTTCTCCCTCCCCGTCACCATCGTGATCCTGCGCCCGTTCATGCGCGCGATCCCGCAGGAGATCGAGGACGCCGCGACCCTGGACGGCGCGACCAGGCTCGGCTTCTTCTGGCGCGTCCTGCTGCCCCTCTCCACCCCCGCGCTGGCCACCGTCGCGGTCCTGGCCTTCGTCACCAGCTGGAACGCCTACCTGCTGCCCCTGCTGGTCTTCAACGACCAGACCAGCTTCACCCTGCCGCTGGGCGTCGCGACCTTCCAGGCCCAGTACTCCCAGGACACCGCGCGGGTCCTGGCGTTCACGGCCCTGTCCATGCTCCCCGCGCTGGCCTTCTTCGCCCTGGCCGAACGCCGCATCGTCGGCGGCCTGGCGGGCTCGGTCAAGGGGTGATCCCGCTGCCCCGCAACGGGATCACCCCCGTCACGCGTCCCGCCGCGCGAACCCGACCCCGGCCGCCGCCACCGCGGCGGCGGCCCACCCCGCCATGACCAGCCCCCCGGTCACCGGCGCCGGCGCCCGCCCGAGCACCCCGCCCGCCCCCAACTCCCCTCCACGCCCACCGCGACCGCAGCCAACGCCGCCACCGCCACGACAAAACCCTTGCCCAGCAACAACACCCACCGTCGGGGAACCGCCGCGAGCGTGGTGGTGATCTGCTCGTTCCCGTACTCGCCGCTGATCACCACCACCCCGATCCCCAGCGCCACCACCAGCACCACGTGCACCAGGCGACAACCGGAACACCACGACGCACAGCCCCGCGACCCCGGCGTCGCGTCAGCCAGCACCCGCCGCCCCGCGACACCGGAAGCGGCATCACCCCTGCGCGCGCGCCAACCCGACCCGGAACCACGCGGGCGCGGTCTCCGGGTCCCTGGGGAACCACCGGTTCTCGGTGGCGTAGTCCAACCCGGTGGGCGCGACCTGGAAAACCGGCGCCTCGTCCCGGTTGTAGCTGATCGACCACTCGTGCGGCGGGTCCAGCACGTAGGAGAACCCCACCCAGGACCCCAGCCCCTCCACGTGCATCCCCTTGCGCAGCAACTGGAACAGCTCCCACACGTCGGGCGGAAAGTCCCACCGCACCGTGGTCCGGTCCGGCATCAGCACCCCGGCGCTGGCCTCGCTGTGCCGCCCGACGACCGAGGCCCGCACCACCAGTTGCACCCACCCAGGGGGGAGCGTGGGCAGCACCATCGTCGTGATGTCGTCCAGCACGTCCTGCTGCTCATCAGCCGAAAGCGGCTCCGCTACTGCCACCCGCCCAGTGTAATCCGGCGCCCCTCGCACCACCCCGGACCGAACGCCGCCAACCAGCCCAACCCGCGAACCCCCACTCAGCCGGACGCCCTCCGCTGCGGCGGGAGCTCCACCGCCACCACCCCGTCTCCTCCCGCACCAGCTCCCCCCAGGGGCCGGGCCCCGATCCGCAGCACCACCTGCGGAACCACCGCACCCCCCAAGGCCCGCCGCAACCTCTGCGGCCCGCACGGGTCCCGCCGCACCGTCAGCCCCAGGCAGGCCCCGGCCAACTGCACCCGGTGCAGCGCCTGCCCCGCCTGCACCTCCGCCTCGGGCCCGTCCGTGAACGTGCACAGCACCGCCACCAGCGGCGCGTCCGGGACGCCCAACCAGGCCATCTCCTCCTTGTCGACCGCCTGCAACCAGGCGCGCTCCCGCTGGGCGGCCCGCTGCAGCGCCTGCCTGCGCGCCAGCGGCACCGGAACCCCCGCCACCGGCTCGACCTCGGCCGCGCCCGCGGCCCCGAGCAACCGCTGCGTCTCCTCGTCCGGTTCCCGCGTCCCGCCCAGCCGCACCACTGCCAGCGCGCCGGGCACGTCCGGTGGCCGCAACGTCACCAGCGCCCGCACCCCGCGCTCCTGCAGCGCCAGCCGCAGCACCAGCAGCGCCGATCCCACCGCGAGCCGCGCGTCGAGCCGCTCGCTCTCCGCGTGCAGCTCGATCCGGTCGGCCGTCAGGCGGAACCTGCACGAACGACCGCCCGCCGCAGCCGCGGCGGTCAGCACGTCCGCCACGTCGCGCCCCGCCAGTCCCAGCGCTCCGGTCATCGCGCGCCACCTCCGTTCCGTGCAACCACTATCCGGCGACGAGCCGGACCCGCACACCGCCGAAAGTCCTCGTTGGACCGGGCCGGTCGCGCCCGGCCACTGAGGACCGCCCGTTCGCAGGACAGCGCGCCGGCCCCGGAAGCAGGACCCTGGAAGGCGCGACCCGCGCCCCGTCCCCGGCGCGTCGCACCACGCACCCGGAGGTACCGATGAGACTCCTGCCCGGCCCCAACCCGCTGGCCAGGGCGGGGGACAGGCTGGTGGGCGCCCTGTTCGGCCTGGTCTGGGTGGTAGCCGCGATCGGAATGCCCGTGGCGGGCGCGGTGGGCACCAGAACCCACACCCACCTGTCCGACCTCTCCGACCACCAGCTGTCCACCACAACCCCAGCCCAAGCCGTCCTCTTGGCAGACTCCCCGCACTCGGACTCGTCCACCATCGGCGCAGGCGACGAACGCACCCAGGTCCCCGCAACCTGGCAAACCCAGGACGGCACCCTCAGAACCGGCAAGGTGGAAGCCGCGAACGACCTCACCGCAGGCACCACGGTCCCCATCTGGCTGAACGACGAGGGAACCCCAACCCCCAAACCCTTGACCAGCGGCGAAGCCCTGCTGGGAGCCGCAGGCGCAGCCCTCGGAACCTGGCTGGCCCTGGTGGCAACGGCCACAACCTGCGGAGCAACCGCCCACATCGCAGTACACAGGGCACACCTACGCGCCTGGGAACGCGAATGGGCCCTAGTGGAACCCTCCTGGCGCCGAACCACCTGACGCCCAACCACCTGACCGAACCGCCACCTGACCGAACCGCCACCTGACCGCATCGCCACCTGACCGCATCGCCACCTGACCGCATCGCCACCTGACCGCTTCGCGGGCTGCGGGGCGAGCGAAGCGAGCCCGCAGCACACTCACCCGCGTCCCTCTTTCCCGTTTGGCCTGGCGAAGCCCGAGCACGCTCGTCAAGATGCCGCCGCACCGCCCGGAAGACCGCCCGAGTCATACGGCGTCTTGACGAGCGTGCTTGCCTGAAAGGAGGCCAAACGGGAAAGAGGGACCCGGACCACCGCAGTGGTAAACGGGACCACAAGACCAACGGTCACCGGCCGGCAGAGCCCGTCCCCCTCTTTTTTGGAGGTCTGCCCCGCCGGCGAGGCGTGCTTGTAGCTCTTCAGCTCTTGCTCTTGCCCTTCCCCCACCCCCCACCCCCTCACAACGGATCCACCACCTCCTCCACCCCCCGCCGGGGCGTCAACGGCAACACCGCTGCCCCAGGCAACACCCACCCCAACCGCAACACCACCTGCGGAACCACATCCCCCCCAAACACCGCCCGCCCCACCTCATACCGGGTTTCGTCAACCTCCAGCGGCTGCGTCAACGGGCACGTGGCCATCCCCGCCGCCGTGGCCGCCAACAACACCGCACTCATCGCCTCACCCGACCGCAGGCGCCCGAGCGGGTCATCCCGGATCGTCCCCAGCACCAGCAACGCGGCCTCATCCCGCTCAGCCCCAGCCCCAGGCGGCTGCGCCAACTCCCCAACCGGGAACTCCCGCATCCGCACCACCCCCCGCCCCGACCCGGCCGCGGGCACGCTCGCCGCAGGAACCCCGTCCGGACTCCCGCCACCCCGCCCGGTCCAGTTCCGCAACTCCAACCGGTACACCGGATCCGCCGACTGCACAGCCGCCGCCACCGAGATCGCGGGCACCAGGTGGGCGGGCCCGGCGACCCGTGCCACCACCCCCTCCGCCTCCGCGATCCGCTCCAACCGCTCCAGCGCCGCCTCGGGCGCCGCCCAGTTCGAGTAGTCCCGCCGATCGGTCCGCCGCCTCCGCAGCGCCGTCGCCATCCTGATCTCCGCAGCCGTCGGCACGTGCCGCGCGAACTCCACCGTCGCCAGGTGCTGCGGGTCGTCCGGGCTGGGCAGCCTGCGCACCAGCGCCCGCCAGCCGACGGCCGCCAGCGCCACCCTCAGGTGGTGCAGCGCGGCCCCGCAGCTGAGCAGCAGATCAGCGCCGTCGGGGTCGACGCCGGGCAGCCGCCGTCCGGTGTCGGCGTGCAGCTGCACGCTGCGCGCGCCCACCCGCCACCGCCACGGCTGCGTGTTGTGCACCGACGGCGCGCGGCAGGCCAAGGTCACCGCGGCTCGCACTGTCGCCGCGTCGGGTTGGCCCCGGTTCATCGCGCCCCACCTCCAGATCCCCTCCACATCCCCTCCAGATCCCCACTGTCGACGCTGGCATTCGGACGCACCCCCCACACAGGGGCGGAGGTCCCTTCCGGGCCGGGCACCAACGGCCCTGTGGCGCGCGCCCGCGAGGAACGACGCTGGTGGTGCACTGGAGAGAACCGCGTGGGGAGGCCGAGTCTGATGGACGAGGGGTCGGAGCGGGAGGTCCGCGGGGACACCGCCGCCGGGGGCCGCAATTCACTGGCGCGCCCCGGGGACCTGCTCGAACGCGTGGTGATCGCGATCGCCGTGCTGCTCGTGCTGCTCGCTCTCCCCGTCGCCGCCGCGATCGGTTCCGAGGTGCACTCGATGCGCGCGGACTTCATCGCCACCGACGTCGCCGAGAAGCACCCCGTGACCGCCACCCTCACCGAGGACGCGCCGGTCGTCGCGGGCACCACCGGTTTCGAGAACGTCGAGGCCCGCGCCGAGTGGACCACCCTCGCGGGCGCCACCCGCACCGGCCTGGTCGGCGCCCCGAACGGCAGCCCGGCGGGCGCCGAGATCGAGGTCTGGGTGGACGACCTGGGCGGCCTCGTCCCGCCCCCGCCCCAGTCCGACGGCGCGCTCATCGCGGGCGTCACCGTCGCACTCGGCCTGTGGGCCGCCTTCTCCGGCGCGATCGTCCTGGCCTGCATGGTGTTCCGCGCCTTCCTGAACCGCTTGCGCGCCACCGACCTCGAACGCGAGTGGGCCCGCGTCGAACCGGTCTGGACCAGCCGCGCGTGAGGTTCCGCTCCACCGCGTCCCACCACACCGGGGCGTCCCACCACACCGGGGCGTCCCACCACACCGGGGCGTCCCACCACACCGGGGCGTCCCACCACACCGGAGCGTCCCACCACGCCGGGGCGTCCCACCACACCGGGGCGTCCCACAAAATCCTTGCACCCCAACAAGAACCAACCAGCCCCGTAACCGAGGAGCGACGCGGTGAGCACGGTCGTGGTCGGCGTGGACGGCAGCAGGACCGCGTTGCGCGCGGTCCGCTGGGCGGCGTCGGAGGCGAGGACGCGCGACGTCCCCCTCCGCCTGGCTCACGCGGAGATGCCGCTACCCCAAGGAATCCCCGGTCTCGACGACCGGACCAGGCAGGAGATGCACGAGCAAGCCCTCCGCTGGCTCGACGAGGCAGCGAACCAAGCCGGGGGAGCGGCCGTCCAGTACCGCGCCCAGATCGCCCTGGCCGCCCCGCTCCTCACCGCCGAGTCCGAGCGCGCCGACCTCGTCGTCCTCGGCTCACGCGGCACGGGCAGCCTGGCCTCCCTCCTCCTGGGCTCCACAGCCGTGGCCGTGGGCGCCCGCTCCTCCTGCCCCGTGGTGGTGGTCCCCGACCACGACCCGACCCCCGGCGGCCCCGTGGTCTGCGGAATCCGCTCCGTCGACGACACCGCCGTCCTGGCCCGAGCCTTCGAGCAAGCCAGGGGCAACCGCCTCGTCGTCGTGAGCACCACCCGCCCGCACCTCCTCTCCTCACCCGACGCCACCGAGGACGCGGACCACAGCGCCCACCTCGCCCGCACGGTCGAACCCTGGCGCCGCAGGCACCCCGACGTCCAAGTCGAACTCATCGCCCGCAGGGACAACCCCACCCGCACCCTGCGCGAATGGGCCCGCGGCGCGTCCCTCCTGGTCGTCGGCAGCCGAGGCCGGGGCACCCTCGCGGGCTGGCTGCACGCCTCCACCAGCCAGGCCCTCCTCCACCGCACCCCCTGCCCCGTCATGCTCGTCCCCCTCAAAGCCCCCACCGTCCCCACCGTCCCCACCCCCACCCGCTGAAGCTCTGAACCCTCCCTCCACCACAACCCAAAAAGCGGGGGCGCCCACGCACCCCCGCTTTCCTCTCCCCTTCCCGCCCTCACACCACGAGCCCGCGCTCCGCGAACTGCTCCCGAACCCGAGCCACCAGCGCCGCGCTGGGAGTCGGCGTCCCCGCCAGCGGGAACTTGATCCCCAACTCCTGGTACTTGCTCTCCCCGAGCTTGTGGAACGGAAGCACGTCCACCCGCTCCACGTTCCCCAGCGAAGCCGCGAAGTCCGCTACCCCGGCCACGTTGTCCTCCGCGTCCGTGTGCCCCGGCACGAGCACGAACCGCACCCACACCGCCTTGCCCAGGTCCGCCAACCGCCGCGCGAAGTCCAGCGTCGGCGCCACCTCACCGCCGGTCACCCGCCGGTAGGTCCCTGGGAACCAGGACTTCACGTCCAGCAGCACCAGGTCCACGTCCGCCAGCAGCTCGTCCGACGCCCGCGCGCCCAGGTACCCGGAGGTGTCCAGGGCGGTGTGCATCCCCCACTCCTTGGCCCGCCGGAACAGCTCCCCGGTGAACACCGGCTGGAGCAGCGGTTCCCCGCCGCTCACCGTGAACCCGCCACCCGCGACCTGGATGAACCGCCGGTACGGCTCGGCCTCGGCCATGATCTCCTCGGCCGTCACCACCGTCCCGTCGCGCATCTTCCACGTCTCGGGGTTCTGGCAGTACAGGCACCGCAGCGGGCACCCGCTGGTGAACACCACGAACCGCGTCCCCGGCCCGTCGACCGCCGTCGCCAGGTCCCACGAGTGGACCGTGCCGCTGACCGGCTTGGGCTGCCCGCCCCCGTGCCGCACCGCGCCTGTCGTCATGGGCTGCACCGCGCTTGTCGTCATGGGCTGCGTCGCGCCTGTCGTCATGGGCTGCACCGAACCCGTCGTGGTCGGACCGACCAGTGTGCTCGTCATGGCCGTCTCACAGCCCGCCGTGGAAGGTCCGGTTGACCACGTCCTGCTGCTGCTCCTTGGTCAACCGCACGAAGTTCACCGCGTACCCCGACACCCGGATCGTCAGCTGCGGGTAGTTCTCCGGGTGCTCCATGGCGTCCAGCAGCGTCTCGCGGTGCAGCACGTTCGCGTTCAGGTGGTACCCGCCCGCGTCCGTGTAGGCGTCCAGCACGCCGACCAGGTTCCCGGTGCGCTCCTCGGCGTCGCGCCCCAACCCGTTCGGCGTGATCGTCGCCGTCAGCGAGATCCCGTCGAGCGCGTCCTCGTAGGGCAGCTTCGACACCGACAGCGCCGCCGCGACCAGCCCGCGCTTGTCCCTGCCGTTCATGGGGTTCGCGCCGGGCGCGAACGGCTCCCCGGCCCGCCGACCGTCCGGCGTGTTCCCGGTGTGCCTGCCGTACACCACGTTCGAGGTGATCGTCAGCACCGACTGGGTGTGCAGCGCCCCCCGGTGCGCCGGGTACCTGCGCACCTTCTCCATGAAGTCCCGCACCAGCCCGGCCGCGATCGAGTCCGCCCGGTCGTCGTTGTTGCCGTACCTGGGGAAGTCGCCCTCGACCTCGTAGTCGACCGCCAGCCCCGTCTCGTCCCGCACCACCCGGACCACCGCGTGCTCGATCGCCGACAGGCTGTCCGCGGCCACCGACAGCCCCGCGATGCCGCAGCCGAGCATCCGCTGCACAGGGCTGTCGTGCAGCGCCATCTCGATGCGCTCGTACGCGTACTTGTCGTGCATGTGGTGGATGACGTTCAGCGCGTCCACGTAGGTCCGGGCCAGCCAGTCCGACATCCTGTCGAACGCGGCCCGCACCTCGCCGATCTCCAGCACGTCGCCGGTGATCGCCGGGAACTCCGGCCCGATCTGCTCGCCGGTCACCTCGTCCCGACCGCCGTTGATCGCGTACAGCAGCGCCTTCGCCAGGTTGGCCCGCGCGCCGAACAGCTGCATCTGCTTGCCCACCCGCATCGGGGACACGCAGCAGGCGATCGCCGCGTCGTCGCCGAACTGCGGCCGGATCAGCTCGTCGTTCTCGTACTGGATCGAGCTGGTGTCCACCGACACCCGCGCGCAGTACCGCTTGAACCCCTCGGGCAGCGCGGGCGACCACAGCACCGTCAGGTTCGGCTCCGGCGCGGGCCCGAGGTTGTACAGGGTCTGCAGGAAACGGAAGCTGGACTTGGTCACCAGCGGGCGCCCGTCCTCGCCCATGCCGCCGATCGACTCGGTCACCCACGTCGGGTCGCCCGAGAACAGCTGGTCGTAGGCTGGGGTGCGCAGGAAGCGCACGATCCGCAGCTTGATCACCAGGTCGTCGACGAGCTCCTGCGCGCCCTCCTCGGTCAGCGCGCCCGACGCGAGGTCCCGCTCGAAGTACACGTCGAGGAACGTCGAGACCCGGCCGAGCGACATGGCCGCGCCGTTCTGCTCCTTCACCGCCGCCAGGTAGCCGAAGTACACCCACTGCACGGCCTCGCGCGCCGTCGCCGCGGGCCGGGAGACGTCGCCGCCGTACGAGGCGGCCATCTCCTTCAGCTCGCCCAGCGCCCGGATCTGCTCGGCGATCTCCTCGCGCTCGCGGATCACGTCCTCGCTGGACGGCACCTCGTTGAGCGCGGCCCGCTCGTCCTTCTTGACCTGCACCAGCCGGTCCACGCCGTACAGCGCGACCCGCCGGTAGTCGCCGATGATCCGGCCGCGCCCGTAGGCGTCCGGCAGGCCCGTGATCACGCCCGCGCGGCGCGCGCGCATGACCGCCGGGGTGTACGCGTCGAACACGCCGTCGTTGTGGGTCTTGCGGTACTTGGTGAACACCTCGCGCACCGACGCGGGCAGCTCGTAGCCGTACGCGGCCAGGCTGTTCTCCACCATCCGCAGCCCGCCGTTGGGCATGATCGCCCGCTTGAGCGGCGCGTCCGTCTGCAACCCGACGATCAGCTCCTGCGCCTTGTCCAGGTAGCCGGGCCGGTGCGAGGTGATGGTGGACGGCGTGTGCCGGTCCACGTCCAGGATCCCGCGCCTGCGCTCCTCGGCGAACAGGCCGGACAGGTCCCGCCACAGCCCGGTGGTGCGCTCGGTCGGCCCGCTCAGGAAGGCCGAGTCGCCCAGGTGCGGCGCGTAGTTGTCCTGGATGAACCCGCGGACGTCGATCGAGTCGCGCCAAGCGCCGCCCTTGAAGCCGCTCCAGGCGTCGAGTCCGAGTCCTGCGGAGACCGCCGTCATGATCATGCACCCCTTAGCTCCGTGCCCACCTGAATCGTTCCGCCTGCGGGTCGGCGGACACAGGGCCGGAGGGCCCGCGCGGGCCGGGACCAGTGGTCCGCACTTGCCCGGCCGAGGCGCTCAACCGCTGGTCACGGGGGGTGAGAGGGCGCTCTCCCGGCGTGGTCGCGGGAACCCTCGGAGGGCCTTCCCAGGACCTTCTTCCCAGGGGTTTCGGGACGTGTGCGGGCTTCCGCTCAGCGGTGGCGCACCGGTGACCCTGGGCTTCCGCTCAGCGGTGGCACATCGGTGACCTGCGGCTCCCGCTCAGCGGAGGTGCGGCGGCGCCCGAGCGCTCAGCCCTCCCACGGGGCGACGTGGGGCCCGGTGAGCCGCTCGAAGTCCAGTCCGCTCGGGTCCTGCCCCGCCGACAGCCCGGCCAGCACCCGGCCCTGCCGCCGGGCCAGCGCCGCGATCACCCCGGCGGGCGCCACCGCGCCCAGGTCCGCAGCCGCGCCCTCGGCCTCCCCGCCCTCACCGGCCTCACCGGCCTCCCCGCTCGCCGGGGCCGCCGTGTTGTACCAGTTCCCCAGCACCTCCAGCACCAGGTCCGTCACCAGCACCGCCCCCACCCCGTGCACCGTGTCCGCAGCCCCGTGGAACACCCCGGCGTGCAGCGTCAGGTTCCGGGTCGCGTACACCGCGTCCAGCACCGTCGTCATCCGGTGCTGCTGCCGCAGCAGCCACTTCGCGCACCGCTGCGGCGAGGTCAACCGCCCCCGCCAGTCCCGCGCCTGCCGCACCGCCAGCGGGTGCAGGTGCTCCAGCAGCTCCTCCAGCGGCGACTCCGGGTCCACCAGCGCCCCGACCCACCTGTTCAGGTCGTCCAGGTGGTACCGGTACCGGTAGGGCGCGTGCTCGGCCACCCTGGCCAACCCGCCCTCCAGCACCCCGGTGAGCCGGTCCCGCTCGCCCACCGCCGCGTCCCGCACCACCTCGGCCTCGTACAGCCTGCGCTCCAGCACCTCCAGGTGCCGCCCGCTGCGCCCCGGCAGCGCCGCCCTGGCCTGCTCCACCGCCGACCCGGCCAGCGCCGCCCGGTTGCGCGCGTACCCGAGCCGCGTGGTCACCGACAGCCGCACGCACCGGTGCGTGTGCACCACGGCCTGCCGCAGGCTCTGCAGCGCCAGCGCGGCGGCCAGCTCGTCCCGGGTGCCCAGCCCGCACGCCTCCACCGCCGACCAGGCCAGCGCCGCCGTCGCGCTCGGCGAGTCGGTCCTGGCCGCCAGGTGCGCCATCCGCAGCGCACGCCGCACCTCGTCGGGCAGCCCCGGCGCGGTCAGCGGCCTGGCCCGCCGGGTGCCGCGCCCGCTCGGCCCGATCTCCTCGGTGCCGCCCGCCACCCTCGTCACCAGCACCCTCGGCTCCAGCGCGGGCTCGGCGAACCGGTCACCCGCCAGGTACTGGTCGAGCAGCTCCACCAGCGTCCGCCGCGCCAGCCGCCCCGCCGACGGCTTGTCCCGCGCCGTCACCACCACCCCGACCAGGCAAGCCTCACCCCCGCCGGGGAACGACTCCGCGAACCGCCGCATCCGCGCCGTCTCCCGCCCCCAGCTCAGCCCACCGGCCTCGCGCAGCGGCCACTGCGCCGCGTCCGCCCGGAACCGCTCCAGGTCCACCAGCTCGCTCGTGCCCCGCACCACCCCCAGCACCCGGTACTCGCCCGCCGGGGGCAGCAGCAGCTCCCACGCCGCGTCCCCGTCGCGCGGGACCTCGGCGGTCAGCAGGTCCTGCTCCACCGCGGTCAGGTCCCGGTCGACGGCGGCCAGCAGGCACGCCACCTCGTCCGCGAGCACGTCGTGCGCGGTCGGCCCCAGCTTCCCGTCCCACGCCTGCCGGAACCGCGCCCGCAGCACCTCCGGCACCTCGTCGGCGGCCCGCTCCAGCTCCACCGCGAACCCGCCCGCCCGCGCCCGGAACCCCGACTGGTCGGAGACCACCGCCGCGTGCGCCTCCTCCAGCACCCGCGCGACCCGCTCCAGCACCGGGTCCGGCTCCCACACCGCGCGCACCGCCCGCACCTGCCGCAGCGCGTTCGCGCACATCCGGTTCACCAGCCGCACGGCGGGCTGCCCCTGCCGGTGGTGGTAGTGCAGCGCGGCCCGCACCCTGGGCAGCTCGGTGACCAGCCCCGCGAGCCCGGAGGCGTGCTTGCTCAGCACCGCGCCGGGGTCGATCCCGCCCATGACCCGCTGCAGCAGGTGCACCCGCTCCGCCGACAACGAGCCGGTGAGCCTGCCCAGCACCTGCGCGTCGAACCCCCGTTCCCCCACGGGAGCGAGCGTAGCCACACCCCACCGCGCGACACCCCGACCACCCACCGCGCACCGGGACGCCACTACGGCCACCCGTGCGGGTGAGCCACCGCCCCACCCGAGCGACGCCTCCCGACCCGCTCCACCCCGCCCCGACGGCGGGGGACCCCGACCCGAGGTCCCCCGCCACCCGCTGGATCAGAACACCCGGATCAGAACACCCGGATCAGAACACCCGGATCAGAACGTCGAGCACAGCAGCGTCAGGCTCCCCGACGGCTCCTGCCGGTACAGCCGCACCCCGCCCGTCGCCTGCGAGATCGTCAGCGCGTCCCGGTCCTGCACGGTCACCCGCACGCACCCCTTGCCGGTCGTCACGTTCCGCCACTGCGTCATGGTCGACGGCCCCTCCGAGAACGGGAAGTACAGCACGTCGTTGCACTCGTAGGGCAGCACGTACCGCACCCCCTCGTCCAGGTCGGCCGAGAACACCTGCACCGCCGTCGACGAGGTGTTGCACAGCGTCGCCGACCCGAAGCGCGGCGAGCGGTCCTGCGCCGCCGAGGCGGGCAGGGCGGCGGCGAGGCACAGACCGGCGGCGACGACTCCCGCGACGGCGTTCCGAGCGAACATCAGCATCCTCCTGGGGAACTGGTGGTGAGGTCCTTCCCGGACCCGCGCACCGATCCTCGGACGCCCCGACGGCCTCTCCGCGCCAAACCGCCTCATCGGGCGAGCGCCCCCTACACCGGGCCCGCCCACTCGAACAGGTGGAGTTGCCGACCGGGCCCAGCGGCGGTGGTCAAACCCCCGGATATTGCTGTCCGTATCCGCATGGTCACGCCTTCAAAGGGGGCCGTCTGATGTCCGTGCTCGCACCCGGCCGGCGATTGCTGGCAGCGGCGACGTCGTTCCTCATAGCCGCGGGGGTGAGCGTGGGACTCGCTCCCCTGACCGCCGAGGCCGCGGTCGAGCGCGCCTTCACCCTGAACTACAACGAAGAGGTCTACGGCGACTTCGTCGAGGCGGGCAACGGCAACTCCGTCTGCCCGGACGCGAACGCCCCCACCGACCCGTTCGGCGAGGCCAAGGCGAACTGCGCGGGCGCGCAGGCCCGCACCCTCACCGCCTCGGCGAACAACAACGACTCGTACTACATGCAGTGGGCGGACGTCGACAGCAACGCCGCGACGTTCAACTCCTCCAGGGGCAGCGTCACCATCCCGCCCGGCTCGCGCGTGGCCTACGCCCGCCTGAACTGGTCCGGCGACACCGGCTCGATCAAGCTCAGCACCGGCGCCGTCTCCACCGCGCCCGGCTGCAACACCCGCCAGTTCCAGTCCACGGCGGGCACCGCCGTCGTCCCCTCGGGCACCCCCGAGTCGACCTCCACCGTGCTCACCATCGGCAACGGCGCCCCGGTCAACGTCGCCCCGCAGGTGATCACCCGCGACGCCCTGGCCAACGTGCCCTCCAGCCAGCCGCAGTTCTACTCGGCCTACGCGGACGTCACCTCCCGCTTCCAGAACCTGCCGTCGGGCACGGCCAACACCATCACCCTGGGCAACGTCTGGACCCCGCAGGGCTTCGGCTGCTACTCGGGCTGGTCGCTGGTGCTCGTCTACCAGTACGACGCCCCCAACAGCACCTACGCCCCGTCCAAGCGGGAGATCTTCCTCTACGACGGCCACGTGCGGCAGTCCTCGACGGACCCGGCCACGACCATCCCGGTCACCGGCTTCCGCGTCGCCGCCACCCCGGTGCGCATCGGCCTGACCGGCTACGAGGGCGACTTCAACATCTCCGGCGACCGGTTCGTGGTCAACGGGAACGCGGAACCGGCGCTGCTGGACCCGTCGAACACCAACAACTTCTGGGTGTCCAACGCCCAGAACGCGGTGAGCCCCAACGTCGCCAACAACATGAGCGTCGACGCCAAGGTCATCCAGACCAGCAACATCGCGGTCGGCGACACCTCGGCGCAGCTGTCCTTCACCACCGCCGGTGACACCTACCTGGCGCAGAACCTGGTGTTCTCCGTGCCGGTCCCGGCCATCTACATCACCAAGGACGTGAGCGGCGGCCCCTACCGCCCCGGCGAGCAGATCCCGTTCACCATCAGCGTGGTCTCACCCGGCGCCAGCCGCGCGGTCAACGTGACGGTCACCGACCCGTCCTTCGCGGACTGCAACCGCGCCATCGGCACCCTGCTCCCGAACGCGCCGGTCACCTACACCTGCACCGGACCCGCGCCCGACACCAGCGGCACGAACATCGCCTACGCCTCCGGCGGCGACGACTTCGGCGGCGTGGTCGAGAGCAGCGCCTCCGAGCCGTTCACCGTCATCCACCCCGCCATCGACATCACCAAGACCGCCGACAAGGCCGTCTACGCGGCGGGCGAGACGATCACCTTCACGATCACCGTCGCCAACACCGGTGACGCCCCGCTGACCAGCGTGAACGTCGCGGACCCCAAGGTCCCGGCCTGCGCCCGCCCCAACCAGGCCCTCGCCGCGGGCGCGCGCTTCACCTACACCTGCACCACGACCGCGCCGCTGGCCGGTGACTCCAACACCGCCACCGCGACCGGCACCGACCCGGCGGGCAAGACCGTGAGCGACACCGCCACCGTCGTCACCACCACGCCCGGCTCGATCTCCGGCCGCGTGTTCAACGACCGCGACGACGACGGCCTCTTCGAGCCGGAGAACGGCGCCACCGGCATCCAGGGCGTCACCATCACCCTGTCCGGCACCAGCGGCACCGGCACGGCGGTCAACCAGACCACCACGACCACCTCGGACGGCTCCTACTCGTTCGCGGGCGTCCCGGCGGGCACCTACACCGTCGCCGAGACCCAGCCCGCCGACTACGACGACGGCAAGGACACCCCCGGCACCTTCGCGACGAGCGCGGGCAACGACCGGTTCACCGTCACCCTGCCGCAGAACGGCTCCAGCACCGGCAACGACTTCGCCGAGCTGGCCACCTCCAGCCTCGCGGGCACCGTCTACAACGACCTCAACGTCAACGGCGTCCTGGAGCCCGGCGAGCCGGGCATCGGCGGCGTCACCCTCACGCTCACCGGCGTCGACTCGGCGGGCAACCCGGTCCGCGTCACGACCCTGAGCGCCGCGGACGGCACCTACCGGTTCGACCGGCTGCGCCAGGGCACGTACAACCTCGAGGAGGAGCACCCGAGCACCTACCAGGACGGCCAGTCCACACCGGGCACGGTCGGCGGCACACCCACCGCCAGCGACATCGCCGACATCGCCCTGCCCTCGCGCACCGCCGCCACGGGCTACAACTTCGCCGACTACCTGCTCGCCTCGCTCAACGGCTCGGTCGTCGACGAGCACGACGACCCGATCCCGAACGTGCGCGTCGTCCTCACCGGACCGGACGGCTCCAAGGAGACCACCACCGCCGAAAACGGCGTCTGGCTGTTCGACGGCCTGCGCCCCGGCGCCTACAGCGTCGTGGAGTTCCAGCCCGCCGGTTACGCGGACGGCCCCGAGACGGTCGGCGACGCGGGCGGCACGAACTCCGACAACGACGTGTTCAGCGGCATCGTCCTGCGCTCCGGCCAGGTGGGCGGCGGCTACGTCTTCCAGGAGTTCCCGTCGTCCATCGGCGGCGACGTCTACGAGGACCGCAACGGCAACGGCGCCCGCGACGCGGGCGAGCCCGGCATCCGCGGCGTCGTCGTGACCCTGAACGGCACCAGCGCCGCGGGCAGGCCGGTCACCGTCACCACCCGCACCAACTTCAGCGGCGACTACCTGTTCGACGACATCCCCGGCGGCCGGTACTCGATCACCGAGACCCAGCCCGCAGGCTACCTCGACGGGCGGGAGACCGCCGGTGACGCGGGCGGCTTCCTCACCCCGCCGGACACCATCTCCGCGATCGACCTGCCCGCGGGCTTCGACGCCACCGGCTACCTGTTCGGCGAGACCATCGCCGCCTCGATCGCGGGCCGCGTCGTCGACAACCTCGGCGCGGGCATCCCGAACACCACGATCACCGTCACCAACACCGACGGCTTCTCGGCCACCGCGCGCACCGACGCGTCCGGCGCCTACGCGGTGCTGAACCTGCCGCCCGGCACCTACACGGTCACCGAGACCCAGCCCACCGGCTACGGCGACGGCCCGGACACCGTCGGCTCGGCGGGCGGCGTCAACTCCGCCAACGACGTCATCAGCGGCATCGTGATCGGCTCGAACACGGCCGCCACCGGCTACGACTTCGCCGAGGTGTTCAGCTCGCTCGCGGGCGTGGTCTACCGCGACGACAACAACAACGGCGCCCAAGATCCGGGCGAGACCGGCATCGACGGCGTGACCGTCACGCTGACCGGCAACGACGCCTTCGGCGCCCAGGTCAACCGCACCGAGACCACCGCCCAGGACGGCAGCTACTCCTTCTGCTGCCTCATCGCGGGCACCTACACGCTCACCGAGACCGCCCCGGCAGGCTACATCGACGGCCGCGACGCGGTGGGCACGGCGGGCGGCCGGGTCAGCCCGCCCGACTCGATCTCCCAGATCTCGCTGCCGCCGGGCGTCGCCGCCACCGGCTACCTGTTCGGCGACACGGTGATCGCGGGCATAGCCGGGCGGGTGGTCGACGACGCGGGAGCGGGCATCCCGAACGTCACGATCAACCTGTTCGGCCCGGCCAACCTCACCACGTCCACCGACGCCACCGGCAGCTACCTGTTCCCCGAGCTGCCGCCCGGCACGTACACCCTGGTCGAGGTCCAGCCCACCGGCTACGGCGACGGCCCGGACACCGTCGGCTCGGCGGGCGGCACCGTCGTCACCAGCGACGTCATCAACAACATCCGACTGGTCTCCGGGGCCGCCGCCACCGGCTACGACTTCGCCGAGACCCGCAGCTCCCTCGCGGGGGCGGTGTACGTCGACGCCAACGGCAACGGCGCCCGCGACGCGGGCGAGACCGGCATCGCGGGCGTCACCGTCGCCCTGAGCGGCACCGACGACGCGGGCAACGCGGTCAACCGCACCACCACGACCGCCGCCGACGGCTCCTACTCG
Organism: Actinosynnema pretiosum; assembly: GCF_002354875.1. Taxonomy (GTDB): domain Bacteria; phylum Actinomycetota; class Actinomycetes; order Mycobacteriales; family Pseudonocardiaceae; genus Actinosynnema; species Actinosynnema auranticum. Next base: position 2,717,075 of record NZ_CP023445.1, read on the forward strand.
TTCACCGGCCTGCTCTCCGGCGACTACCGGGTCGACGAGACCCAGCCCGCCGGCTACCTGGACGGCGCGGACACGCCGGGCACGGCGGGCGGCACGGCCACCCCGCCGGACGCGATCACCGCGATCGACCTGCCCGCGGGCAACGCCGCCACCGGCTACCTGTTCGGCGAGAGCAGCCCGTCCGGCATCACCGGCCGGGTCGTCGACGACGCGGGCGCGGGCATCCCCGGCGTCACCGTCACCCTGACCGGTCCCGGCGCGGGCGGTCCCACCGCCACGACCACCACCGGCCCCGACGGCTCCTACGCCTTCACCGGCCTGGTCCCCGGCAGCTACACGATCACCGAGACCCAGCCGGTCGGCTACGGCGACGGCCCCGACGCGGTCGGCGCCGCCGGGGGCACGAACTCGCCGAACGACACGGTCACCGGCATCCCGGTGACCTCCGGCTCCACCGCGTCCGGCTACGTCTTCGCCGAGACGCGCAGCTCCCTGGCCGGTTCGGTCTACGACGACCGCAACGGCGACGGCGTCCGCGACGCCGGTGACGCAGGCATCGGCGGCGTGCTGGTGACCCTCTTCGGCATCGACGCGCGCGGCGCCGCGGTCAACCGCACGACCACCACCGCCGCCAACGGCGACTACTCGTTCACCGGCCTGCTCTCGGGCACCTACCGGATCGACGAGACCCAGCCCGCAGGCTACCTGGACGGCATCAACGCGGTCGGCACGGCGGGCGGCACGCTCGTCCCGCCGGACACGATCGACGCCATCACCCTGCCGGTCGGCACCGCCGCCACCGCCTACCTGTTCGGCGAGACCGTCCAAGCGGGCATCTCCGGCCGGGTCGTCGACGACGCGGGCAACGGCATCGCAGGCGTCACCGTCACCCTGACCGGGCCCAACGGGTCCGGCGCCACCCAGACCACGACCACCGGTCCCGACGGCTCCTACGCCTTCACGGACCTGCTGCCCGGCACCTACGTGCTCACCGAGTCCCAGCCCGCCGGGTACGGCGACGGCTCGGGCGCGGTCGGCGCGGCGGGTGGCGCCAGCACCGACCCCAACACCATCGGCGGCATCACCGTCGACTCGGGCACCGCCGCCACCGGCTACGACTTCACCGACACCCGCGGCTCGCTCTCGGGCGCGGTGTACACCGACGTCAACGGCAACGGCTCCCGCGATCCGGGCGAGCCCGGCATCGAGGGCGTGCTGGTCACCCTGACCGGCACAGACGCCGCGGGCGCGAGCGTCGACCGCACCGCCACCACGAACGCCTCGGGCGACTACTCGTTCACCGGCCTGCTCTCGGGCGCGTACGAGGTGACCGAGACCCAGCCCGCAGGCTACCTGGACGGCGCGGAGACCGCGGGCAGTGAGGGCGGCGCGGTCACGCCGCCGGACTCGATCACCGCGATCACCCTGCCGGTCGACGCCGACGCCGTCGGCTACCTGTTCGGCGAGTCCGTCGCGGCCGGGATCTCCGGCCGGGTCGTGGACGAGCTGGGCGACGGCATCCCCGGCGTCACCATCACCCTGACCGGCCCGACCAGCGCCACCACCACGACCGGTCCCGACGGCTCCTACGCCTTCACGGACCTGCTGCCCGGCGCCTACGCGGTCGAGGAGACCCAGCCGGTCGGCTACGGCGACGGTCCCGAGGCGGTCGGCACGGCAGGCGGCGACGACTCGCTGAACGACGAGATCAGCGGCATCACCATCGACTCGGCCACCGCCGCGTCCGGCTACGTGTTCGCCGAGAAGCGCGGCTCCCTCGCGGGCGCCGTGTACGTCGACGCCGACGGCAACGGGGTCCGCGACCCCGGCGAGCCCGGCATCGGCGGCGTCACCGTCGACCTGACCGGCACGGACGTGCTCGGCAACCCGGTGACCGCCAGCGCCGTCAGCGACCCCGACGACGGCTCCTACCTGTTCCCCGGCCTGCTCTCGGGCGCCTACCAGGTGACCGAGACCCAGCCCGCCGACTACCTGGACGGCGAGGAGACCGCGGGCACCTCGGGCGGCACGCTCACCCCGCCGGACTCGATCACCGCGATCGACCTGGCGGAGGGCGTCGACGCCACCGGCTACCTGTTCGGCGACTACCAGGCGTCGAGCCTCAGCGGCCGGGTCGTGGACGACGCGGGCAACGGCATCGAGGGCGTCCTCCTGAGCCTGAGCGGCCCCGGCGCGACCGGCACCACCGCCGTCACCAGGACCGGACCGGACGGGACCTGGACCTTCACCGACCTGGTGCCCGGCCGCTACACCGTGATCGAGACCCAGCCTGCCGGGTACGGCGACGGCCCGGACACCCCCGGCACCGCCGGTGGTGACACCACCCTCAACGACGAGTTCGTCGACATCCCGGTGACCTCGGGCAGCGCGCCGAGCGACTACGTGTTCGCCGAGAAGCGCGGGTCCCTCGCGGGCCTGGTCTTCGAGGACGACAACGGCGACGGGGTCCGCGATCCCGGCGAACCCGCCATCGGCGGCGTCACCGTCACCCTGACCGGCGCCGACGTCAACGGCGGCGTCACCCTCACCCAGGTCACCGACACCGCGGGCGGCTACTCGTTCACCGGCCTGCTGACCGGCGACTACACCGTCACCGAGACGCAGCCCGCCGGGTTCCTGGACGGCATCGACACCGCGGGCACCTCGGGTGGCGCCCCCACCCCGCCGGACTCGATCACCGGCATCGACCTGATCGCCGGCTTCGACGCCACCGGCTACACGTTCGGCGAGCTGATCGGCGGCACGCTGTCCGGCCGGGTCGTCGACGAGGCGGGCAACGGCATCGAGGGCGTCACCATCACCCTCGACGGCCCGACCCCGGCCACCACCACGACCGGACCGGACGGGTCCTACTCGTTCACCGGCCTCCAGCCGGGCCAGTACACGATCACCGAGACCCAGCCCACCGGGTACGCCGACGCGGGCGGCACGGTCGGCTCGGCCGGCGGCACCCCGACCGGCGACGTCATCGGTGGCATCACGGTCGGCTCCGGCACGGTCGGCGCGGGCTACGACTTCACCGACAGGGCGGGCTCGCTCGCGGGCTCGGTGTACGTCGACGCCAACGGCAACGGCCTGCGCGACGCGGGCGAGGACGGCATCGGCGGCGTCACGGTGACCCTCACCGGCACCGACGACACCGGCGCGAGCGTCAACCGCACCGCGCTCACCGAGACCGACGGGTCCTACCTGTTCGCCGGGCTGCTCTCGGGCGCCTACGCGATCACCGAGACCCAGCCGGACGGCTACCTCGACGGGATCGACGCCCCCGGAACCGCCGGGGCCACCGTCACCCCGCCGGACTCGCTGACCGCGATCGACCTCGCGGCGGGCGACGACGCCACCGGCTACACGTTCGGCGAGCAGGTCGCGGCCTCGCTCTCCGGCCGCGTCACCGACGAGGCGGGCAACGGCATCCCCGGCGCCACCGTCACCCTCACCGGCCCGACCCCGGCCACGACCGTGACCGGAGCCGACGGCTCCTACTCGTTCACCGGCCTCGCCCCCGGCGCCTACACCGTGATCGAGACCCAGCCGAACGGGTACGGCGACGGCCCCGACACCGCCGGTTCGGCCGGTGGCGGCACCGACGTCAACGACCAGATCAACGGCATCGTCCTCGGCTCGGACACCAGGGCCACCGGCTACACCTTCACCGACACCCGCGGCTCCATCGCCGGATCGGTGTACGAGGACGTCAACGGCAACGGGGCCCGCGACAACGGCGAGCCCGGCATCGGCTCCGTCCAGGTCGCCCTGACCGGGACCGACGCCCTCGGCAGGCCGGTGAGCACGACGGTCCTGACCGACCCGGCGGGCGGCTACACCTTCACCGGCGTGGTCGGCGGCTCCTACACCGTCACCGAGACCCAGCCGGGCGGGTACCTCGACGGCGCCGACGCCGCGGGCACCGCGGGCGGCACGGTCACCCCGCCGGACTCGATCACCGGCATCGCGCTCGGCGGCGGCCAGAACGCCACCGGCTACCTGTTCGGCGAGACCGCGCAGGCGGGCATCTCCGGCCGGGTCGTCGACCAGGCGGGCAACGGCATCGCCGGGGTGACCATCACCCTGACCGGTCCGATCACCGCCACGGTCGTCACCGACGCCAGCGGCGGCTACGCCTTCACCGACCTGCCTCCGGGCACCTACACCGTGACCGAGACCCAGCCCGCGAACTACGGCGACGGTCCCGACGCGGTCGGCACGGCGGGCGGTGACGGCTCGGTGAACGACGTGTTCAGCGGCATCGTCATCGACTCCGGCACGGTCGCCTCGGGCTACGTGTTCTCCGAGGTCCAGGGCTCGATCTCCGGCGCGGTCTACTACGACGCCAACGGCAACGGCGTCCGCGACGCGGGCGAGGTCGGCATCCCGAACGCGACGGTGACCCTCACCGACGCGGCCGGGGACGTGGACCTGCTGGTCACCACCGCCAACGACGGCTCCTACTCCTTCGCGGGCCTCCCGCCGGGCACCTACACGATCGTGGAGACCACGCCCGCCGGGTACGACGACGGCCAGGAGATCCTCGGCTCGGCCGGTGGCACGCTCGTGCCGCCGGACACCATCGCGAACATCCAGCTCGCGGCGGGCCAGTCCGGCGAGGGCTACCTGTTCGGCGAGATCGGCGACGTCGGCGGGGTCGGCAACCCCGGCGAGGAGGTCTCGATCGGCGGTGTCGTCTACCTCGACGCCAACGGCAACGGGGTGATCGACCCGACCGAGACCACGCGCCTGGCCGACGTCGTGATCACGCTGGAGGACTCCACCGGCCAGGAGCTGGAGCTGGCGGCGACCGACGCCAACGGCGCCTACGAGTTCACCCTGCTGCCCGAGGGCACCTACACCGTGGTCATCACGCAGCCCGCCGGCTACGGGGCGACCACGCCCACCGAGGTCACCGTGACGGTGCCCGCCGGTGGTTCGGGCGTGGCGAACTTCGGCGAGCAGCTCGGCCTGATCGGCGACTTCGTGTGGGACGACGCCAACGGCAACGGCGTGCAGGACGCCGGTGAGAAGGGCGTCGCCGGGGTGGTCGTGGTGCTCAAGGACTCCTCGGGCGCCGAGCTCACCCGCACCACCACCGACGCCAACGGCCGGTACGGCTTCACCGACCTGGCCCCCGGCCAGTACCTGGTGACCGTGCTGACCCCGACCGGCACGACGCTGGCCAGGCCGGGACAGGGCGCCGACCGCGCCCTCGACTCCGACTTCGACCAGACGACCGCCACGTCGGCCCCGCTGACCATCGCCATCTCCGGCGGCCGGATCAGCCAGCTGACCGACGTGGACGCCGCCCTGATCGGATCGGTGGTCGACCTGACCATCGGGCTGACCGTGGACAAGCCGTCCGCTCAGGTGGGCGACACGGTGACGTTCACCGACGTGGTGCGCAACGACGGCAACGTGCCGGTCGTGGGCGCCACGACGACGATCACCCTGCCCGAGGGCCTGAAGCCGGTCACGGCCTCGGGCGACGGCTGGGACTGCCGGATCAGCGGCCAGGTGGTCACCTGCACCACCGGCGCCACGATCCCGCCGGGCGCGTCGCTGCCGCCGGTGACCGTGGTGAGCACCGCGACGGCCCCGATGACGTCGACCAACGCGGTGGCCGAGGTCGCCCCGGCGGTGGGCGTGTCGCAGTCGAACACCGACAACGACGTGGCCGTGGTGGCGGTCGAGATCGCCCAGCCCGCCACGACCACCCCGCCGACCACCCCGCCGACCACCACGACCACGGCGCCGCCCGCCCCGGCGGCCCCGGCCCCGCCCGCGGAGGAGCCGCTGGCGTGGACGGGTGTGCAGGTCGCCGGGATGGTCCTGGGCGGTCTGGCCCTGCTGGTCGCCGGTCTCGGCGCGCTGGTGGTGGGCAGGCGTCGGAGGGGGGAGCACCTGTGACCCCCTGAGCCGAGCGCGCGGCCCCGGTGTCCACCGCGGACACCGGGGCCGCGCGCTTTCCGCTTCGTGCCCCTCGCCTCTCGCTCGGGGTCAGCCCGCCGTGGTGGTCGCGCCGCCCAGCGCCCTGGTCACCGTCTCGACCAGCAGGTCCGCCCGCGCGCCCGCCAGCGCCTCGCCCTCGAGCCCCGCCCCGCCGCGCCCCAGCACCGGCGAGTCCGGCGGCATCACGTGGACCGCGTGCAGCACCGCCATCAGCAGCTGCCTGCACCACAGCGGGTCCTCGGCGGTGATCGCCCCGACCTCCCGCAGCCTGCGGAACAGCAGGTCGATGCCGTCCCTCACCTCGCCCGACAGCACCGGCCCGCACTCCTCGTCCGACGCCAGCTCCACCGCGAACCGGTGGCTCACCTTCAGCTCGAACACCACCTGCGCCAGCCGGTGCAGCGCGACCAGCGGGGGAGCGGTGGCCACCCGCGCCTGGAGCACGGCCTGCCGGTAGCGCTCGCCGATGTCGGCCACCAGCGCGTCGTGCAGCGCCTTGCGCGAGGAGAACCGCCGGTGCACGGTCGCGCGCGCCAGCCCGGCCGCGTCCGCGATGCGCTCCAGCGACGCGTTCGGGTCGTCGGTCAGCACGGACTGCGCCGCCTCCAGGATGCGGGCGGTGCTGCGCTCGGCGTCCGCGCGCACCCGCCTGGGCGCGCCCTCCGCGCTCATCGGCCACCTCCTCGGTGTCCCGCAACCCTACTTCCCGCCGTCCTGAGAGCAAAGCTGCGCACTTCTTGACTTAAGTGCGACAGCAGTGTTTCAGTTGAAGGGAGAAATGATCCACTAACTGACTCGCCAACCTGACCCACCAGCCTGACCCACCAACCACGGGAGCGGAACATGGACCTGAACCTCGCCGGGAAGCGCGTCCTGGTGACCGGAGCCAGCAAGGGCATCGGCCTGGCCACCGTCCGGGCCTTCCTCGCCGAGGGCGCCTCGGTCGTCGCCGTCTCCCGCGGCGCCACCCCCGAGCTCGAGGACACCGGGGCCGAGTTCGTCGCCGCCGACCTCTCCACCCCGGACGGCCCGCGCCACGCCGTCGAGACCGCGCTCGCCGCGAACCCGCGACTGGACGTGCTGGTCAACAACGCGGGCGGCGGCGAGCTGCCGGACGGCGCGCTCGCCGACCTGCTCGACGGCGACGACGCGACCTGGCTCGACTCGTTCCGGCTCAACCTCGGCGCCGCGCTCCGCACCACCCGCGCCGCCCTCCCCGCGCTGATCGAGGCGCGCGGCGCGATCGTCAACACCAGCAGCAGCAGCGCCCGCCAGCCCCAGGGCGTCCCCCTGCACTACTCCGCCGCCAAGGCCGCCCTGAACGCGTTCTCCAGGGGCCTGGCGGAGAAGCTCGCCCCGCGGGGCGTGCGGGTGAACGCGGTGACCCCCGGCGGCACCCGCACCGCGATCATGGCGGGCCCGGACGGCTACATCGCCAGGGTCGCCGCCCACCTCGGCGTGGAGCACGCCGAGCTGCTCGCCGCGATGCCCGCGCAGAACGGGATGCTCACCGGCGCCCTCATCGAGCCCGACGAGATCGCCCGCGCGATCCTGCTGCTCGCGTCCCCGACCCTGCCGAGCGCCGTCGGCCAGAACTGGGCGATCGACGCGGGCTCCCTCAAGTCCGCCTGAGCACGGCCGGAGGGCGGGCGGGGCCGGGCGCGCGCGGGAAAACCCCGTGCGCGCCCACCCCGCCCTCGGCTACAACCGGGTGTGCTCTTCCACTGCGCCAAGTGCGGCGCCGAGCTGACCCCGGACCTGACCCGCCTGCCCAAGCTCCCCGCCCCCGACCCGGACCACCGGGACCGCGCGCACCACGCCCCGCCCACCGTCCCGCGCGGCGCCTGGGTGCTCGTCCCCGACTCGGACGACCCGCGCGCCCCCGGCCTCCCCCGCGCCGCCCCCGGCGTCCGCGTGCTCCACCCCGAGGACGTCCCGACCCTGCGCGAGCGCGGGCACGGCCGGAACCTGGAGGGCTGCTGCGGCCCGCACGGCGGCAACGGCCCGAACCTGGCCTGCCCCTGCGGCTGTCTGGTCGCCACCCTCCTGGCCGACTGCCTCGGCCCCTGGGAGGTCCGCCTCCACCCCCTGCGCACCTGGGCCCACGACCCGGCCGGAGCCTGACCCCGCCGCAGGTCCGGCTACAGGTCCCGCGCCACGATCCGGGCCAGGTTCCGCTCCGCCAGCGCCGTGATCGTCACGAACGGGTTCACGCTCGTGTTCCCCGGAATCAGCGACCCGTCCACCACGTACAGCCCCCGGTACCCCGCCAGCCGCCCGTGCCCGTCCGTCGCCCGCCCCAGCACCACCCCGCCCAGCGGGTGGTACGTCAGCCCGTCGCCCCACACCTTCCCCACCCCGAACAGGTCCGCCCGGTACACCGTCCCCTCGACCGAGTTGATCCGGTCGAAGATCGTCCGCGCCATGGCGACCGACGGCTGCTTCCACTCCTGCCGCCAGTCCAGCTCGACCCGCCCCGCCTCCGGGTTCCAGGTGAACCGCCCGCGCCTCGGGTTGGCCGTGATCGCCAGGTAGAACGACGTGAACGTCTCGACCCCGGTCGGCAGCGGGGCGACCTCGGCGAACGCCCCGCCCGCCGCCCAGTTGTCGATCCCGCCCGTGGGGATGCACGACTGGAGCGCCCCGGTCGGGTCGGACGCCTTGTTCGCCCGCCCCACCATCACGTTCCCGTTCTCCCCCCACCCCAGCCCGACCTCCGGGCTCAGCGCGGGCAGCGCCCCGGTGTCCCGCAACCGGGTCAGCAGCTTGCTCGTCCCCACGCTCCCGGCCGCGAAGAACACCCGCTCCGCTTCCACCCGCTTGGTGGAGGTCACCCGCCCGCTCGCGTCCAGCACGTCGAGCAGCGCCTCGTACCCGCCGCCGACCGCCCGCACGCTCGTCACCTCGTGCAGCGCCGAGATCGTCACCCGCCCGGTGGCCAGCGCCCGCGCCAGGTACGTCCTGGGCAGCGACAGCTTCCCGTGGTTGTTGCCGTAGATCACCTCGGCGGCCAGCGCCGACCGGGGCGCGGTCCCGGCCTCCTCGCGCTCCAGGTGCGCCCAGTCGTACACGCCGGGCACCAGCTCGAACGGGAACCCGGAGCGCCGCGCCTGCGCCCGCCCCACCCTGGCGTACCGGTAGCACTCGGCCTGCTCCCACCAGTCCGGGTCGACCAGCCCCGTGCCCAGCTCGGCGTTCGCCAGCGGGTAGTACGTCGAGTACATCTCCTCGGGGTCCACGCCCGGCAGGACCGCCGCGAACCGCTCCCGCCGGGGCGTCACCGCCATGCCCCCGTTGACCAGCGACCCGCCGCCGACGCCCCGCCCCTGGTAGACGGTGATCCCGGCGAACTCCTCGGCGTCCAGGACGCCGGTGCGGCGCGGGACGGCGCGGTCCACCGGAAGGCCGAGGAAGTTGCTGAGCGGCTGCTTGGTCCAGGTGCGCAGCCAGTACGAGCGCTCATCGGGGTTGAGCATGTTCGCGAAGACCTTGCCGTCCCACCCCGGCTCGTCCCACGACCGGCCCTTCTCGACCACGTGCACCGGCACGCCCGCCTGCGCCAGCCGGAGCGCGGCCACCGCGCCGCCGTACCCGGAGCCGACGACCAGCGCGGGCACGCGCGCCCCGTCGGGGATCTCGGCGGGGGAGCGGCCCGACGCCGGGCCGCCTGACGCCGGACTGCCCGACGTCGGACTGCCTGACGCCGGGCTGCCCGACGCCGGGGCGCCGCCGCCGAGCGCGGTCGCGCCCAACGCCGTGCCTGCGCCTGCGAGGAAGGACCTGCGGGAAACGGACCGGGTCACGGGACTGCCCTTCGCCGGGGGACGGGTGGGGCGCCTCGCGCGCGACCGGGTTCCCCGGTGGGGCGCGGTCCGCTCGTCGGGCGCCGAGCGGCCGGGTTCCCGCTCCGCCCGCCCCCTACCCGGCCCCGCCTACCCCCGGTCGCCTGCCGAGGTCAGCCGCAACGCCTGGACCTCGGCGCGCAGCGCCCGCAACTCCGCCAGCACCACCTGATCGGCCGTCCCCGGCTCGGGGGAGGCGGTCACGGCGGGTCGCTCCGGGCTCAGCTCGTGCTCCATCGCGTTGCACACCACCGCGATGAACAGGTTCAGCATCGTGAACGTGCCCACCAGCAGGTAGCAGACGAAGAAGATCCACGCGAGCGGCTGCCGCTCCATCAGGTCCCGCATCACGTCCGACCACCCGTCGCCGGTGGTGATCTGGAGCAGCGTCAGCACCGTGCTGCCGAGGTCGGCGAACCGCTCGTCACCGGTGGGGCGGAACAGGTTGATCGCGATCACGCCGCCCACGTACAGCAGCAGCACCAGCAGGCCGGACAGCGAGAGCAGGCCCGGCACCGAGCGGACCAGCGCGGTGACCACGCGCCTCATGCTCGGCACGATCGAGATCAGCCGCAGCACGCGCAGGATGCGCAGCGACCGCACCACGCTCAGCACGCCCGTCGCGGGCACCAGCGAGATGGCGACGACGAGGAAGTCGAAGCAGTTCCACGGGTCCCGGAAGAACCGCAGCCGCTCGGCGTACAGGCGCGCGGTCAGCTCGGCCACGAAGACGGCCAGCGCCAACCGGTCGATCCCGTGCAGCAGCCAGCCGTGGGAGGCCATGAGTGCGGGGACGGTCTCGCAGCCCAGGGTCACCGCGTTGACGACGATGACCACGATGATGAACCGCTGGAAGGCCGGGCCGTCGAGGAAGGCCTCGACCCGCTCGCGCAGAACCATTGTTCCGAGTGCTCCTACTCGATGTGGTGATCACTAGAACACTATCCGTAACCACCGACCCCGCCTCACCCCGCCGCGCAATCCGGTCGGACGAGCCGCCCGGTTCGGACAGCGACCACCACCCCCGCGCGGGGCCACCCGCTGCTCCACCCGGTGACCCGCTCAGTGACCCGCTCGGGGGATCTATTCCACTCTATTCCTTCAGTGCAGAACGAAACTGAACCGACGCCGAAAACCGGGGAACCCGCCCGTCCGCCGAGGCCGCCCCGAGTGGCGCTTCCCTCGTGGCCCGCACCACGCGCCTGTGCTTCCATCGGCGCCATGCCCACGATCACGACCAACGACGGCGTCGACCTCCACGTCGCCGACGAGGGAACCGGCTCACCCGTGGTGCTGGTCGCCGGTTACGGCGCGCCCGCCACCAGTTGGGCCTTCCAGACCGAGGCGCTCCTGGCCGCGGGCCACCGCGTCCTCGGCCTCGACCGGCGCTGGCACGGCGAGTCCGCCCGCCCGCCGCACGGCCACCGCCTCTCCCGCCACGGCAAGGACCTCCACGACGCCCTCGTCGCCCTCGACCTGCGCGACGCCGTCCTCGTCGGCGGCTCCATGGGCGTCGGCGCGATCTGGGCCTGCCTGAGCCTGTTCGGCGCCGACCGGGTCAGGGGCGTCGTCAGCGTCGACCAGACCCCCAAGATGATCAACTCCGCCGACTGGCCCTACGGCTTCTACGGCCTCACCGAGCAGAACTCCGGCGACTTCTTCGCCAGGGGCGTCCCCAAGACCGGCCGCGGCCACTCCGCCGCCAAGTCCCTCAAGTCCGCCGCCCGCCTGGTCAAGAAGGCGGGCATGGGCGCCGTCCCCAACGACCCCGGCAAGGAGACCTGGCCGCTCCTGCACGACCACGCCCACCAGGACTGGCGCGACGTCGTCCAGCGCTGCCCCGTCCCCGTCCTCATGATCGCTGGCCGCGACTCGCAGCTCTGGCCCTGGCAGCACGCCGAGGCCGCCGTCGCGGGCAACCCCGACGGCCGCGCCGTCGTCGTCGACGACTGCGGCCACGGGGCCAACTTCGACCAGCCCGACCGGGTCAACGCCGAGATCCTGGCGTTCCTGGGGGACCTGTGAGCCTGCTCGACGCCCTGGCCGACCTCGCCCTGCCCGATCCGGCCCTCACCGACCCCGACGTCCTCGCGAGCCTGAGCCACGACGACGCCGAGTGGGCCCCGGTCGGCGCCCCGCTGGCCGCCGTCCGCCCGCGCACCCCCGAGCAGGTCCGCGACGTCGTCCGCGCCTGCCTGGCGCACGGCGCGCCGATCGTGCCGCGCGGGGCCGGGACGGGCCTGTCCGGCGGGGCCAACGCCGTCGACGGCTGCATCGTCGTCGCGCTCGACCGGATGAACCGCGTCCTGGAGATCGACCCGCTCGAACGCCTCGCCGTCGTCCAGCCCGGCGTGATCAACGACGACCTGCGCAAGGCCGCCGCCGAGCACGGCCTGTGGTACCCGCCGGACCCGGCCAGCTCCCCGTGGTCCACCATCGGGGGGAACGTCGCCACCAACGCGGGCGGCCTGTGCTGCGTGAAGTACGGCGTCACCCGCGACTACGTCCTCGGCCTCCAGCTCGTCACCGGGACGGGCGACCTGGTCCGCCTCGGCCGCCGCACCGCCAAGGGCGTCGCGGGCTACGACCTGACCGGCCTCGTCGTCGGCTCCGAGGGCACCCTGGGCGTGGTCACCGAGGTGACCGTCCGCCTGCGCCCCCTCCCGCCTCCGGCGGTCACCGTGGCGGGCTACTTCCCGTCCGTCGTCACCGCCGGCGAGGCGGTCCGCGCGACGGCGGAGGCGGGCCTGACCCCGGCCGCGCTGGAGCTGGTCGACCGGCACTGCCTGCGCGCCGTGGACGAGTGGAAGCGCACCGGCGTCTCCGCCGACGCGGACGCCGTCCTCCTGGCCAGGTTCGACGACCCCGGCGGCGCGGCCGAGGCGGCGGCCGAGCGGGTGCTGGCCTGCTTCGAGGCGGCGGGCGCGACCTGGGCCGCCCGCTCCACCGACGAGGCCGAGTCCGAGGCCCTGTTCTCCGCGAGGCGCCTGGCCTACCCGGCGCTCGAACGCCTCGGCCCGGTCCTCACCGAGGACGTCTGCGTGCCCAAGGCCGAGGTCGCGCGGATGCTGGGGCGCGTCGAGCGGGCCGCCGAGCGCCACGACGTCACCATCGCGAACATCGCCCACGCGGGCGACGGCAACCTCCACCCCCTCCTCGTCACCCCACCGGGCGACGAGGCGGCGCGGGCACGCGCGCAGGCGGCGTTCGACGAGATCGTCGCGGCGGCCCTGGAGCTGGGCGGCACGGTCACCGGCGAGCACGGCGTCGGCCTGCTCAAACGACCGGGCCTCGCGGCCGAGCTGTCCCCGGAGGTGCTGGCGATGCACCGCGCCGTGAAGGCCGCGCTGGACCCTTTGGGCCTGCTCAACCCCGGCAAGGCGTTCTAGCCGCGGGCCGGGACCGCGGCCGGTCCCGGCCCGGCGGCGCTAGAACCGGTCCCGGCGGATCGCGTCCAGGAACCTGCTGAGGGCGGCGGGCGAGGTCCGGACGACCCCGGCGCCGGGCGCCTTGCTGTCCCGCACCCGGTCCAGGGTTCCGGCCACCTCGACGCAGTCGGACTGGGAGCCGCTCCTGCTGCTCTTGCGCCACTGCGGCGACGTCGGTTGAGCCATGCCTAGGGACCCTTCTCCTCGATCAGCTTCCGGATCAGTCGCACAGAGTCTGCCTCGTCCATCGAAACCGACAGAAGCTGGGCGCGCTGTCGAACGTAGATGTCGGTTTCCGCCGGGTCCACGAAGAACGCGCCCGACCTGGAGAGTTCCACGTGCACGATCGGCGGTTGGTGATCGAATTCGAGGAGCATGAAAGGGCTGATCAAGGCTGAGTGGCTGGCAGAGTTGACGGGAATCAGCCGGATCGCGACGCGCTCCCGCTCGGCCATGGCGACCAGGTGGCGCAGTTGCGCGCGGTGCGTGTGCTCGTCGCCCAGCCGCCGGTGCAGCACGGTCTCGTCGATGATCGCGGTGTAGTGGACCCGCTCCAGCATCCGCTGGCGGTGCGAGCGCCCCATCAGCCGCGCGCCGATGTCGTGGTCGGGGATGCCGTCGAGCCGCATGAACGCCGAGGCGGTCTCCATCGTCTGCAACAGGCCGGGGACCAGCAGCGGAGACCAGTTGGTGATCGACACCGCTTCGTTCTCATAGGTCGCGAGCGTCACCGACTCGTTCGGCAGCCCGGCCCGGATGGTCTCGATCCAAGCCGGTTCTTCCGGTGTGCGGGCCATCGCCATCAGGCGCTCGCGCTCGCCCCCGACGATCTTGAAGATCGCCAGGATGCCGCTGACCTCCTCCGAGTCGACCGGCCGCTTGCCGGTCTCCATGCGCGAGACCTTGGCCTCGCTCCAGCCCATCCGGTCGGCGACCTCCTTCATGGAGAGGCCGCTGCGCTTGCGGATCACCCTGAGTTGGGCACCGAGGCCCTGTGCCTTCTTCGCTGGCGTGCTCACCGACGCTCCTCATTCCGCAGCATTCCGCAGGTTCACCCGATCGGGGTGGTCAAAACTTGCGTTTGAACTTCTGATCTTGCGCAAGTCCTCATATTCTGTCGCAAGAGGGTCCCAGGGTGCGTGGGGATCTTCAAGGCGACACGTTCCTCTTCGGACGGTGCACGGACCGGCTTGAGGGCGCTCGACGTGATCAACTGCTTCGGGTGGTGTTGCCGGAATAACGACCCCTTGGACCTCACGGAAAGGCGTGCCCATGGCCGACACCCGCAGCAGCGACACCCGCGGCGACACCCGCGGCGGTGCCACCCGCAGCAGCGACTACCGCGAAGTGCTGGCGCTGGAGGCCCGCGCGCTGGCCCCGCGCCTGTTCGCCATCGCCTACGAGTACGGCGACGGCGAGGACGGCGAGATCGCCGCCTACGGCCTCCAGTTCGACGACCACGTCGACGCCACCGGCGTCGACGACAACCACCGCACCCGCGCCGAGAGCGCCGAGGGCGTGCGCGAGCTGTACGCGTGCTTCGCGCTCGACGTGGACGTCACCACGCATTTGCTATGGCTCGACCGGCCAATGCCCGAGTCCGCTCCCGAATCCACCTCTGATTTCACCCGTTCGAGCGGTATCTCCACCATTTTCGGTGAGAACGGGTGAACTTCCGCCCCCGGTGATCGGGGCTCATCGCGCGAATTGCTGATCCACGTCGTCGGAAAGCCCGTCGACCAGGGATGGCATCATCGCCAGCAGCGCGCCGGTGAGCACCGATTCGCCGTTCGCGAGCGTGGGGCGGGCGGACACGCGCGTCCAGTGCAGCTCGCCGACGATGGCGGTGTTGAACAGCAGCGCGACGTCCAACCACGTCCGCCCCGGCCGCAGCGCCAGCCCGTGCGCGGTCGCGACGTCCCGGTACAGGTCCGCCCAGCGCGGCAGCAGCTCGTCCAGGTGCGCCTTGCAGAACTCGCGCACCCGCGTGTGGTTGGGCAGCGCGCTCTGCAGGATCGCCTGCACGCACACCAGCGGGTCGCTGCGCAGCGCCTCCAGCTCGGCCCGCGCGAGCAGCCTGACCAGCTCGCCGAGGCTCACCTGCCCGATCATCGCGGTGGTCGCCGCCCGCACCCCGTCCATCCGCCGCAGCTGGGGGGTCAGTCGGAACACGTACGAGATGAGGTCCTCGCTGTACCGGTCCTTGCGCTCCCAGCGGTGCCGGAACATGTTCACGCTCAGCAGCAGCTCCTGCGCCTCCGGGCGGGCGAGCACGCGCTCGCGCGAGAGGGAGTCGAACAGCCGCGACGGGGTCCCGTGGTCGAAGTCCGGGCCGGTGTGCTGGATCAGGTCCTCGCGCAGCAGGTCCAGGCCGATCTCCAGGAACGCCCGCGTCTCCGGGCTGTTCGCCAGCTTCGCCCTGGTGCGCGCCATCATGCCGGTGCCGATGTCGCGCAGCACCGGACCGAGGTCGTCCAGCCCGTCCACCACCCCTGTATTGGACTCCGGCATTCCTCCCGGCCTTTCTCCGGTCACCCGGAAGAGGGGACCCGAGTCGGTTCCCGCGTTCTGGGGTGGATATCCGGGTGCGCCCACTCGGTGTTACCCGAGTGGACCCGCTCACCTCGGTCCGCTACCGCAAGTCGGCTTGGACTGTGGCGCGTTCGGGTGGTCATCATGGAAATCGGGGGAATTTCCGCGAACGGAGGTCCGGGATGTACATCACGCTGCGATTGAGGTCGGTGGTTCGGCTGTCGCTCGGGTCGGCCGCCGCGGGCGCCGTCCTGGTCACCGCGCTGTTCGTGACCGCGGGGGTGGGGACGGCTCCGCAGGGGCCGCCTGCGGTGTCGGTGGCCCCCGCGGTCCAGCCGGTGCGCCCCTGACGGGCGGCCGGACGCGGGCGGGCGCCGACGGGGCCGGGGGAGGGCTAGCGGCAGGGCGTCCAGGGGGTGGCCTTGAGCGAGAGCTGCTTGAGGACCGCGCTGCGCCCGGCCGCGTTCGCCTGGGCGCAGAACCCGCCCGTGCGCGCGCCCCGGTCGGAGTACTCGATCTGCACGACCGGCTTGCCCGCGTCCAGGAACGGCTTGAGCAGCCCGCACTCGTCGAACTGCCCGCACTGCTCGTTCACCGCGAAGTCGAAGTTCCCGACGAGGTCCTTGACCTGGTCCAGGTCGTTCTTCAGCCCGACCGCGAGCCCGTGCTTGCGCGCCACGGCCGCGATCGAGCGGTTGTACCTGAGCTGGTGAGCGGCGGTCAGCGGGAAGCCGGTGCTGTTGGCCCAGCCGTCCACATTGTCGAACTCGACCGCGTCGAACCCGGCCCTCGCGCACTGGGCGACGCGCGCCTCCACGATCGGCAGCAGCGCGGCGGTGTCGCGCACGTCCAGCCACTTCTCGCCGGGCCACTCGTCCACGTCCGCGCCCTTGACCGAGGCCGGGTAGGCGGCGGCGTCCGGCCGCCACCGCTCCCAGGTGCCCGCGTCGACGTAGCAGACCGCGCGGGCGCCGACCCCGTGGACGGCCTGCACGGCGGCGGCGTTCGGCGTCCGCCCGTCCGGCCCGTGCAGGTCGATCTCGTACACCGTCGGCTTCACGCACGACGGCCCACCGGTCGCGGGCCTGCCGCACGGGCTGATCGTGATGCCACCTGCCGTGCCCGCGCCGCTGGAGGCGGGGTTGAGCTGGTACTGCCACCGGTCGGCCTTCACCGGCCGCCACGACGGCGAGGCCGCGTCGGCCGCGGGCGCCGCGATGGCGACCGTCGCGAGCAGGGCGGCCACGAAGGCGACGAGGTTCCGCTCGGTGGTGCGCAGGCGCATGGAACACCTTCCCGGTGTCTGGCGTGACCGACCCCGGCCACAACGACCCGCCCCACCCGCACCTGAGCGGACCCCGGACGAGGCACCCAGGCGTGGACGCGCACGAGCGGTCACGGGCCAACCGCGCATTCGCGCACACCTGGCAAACCGAGCAGCGCTCATCCGAGCACCCCGCCGCGACACCGCAGGGCCAGCGCTCACACCCCGCCTGCCCGCGCCCCTGCTGCCCGCGGCCGGTTGCCCGCGCCCACCGGTCCGCCGCCCACCTGCCCGCTGCCCACCAGCCCGCGGCGTTCAGCCGCCCCCGGCCCTCACGCGATCACCACCGCCACCCCCACCGCCCGCAACCGCGCCAGCTCCTCCTGATCCGCCGCGGCCCCCGTCACCACCACGGACACCGCCGTCACCGGGGCCACCCGCGCGAACGCCCGCCGCCCCACCACCTCCGGGTCGGCCAGCACCACCACCCGCCGCCCGGTCGCCATCAGGCTGTGGTCGGTGTTCGCCCCGATCTCGTCGCACGAGCTCACCCCGAGCACCGAGTCCACCCCCGCCGCCGCCAGGAACACCACGTCCACGCTGATCCCCGCCAGCGCCCGGTCCGCGATCGGCCCCACCAGGTCGTACGAGTCCGGCCGCACCCCGCCGCCGGTCACCACCAGGTCGATCGACGGCCGCACCGACAGGTCGCTCGCGATGTTGAGCGCGTTGGTGACCACTTTGAGCGGCTTGCCCGCCGCGAGCAGCCTGGCCAGCTCGGTCGTGGTCGTGCCACCGCCCAGCCCCACCGACCGCACGTCCTCGTCCACCAGCGCCGCCGCGGCCTCGGCGATCCGCCGCTTCTGCTGCTGCCCGCGCCCCGCCCGGTACCGCTGCGGCAGCTCGTAGATCACCTCGGTGGACACCGCGCCGCCGTGCGTGCGCTTGAGCAGCTGCTGCTCCTCCAGCGACCGCAGGTCCCGCCGGACCGAGGCGGCGGACGCGCCGGTCGCCCCGGACAGCTCGCCCACGGTGACCGAACCGCTGTGGTTCAGCCGATCGAGAATGAGCGAAAACCGATCCTGCTGCCGCATTCGATCAGTGTAAGGACGGCTAACGCTCACCCGCCCCCGCGAATTGCGGCGTGCCGAAGCAACGGCAACGCCATCACCTGGTCGAATTACCTCCGTCCGGTGGCCGGGCCGGACCGCCCGCGCGCGCAGCGCCCGCCCACGTGCGTCCGGGTGAACGAGGGTGAACGGCGTCCAGGTCCTGCTCATCGTCGGGGCGGGGCTCGCGATCACGGCGGTGGCGCGGCGCAGGGGCGTGGAACCGGGCCTGGTCGTGGTCGTGCTGGCCGCAGCCGCTTCGTTCCTGCCCTTGATGCCGAAGCTGGAGCTGGACAGCGGGCTGATCCTGGCGATCGTCGTCCCGCCCCTGCTCTGCTCGGCGGCGCGGGGCGCCGCGTTCACCGGGTTCGGCGCGAACCTGCGGCCGATCGTCCACCTGGGCGTGGTGCTGGTCGTGCTGACCACGTTCGCGCTCGGCCTCGCGGCCTCCTGGGCGCTGCCCTCGCTGGGCGGCATCGCCCAGTTCGCCTACAAGCTCACCGTCGGCGTCCTGGTGGGCGGCGCGTTCGCCGCCGCGACCCCGGCCGTCCGCAAGCGCCCTGGCAGCACCACCCTGGAGACAACCCTGGTCCTCCTGCTGCCGTTCACCGTCTGCCTGGCAGCCGAGGAGGTCCACGCCTCCGGGATCATCGCGGTGGTGGTGGCGTCGTTCGTGTTCGCCTACATCGGCCTGCCCCTGCGGTTCGTGCTCGCCGAGCAGGAGGACCTGGGCGCGGTGCTGCCGGCGTCCGGCGTGCTGCTGGTCGCCGCGATCGCCCTGCGCCTGGTCGGCGTCCACGCCCTGTTCGGCCGCTGGGCGCTGTCCCTGCGCCTTGCGGGCCGCTCCCCGCGCGAGCGCGCCCGGCCGCCGCCGCCCGCGCCTGGGCGCCCCGACCGCGAAGGAGAACCTGCTGGTCGGCTGGACCGGGATGCGCGGCATCCTGACCCTGGCGGCGGCCTCCGCCGTCCCGGAGGCGGCGCCGGGCAGGGACGCCGTCCAGGCCACCGCGCTCCTGGTCACCCTCGGCGCCCTCCTCCTCCAGGCCCCGACGATCGGCCCGCTCGCCCGCGCCCTCCGGTTCGACGTCCGCCAGGCCGCCGCCGAGCCGGGGCCCCGGCACTAGCACGGGCCCCGGCGCCGCCCCCTACCGGTGCGCCAGCTCGTAGGCCTCCACCACGTCGGCCGGGATCCGCCCCCGGTCCGCGACCTGCCGCCCGTTCGCCCGCGCCCACTCGCGCACCGCCGCCAGGTTCGCCGCCCTCGGCGCCGCCGCCCGCGCGGCCCCCACCGCCACGGGCGCGGCCTGCCGCACCGCGTCCCGCACCTCCTCGGCGCTGCGCGCCACCTCCAGCTCCGGGGCCGACGACAGCGTCGCCACCGACACCCCCTCGCCCAGCGACGCGGCGACGTCCCGCAGGTGCCCGTGGTGGCTCAGCACGATCACCTGCCACTCCCGCGCCAACCCGGCCATCACCCGCAGCGCCGCCCCGGCCCGCGCGTCGTCGAACGTCATCAGCACGTCGTCCAGCACCACCGGCAGCACCGGCAGCCCCCGCGCCGCCCGCTCCCGCTGCAACGACGCGATCCCCGCCAGCCGCAGCGCCAGGAACACCTGGTCGGCGGTCCCCTCCGACAGCTCCTGCGGCGACCGCTCCCGCTCGTCCGCCCCCACCACCGCCAGCGCCGCCGACCGGTCCTGGTGCGTGCGCAGCGCGACGTACCGCCCCTCGGTCAGCCGCTCCAGCAACCGCCCGGCGGCCTCCAGCAGCGGCGACGCGTGCTTGCGCTCGTACGCCTCCAGCTCCCGCCGCAGCAACCGCCGCTGCACCTCCACCACCAGGTAGTCCTCGACCCGGTCCGCGACCTCGGCCAACCGCTCCCCGGCCCGCGCGTGCAGCTCCGCCGCGCCCGGCCGGGCCAGCAGCTCCTGGTGCCCGACCCGCGTCTCGGCCAGCCGGTCCCGCACCTCCTGGTGCCGGGAGACCGCCTCGTCGTAGCGCGCCTCGGCCGCCCGCGCCGCCAGCGCCAGCGCGTCGTCGTCGGTGGCCGCGACCTCGTCCACCACGTCGTCCACGTCCACGTCGGGCAGCGCCGCCGAGATCACCGCCCGGTGCTCCCGGTCGGCCTCGGCCAGCTCCACCAGCTCGCGCCCGCGCGCGGCGGCGGCGTCGAGGTCGTCGTCGTGCTCGGCCCGCAGCCCGTCCAGCAGCGCGGTCAACCGCTCCCGCTCGGTCCCGACCTCCGCCACCCGCCTGGCCAGCCGATCCACCCGCTCGTCCAGCCCGCGCACCCGAGCCGCCCCGTCGCGCGCCTCGGCCAGCCGCTCGGCCAGCTCCTCGGCCGCGCCCGCCCCGGCGGGCGCCCCGTGCCGGGCCGCGACCCGCGCCAGCTCGTCCGCGAACTCCGCGCACCTCCGCCGCAGCACCGAGGCCGCCGACCGGTGCGCCTCGGCCCGCCGGTGCTCCTCGCGGGCCCGCTCCAGCACCTCGCGCCGCCGCTGCCACCGCACCGGCGGCACGTCCGCCAGCCCGGCCTCGTCCAGCAGCCGCGCCCAGCGGCCTGCCGCGGCGTCCCTGACCTGGCGCAACCGGTCCAGGTCCTGCACCGCCCGCTCCCGCACGGCCCGCCGCTCGCGGGCCACGGCCAGGTCCGCCTGCGCCTGGCGGTGCTCGTCCAGCAGCGCGCGGGCGGCGACCAGCAGGCTCTCCAGGTCCGCGTCCGGCCTCGGCCGCCCGGCGTCGGCGAGCACCCCGGCGAGGTACTCCCGCTGCCGCTCGACGTCCGGCCGCAGCGCCTCGGCCCGAGCCCGCGCCACCCGCGCCCGCCCCGAGGCGTCCAGCGCCCCGGCGAGCCGCTCCCGGAACGCGCCCCCGTCCTGCGGCAGCGGCGCGGCGACCCCCGCCCACACGGCCGTCCACGCCCGTTCGGCGTCCCGCTCCGCCTCGGCGGCGACCGCCACGGCGGCCCGGCACCGCTCGACCCCGGCGCTCTCGTGCCGGTGGTCGGCCACCAGCACCGCCCGCCTGCCCGCCTCCTCGCGGTGCGCGGCGACCCGGTCGGCGACCCGGTCCGCGCCCGCGACGGCCCGTTCGAGGGCGACCGGCAGCTCCGGGTCGTCGGCGGGCGCGGCGCCCGCCAGCCAGGCCCCGAGCGCGCGGGCGAGCAGCGCGTCCCGCTCGGCGCGGGCGTCGTCGACGGCTCCGGGGGCCGGGAGGTCGCCGGTGGCGGCGTCCTCCAGCTGCGCGAGGAGCGCGGCGACCCGCTTCTCGCCCTCGTCCACGAGCCGAGCCGCGTCCGCGAGCGCCTTGCGCCGCTCCACCAGGCCGGCGCCCGCGACCCGCACCGCCTCGGCCGACGGCACCGCCCCGACCCCGTCCAACGCGTCCGGCGGCAACCCGATCGCGGCCAGCAGCCCGACCCGCTCCCGCTCGGCGTCCGCCTCGTCCTGCCGCGCCTGCCGCAGCGCCGTGAACGCCGACCCGGCCCCCTCGACCGCCGCGACGACCTCCCGGACCGCGTCGGCGAGGGCGTCGTCGGGCACGTCGAGCGGCTCGACCCCCTCCTCGACCCCCTCCAGATCACGCGCCCGCTCGACCACCCGCGCCTCGGCGTCGTCCAACGCCTTGGCGGCGACGTCCAGCTCGGCGGCCAGGTCGTCCCCGACCCAGAGCCCCGCCAACAACTCGGCCACGCTCCGCGCGTCGCCCTGGGCCTGGCAGGCACCTGCCTGCCCCGCGCTCACCTGACCGGCACCCGCCAGCTCGGCACCCGCCAGCTCGGCACCCGCCAGCTCGGCACCCGCCAGCTCGGCACCCGCGTACCCAGCTTCTGCAAGCCTTGCATCTACATGCTCGGCGTCAGTAGCCTCCGCATCTACATGCTCTGCGTCAGTAGTCCCCGCATCCGCGTGTTCGGCGTCCGTCGTCCCCGCATCCGCGCGTGCGCCGTCCGCGGCCTCCGCCCCCGCGCGTGCGCCGTCCGCGGCCTCCGCACCCGTACGTTCAGCGTCCGCCGCTCCCACACCCGCGCGTGCGCCGCCCGCCGTCCCCCTGCCCGCCGCCCTCCCACCCGAAGCTGCCCCACCCGAAGCCGCTCCGCTCCCCACCGGCTCGACCAACCCGGCCAGCGCCACCCGCGCCCGAGCGTCCGCCGCCTCGGCCTCCGCCTCCTCGCCCTCCGCGCGCTGCGCGTCGTCCTGCCGCGCCGCGTGGTCCCGGTACAGCCGCCCCACCGGTTCCGCGTCCGCGAGCAGCGCCTCGTCCACCCGGACCGCGTCCCGCTCGCCCTCGGTCTCCGCGACCTCCCGTGCCAGGTCCTCCGCGACCCCGGCCAGCTTCTCCAACCGCTCCGTGGCCCCCTGCCACGCCGCGATCCCCTCGACCCCCAGGAACGGCCCCGCCCGGTGCAGCTCCGCGACCCGCCGCCGGGTCGCCGCCAACCGCCGCGCCGTCTCCGCGACCCGCACCCGCGCCGCCGCCCCCAGGTGCCCGGCCTCGGCCTCCCGCAGCTCCGCCGCCGCCGTCTCGGCCCGCCGCGCGAGCGCCGCGACGTCCTCCTCGGCCCTGCGCACCTGCGTCGCGTCGGCCATCGCCCCCGCGATCTCGCCCTCGACCTCCAGGTACCGCTCCAGCGCCTGCCGGGTCACCACGCTCCGGCTGCCCCGGTGCTGCTTGTACAGCGCGTCCGCCCGCGCGGTCAGCTCGTCCAGCAGCAGGTGCACCGACCGCCCGCTGCGCGCCCGGAACACCAGCGCCGCCAGGTCGCCCTTGGCCTCGAACAGGTCCTGCCCGCCGAGCCGCAGCATCTCGTGCGACAACCCGAACGAGGTCAGCCACCGCGCCCGGTCGTCCCCGTCCCCGCGCCACGGCTCGCCACCCCCACCGCCGCCCTCGAACCCGACCAGCCCGGACGCCGTCCGCGCCACCTCGTGCTCGACCCCGTCCAGCAGCACCCGCGCGCCCACCCGCAGCTCCTTGCGGGGGTAGCGGAACGCCCGCCCGGACTGCTGCGGGATCGACCACAGCAGGTCGGCCAGCGCGTCCAGCGCCGTCGACTTGCCCGTCTCGTTGGGCCCCAGCACCAGCGTCAACCCCGGCCCGAGGTCGACCGCCCGGTCGGCGAACGCCCCGTACCGCTCCAGCACCAGCCGGGTGATCCGCATCAGCCCTCCTCCGCCGACAGCCGCGCGACCAGCCCGTCCACGGCCGCGCCGACCACCCGCTCCAGCACCGCGTCGTCGTCCAGGTCCAGGTCGGTGCCGCGCAGGTGGCGGCCGAAGTCGCGCTGCAGCGGGCGCACCACCTCGGCCAGCTCGGCGAAGTCGGCCCGGTTGCCCAGGATCGCCTCCAGCAGCTCCCGGTCCGCCGGGTTGACCTCCTGCGGCGCGAGCGCGCGCGACCGGGCCTTCTCCAGCGTGATGTGCTTGCGCTGCGCCAGGGCCAGCACCTGCTCGTGGAAGTGCTCCCGCCGCCCCAGCGCGCCCGCCGCGCGGGTGCTGCCGGTGACCGTGACGCGCGCGACGAGCCTGCGGCCGTCCGCCGAGGCGCGGGCGTCGTCCAGCGCTGAGTCGACCGCGTCGAGCACCTCGTCGAACGTGCGCAGCCCGCTGGCGTCCACGCTCAGGTGCTCCCAGCGGGCCACGTCCAGCGGCACGAACCGGGTCCGCGCCCGCTGGTCGTGCTCGACGTCCACGACCAGCGCGCCCTTCGCGCCGGTCTCGCCCGCGTGCCTGCCCTGGAGGTTGCCGGGGAACGCGGCCACCCGCTGCCCGTCGTTGACCACGCGGCGCTGGTGCACGTGCCCGAGCGCGAAGTAGTCGTAGTCGCACTGGGCGAGGTCGTGCGGCGTGCACGGCGCGTAGGTGGCGTGCCCCTCGGCCCCGTCGACGGCGGTGTGCAGCAGCCCCACGTTCACCAACCCGCGGACCCGTTCGGGGTACGCCAGAACGAGGTTCTCGGTGACCGCCCGCTGCGCGAACCCCTGCCCGTGCACGGCGAGGCCGAGGTCGTCGTCGATGGCGGTCTGCGCCTTGTCGGTGGCCATGACCGTGACGTTGTCGGGCAGCCGGACGGCCTTGGTGACCACGCTCTGCGCGTCGTGGTTGCCCGCGACCACGTACACCTTGACGCGGTTCTGGTGCAGCACGTCCATCTGCTGCGCGAAGAACCGCCCGGTGGCGTAGTCGGGCCAGTCGCCGTCGTAGACGTCGCCCGCGAGGACCAGCGCCTGCGCCCCCTCGCTGACGGCGAGGTGCACGAGGTTCTCCAACGCCCGCCGCGAGGCCCGCCGCAACCCGTGCGCGGTCTCGTCGTCGGCGAACCGGGAGAGCCCCCGGAGCGGGCTGTCGAGGTGGACGTCGGCGGCGTGCACGATCCGCATCACCACCACCCCGTCCCGGCCGAGCGCGCGCGTGAGATGACCATGATCAGGACATCGCCCGATCGCGCGCTTCCGCTACGACGAACGCCACACCGGTGGGGAGAACGGGGTCGCATGGGGCCCACGATTCCACGGTGGCGCCGAGCACCGGGGAGGCGGTGCCCTGGGCGCGCCGCGTGGCGGGGGCGACGACGACCGGTCGAACGGGTGAACACGCGGGTGGGTGGTCAACGAGCGCAGGGTGATCACCGATTCCCCTTCGCCGGGAAAACCCGGGGCGTGGTGATGGCGCTGTTCGGCGGCAAGGCCAAGGCGGAGGCGCGGAGCTGCGCGACCTGACCGCCGCCGTCGAGCGCTCCCGCGCCGAGCAGGCGGCCCTGGTGGCCCAGGGCGACGCGGTCGCCTGCCACGTCAACGGACCGTCGACGGCTCGGCCGAGGAGGGGTAGCGCCTCGGGCGGGCATGGCGAAGCTGGTGCTGCGCGCCTGCAACGCCGAGGCCGACAACGCGGCGCGCGGGAGCAAGGCGCACACCCGCGAGGCGGTCAAGGGCAAGCTCACCGCCACCAGGGGGACCATCGGCCAGCTCGGCACGTCGATGCGCGTCCCGGTGTCCACCGAGCACCACCGGCTGCGGCTGCTGGAGATCGACCCGGCCGCCGACCACCTCGCCAAGGCGGAGACCGGGCTGGAGCAGGCGCGCGAGCAGCCGGCCGGGGTGGACGAGGCGATCGCGGGCGTGCGACCTGGCCGCGAACGTGCGCACGGGCCACGTGCACGTGATCTCCGACATCGGCGCCTTCGGCCCGGACGTGGTCAAGATCAGCATGACCCGCGGGCTCGACCCCGTGGACCGGGTGCGCGAGCTGGGCGACGGTCGTCACCCCCGACAGCGGCGCGGACGGGGACCTGTCCGACGACGGCGCGGGGTGACCGCGGTCCCCGCCCGCCGCAGGGCCCTACCCCTCCGACGCCGCCAAGCTCCCCAGCAACCCCAGCGCCTCCGCCGACCGGCTCCCCGGATCGGCCTGGTACACCGCCAGCTGCTGCCCCGGCGCGCTGTTCACCGTCAGCGCCTCGTACGTCAGCTCCAGCGCCCCCACCAGCGGGTGGTTGAAGCGCTTGCGCTCGGTCGACTTGCGCCTCACGTCGTGCCTCGCCCACAGCCGCCGGAACGCCGCGCTCTTGAGCGACAGCTCGCCCACCAGGTCGACCAGCTCCGCGTCGTGCCGCCCGCTCGCGTCCGCGCTCGCCCGGAGCCCCGCCACGGTGTTCAGCGCGATCTTCTCCCAGTCCGGGTAGAACGTGCTCGCGTCCGGGTCCAGGAACACCAGCCGCACCAGGTCGTCGCTGTGCTCGTGCCCGGCGAACAGCGCCCGCCCGAGCGCGTTGTGCCCCAGCACCGCGAACCTCTCGTTCAGCACCAGCGCGGGCGTGTCCGGCCAGCTCTCCAGCATCCGCAGCAGGCTCGTGCTGACCTGCTCGCGCTTGACCGCCCTCCTGCGCGCACGCGGCGCCGGGCGGGCCAGGCCGCGCAGGTGCGCCACCGCGTCCTCCTCCAGCCGCAGCACCCCGGCGAGCGCGTCCAGCACCTGCTCGGACGGGTGCTTCTCCCGCCCCTGCTCCAGCCGCGTGTAGTAGTCGGTGCTGACCCCGGCCAGCTCCGCCACCTCCTCGCGCCTCAGGCCTGCCACCCGCCGCGTGCCGCTCGCGGGCATCCTGACGTCCTCGGGTCGCACCAGGGCGCGCCGCGCGCGCAGGAAGGTGCCGAGCGCATTACCGTCCATGCCCCCGAGGTTAGGTCAGCAGCGCCCACTGAGGGTGGGTGCGGCTCACCCTGGACAACCGGACCGGGTCAGGCTGCTTCACCCGCCTGGAGCAGCGGCGCGGGTACGTTGGAGAGCGTGACCACCCCTTCACCCCGCCGTCAGGCCAGGACGAGGACCGCGCGCGTGCTGCGCACCGAGCGCCTCTCGCCCGCGCTGGTCCGCGTCGTGCTGACCGACGTCGACGGCCTCGCCGAGATCGAGCACTCCGACAGCTACCTCAAGCTCCTGTTCCCCCGCGAGGGCGTCACCTACCCGGAGCCGTTCGACATCGCCGCGATCCGCGAGTCCACGCCGCGCGAGCAGTGGCCCCACAGCCGCACCTACACGGTCCGCCGCTGGGACGGCGCCGAGCTGTGGATCGACTTCGTCGTGCACGGCGACCGGGGCGTCGCGGGACCGTGGGCGCTCAAGGCGCAGCCGGGCGACCTGCTGCGCTTCGCGGGCCCCGGCGGCGCGTACACCCCGGACCCCGAGGCCGACTGGCACCTGCTGGCGGGCGACGAGAGCGCCTGGCCCGCGATCGCCGCGTCCCTCGACGCGCTGCCGGAGGGCGCGCGGGCCGAGGTGCTCGTCGAGGTCGACGGCCCCGAGGACGAGCAGCCCGCGCCCGTGCCGGTGCGCTGGCTGCACCGCTCGGCCGGGCAGCGGGTCGCGGCAGCGGTGCGGGAGCTGGAGTTCCCGCCCGGCCGGGTGCACGCGTTCGTGCACGGCGAGGCGGGCATGGTCAAGGAGCTGCGCGGCCACCTCCGGCTGGAGCGCGGCATCCCGCGCGCCGACCTGTCGATCTCCGGCTACTGGCGGATCGGCTCCGACGAGGACGGCTGGCAGGCGGGCAAGGCGGAGTGGAACCGCGCCGTCGAGCAGGAGCAGGAGAGCTGAACCGCTGACCCGGTCGTGTTCCCCCGCAAAGGGGAACGCGACCGGGTGCGTCACTTCCCGTAGTGCACCACGTGCTCCAACCCCAGCGGCGTGGCGGGCGGCAGCGGGTCACGCGCCGCGAACCCCTGGATCAGGTAGCCCACCAGCCGCCGCGACGCCGCCTCGGCCGCCTCCCGGCTGTCGGTCACCAGGCCGCTGTTGGCCATCAGCGCCATCGTCAGGTCGTGCATCTCGAAGTCGGCCCGCAGCCTGCCGCCCGCCTTCGCCCGCTCGACCAGCCCGGCGAACCGCTCCAGCGCCCGGTCCCGCGCCGCGTCGTCCACCGCGTCCGGGAACATCCGCAGGAACGCCGCCGTGAACCCCCGGTCCTCGGCCTGCTTCAGGCACACCTGCTCCAGCAGCCAGCAGAACCCGTCCCACGGATCGGGTAGCTCCAACGCGTGATCCACCAGCTCGACGCACTCGCAGAGCGTGTCCGCGAACGCCGCCGACACCAGCGCGCCCTTGGTCGGGAACCGCCGGTACAGCGTCGCGACGCCGACCCCCGCGCGCCGGGCGATCGTGGTCATCGGCGCGTCCAGGCCGCGGCTCGCGAACACCTCGCGGGCGGTGACCAGGATGCGGTCGCGGTTGTCCCGCGCGTCGGCCCGCAACCGCTCTGCGGGCGCCTGCTCTGCGGGCGCCTCGTCCACGTGCGCCCGAGCGGCGGGCAACTGGGGGTCCACGGTCTGCACTTCTCTCACTTTAGCCCAAGTGGAACGTGCCTTCCATTTTCTCCGCTAGCGTGGCGACCAAGCGGAGAACACACTCCACTTGTCCGTATCCCGGAAGGTTTTCGCAGGTGAGCGAGATGCGCGCGGCCCGGTACGACCGATACGGGCCACCCGAGGTCCTCTACGCGACGACGGTCCCCAGGCCGGTCGCCGGACCGGGGGAGGTGCTCGTGCGGGTGCACGGCTCCAGCGTCAACGGCGGTGAGACCAAGGCCAGGGCGGGCGGGATCAAGGTGATCACCGGCTTCCGCTTCCCGCAGGCGGTCGGCATGGACTTCGCGGGCGAGGTCGCCGGGGTCGGCGCGGGCGTGGACGTGGTCGCGCCCGGCGACCGGGTCTGGGGGTTCCTCGGCCGGACCACCCGCGGGGCCGCCGCCGAGTACGTCGTGGTCCGGCCCGGACTGCTGGCGCGCGCCCCCGAGGGGGTGGACCTGGTCGAGGCGTCCGCGCTGCCCGGCGTCGGCACGACCGTCATCACCGCCCTGCGCGACAAGGCCCGGCTCAAGGCGGGGGAGCGGCTGCTGGTCAGGGGCGCGTCCGGCGGGCTCGGCAGCGTCGCGGTCCAGCTCGGCAAGGCGTTCGGCGCGCACGTGACGGCGCTCGCGTCCCGCGCGAACCTGGACTTCGTGCGGGAGCTGGGCGCGGACGAGGCGGTCGACTACCGCACGCCCCTCGGCGAGCTGGGCGCCTACGACGTCGTGCTCGACACCTTCGGCGACCGCCCGTGGGCGTGGCGGCGGCTGGCAGGCCCGAACGGCCGGATGGTCGCGGTGGCCTTCCGCGGCGTCGCCGACGTCGCGTACCTGGCCGCCGCGCCGCTGCTGCCGGGCAGGCCGCTGAGGTTCTTCAGCGGCAATCCGGGGCACGCCCTGTTCGCCGACCTGACCCGCTACGTGGAGTCCGGCGCGATCCGCCCGGTCGTGGACACCGTTCACCCGCTGGAGCGCATCGCCGACGCCCACCGCGCGCTCGAAGCCGGTGGCGTGCGCGGCAAGCACGTGATCAGCCTGAGGTGAGGGGCCCCGCCGCCCGCACCCCCAGGGGGCGGGCGGCGGGTGTTCCGTCAGCGGTTCGGAACGGCGCGCGCCCTCTCCGCGTCGAGGTGCGGTCGGGGCGCGGCGCGCGAGCCGGGGGGCGTCCGAATTCCACCTCCGGTGTGCGGCCCACCCTGCCTCCACCCGGTCGGGCAACGCCAGCCGCCGTAACGGTGAATGGTGTGGGGCAAGAACTACGCAGCGAAGTGCAACGCCGCTATCCCTTCCCCGGAAAGGGTTGCCTGCGAGACAATGGGAATCCCGGATGTCCACTGTGGAAACACAGGGTTTTCCCGGATGCTGCGCACGCCCTGAGGGCGTTCTTCACCCGTGCGGAACGGACGAGTTCACACCATCCGGCGAACATCGGCCGTTCGAGGTGTAGCGACACCCCTGGGGGCACCAGCCTGCTGCGCAACGCCGCACCGGGCCGCGCTCCACCGCGCCGGGCGGCCGAGCGCCAGTCCGCAGTGGACCGGGGCGCTCCAGTCCGACGAGGAGCCGCCAGGTCATGCCCTTCCCCGCGCACCGCGTCCTGCGCCGCCCGCAGGCCACCTCCCCGGCTCCCGCGCAGGTCACCCGGTGGCGCGGGGCGTGGCTCGTCATCGGCGAGGCCGAGGCGCGCGCGGCCCTGACCGACCCGCGCCTGCGCCCCACCACCCCCGCCGCGCCCCCGGAGCAGCCCCCGCCGGACCCGTCGCGGTCGCACGCCAGGCTGCGCCGCTTCACGGCGCGGGTCGTGACGGCCCGCCACGTGGAACGCGTCCGCCCGCGCACGACGAGCACGGCCAAGGCCCTGCTCGACCTGATGGCGAACGGCGGCGAACCGGTCGACCTGGTGACCGGGGTGGCGCGCAGGCTGGCCGTGGCGACGGCGTGCCAGGTGCTCGGGATTCCCGAGCGGGACCGGGCCGAGCTGCGGGAACTGGTGGAGGAGCTGCACGCGGCCCGGAAGGCGGCGACCGGCAGCCAGGGGGCAGGCCGCCGGGGGACGGGCCGCGCGGGGTTCGCGGGAACCGGGCCGGGGTGGGCCGAGATCGCGCGGGCCGAGCTGGGGGTGACCGACGCCAGGCCCGATCGCACCGCCCAGGGCAGCTCCGGTCCGCACCACGCTGACCGGGACCACGCTGACCGGGACCACGCTGACCGGGACCACGCCGGCCGGGACCACGCCGGCCGGGACCACGCCGGCCGGGACCACGCCGGCCGGGACCACGCCGCGCCCACCGGTGGTGTGCCGGGCTGGGCGGCTGCGGCCAGGGCCGAGTGGGGGCTGGAGGACCGGCCAGCGGGAGGTCGGTCGGCGGGGGACCGGTCGGCGGGGGACCGGTCGGCGGGAGAGCGGTTGCCAGGGGAGTGGTCGGGCGGAGATCGGTCGGGCGGTCGCATCGCCTGGGACGAGGTCGTCCGGGGCGCCGACGACACCGAGCGCGCCGCCCTCCTGCCCACCACGCGCGGCCGGGAGCGCCCCGCCCTGAAGTGCCTGACCTGGGACCCGCCCGCCCCCGGCCAGGCCACCCCCGACCACGCCGCCCCCGACCGTCCCGCCCCCGACCGTCCCGCCTCCGACCACCCCACCAGGGAAACCCCCGGAACCCCCGCCCCCCACCCCGCGCGAGCCGAGTCGGACCTGCGCCGCTACTTCGCCGCGCTCGGCAGGCGCCGCCGCACCGCCCCCGAGGGCGACCTGATCAGCACCCTGGCCACCGCCTCCGTCGACGGCGACCGCCTGGACGACGACGACCTCGCCGACCTCGGCGCCCTCCTGCTGACTTCGGCGCACGGCGCGACCGCCGACCGCATCGCCGCCACCGCCCACACCCTCCTCACCCACCCCGCCGACCTGGCCTGGCTCCGCCGCAACCCCGAGCACCTCCCCGCCGCCCTGGACGCCCTCCCGCCCCCGACCCGCCGCCCGCGGGGCCCGGCGCTGGCCGAGGCGGACGTCGAGCTGGGCGGCGTGCTGATCCGGGCGGGCGAGCGGGTGCACGTCTCCGCGCTCGCGGCCCACCCCGCCGCCGCCCCGCGCCCGGCCCCGCCCTGGGTCGGCGCCCGGCTGGCGCGCATGGACCTGGAGGTCGCGATCGGCGCCCTCCTCCCGCGCTTCCCCGGCCTGCGGCTGGCCGTGGACGCCGACCAGGTCCCCTGGCGCCACGGCGCGCCCGAGTCCCTGCCGGTCGCCTGGAGCTGACCCCCGGAGCCCGCTACCGCGCCACCCCCGCCTCCGCCTGCGTGAACCGGTCCGCCACCTCCCGCAGCACGTCCACGCACGCCCGCACCACCCCGCGCTCCACGTCCTCCGCCCGCGTCACCGCCAGGATCCGCCGCCCCAGCACCGGCCGGGTCGCGATCATCCGCACCCCCTCCGGCACCACCACCCGCCCCAGCCTCGGCACCACCGCCGCCCCGACCGTGCCCGCCACCAGCGCCAGCTGCGTCGGGTACCCGCCGACCGCGCTCGTGATCCGCCCGCCCAGCCCCTCCCCGCGCAGCACGTGCTCCAGCCACCCGTGGCACCCGGTCCCGACGCTCCACCCGATCCACCCGATGTCGTCCACCTCGGCCAGGTCCACCACCCGCCGGTGCGCCAGCCGGTGACCGGCGGGCAGCGCCAGGTCGGCCACGTCCGCCATCAGCTCCACGCACACCACCCCCTCCGGCAGCCGCACCGGCAGGTCGTCCCAGCTGTCCAGGACCGCCACGTCCAGCTCGCCCGAGACCAGCCGGGGCAGCGACTCCTCCGCCTCGCCCTCCCGCAGCACCACCGCCAGGTCCGGGTGCCGCTCCCGCAGCGCCCCCAGCGCGGGCGGCAGCAGGGCCTGCAGGGTGGTCGGGATCGCGCCCACGCGCAGCGTCCCCGTGACGTCCTCCCGCAGCAGGTCCAGCTCGGCCCGCGCCCGCGCCAGCTGCTCCAGCACCCGCCCGGCGTGCCCGGCCAGCACGTGCCCGGCCGTGGTCAGCCGCACCCCGCGGCCCCTCGGCTCCAGCAGCGGCTGACCCGCCTCCCGCTCCAGCTTGGCCAGCTGCTGCGACACCCCGGAGGGCGTCACGTGCAGCGCCGCCGCCGCTCCCGCGATCGAACCGTGCGCCGCCACCGCGTGCAGCGCCCGCAACCTCTCCAACCCGAACACGGTAGGGAAGCTACCGGCTTCTGCTGAAAAACAATTACTTGTGCTGCTTAGTTGCCCTGATCAAACTAATCCGGTGACCCGCCTGACGACCGTGGACCCGAGGCTGACCGCCGTGCTCGGCGGGCTGTGCATCTCGCTGGCCTCGGTGTTCATCCACTTCTCGAACACCTCCGCGCCGACCAGCGCGTTCTGGCGCTGCCTGATCGCGTTCCCGGTGCTGCTCGTCCTCTGCGCGCGCGAGCGCCGCACCGAGCGCCGCGCGGGCCCGGTCCGGCGGAGGCCTGCGCTGGTGCCGCTGCTGGCGGGCGCGGCGCTGGGCGTGGACTTCGTGCTGTGGGCCGAGGGCATCCGGATGGTCGGCGCGGGCATCTCCACGGTGCTGCTGTCCGTGCAGGTGGTCATCGTGCCGACCGCCGCGTACCTGCTGCACGGCGAGCGCACGAGCCGCCGCTTCGTGGCGACCGTGCCGGTGCTGCTGCTCGGCGTGGTGCTGGCAGGCGGCCTGGCGGGCACCCCGGTGTCCGGCGCCGACCCGCTCGGCGGCGCGCTGGCCTCGCTCGGCGCGGGCACGGCGTACGCGTTCTACCTGCTGCTCGTGCGCCGCGGCGGGGGCGGCGTGCGGGCGCTGCTGCTGGCCACGGCGTCGGCGGGGGCGGTCGCGGCGGCGTTCGGCGTGGTCACCGGGAAGCTGGACCTGACCCCCGGTTGGGCGTCGCTCGGCTGGCTGGCGGCGTTGGCGCTCATCGGGCAGATCGTGGGCTGGCTGCTGATCTCGGCGGCGCTGCCCCGGATGCCCTCGTCCACGGGCGCGGCGCTGATGCTGGTCCAGCCGGTCGGGTCGGTGGTGCTCGGCATCGCGCTCATGGGCGAGCGCCCGAACGCGATCCAGCTCGTCGGCTGCGCGGCCGTCCTCCTGGCCGTCTACGCCGGAACCCGCGCCCCGCGCGCCACCCCGGACCCCGCAGCCCCAGGACCCGCAGCCCCGGAACCCGCCACCCCCGAGGCCACCAGCCCGGCGCCCGACAGCCCGAAGCCCGCCGCCACCCCCGCGAACCTCCCCGCGCGAACCTGAGCCCCGCCCGCACCGGGCGCGCGCCCGCCGGAAGTGCCAGGCCAGCCGTGTCGCCGGTCACGCCCGCTTGGCCCAACGCCCTCCGCTCTGTACCGTTCGGACCGCAAGCGAAGGGGAGTAGCCCCCCAACGTCCCGATCGACACACTGACCCGCTCGCGGGTCCGGTCGGGCGGCCTCGGTCTCCGGGGCGGGCGAGACCTTCGATCCAGGCACGCACGCGTGTCGGATCGAGGTCGCCCGAAAGCGGCTCCTGGTCCGGCACCGAACACACAGGGACCGGACAGAGCCACCATGGACGCAGTACTCCTCAGCACCGCCGTGTCGTTCGGCGTCATCTTCGTCGCGGAGCTCGGCGACAAGTCGCAGCTCATGGCGCTCACCTTCGCCACCCGCTTCAAGGTCTGGCCGGTGCTCCTCGGCATCACGCTGGCCACGGCGCTCGTGCACCTCGCCTCGGTCGCCATCGGCTTCGGCCTCGGCGCCGCCCTCCCCACCGGCTGGATCAACCTGGCCGCCGCGATCGCGTTCGTGGTCTTCGGCTTCTGGACGCTGCGCGGCGACTCGCTCACCGACGACGAGAAGTCCAAGGCGCAGAACGTGACCCGCTCCGCGGTGATCGCGGTCGGCACGGCGTTCTTCCTGGCCGAGCTGGGCGACAAGACCATGCTCGCCACCATCACCCTGGCCACCGACTACGGCTGGTTCGGCGTGTGGGTCGGCTCCACGCTCGGCATGGTCGCGGCGGACGCGCTGGCCATCGTGGTCGGCCGGGCGCTGGGCAAGGCGCTGCCGGAGAAGACCATCAGGTACGGCGCGTCGGCGCTGTTCTTCGTCTTCGGCGTCTGGCTGGCCGTCGAGGCGGTCCTGGAGCTCACGAGCTGACTCGCGGTGGCGAGGCGGCCCGGTCCGGCGTCACCGGACCGGGCCGCCTCGCGTTCAGGCGGAAGTGGGGGCGTCGTAGGAGAACGCGCTGTCCGCGAGGGTGTGCGTGACGCGGGTGGCCTTGCCGCCGGTCATGTCGCCCTGGTCGGCCGCGCCGGTGAACGCGCCGCCCTCGCGCACCTTCGAGCCCGCCGCCTGCTCGGTCGGGTCCGGGCGCGGATCACGGGGAACCACTCCTCAGCTGAGAGGCCGTGCGACCCCTCTGCGCCGCACAGCGGCCGTGACGGCCGACGTGGTTCACTCGTCGAGGAAAGTGGCGGGAAGGTCCCGTGATGGGCGTTTCGCCTGTTCAGGGGCTCATGTCCGCGTTGCGGCGGGCCGCTGGGGCGCTCGCCGGTCAGTCGGCGCTCACCCCGTCGGGGCCGTCCGAGGGCCACGTCGTGCCGCGCCCACCCCGTCGTCCCGCTCGATCCCGGCACCACCGCCCGGTGGTGCTCCCGCACGGCCGGGTGAACCCAGGGCATCCCCCGTGCGGGTGAGTTCCGGAAAACGCTTTCTTCGGGAAACCGCAATGCTTCCGGCCGCTGCTGTCACCGGAGTGGAGCAGGGTGAATATTCTCCGTGGCGGGGGATTGCCCTGGATGGAGTCCGTACCTGCGAGGCGAGTCATCGCGTTCGTCGGTTCGGGTTAAACCGTTTGGGTTAAACAAGCGCCTTGTGCGACCGCCTTCGTGCGGAGTGGTCGTGCAACGCCGGAACCGGGGTCCGCGATGCGAGACAGCGAACGGACACCGCAATCCGTGCAGACCAAGAGGAGGTC
Organism: Actinosynnema pretiosum; assembly: GCF_002354875.1. Taxonomy (GTDB): domain Bacteria; phylum Actinomycetota; class Actinomycetes; order Mycobacteriales; family Pseudonocardiaceae; genus Actinosynnema; species Actinosynnema auranticum. The sequence goes on from NZ_CP023445.1 coordinate 2,752,013, forward strand.
CGCGTGGTCGATCGGCTCGTGCTCGCCGCCGCCGAGCTGGGGTTCCTGCTGCGGGTCAGACCGCCCGCGCTCGCCGGGGTGCGCGAGGAGCTCGCCCTGCCCGCGCCGCGCGCCCCGCACGACGGCCTCGACTCGCTCGTGCACCGGGGGCTCGCGACCCGGACCGGCCGGGCGTTCCGGCCCTCGCCCCGGCTCGCCGCCGTGATCGAGGCCGCCGCCACCGCCGACCGGATCACCCGGATGCTCGGCTGGCGCGGCGACGTGCCCGTGCTGACGCACCTGCTGAGCGGGCCGCGCGGGCACCTGCGGCTGTGCCCGGACGGCGCGGGCGGCTGGGACGTGCGCCTGCTCGAACCGGGGGTGACCGCCAGCGCCCAGGCCGGGCGCTTCCTCGACGCGCACCTGAGCGGCGACCGGGAGTCCTCGGTGCTGCTGAAGATCGGCTCGCCGCAGGGCAACGTGAGCATGGCGGTCGCCGTGGACGGGCAGGGTCGCTGGTCCATGTCGGACTCGCTGTCGGTGCCCACGACGCCCTCGTCGCGGGCCATCGCGGTCGCGCGGATCGCGGAGCTGCTCGCGGGGTGACGGGGGAGCGGACGGCCTGCCTGTCCCCGTGCTGGAACCCGTGCTGATCGCAGCCCTGGAGCGCGCCGTCGCGCGGCTCGGGATCGTGGTGGACCCGGACTGCGCGCACTTCGCCGAGCTGTTCGGGGCCTGCCTCGTCGGCGTGCCGGTGCGCGCGTTCGGCGGTTCGCCGCTGCTGGAGGACGTCGACGTCGTCGCGCTCACCCTGCGGTTCCGCGCCGAGGGTGGCCGGGCGCCGCCGACGCGCTGGTCTGCGCCACCGACCACGACCTCGGGGCTGGGGTCCGGGTGCTCGCCGAGGGGGTCGCGGCGTTCCTGGCCCGGCACGCGCACGACGGACCCGCGCGCGAGCGCCCGCGCACGACGAGGCCCCGCGCCTCACCGCACCGGCGCGGGGCCCTCGTCGCACGGGACCGGGATCAGTCCGTGGTGTAGGTCAGGCAGTTCGCCGCGTGGTCGCCCTTGCCGGGCCCGATGCGCACGCTCGACGCCGAGCACTCCAGGTCCTTGTTGTGCGAGCAGTCCGACCGGGAGCACGCGCCGACCTGCGCGACCACCTTCGGCAGCCCGCCCTTGGTGTCCAGCGGCACGAAGGTGCCGCAGTCGGCGGTCCCGTTGACCCCGCTCACCGTGATCGCGAACGCGTGGCAGCCGTCGTGGTTGTACGAGCAGCCGGTCACGGTGCACTCGTGGACGGCGGGCATATCCATTGTCGTCATGACCGTTCCTCAGCGTCTAGTCGGCTCGGTGGAAACAACCTCCCACCCCGACACAACCGCGGCAAGTCGAAAATGTTTAGGCCAGGCTAACCTGAACGCCAAAAGAACAGCATAACCGCTGGTCAAGCCATCAAAGGGTAAATTTCATGAAATTAATTCAAACCACTCAGAGGAATCCGGCAGTCCCCTGAGGAAAGCCTTACCTGAACCCTCAGTCGAAGTGCCGCAACCACCGTTCCAGCAACCCCTCCAGCACTCGCGCCTCCTCGGGGTCCAGCAGTTCCAGCAACCGCCGCTCGTTCGCCATGTGCTCGGTGAACGCCCGGTCGAACACCCGCTTCCCCGCCTCGGTCAGCGCCACCACCCGCCTGCGCCCGTCCCCGTCGGTCATCCGCCGCGTCACGAGCCCGTCGCGCTCCAGCCGGTCCAACCGCTTGGTGATCGCCCCGGTGGTCACCATCGTGTGCTGCGCCAGCTCGCCCGGCGCCCGCTCGTAGGGCTCCCCGGCCCGCCGCAGCGCGGCCAGCACGTCGAACTCGCCCTCGCCGAGCCCGTGCCGCCGGTAGACGACCGAGATCTCCTCCATCAGCGCCGCCGCCAACCGGTGCAGCCTGCCGATGACGCCCTGGGGCGACACGTCCACGTCCGGCCGCTCGCGCGCCCACTCGGCCTGGATGCGCGCGACCCGGTCCAAGCCCTGCTCGGGGGTGTGGTCCACGACTCGCCACGCTACCGCTTCCGTGGAAGCTATATTGCTTCCATGGAAGTTACTTCCCGGGAAGCTACCTGGCGCTGGCCCCTGATCACCGCCGTCGCCCCGCTGGCCTGGGGCTCGGTCTACTACGTCACCCACCACTTCCTGCCCGCCGACACCCCGCTCTGGGGCGCGACCCTGCGCGCCCTGCCCGCCGGACTCCTGCTGCTCGCGCTCGCCCGCCGCCTGCCGCGCGGGCACTGGTGGTGGCGCTCGGCGGTCCTGGGCACGCTCACCATGGGCGTCTTCTTCGCCCTCGTCTACGCCTCCGCGCAGCTCCTGCCCACCAGCACCGCCTCGGCGGTCATGGCCACCTCGCCGCTCGCGATGATGGCCCTCGCCTGGCCCCTGCTCGCCGAACGCCCCCGCCCCACCGCCCTCCTCGGCGGCGTCGCGGGCGTCGTGGGCGTGGTCCTGGTGGTCGCCGCGGGCGCGGGCGCGGTCGACCCGCTCGGCGTGCTCGTCGCCGTCTCCGCCGTGCTCACCTCGGCGCTCGGCCACCTGCTCACCAAGCGCTGGAGCGCGAAGGGCCCCGTCGGCGTCCTGCCCGTCGCGGCCTGGCAGCTGATCGCGGGCGGCGCCGCGCTGCTCGTCGCCGCGCTCGCCCTCGAAGGCCCGCCGCCGTCGCTCGACGGCCCTGCGGTGCTCGCCACGGGCTACGTCTCGATCATCGGCACGGCCGTCGCCTACGCCGCCTGGTACACCGGCCTCACGCACCTGGACGCGGGCTCGGTCGGCCTGATCGGCCTGCTCAACCCGGTCACCGGCGTCCTCCTGGGCACCGCCCTCGCGGGCGAGGCGCTCACCGGCCGCCAGGGGACCGGCCTGCTGCTCGTGCTCGCCGGCGTGCTCCTCGGCCAGCCCGCGCTGCTCGCCAAGCTCACGCGGGGCGGCCGGGCGGGGCGCCTCGACCGCCCCGCCCCGACCACGTCCCTCACCCGGCGGCGACCGCCCGCCACAGCTCCCGCCGCTCCCGCTGCCGCACCGGGTCCGCGACCGGGACCGCCGCCAGCAGCCGCGCCGTGTACGGGTGCGCCGGGCGCGCCAGCACCCGCCCCACCGGCCCCAGCTCCAGCAGCCGCCCGCCGCGCATGACCGCCACCCGGTCCGCGAGCTGCTCCACCACGGCCAGGTCGTGGCTGATGAACAGGCACGCGAACCCCAGCTCGGCCCGCAGCTCGCCGAACAGCCGCAGCACCCTGGCCTGCACCGACACGTCCAGCGCGCTCGTCGGCTCGTCCGCGATCAGCAGGTCCGGCGACAGGGCCAGCGCCCGCGCGATCCCGACCCGCTGGCGCTGCCCGCCGGACAGCTCGTGCGGGTAGCGCTCCCGCAGCGACGGCGACAGCTCGGCCAGCTCCAGCAGCTCGTCCACCCGCCGCCCCAGCTCGACCCCGCGCAGCCCCCGGTGCAGCACCAGCGGTTCGGCCACCGCCCGCCAGACCGGGGCGCGCGGGTTCAGCGAGGACGTCGGGTCCTGGAACACCACCCCGACCCGCCCGCGCGCGGCCTTGCGCCGCGCCCCGCGCAACCGCGCCACGTCCTGCCCGCCGACCAGCACCGACCCGGACGTGGGCGCGCGCAGCCCGGCGACCACCGACGCCAGCGTCGTCTTGCCCGACCCGGACTCGCCGACCAGCCCCAGCACCTCGCCGCGCCCCACGTGCAGGCTCACGCCGTCCACCGCGCGCGTGCCCGCGCCCCGCCAGCCGCCGCCGTACACCACGGTCAGGTCGTCGACCACCAGCGCCGCGTCCGGTTCCGGCGCGAGCACCTCGACGGCGCCCGCCACCTCGGCGGACCCCGGTTCGGCGACGACCGACGCGACCGACGGCGTCGTCGACAGCGACAGCACCGCGTCCAGCAGGCTCCGGGTGTACTCGTGCTCGGGCGCCCCGAACACCGCCTCCACCCCGCCCTGCTCCACGACCCGCCCGTCCTTCATCACCGCGACCCGGTCCGCCAGCGACGCCACCACCCCCATGTCGTGGGTGATCAGCAGGATCGCCGTGCCCAACCGGTCCCGCAGGTCCCGCAGCAGCTCGACGACCTCGGCCTGCACGGTCACGTCCAGCGCCGTGGTCGGCTCGTCCGCGATCAGCAGCGCGGGCTCGTTCGCCACCGCCATCGCGATCACCACCCGCTGCAGCTGCCCGCCGGACAGCTCGTGCGGGTACCGGCGCAGCTTCGCCTCCGCGTCGGGCAGCCCCACCAGCTCCAGCAGCTCCAGCGCGCGGGCGCGGGCCTGCCGCCCGGTCACCTCCCGGTGCGCCAGCACCGCCTCGGCCAGCTGGCGCCCGATGGTGAACACCGGGTTCAGCGCGGTCATCGGCTCCTGGAACACCACGCCGATCCGCCCGCCGCGCACCGCGCGCAGCGCGTCGGCGCCCATGCCGAACAGGTCCTCGCCGTCCAGCAGCGCCCGGCCGGACAGCACCGCCGTCGACGGCAGCAGTCGCAGCAGCGACATCGCCGTGACGGTCTTGCCCGACCCGGACTCACCCACGACGGCGAGCACCTCACCGGCCGCCAGGGACAGGCTCACGTCCCTGGCGGCCGCGGTGGTGGCGCCGCCGCCGGTGAACTCCACGCCGACGGCGTCGAGCTCCAGCAGCGGCCCGGTCACTTCAGGAGCCCGACTCGGGCGTAGTTCGGGTACGCGGGGAAGTCGGCGATGCGGAAGTCGGCGACCTTGGACCCGTGCAGGAACGAGTTGCGGGTGTAGATCAGCGGCACGACGGGGGAGTCGGCCAGGATCTTCTTGTCCAGCTCCACCCACTTCTTGCCCGCCTCGACCGGGTCGACGGTGGCCTGGGCCTCGGCGATCAGCCTGTCGACCTCGGGGTTGTCGTAGCGGGACAGGTTGTACCCGCCCTGGCCGATCTCCTGGGAGTCGAACAGCGGCTGGATGTTCGCGTTGGCGCTCGGGAAGTCCGGCTGCCACGAGGACAGGGTCAGCGCGTAGTTCGGGTTGTCCGCGCGCGACTCGGCGGTGTACGCGTCGCTCTCCAGCACCCGGATCTCGGACTGGATGCCCGCCTTGACCAGCGCGGCCTGGATCGCCTCGGCCTTCTCCGGGTAGTTGTTGGTCTGCGACACCAGGAACTCCAGGCCCGAGATCCCGTTCGGGAAGCCCGCCTCGGCCAGCAGCGACTTGGCCTTCTCCGGGTCGCCGGACGGCTTGGTCTGGTAGAGGTCGAACTGCTCGCGGCCCGCGATGCCCTGGGTGATCAGCGTGGTGGCGACGTCACCGGCCAGCTCGGCGTTGCCCGCCGACGCGATCTGGTACGAGGTCTTGTCGACCGCGTACTGCACGGCCTGCCGCACCTTGGGGTTGTCGAACGGCGCCTTCTGGGTGTTGAGCGCCAGGTAGGCGAGCGCGCCGGTCTTCGAGGTCACCAGGCGCTGCTTGGCCGACGGGTTGCCCGCCAGCTGCGCGAGCTGCGCGGGGGACACGAACGAGGAGCCGAACGCGAACTTGTCGTCACCGGAGTCGGCGGTGAGCCGCTGCGAGATCACCGAGGTGTCCTGGCCCAGCTGGAACAGGATCTCGTCCGGGAGGCCGCCGCGCAGCTCGTCCGTGGCCGAGTCCCAGTTCTCGTTGCGCACCAGGCGCGCCTCGACGCCCTTCTGGTACTTCTCCACCTTGTACGGGCCGGACGCGACCGCGTGGTCGCTGTAGTCGGCCTCGGCGCCCTTGCCGCTGGGCACCGGCGCGAACGCCGGGGTGCTCGCCACCCACGGCCAGTCGCCGTACGGCCGCGACAGGGTGAACACGATCGTGCGGTCGTCCGGGACCTTGATGGAGTCGAGGCGCTGGCCCTCGAACGGGCCCCGGTAGTCGGCGCCGCCCTCGATCAGCTGCTTGTGGTAGCCGAGGCCGCCGGAGAACGCGGGCGCGTACGAGCGCTCGACGCCCCACTTGATGTCATCGGCCTTGATGGGCGTGCCGTCCGCGTACTTCAGGCCCTCCTTGAGGGTGAAGGTCCACGTCTTGCCGCCGTCGTCGGTCTTGCCGGTGTCGCCGAGGTCGGGGACGACCTTCGCGTCCTGGCCCGGCTCGTTCAGCCAGCCGGTGAGCCTGCGGTGCACCAGCGCGAGCGAGGTGATCGGCAGCGAGGAGCTCTTGGCCGGGTCGAAGTTCAGCGACTGGCTCTCGCCGAGGATGCGCAGCACGCCCCCGCGCTCGGCCTTGGCCTGGTCGGCCGCGCCCTGCTGGGGCTGGTCGTTGGCGCCGCACGCGGTCAGCGCGAGCGCGCCGACGAGTGCGGTGGCCGTGGCGACCACCCGTGAGGTCCGACTTCTGGTCATGGCGGTTCTCTCTCCTAGCGGGGAAGTGGGGAGCAGGGGTCTTGGGGGCGCCCGTCCCGGCGGTCCGGGGCAGGCTCTCCGGCGGGCGCCCGGTCAGGTGAGGCGCGCTCGCGGGTCGAGCGCGCCGTAGCCGAGGTCGATCAGCGCGTTCGCGATCACGATCAGCACGGCGGCGAAGAGCGTGCAGCCCAGCAGCAGCGGCAGGTCGCGCTGGTTGACCGCGTCCACCAGCAGCGAGCCCGCGCCGGGCAGCCCGAACACCCGCTCGGTGATCACCGCGCCGCCGAGCAGCGCGCCCAGGTCGACGCCGAACAGGGTGACCACGGGCAGCAGGGCGTTGCGCAGCGCGTGCTTGCCGACGACCTCCCGCTCGGTCAGGCCCTTGGCGCGGGCGGTGCGCACGTAGTCCTCGCCGAGCGCGTCGAGCATCTGGGTGCGGGTGAGCCGGGTGTAGTAGGCGGCGTGCGCGAACGCCAGCACCGCCCACGGCAGCACCATCCGCCACAGCCAGTCGACCGGGTCCTCGGTGAACGCGACGTACCCGCCGACCGGGACCACGTCGAGCGTGAAGCCGAACAGCAGCAGCCCGAGCAGGCCGGTCAGGTAGACCGGCGCGGACACCCCGGCCACCGACGCGCCGAGCGCGATCCGGTCCACCGCCGTGCCCCGCTTGAGCGCCGCCAGCACACCGGTGCCCACGCCCGCCGCGAACCACAGCGCCGCCGCGCCGACCGCCAGCGAGAACGTCACCGGAAGGCGCTCCCAGATCAGCTGAACCACGTCGGTGTTCTGCTGGAACGAGTAGCCGAAGCACGGCGCGGAGCACTCGATCGAGGTGGCGCCCACCCCGAACGTGCGACCGGCCAGGATGCCGCCGAGGAAGTCCCCGAACTGCGACCACCACGGGTCGCCGAAGCCCATGAACTCGCGCGCCAGCGCCAGGTTCTGCTCGGTGCACGGCCTGCCGCACGCGGCCTCGGCCGGGTCGGCGGGCACCAGGTAGAACACCGCGAACGTGAACAGGGCGACCGCGAACAGCACCAGCAGGGCGCTGAGCACCCGCTTGCCGACGAACAGCGTCGTGCGCATCAGGCCCGCACCGCCGTCCGGGGGTCGAGCTCGTCGCGCAGGCCGTCGCCCAGGACGGTGAACGCCCAGGTGGACAGCAGCAGCGCCGCGCCGGGGAACACCAGGAACATCGGGTCGGTGCCGACCCAGTTGACCGCGCTGCTGATCACCCGGCCCCAGCTGGGCGTGGGCGGCGGGATGCCCACGCCCAGGAACGACAGCGCGGCCTCCAGGCCGATCTTGCCGGGGATGGAGAGCGTCGAGACCACGATGATCGGACCCCACAGGTTGGGCAGCAGCTCGGTGCGGAACACGTGCCACGGGCCCGCGCCCAGCGAGCGGGCGGCCGAGACGAAGCCGCGCGAGCGCAGCGCCAGGGTCTGGGCGCGCACGATGCGGGCGATCGAGGGCCAGCCGAAGAAGCCGATCACCACGATGAGCAGCAGCGGGCGCGGCACGTCCGGCGGGGCCACGGCGGCCAGCGCGATCATGAAGATCAGGTACGGGAAGCCCAGCAGCACGTCCGCGGTCTGCGTGACGAGCTGGTCGACCCAGCCGCCCCGGTAGCCCGCCAGCGCGCCGAGCACCACCCCGACCAGCGCGGACACCGCCGTGGCGGCCAGGCCGATCAGGAACGAGGTGCGCGCGCCGTGCGCGACGATCGCGAACAGGTCGCGGCCGGTCAGCGGCTCGACGCCGAACCAGTGCGTCGCGCTCACCCCGCCGAGCGCCCCGGCGGGCGCGCCGGTCGCCGGGTCGAGGGCCTCGGTGCGGTAGGTGTACGGGTCCTGGCCGGTGAGCGCGCCGAGCAGGTCGGCGGACAGGGCGAGCAGCCCGAGGACCGCGATGGCGATCGCTCCGGCGCGCGCCCAGCGGTCGTGCCGCAGCACCGACAGGACGGCGCGCGGCAGCGAGCGGACCGCGGTGGGGCGTAGGGGTTCTGACAACGGGCACCTGACCTTGAGGGGGGCGAGCGGCGCTCACCTTAGGTCGATCTCCAGAGGGGTGGATTTTCGTCCAACGGGTGAGAGAGTTTGGGCTCCTGGCCTGGTGGGAGTAGGTTTCGCGCGCGCGCGAAGATCGTTCTCGGTTGGAGTCGCGGGGGCGTACAGTGGCGCTTTCCGGTCGTTGCTTCCCTTTCGGAAGCTTCCTGCTCAAGGGGTGTCATGGCGGTCGACTGCGGGAGCGGCGCGCACTCGGTGCACGACGTGTACAAGGCCCAGTGCCCGTGCCGGTCGATGCTGGACCTGCTGGCCAACAAGTGGTCCGCGCTCGCCATCGGCGCGCTGGAGGACGGGGTGCTGCGGTTCGGCGAGCTCCAGCGGCGGCTGGAGGGGGTCAGCCCGAAGGTGCTCACCCAGACCCTGCGGCGGCTGGAGGACCACGGGCTGGTGCACCGCGAGGTCGTGCCCGCCGTGCCCCTGCACGTGGAGTACTCGCTCACCGACCTCGGGCAGGACGCCGCCGTGCCGCTGCACGGCCTGCGGTCGTGGGTGGAGGACAACCTCGACCGATTGCCTTCGGAGTCCTGAACTGGTCACTTCCCTTCGGGAAGCAGTGAACCTTGCGGGTAAGCACCCCCTCGCGGATACGGTCGGGGCACGCCGGGAGCGATCTTCCGGCGGGTACCGACGTCACGGGGAGTGAAGATGTCCGAGACCATGCGCGCCGTCGTCCAGCGGTCCTTCGGCGGGCCCGACGTGCTCAGCGTCGAGCGGGTCGCCAAGCCCGAGCCGCTGCCCACCGAGGTGCTCGTGCGGGTGCGCGCGGCGGGGGTCAACCCGGTCGACTGGAAGAGCCGCGCGGGCGGCGGCATGGCGGACCACCTCGGCGACGCGCCGCACGTCCTCGGCTGGGACGTGTCCGGCGTGGTGGAGGCGGTCGGGTTCGGCGTGACCACGCTCCAGCCCGGCGACGAGGTCTACGGGATGCCGTGGTTCCCGCGCGCCGCCCGCGCCTACGCCGAGCACGTCACCGCGCCCTCCCGCCAGTTCGCCCGCAAGCCCGCCTCCCTCACCCACGAGGAGGCCGCCGCCGTGCCCCTGGCCGCGCTGACCGCATGGCAGGTCCTGGTCGACACCGCCGGGGTGGAGAAGGGCCAGCGCGTCCTCGTGCACGCCGCGGCGGGCGGGGTGGGGCACTTCGCGGTGCAGTTCGCCAAGCACCTCGGCGCCCACGTGATCGGCACCGCGAGCGCCGAGCGGCACGAGTGGCTGACCGCGCTCGGGGCCGACGAGCTGATCGACTACCGGTCGGCGCGGTTCGAGGAGCACGTGAGCGACGTGGACGTCGTCGTCGACCTGATCGGCGGGCGCGACGAGACCGACCTGCGGTCCCTGTCGGTGCTCAGGCCCGGCGGGCTGTTCGTCGGCGTGCCCGGCGGCGTCTCGGAGGCGGCGGTCGCGCGCGCGGCGGAGCTGGGGGTGCGCACCAGCCCGTTCCTGGTCGAGCCGGACGCGCCCGCGCTGGCCAGGATCGGCGAGCTGATCGACGCGGGGGAGGTGCGGGTGGAGGTCGAGCGGGTGTACCCGCTGGAGCAGGCCGCCGAGGCGCACGTCCACGGCGAGCGGGGGCGCGTGCGCGGCAAGCTCGTGCTCAGCGTGAGCTGACGCGGGGGCGGGGGCGGGGGCTGCCACTCGGCCGCCCTGTGGCCCTGTGGCCCTGTGGCCCGGTGGCCTGGCGGCTTGGTTGCCCGGCGGTCTGGTTGCCCGGTGGTCTGGCGGTCCGGCTGCCTGGTGGCCCGGCTGCCTGGCGGCCCGGCTGCCTGGTGGCCTGGCGGCCCGGCTGCCTGGCGGCTTGGTGGCCCGGCTGCCCGGCTGCCCGGCTGCCTAATTGCCCGGCGGCCCGGCGGCCCGGTTGCCTAGCGGCCTTGCTGCCCCCAGCCCGCGCCCAACCGGCCTTCGGGGGCGCCCAGTGATCTTCTCCGGATCCCCCGCGCCGCCCCGCTGCCCCCTGTGCTCCGCGCATCACCTGATGATCTTGGGGGCGCGGTGAGCGTGGTGGTGCGGGTTCCCGGCGGCCTCGACGAGGTGCGCGACCGGTTGCGGCACTGGGTCGCCCGGCCGCGCGCGCTCGTGCCGACCGCGAAGGGCGTGTTCCTGCTGGGCCCCGCGCCCGTGGTCGTGGCCGAGCTGGAGGACACCGCCGAGGTCGCGTCGGGGCCCGGCGGCTCCAGCGTCGCGCTCGCCTGGGACGAGCGGCACGTCCGGGTCCACGTCCGGCGCGGCGACGACCGCGCGGTCGGGATCTTCGAGCGGTGGGAGGCCCTGCACGCGGTCGCCGTCACCCGCGGCGTCGACCAGGACACCGCCCTACGCGCCGCCGACGATGCCGCCCGCGAGGTCCCCTGCGGCAGCGACGACGCGCTGGGCGCCGACGGCGTGGAGCGGTGGGCGGTCTTCCTGGAGCGCGCCGGGTTCCCCGCCGAGGGGCGGGCGCTGCGCTGGATCGCCGAGTCCGACGTCGACGTCCCCGCGCACCGGCGGCGCTGGTGGGAGCTGGCGGGGGAGCGGTCGACGACCCAGGTCGAGCCGGGCAGCAGGTCGTACTCGCCCTCGGGCCTGCTCCTCTCCCTGGTCCTGGGCGTCGCCGCGCTGATCGGCGGTGGTCTGCTCGCGTGGGCCGCGCTCGACAGCCCGATGCTCCTCCTCGCCGGCGCCGCCCTCCTGCTCGCGGCCGTCTGCGCCCTGGCGCAGCTCGCCGTCCTGGCGCCCCTCGCGGTGTCCCGCTCGCGCCGGACCGACCCGTTCCCGGTCAGCGACCCGCTCGACCTGCGCGCCCACCTCACCGCGCTGCCCACCCCGGAGCCCGCCGTCGCCCCCATCGCGCGCTACGAGGCCGAGCCCGACTACTTGCGCGGCGGGTCGTAGCGGTAGCCCATGCCGCGCGCCGCGCGGATCGGGGACTCGTCCGCCGACCAGTTCAGCTTGCGCCGCAACCGCATCACCGCGAACTTCACCCGCTCCGCGCCGATCCCGGTCGGGTCGTTCCACACCTTGTCCAGCAGCTGCCCCGGCGACAGCACCGCGCCCTTGTGCTGCACGAACACCGACAGCAGCCGGTACTCGGTGGCGTTGACGTCGACCTCCTCGCCGTTGACGTACACCCGCCGCGCCCGGTGGTCCATGCGCACCAGGCCGTCGTCGTACACCTCGGCCTTGCTCGCCGCCGTCGCGCCCTCGGCCCTGCGCAGGATCGCCTCGATCCTGGCCAGCAGCTCCTTCGCCGAGAACGGCTTGGTCAGGTAGTCGTCCGCGCCGCCGCGCAGGCCCCTGACCTTGTCCGCCTCCATGCCGTGCGCGGTCAGCAGCAGCACCGGAACGTCGCTCACGTCCCGGATGCGCTCCAGCACCATCCAGCCGTCCAGCACCGGGAGGCCGATGTCGAGCAGCACCAGCGACGGCTGCGACTCGTGCAGCTCCCGCAGCCCCTGCTTGCCGTCCGAGGCGACCCGCACCTCGTGCCCGGCCCGCTCCAGGTTCAGCCGCAGCGCCAGGGCGATGTCCGGCTCGTCCTCCACGACCAGCACGGTGCTCATGTCGCCTCCTCTGGCGTGGGCGCTCTCACCCGGTCGGTCCACAGTGGAGGGGCGCACCCGTCCGGACTGCCACGATACGAGCGAGCCCGCCACGTCCGTCCGGCGATCGAGCCGACCACGCCCTTTTTCACCGTTTCGAGTGGACACTGCTCCGCAAGGGGCACGCCGCGCCACGGCGTCGCACGATTCGCGGTGTGCTGTGCCGCGTATCGCGAGACGGGAGAGCCCATGGCGCAGGCGGTCGACCCGGCCGAGGTGGCCGCGGTGGTGCGCTCGGTCGTCCGCGCCGGTTACACCGGACGGGCCCCCGAGCAGGCGGTCCGCGTGCTGCTCGCGCTCCCCGGCGTGCTGTCGGCGATGGTGCGGGAGGACGGGCCGCCGTGGCGCGGCGACGTCGTCGTGCCGCTGGAGCGCGGCGGGGCGGTGGTGGTGCAGGCCGAACCGGTCACCAAGCGGCTCCAGATCATCGCCGACGCGGTGGCGGCTGCCCTCGACGGAGTGGGGCCGCCCGCGCGGGAGGTTGCGCTGCGCGACGCCATCGTGTCCCAGATGCCCACGATGGTGGCGCTGTTCGACGCGAACGGGTACTTGCGCTGGAGCAACACCAGGAAGTGGATGGACGGGACGGCGCTGGTCTACGGGGAGCACGTCGCCGACACCGCCGCCGAGGGCGTGCACCCCGACGACCGGGAGACCGTGCTGGACGCCATCCTCGGGCTGCACGCCGCCGACCCCGGCGGCACCGCCCGCGTGCAGGCGCGGGTGCGCGGGGCCGACGGCGGCTGGATCTTCGTGGACGTGATCGTGCTCGACCGGATCGACGACCCGGTCATCGGCGGGCTGGTCACCTTCTCCCGCGACATGACCGACCTGCGCGACGCGCAGTACCACAGCCGGGTGACGAGCGCCCGGCTGTACATGCTGATCGACGCGCTGCGGGTGGGCGTGATCCTGCAGGACAACGACCGCAAGGTGCTGACCGTCAACACCACCGCGCTGGAACTGCTGGACCTGGAGGGGGAGCCGCGCGAGCTGGTCGGGCTGACCGGCCGCGAGATGGGCCCGCGCCGCCGCAGACCGCCGGAGGACTACGAGCACCTGGACCGGTTGGCGATGCGCTGCGTGACCGCGACCGAGCCGGTTCACGCCTCTTCCGTGCCACTGGGCCCCGATCGGGTGCTGGAGGTGGACTTCCTCCAGGTGCGGGGGGAGAACGAGCTGTTCGGGCAGCTGTGGGTGCTGCGGGACGTGACGGACCAGGTGTCGCTGCGGCGGGCGCTGGAGACGCGCAACGCCGAGCTGTCCCGGCTGTCGGCGTTGAAGACCGAGTTCATCTCGACCATCTCGCACGAACTGCGCACCCCGCTCACCGCGCTGACCTCGCTGACCCCGCTGCTGGTCGCCGACTGGCGGGACGGGGAGCGGCAGGTGGCGGAGGCGGTCGAGCGGAACGTGAACCGGATGGCCGGGCTGGTGGAGACGCTGCTGCTGCTCGCGAAGGTCGAGTCGCACAGCAAGGAGCTGGAGATCGCGTCGGTCGACCTTGACCGGCTGGTGCGGGACGGCGCGCACGCGGTGGAGGCGGCGGCGGAGGCCAGGGCGGTGCGGGTGCAGGTCGACACGCCGGTGCTGCCGACGCAGGCGCGCGGCGACGGCGAGCTGCTCTCGTGCATGACGTACCACGCGGTCGCGGCGGCGGTGGCGACCTCGCCGCCGTCGGCGTCGGTGCGGGTGACGTCGACGGTCGGCGGGCACGGGGAGTGGTCCATGGAGGTCACGGACGAGGTGCCGCTCGGCGGGGCGGGCGGCAGGCTGTTCACGACGCTGCCGCGCGAGGGGGCGGGGTCCGGCGGGGACCAGCTCGCCGGGTCGGCGCTGGGGTTGGCGCTGGTCAGGGCGATCGCGGAGCGGCACGGCGGCGCGGTGTTCCTGACCCCGTCACCCGAGGGCGGGACGACGGTGCGCATCGAGCTGCCCCTGGACGTGCGGGTCCCGGAAGGCAGGAAGCCCACAGAAGGGTGAAACACCACTTTCAGGGGTACCAGCCCGTACGTGTGGGGAGACCGGACTCTGTCGACGTCCACCGTGCGGGTGGACGAGTCGGTGGTGGTGCTGCGCGTGCGCGGCGGCGTGGACGTGGCCACGGCGCCCGTCCTGCGCGAGGCCCTGGAGGCCGCGCGGGCGGACGTGGTCGTGGTGGACCTGACGGGCGTGGACTTCTTCACGTCCTGGGGAATCGAACCCCTGGTCCAGTCCCACGACCGCCTGCTGGACCGAGCCGGGGCACTGCACCTGGTGGTGACCAGGCAGATCCGCCGGGTGCTGAGCTCGGTGGGGCTGCACCACGTGCTGCAGATGCACGGGAGCGCGGAGGCGGCGCTCGCGGCGGTGGCCGAGGCGGATGAGTGAGGGTAGGGCGGGGGAGCCGGGGGCGGGCTTGCGCTTGGGCTCGAGCCCGTGGGGGGGGCTTGAGCCCGGACGCCAGCACTGACACCGACGCTGGAGCCGATACCAGCACCAGCGCCAGCGCCAGCGCCAGCACAGGTACCGGTACTGGCCTGGGGCACTGGCACTGGCACTGGCTCGGGACCGGCCTGGCCTCTGGCTTGAACTCGGGCAAAGACGCAGCAGGGGCGGATGCAGGCGCGGCGAGAGCGCTCTCATCCAACACCCTTCCACAGCACCACTAACCCAACCATCTGCCCCACCCGGCACTTGGCCCACCCAAAACCACCTGAGCTGCCCGGCCGCCCATCTGCCTGGCCCGCTCGGCCTGCTCGGCTGCTTGCCCTGCCTAAACGCTTAACCCGGCCGCTTGGCCCGCTTGGCCTACCCGCCTAACCGCCTACCTGGCTGCCCGCCTGCCCGCCTGCCCGCCTTGCCCGCCTGCCCGCCTTGCCTGCCTGGCTTGCCCGGTCGCCCGGCTGCCGGGCCGCTCGGCCCGCTCGATCCGCCCGGTCGCCCGGCCGCTTGGCTTGTCCGCCTGCCCGGCCGCTCGGCCGCTCGGCCCACCCGGCTGCCCGGCTGCCCGGCCGCTTGGCCGCCCGGCTGCCTGACCTGCCCGGTCGCTTACCCCTCTGTGGAGTGGGAGTCCGGCGGCGTGGCCTAGTCGGGGTTGTGAGAGCGTTTCCATCGGAGGCGCCACTAGGGGGATCTCTCTCAATGCGCCTTCCGCCCAACTGTGCCGCTGGCAACCATTCCGCCCGGCTAGTCGCCCAGCCATGTCGCTCGGCAGCCGTATCGCCCGGTGAACAAGTTGCCTGGTGGCTGCGCCGAATGGCGACCGTGCTGTTCGGTGCTGTTAGGTGAACGGGCCGCTCATCGGGCGCGTCGAACCGCTCGAATGCGCCGCGGCGGGCCGGGGAGTTTCCCGACCCGCCGCGTCACCGGTCAGCTATCGCCGATCAACCACCGCTGATCAACCACACCGACCAACCACCACCAACCGCCCCCATCACCGCGCCGAGTGCAGCTCCGCCACCTCGGCCCCGGTCAGGGCCCTGCCGAACGCCTGGACCTGGTCCACCTTCCCCTTCCAGAAGTCCACGTTCCCGCCCGCGTACTTCGCCCTCCCGATCGACAGCGGCCCCGTGCTCAGCTGGGGGTCGCCTGCCTGGGTGGTCCCGGCCAGGGCGCCGTCCACGTACAGCCGGAACTCCGCCTTGGTCGCGTCGTGCACGCCCACCAGGTGGTACCACCTGCCCGCCTCCGGGGTCACCGGCTGCGACACCGCGCGGTGGCCGCCGGGGCCGCTGAAGGCGAAGCCGCCCTGGCCGTACTGGAGGTAGAACGGGTTCTCGCGCCTGCGGCCGTCCTGGCTCACCGCGGTCACCCAGTTGGTCGGGGCTCCATCGAGGGTCACCCAGGCGGAGATCGTGTAATCGGTCCTCGTGTCGACCACCGGTCCCGCCGTCTGCGCGTACTGGTTCGCGCCGCTGAACGACAGCGCCGTCCCGCGCAGGCCCTCCGCCCACGTCGCCCCGGTCACGGACAGGTCGCTGCCACCGCCGGAGGCATCCCGGCCGACCGCGCCCTGGCCCTCGTCAAGGGACCACGCGCCCTTCGCGGGGTAGCGGTACGTGCCCGCCGCCGCACCTGCCTCGATCACCTTCCGGTTGATCTCGCGCACCGGACCCGGATCGACCTTGATCTCCCGCCGGTCGTACGTCCACAACCCGTTCAGCTCGGTCTCCAGGTCCGTGACCTGCGTGTACACCGACCCCGACAACTCGGCCCCAGCCGCCTGCAGGTAGTGCTGCTCGGTGTTCGACACGTACTTCGCGGTCAGCTCCGCCTTGCTCGCCACCCCGCTGTAGATCGCGGTCGGCGCGCCCGGCCACTGGTGGCCCGGCGTGCGCAGCGTGAACCCGCCGTGCTCGCCGTCCATCGCCACCCGCGTCGCGTCCGGCCACGGCGGCGAGTCGTTGTTGTAGTCGTGGTGGTCGATCACGTCGCCCTTGCCGGAGTCGCCCTTCGACGCGCAGCAGTTCACGCCGCTGTGCGCGTTCACCACCCGCGACGGGTCGGAAGCCTGGACGCGCTCGGTGATGCGACCGGTCTCCTCCCGGTCCCACTCACCCCACCCCTCGTTGAACACGATCCAACCGATCACCGAGGGTGACGACCGGTGCTGCTCGACCACGGCCGCGCCCTGCGCCTGGAACGCCGCGCGCCCCGCCTCGGTGTTGAACGTGCCGGACACGAAGTCCTGCCACACCAGCAACCCCAGCCGGTCCGCGTGGTAGAACCACCGCGCGGGCTCCACCTTGATGTGCTTGCGCACCGCGTTGTACCCGAGGTCCTTCTGCGCCTTCAGGTCGAACTCCAGCGCCGCGTCCGTGGGCGCCGTGTTCAACCCGTCCGGCCAGAACCCCTGGTCGAGCTGCGCCAGCGAGAACACCGGCTTCCCGTTGAGCACCAGCTTCGGGAACCCGTTCACCTGCGCGATCCCGATCGAGCGCATCCCGAAGTAGCTCGACACCACGTCCTTGCTGCGCCCGTCCTCCAGCACGACCTCCAGGTCGTACAGGTACGGGTCCTCCGGGCTCCACAGCCGCGCCTTCGGCACCGGCACGGTCAGCGCCGAGTTCGCCGCCCCCGTCGCGCTGCCGACCTTCCGGCCGCCCTTCTCCTTCGCGATGACCGTCACCCGACCGCCGGGTGACGTCGCCGACCGGACCGTCACCGAGAGCGTCCCCGCCGCGATGTCCGGCGTGCTCACCACGTCGTCGATCGCCCGGTCCGGCACCGGCTCCAGCCACACCGTCTGCCAGATCCCCGACGACGCCGTGTAGAAGATCCCGCTCGGGTTCGACGTCTGCTTGCCCACCGGCTGCTCGGCCCCGGTCGTGTCGGTGACCGCCACGACCAGCTCGTGCTGCCTGCGCCCGCCGAGCGCGTCCGTCACATCAGCCGTGAACGCCGTGTACCCGCCCTCGTGCTCGGTCACCTTGACGCCGTTCACCCAGACGGTGGCCCGGTAGTCGACCGCGCCGAAGTTCAGCTTCAACCGCTGCCCCCGGCCCACGTTCCAGTCCTGCGGCACGGTGAACGTCCGCCGGTAGAACATGTGGTCCTCGTGCCGCTCGATCCCGGACAGCAGCGACTCGACCGGGTAGGGCACGGTGATCTTCTCCGCCAGCGCCTTCCCGAACACCGGCTGCTCACCGGCCGCCGCGCCCGCGAACTCCCACTGCCCGTTCAGGTTCGACCACTTCCGCCGCTCCTGCTGGGGACGCGGGTACTCCGGCAGCGGCTGGTTCTTGTTGACCTTGTTCGTCCACGGCGTGGTCAACCGCTCGACCGAGTTGTTGATCCCGCTCCGGTACAGCTCCGGCACCGGCTTGCCGCCGACCGCCAACCCGCCCGCGCCGTCGTAGCGCAGCCGGATCCTCTGCCCCTTCAGCACGGCCTCGCCGAGCGTGATGACCAGCTTGTCGCCGTCCTTGCGGTTCACCGAGCTGATCGGGAACGGCACGGTGTCGACCTCGACGGCGACGTGCGAGCGGAAGTCGCCCAGCGCGGTGATCCGACCGTCGAACTCGGCCAGCACGGTCTTGCCGTTTGCCGGCGTGCTCAGCGCCAGCGGGTAGACCTCGAAGTCGGCGGGCGGGGTGAACGCGCTCTCCGGGACGGTGGACTTCGCCATCCCCGGAGCGGACCACCGCAGGAACATGTTCGCACCACCGGTGTCCTGGAACAGCTCCAGGCGGAACTCGTGCGCCACGCCCGCCTCCAGGCGGACCGGGGCGCTGCGCTGCTCGACGTCCCAGTCGCCGACCCAGTGGTCGATGACCGGCGCGCCGTCCAGGAACAGCCGGAACCCGTTGTCGCCGATCGCGTGGAACGTGTAGTCGGCGGTGGCGGGCGCGGTGAGCCGCCCGGTCCAGCGGGCGGTGGTGTGCTCGCCCCTGCCGGTCAGCGCCTGGAAGGTCGGGACGAGGTTGCCGAACTCGACGTTCGGGTCGAGCGCGGACCCGCCGGGGACGGCGAAGTCCCGCGCGCCCGGCGCGGACATGGCGAAGTACTCCCCCTTGAGCCCGTGCACCGCGGGCGCCGCCGAGGCGACCGCGGCGAGGGGCAGGGGGAGGGCGGAAGCGGTGATGAGGGCCAAGAGCAGGGTGAGTAGCCGTGTGACGGAGCGGAACATGGCGGTTCTCCTCGGTCCTGGCTGTGAGAGCGCTCACAAGCCAGCACTGATCTACGCACGCCGGTAACCAGAAGACAACAAAAGTTTTCAACAACCGAACCAAGAGCGAACAAAAGCAGGGCGGCTTACCCCCTGTTGGGTGGAATAAGTTTGGTCTTGTCGGAGTCTCAAGTGTTTCGTGGTGACTTCGGGGTCACCGCCACCGGCGAGTCCACGCGGAGCCCGCGCGCCGAGACCCCGACCGCCGCCAGGCACACCGCCGTCAGCCCCAGCACCCCGGCCGCACCCAGCCCGCCCGCCAGCAGTCCCACCGCGCCGGGGATCACCACCTGACCGGCCCGGTTGCCGGTCAGCCGCAGCGACATCGCCCGCCCGCGCAGCCCCGGCGGCGCCGACTCGGCCAGCCACGACATCGTCACCGGCTGCCCCACGCCCAGCCCCAGCCCGGCCACCACGACCGCGACCGCCAGCGCCCACAGCGGCATCGGCGCGACCACCGCGCCCATCCCCACCGCCGCCAGCGCCACGCTGCCCAGCAGCAGCCGCTTGCGCCCCCACCACGCCGACAGCCTGCCCAGGAACAGCCGGGAGGTCATCGACGCCGCCGCCCGCAGCCCGAGCAGCAGCCCGACCGCGCCCGCGTCCAGCCCGCGCTCGGTTCCCAGCGCGGGCAGGTAGACCAGCGAGATGTCCACCGCGGCCAGCACCACGCAGCTGGTGACCAGCGCCCGCAGCAGTCCGGGCAGCCGCAGCAGCCCGCCGAGCCCGGTCGGCCCCTCGTCGCCCCTCTCCGGCGCGCGCACCCCGGTGCGGCGCAGGAACAGCGAGCTGACCAGCAGCACCCCGGCCAGCGCGGTCGCCCCGGTGAACACCGCCGCCGTGTCCGGGATCGCCCGCGCCCCGCCCAGCAGCGGGATCAGCGGCGGCCCGAGCAGCTGGCCGAGCGAGGCCGCGAACGTGTAGTAGCCGAACGCCGAGTCGAACCGCCCCGACGTCGAGCTGTTCGCCACCAGCGACTGCTGCCCGATCACCGCGCACAGGTGCCCGGTGCCCAGCACCGCCGTCGCCACCAGCAGCCCCGGCGCGCTGTCGCCCAGCAGCAGGAACGCCCCGCCCGCCGCCACCAGCAGCGCCGCGCCCGACACCAGCAGCCACCGCTCGCCCACCCGGTCCACCCAGTGCCCCAGCGGCAGCGCGATCGCCAGCGGCACCACCGCGAACCCGGCGGACAGCAGGCCCAGCCACGCGGGCGGCACGTCGAGCTCCAGCGCCCGGTAGGCCATGGTCGGGCGCAGCATGAACGTGACCACCTGGGTCAGCGTCGAGTGCGCGAACAGCGCCACCAGCGCGGTGCGGCCCATCAGCGGCCACCGCCCAGCAGCCGCAGCGCCGCCCGCGCGCCCAGGCTGGTGTCCACGTGCCCGCGCATCAGCTCGCTCGCCCCGACCGCGTCGCCCTCGACCACCAGGTCGACCAGCGCCGCGTGCTCGGCCGCCCGGCGCGCCAGCTCGGCGGCGTCCCGGCCCTCCCGCAGCGCGAGCGCCCGGTACCGGTCGGACTTGTCCCACAGCGCGTCCAGCGAGGCGACGAGCACCTCGTTCTGCGAGGCCCGGTAGACCGCGGCGTGGAACCGGCGGTGCGTGGCCAGGTCGTCGGTGGACGCGCCCCTGCCGAGCGGGCGCAACCCGTCGTGCGCGCGCCGGATCTCGGCGACGTCGGCCCTGGTCCGCCGCTCGGCCGCCAGCCCCGCCGCGAGCGGGTCGAGCGCCCGGCGCACCTCCAGCAGGTCGCGCGCCTCCTCGCCGCTCAGCGGGGCGACCCGCGCGTCCCGGTGCGCGCCCAGCTCCACCAGGCCCTCGGCGCTCAGCCGCTTCAGCGCCTC
Source organism: Actinosynnema pretiosum (assembly GCF_002354875.1). GTDB lineage: Bacteria > Actinomycetota > Actinomycetes > Mycobacteriales > Pseudonocardiaceae > Actinosynnema > Actinosynnema auranticum. The sequence goes on from NZ_CP023445.1 coordinate 2,772,518, forward strand.
GCGCAGCGGGGTGGTGCTGATGCCCAGCTCGACCGCGAGCGCCGCCTGGTTCACCACCGCGCCCGGCGCGAGCGCGCCCGACAGGACCCGCCCGCGCACCTGCGCGTAGGCGAGGTCGCTCTTGGTCACCGGTGCTGGGTCGGGGTTGGTCATCGCGGTCCTTATAACCTCGGCGTGGGCATCGACGCAGTGCCGTGCGCTTTGTGCGGTTTACTCAGTTTCAGGTTATAACCTGGCCGGGCCGCTCCGGACCGCTGGTTCCAGTGCGCGGGAGAACTGTGACCGCGGTCACCGGAACGCAACGGTCTCGCCACGTCGCGCATCGCCGTGTTTGGGACCTCGCCACCCGGCGGAACCCAGGGAACGGCGATCAGAGGAGGAGCACGATGTCGTTGCGCGCGATCGTGGTGACCGGGACCTGCCTCGTCGCGGCCTTCGCGGCGGGGTGCGGTTCGGGGGGCACGGCCCAGGAGGGCGGCGAGGTGCCGGACATCGAGGTCGTCCCCTCCGGCGGCACGTCCAGCGGGGCGCCCGCCGCGACCCAGCCGCCCCCGGCGCCCACCACCGAGGGGGGCACGACCTCCGAGGCCGCGACCCCACCGCCCGCGAGCGGACCGGCCAAGTGCCAGACCGCCCAGCTGAGGATCGAGTTCGGCCAGGGCAACGCGGACATGCAGGGCGCCCACCTGCCCCTGCGCTTCACCAACACCGGCCAGGCGGCCTGCACCCTGCAGGGCGCGCCCGGCGTGTCCTACGTGACCGGCGACAGCGGCGAGCAGGTCGGCGAGCCCGCCACCCGCGACGTCAACGGCCCGCTGGTCACCCTCAACCCCGGCGAGACCGCCTCGGCGGGCGTCTTCCTGTCCAGCGCGCCGCAGAAGACCCCGGACTGCCAGCAGGTGCCGGTGCGCGGGCTGCGGATCTACCCGCCCGACAACACCGCCGCGGCCTTCGTGCCCGACGACACCTACGCGTGCGCGCCGCCGCTCAACGGCCCGTTCCTGCGCGTCGGCCCGGTGAAGCCGGGACCGGACAACACCGACGCGTGACCTGTTCCTGACCGCCGCGCTCACCACGGGTGAGCGCGGCGGTGCGCTGTTCGCGGGATCTAATGGCGTCATTCCACGGTGCGGTGACAATTCCGGCACACTTGGAATGACCGGAGAACGTTCTTGACCGTGAACACCATCACCAAGAGGGTCGCCGCCGCCACCTCGCTGGCCGCCGCGTCCCTGCTCGCCGCCGTCGTCCCCGCCTCCGCCGACCCGGTCGACGTCACCGGGCTCACCTGCGACGGCCAGACCTACGAGTGCGTCGCGAAGCTCGACTTCGGCGACGGCGGCTGGACCGCCTCCTGGGGCGCGGGCGTCATGCACGTCGACGACCTCGCGCAGCAGCGCTCCCCGGTCGGCGCCACCGAGGTGACCTGCGACGGCGACACCTGGACGTGCACCGCGAACCTGGACTTCGGCGACGGGAACTGGACCGCCGAGTGGGGCGCCTGGGTGGCCCACGAGGGCAACGGCGAGGACGCCCGCGAGGCCCCCGTCGACGTGTACGAGCTGACCTGCGACGGCGACAGCCACACGTGCGTCGCCAAGCTCGACTTCGGCGACGGCAAGTGGGCCGCCGAGTGGTCGGCCCGCATCAAGCACTCCTGATCCCGAGCGGACGCGCGCAGGGGGCCGGTCCGCGCGGGACCGGCCCCCGCCCCTTTCCGGCACCGGGAAAACCGGCAACCGCGAATACCGGGGGCGGCGCACGGGGAATTGCGGGGCTGTTGCCCGCGTGTTCACGTCCGGTGTCCCCCGCGGCTCCCGTTCCCGTGAAACCGGCCATTCCCCCGGCACGCCCGCTTGACCCGGCGGCGGGCGTTCTCCGAGGCTGTGGCGGTGCCGACGACCCGGACCCGCCCGCCGATCACCCCCGCGCCGCCCGACGGCGGAACCGGCGCGCCCGGCGGAGCGGGGGATTCGCGCGCGCCGGAAACGGGTAAGGACCAGAACCAGACCGCCGCCGCAGCACGCCGGGAGCAGCCATGACCGCAGGCGCAGAGGACCGGGTGCCGCCGGTCGACGTCGAGACCGATTCGGTGGACGGCGTCGTCGTGGTCAAGGTCGACGGCGAGGTGGACATGGCGGGCCACGACCTCATCGCGGGCGCGTTCGGCGCGGCCATCGCCCGCAAGTCCTCCGGCGTCGTGCTCGACCTGCGCGGCGTGACCTTCTTCGGCTCCATGGGCGTGGACACCATCATCGGCGCGATCAAGGCCTCCGAGCGCTCCGGCGTGGCGCTGGCGCTGGCCACCGAGCAGCGGGTGGTGCTGCGCGCGCTGCGGATGACCGACCTGGAGGCCAAGGTCGCGGTGTTCCCGACCCTGTTCGAGGCGATGGCCTCCGTCGCCGCGCGGAGGTAGCCCGGCCGTGGAGCTGGACGACCTGCTGCCCCCGGCGCTCGACCTGCTCGCCATCCCCTCCACCGCCGACCGCCCCGACGAGCTGCACCGCGCCCTGGAGCTCGTCCTGGACTTCGTCGGCCCCGGCTTCCACGTCGAGCGGTTCAGCTCCGGCGGCAAGCCCAGCGCGCTCGTGTCCACCGCTCCCGGCGCCCGCGACTTCCGCGTCCTGCTCAACGCGCACCTGGACGTGGTCCCCGGCGCGCCCGAGCAGTTCCGGCCCCGCCGGGTCGGCGACCGGCTGCACGCGCGCGGCGCGCAGGACATGAAGCTGTCCGCGCTCGTGCTCGCCTCGGTCTTCCGCGACCTCGCCCGCGCGCTGCCGTACCCGCTCGGGCTGCAACTGGTCACCGACGAGGAGGTGGGGGGCCGCGACGGCACCCGGCACCAGCTCGACGAGGGCGTGCGGGCCGGGTTCGTGATCATCGGCGAGCACAGCGGGCTGCGCGTGGTCACCGAGTCCAAGGGCATCGCGGGCGTGCGGCTGGTGGCGCGCGGGCGGTCCGCGCACGGCGCCTACCCGTGGCTGGGGGACAACGCGCTGCTGCGGGTGCTCGACGCGGTGCGGGCGGTGCTCGCCGAGCACCCGGTTCCCACGGCCGAGCGGTGGCGCACGACGGTGAACGTGGCCCGCGTCGACACCCCCGGCACCGCGCTCAACCAGGTCCCGGACGAGGCGGTGGCCTGGCTGGACGTGCGGTTCCCGGCGCACGAGGCGGACGCGGTGTCCCGGTTGCCGCTGCTGTGCCCGGACGTCGAGGTGCTCGTCGACCACGTCGAGCCGCCGCACCGCGTCGAACCGGACGACCCGCGCGTGCTGGCGCTGCGCGAGGCCGCGCTGGGCCAGGGCTACGCGGGGGAGCCGCTGCGCAAGCACGGGGCGGCGGACGCCCGGTTCTTCCACCACCGCGGCGTGGACGCGGTGATCTTCGGCGTCGGCGGCGACGGGCAGCACGGGCCCGACGAGCACGCCGACCTGACCACGGTCGTGCCGTACCGGCGGGCGCTGGAGGCGTTCCTGCGGTCGCAGGGGTGAAGGTCCTCCCCGTTGCGGGTGGTTTCGGGGCCTCGAAGCACAACGGCACGGTCACGGCAACTCGGGGGCGGTTTCGGCTGCGGCGTCCGGAGGTACCACACCGGTGTCCGAGAGAGGAGACGGAAAACCGTGACTGCTGCAGAAGCGCCCCCAGAGGAAGCCCAGGTCGATCTCGCCCTGCGCTCGGTCCTCCCGCTGGCCACGCTGCGCCGCAGGCTGGCCACCGCGCTCGCGGACGTCGGCGACGAGCGCCTGGACGACGTGCTGCTCGTGGGCAACGAACTGGTGAGCAACGCCTACCGGCACGGCGGGTCCCCGCGTCCCGTGCGCCTGGAGCGGCACGGCGACCGGGTGCGCATCGAGGTCGACGACGCGAGCCCGCACCGGCTGCCCGTGCTCTCCCCGCCCGGCACCTCCACCACGAAGTCCGGCTTCGGGCTCGTCGTCGTGGCGCGGCTGTCCGAGCAGTGGGGAGTGGACCAGTACAACGACCACAAGACGGTCTGGGCCGAGCTGGCCACGGCCTGACGCCCTTCGGAGCAGCGGCCCGGACCACGCGGTCCGGGCCGCTGCCGTGCGCGCGACACGCCCGGACCGCGCCCCTGTGCCCGAGGTCACCTGTGAGGTGGGCGGCCGGCCGGGTGGTCCACACCCCGCCGGCTGCTGCGTTCGGCGGCACGTTCCGGCGCGGACCGGGGAGGTTCCGGTACCCGCTCGGTCCGGTGCGCGCCGCACAGGGGTTCACACCCGGTGCCCACCTGGCTACAGTCGGATTTGGGAGCGCTCCCAGTCAGTGTTCGCATCCTCGACGAGGAGGACAGCGTGGCGCTCATACCCGCCCCTGCCGGGACGCGACTGGCCCGGAAAACCCTGATCGCGCTCACCGGGGCCCTGGTGCTCATGGTGAGCCTGCTCTCCGGCGTGGCCGGCGCGCACGGCTCCACCACCGACCCGCCCTCGCGCAACTACGGCTGCTGGCAGCGCTGGGGCAGCGACTTCCAGAACCCGACCATGGCCCAGCGCGACCCCATGTGCTGGCAGGCCTGGCAGCGCGACACCAACGCCATGTGGAACTGGAACGGCCTCTACCGCGAGGGCGTCGCGGGCAACCACCAGGCCGCCATCCCGGACGGCCAGCTGTGCAGCGCGGGCCGCACCGAGAACGGCCGGTACGCCGCGATGGACGTGCCCGGCGCGTGGACGGCCGCGACCAAGCCCAGGCAGTTCACCCTCACGGTGACCGACCAGGCCAAGCACGGGGCCGACTACCTGCGCGTCTACGTCACCAAGCAGGGCTTCAACCCGCTCACCACCTCGCCGAGGTGGTCCGACCTGGAGCAGGTCGCCTCGACGGGCAGGTACGCGCCCGCGGGGACGTACCAGGTGGCGGTCAACGCCGGTTCGCGCACCGGGCGGCACATCGTCTACGTGATCTGGCAGGCCAGTCACTCCGACCAGTCGTACTACTTCTGCAACGACGTGATCTTCCAGTGAGCCCCGGCGCCCGGCGGGGGAATTGCCTTCGCCGGGTGAACAACGGCTGAACACGAGGTGACGTCAGTCCCCCGCCCGTCACCTGGGCGGGGGACTTCTCCGCGCGCCTGGGACGTGATCTGCGCCGCTTTGTCAACGATGTCATGGTTTCTCGCGGTCACGGCAGGTCAACCCGCTGGGAGCCGATCCGCCGTCCAGCCCCTCCCGGATGAGCCAGTTCGGTGCACCGTCCGGGTGATATCTGCATAATGTCCGTTTCAACGGCGTTTCTCTTCTTCGGACTGAGCGGAGGCATTGGGTGCTGGAGATCAGCGCGCTCACTTGGGCGGTCACCATCGGGCTGGTGGTGGCCCTGCTCGCGGTGGACCTCATCCTGGCAGCCGCGCGACCGCACCGCGTCCGGTTCGCCGAGGCGACGGCCTGGTCGGTGTTCTACATCGCGGTCGCGATCGCCTTCGGCGCGTGGTTCGCCTGGGCCTACGGCGGCGACGCGGGGGCGCAGTACTTCGCGGGCTACATCGTGGAGAAGAGCCTGTCGGTCGACAACCTCTTCGTCTTCGTGATCATCATGTCGACCTTCGCGGTCCCCGAGGAGCACCAGCACAAGGTGCTCACGTTCGGCATCGTGGTCGCCCTGGTCATGCGCGGCATCTTCATCGCGCTCGGCGCGACGCTGCTGTCGCTGTTCTCGTTCATGTTCCTGCTGTTCGGCCTGCTGCTCATCTACACGGGCGTGCAGCTGTTCCGGCACCGCGACGAGGACCCGGACGTCGAGAACAACATCGCGGTCAAGACCGTCCGCCGGATGCTGCCGATGACCAACGAGTACGTGGGCGGCAAGCTCACCACCAAGGTCGACGGCAAGCGCCTGGCCACGCCGCTGCTGGTGGTGCTGCTCGCGATCGGCAGCATCGACCTGCTGTTCGCGCTCGACTCCATCCCGGCGGTGTTCGGCGTGACCGACGAGGCGTTCATCGTCTTCGCCGCGAACGCGTTCGCGCTGCTCGGCCTGCGGGCGCTGTTCTTCCTGGTCAAGGGCCTGCTGGACCGCCTGGTCTACCTGTCCGCCGGCCTCGCGGTCATCCTGTGCTTCATCGGCGTGAAGCTGATCCTGCACTGGGCGCACGTGGACATCGACCCGAGCGTCCCGGAGATCCCGACCCCGCTCAGCCTCGGCGTGATCATCGGCATCCTGGTGGTCGTGACCGTGGCCAGCCTGATCAAGACCCGCAACGACCCCGACGCGAAGGCGTCGCCGGGCTCGCTCAAGGCGACGGCCGGGTCGGGCAAGGACGAGGAGTGACCGGGGCGGCCTGAGCGCCGCACCGGGGACAGGCCCCGCTCGCCCCTCCGGGGGTGGGCGGGGCCTGTCCGCGTCCTGGCGGGTGCCTTCGGCGGGACCACCCGCGTGCCGCATTGCCCCGGACCGCCGCCCGGCCGTTGAATGCGACGGCCCCGGCTTCCGGGGCGACCGCCGACGTGAGGGGTGCCGCCGATGTCCTCCCAGCTCGCGCTCGACCCGGCCAGGACCGCCGTGGTGCTGATCGAGTACCAGAACGACTTCACCAGCCAGGGGGGCGCGCTGCACGAGGCCGTCGCGCCCGTCATGGCCGACACCGGGATGCTGCCGAAGACCGTCGAGCTGGTCGACGCGGCCCGCGCGGCGGGCGCGGTGGTGATGCACACGCCCATCGCCTTCGCCGAGGGCTACCACGAGATCACCGCCACCCCGTACGGCATCCTCAAGGGCGTCGTGGACGGGAAGGCGTTCGTGCGGGGGAGCTGGGGCGCGGCGATCGTCGACGACCTCGCGCCGCGCGCGGGCGACATCGTCGTGGAGGGCAAGCGCGGGCTGGACGCGTTCGCCAGCACCAACCTGGACTTCATGCTCCGCAGCAAGGGCGTCACCGACGTCGTGCTCGGCGGGTTCCTCACGAACTGCTGCGTCGAGTCCACCATGCGCACCGCCTACGAGAGCGGCTACCGGGTGCACACGGTCACCGACTGCGTCGCCGCGACCTCCCGCGCCGAGCACGAGAACGCGATCCGCTTCGACTACCCCATGTTCTCCCTGCCGGTGGTGGCGCGCGACGTCGTCGGCGCCTGGGGGTAGGCGGGAGTTATCCCGTTTCAGGCCCCTTTGCGCGGTGCTAGCTTCTCCCCGTCATCAGCCCAGGGGCGAGGAGGCTCGCGTGACACCCGTGCAGCCGGACGCCCGGTTCGCCGCCTACCTGAGAATGCTCAAGGAGCGGAGCGGGCGCGGGTTCGACCGGCTGGGCAAGCAGGCCGGGGTCAGCGGGTCCAGTCTGCACCGGTACTGCTCCGGGGCCAGCGTGCCCGCCGACTACCGGATCGTGCACAGCTTCGCCAAGGCGTGCGGCGCCACCGGCGGGGAGCAGCGGGAGCTGCACCGGCTGTGGGCGCTGGCCGACCTGTCCAGGGGCAGCCGGGGCGAGGGCGCGGACGGCGGGGAGGGCGTTCCCGCGGTTCGCGATTCC